>NZ_JBIXJX010000009.1:0-355619 GCF_052871955.1 Bradyrhizobium sp. CAR08
CGCAGCGACTTGCCGGCCCGGATCGCAGCGTCTCCCGCCGGCAATGTCGAAATCTACACGCGCAAGGTCGAAGCGGGCTATCGCCAGTTCTGGCGCGACTATTGTGCCGCGGCTGTCGAAGGCAGCGGGGGCGCCTGACCCTGCCGGTTGGGGCGTAGCCTCGAATTGCGCCGGCCACCTTAGTCCTCCGGAAACCATGCGGCGCTGCGCGACCGTGCCGGTTCATGGCTCCGAAAGCTATCTCTGGGCATGTGGCGCCAAAAGGGTGCGCCAATGCTCGGTTTCGTCTTCGGCTTGAACGCCCGGCTCGGGCGATTGCATTTCTTCCTCGCGACGGTCGCGCTTGCGATCGTGATGACGGCGATCTGCTTTGCAATCGCAATGGCCGTGCTGAACAACACCTCGCCCGGCGCGATCCGACCCGAAGACCTCACCAAGAGCTGGGCGATGATCGCCGCGATCGTGTTCTTCGGAGTTGCGACCCTCACGCTGCAATCGATGCGCATCCGCGACATCGGCTGGGATCCGGTCTGCGTGGTGCCTGCCTGGTTCGCGCTCATGATCGTCGACCATGTCGTCGCGGGCCGGTTTCCGGCCTGGGCGATCGGGGAGGAGCACCAGGCAACGGCGGTCGGCGCGCTCGTCAACCTCGCGCTGATGCTCGCGCTCATGTTCTGGCCGAGCGGCGACAGCGAGGGCTCCTACGGCGCTCCCCTCCCGCCGCGCACACGCGCGAACAAGCCTTCGCTATCGAACGAGCGCCTCGCGCGGGTGTCGCAGGGATCGTCTCGCTCGAACTGGAGCTAGACGGCCGGCTTCCGGAACGTTCTAGACGAACGGCAGCTTGATGTTGCTGCGCTTCTCCAGCCATTCAGGCACAGGAAGGCTCTTGGCGCGCATGAAGTCCGCATTGAACAGCTTCGACTGGTAACGGCTGCCGGAATCGCAAAGCACGGTGACGATCGTCTTGCCGGGCCCGAGCTGTTTTGCGAGACGCATCGCGCCGGCAACGTTGATGCCGGTCGAGCCGCCGAGGCACAGGCCTTCGTGCTGGAGCAGTTCGTAGATCACCGTGACTGCTTCCGCATCGGGAATGAGATAGGCGTCATCGACCTTTGCGCTCTCGACGATTGCGGTCGCCCGGTTGAGGCCGATGCCCTCGGTGATCGAGCCGCCCGGCGTCGCCTTGGCATCGCCCGTTCTGAAATATTCATACATGCCGGCGCCGTGCGGGTCGGCGCAGGCGATCCTGACGTCCTTGCTCTTCTCTTTCAGGAAGCGGCTGGTGCCGGCCAGCGTGCCGCCGCTGCCGACGGAGCAGACGAAGCCGTCGATCTTGCCGCCGGTCTGCTCCCAGATCTCGGGACCTGTGGACTCGTAATGCGCCTTCGCATTGTCGAGGTTGTTCCACTGGTCGGCGAACAGCACGCCGTTCGGCTCCGTCTTGCGCAGCTCGTCGGCAAGACGGCGGCCGACATGCTGGTAATTGTTCGGATTGGAATAGGGCAGGGCCGGCGATTCCAGCAGCTCGGCGCCGCACAGCTTCAGAAAATCCTTCTTCTCCTGGCTCTGCGTCTCCGGGATCACGATCAGCGTGCGGTAGCCGCGGGCGCTGGCCACGACCGCAAGACCGATGCCGGTATTGCCGGCCGTCGATTCCACGACGAGACCGCCGGGCTTGAGCTGGCCGCGCTTCTCGGCCTCGAGGATCATCCATTTGCCGGCGCGATCCTTCACCGACTGGCCGGGATTCATGAATTCGGCCTTGCCCAGGATGGTGCAGCCGGTCAGTTCGGAAGCGCGCTTGAGCTTGATCAGCGGGGTGTTGCCGATGGCTTCGACAACGTCGTTTTTGATGGTCATGTCAGGGGAAATCACTGGCAAGGGGTTGATTAGGTTGGCCAGAACCTAGTGCTTGAAATGCCAAAGGGGAAGGCTTTTGCGCTGCGGCGAAACCCGCGAAAATCCCGTAAGCAGTGAAAATTTGGAAGGAGAGATCGCCGCTGCTGCTGTGCTACGCCGCGGGATATCGGTAGGAGGATGTGGCCGGCTTCTGCCAAAACATGGAAGATAAGGGTCGTCGCCAGCGCACCCTCCATTGGATGTCAGCCGTCGCCGTCGAAGAGTGCGGATAGTACGCGGGAGGCGGTCAAGATATCGGCACGACGAACGCTTATTCGTTTTCCGATAATGGACAACCTCGCGAAAGTGGCCAGGCCCGGTTTCGCGGCCGGACTGAAGCCGCATCGCGAGCGGTGCAGGCGGATTGGAGGGGGTTGGCGTCGGTGTGGCGGCAGTATCACATGAAATCTTGGTAAGCTCGAACGCACTCAGGAACGACCCTGAAATTCAAGAAACACCTGCAGGACAGCACCCTTTTGTATTTTCTCAGCTCTAAGATCGTCGCGCTTTGGGGGGCACCTCGCAACTGCGGGACTGTCCCGCGGTTCCGCGTCCGGCTAGTATGAGGCGCACAATTTCGCTGAAAGCATCACTTGTGAACGAGTTGTCCAAAGCCCCCCGACGACCGCGCTGCGAATCGGCTAATCCGGCCGCGCGGCGGCGGTTCGATCTGCCCGGCGGGGGGTGGATGTGACACAACGTGTTCCGGCGATCGCCGTGCGGCGGTCACCAGGCGCGACGTCCCGGACGCGACGTGCGGCGCGCTGGCTTGCGGTCGCTTGCCTCGCCGCCGGTTCGGGCGCCTGTGTGCTGACGCAGGATCTTCCTGATCCCGCGCTCGACGTTCCCACGCAATACAAATATGCCGGGAAGGCCGATGCGCCGCCGTCGCTGGATTGGTGGCGCAGCTTCCGCTCCGCGGAGCTGACACAGCTGATGGAAGAGGCGCACACCGTCAACCTCGACATCGCCGCCGCCGTTTCGCGCATCGTCGAGGCCGACGCTCAGGCGCGGCAGGCGGGTGCGGCGCTGCTGCCGAGCCTGTCCGGCACCGGGCAGGAGGCCTATTCGCGCACCTCCGGTTCCTCCGCCTCGGGGCTAACCAATGGCGGCCGTGAGGTCGTCAACTACCAGGCTTCGCTGAGCGCGAGCTACCAGCTCGATTTCTGGGGCCAAAATCGCGACGCCCTGCAAACGGCGGAAGAGACGGCAAATGCCAACCGCTTCGATCGCGACGTCGTTGCGCTGACCACGCTTGCAGGCGTCGCTAACGCCTATTTCCAGGTGCTGGCCTCGCAGGATCGCATCAGGACCTCACAGCGCAACATCGCGAGCGCGCAACGCATCCTCGATGCCGTCAGGGAACGGCGCAAGGCCGGCACCGGCACCGACCTCGACGTCGCCCAGCAGGAGAGCGTGCTCGCAAACCAGAAGGCACTGGTGCCGCCGCTGCGCCAGACGCTCGACCAGAACGTCAATGCGCTTGCAGTCCTGGTGTCGCGGCCGCCGGAGAGCGTGCGCGTGCTCGGCGGCTCGCTGAACCGGATCGCGATTCCGCGCGTGACGCCGGGACTGCCGTCGGAGCTCCTGACGCAACGGCCCGACATCCGCAGGCAGGAGGCCCAGCTCGCCTCCGCGACAGCGAACGTCGGCAATGCCCGCGCGCAGTTCTTTCCGACCATCCAGCTCACCGGCAATGGCGGCTATCAAAGCTCGGCCCTGGTCTCGCTGTTCCAGCCGCATGCGGCGTTCTTCCAGCTCGTCGGCAGCGCGACGCAGCCGATCTTCGACGGTGGCAAGATCCTCGGCAATTTCGAATTTGCCAAGGCGCGGCAGGACGAATTGCTCCAGACTTACCGCAAGACCATCATCCAGTCCTTTGCCGATGTCGACAACGCGCTGTTTTCGATCAAGCAGACCACGATCAGGCTGCAATTGCAGCGTGACGTCCTCAACGCCTCCCGCCGCGCATTCGATCTCTCCGAGCAGCAGTTGCGCGCGGGCACGGCCGACATCGTCACCGTGCTCAATACGCAACTGACCCTGTTCCAGGCGGAAGACGCGCTGTCGCAGGCGCAACTTGCCCGCCTTCTTGCTATCGTCAGCCTGTATCAGGCGCTCGGCGGCGGCTGGGAGCCGAGGATGGAGAAACCGGTCAATGCTCTTTAAGCCGGATACCAAGCAAGGCGTGAAGGAGGGAACGGCGAAGAAGTCGCGCGGGCGCGGCTTCGTCATGACCCTGATCACGCTGGCGATCCTCGGCGGGCTCGGCTACTACGGCTGGACCACCTGGCACCAGCAGCCGCAGCAGGCGAACGGCCGCAATCAACGGCCGGATCTGCCGGTGCCGGTGCTGGCGGCGACGCCCCGCATCCAGGACGTTCCCGTCTATCTCGACGGCGTCGGTGCGATCCGCGCGCTCAACACCGTGACCGTCCGCTCGCAGGTCGACGGCAAGCTGATCGCGGTCAATTTCACCGAGGGACAGGACGTCAAGAAAGGCGACGTGGTCGGCGAGATCGACCCGGCGCTCTATCAGGCGACGTACGATCAGGCGGTCGCCAAGAAGGCGCAGGACCAGGCCCAGCTCGCCAACCAGCGTATCGACCTCACGCGCTACGAGCAGCTCGCCGCGTCCAACGCCGGATCCAAGCAGCAGGCCGACACCCAGCGCGCGCTGGTCGCGCAGACCGAGGCGCTGGTCAAGGCCGATCAGGCCGCGATCGACAATGCGGCGGCGACGCTGAGCTACACCAAGATCGTGGCGCCGATCTCGGGCCGCGCCGGCCTGCGCCAGGTCGATCAAGGCAACATCATCCACGCCTCCGACACCACCGGCCTCGTGGTGATCACGCAATTGCAGCCGATCGCGGTGTGGTTCAGCTTGCCCCAGCAGCAGATCATGCGGGTCAATGCCGCCGCGTCGAAGGGCGCGCTCGCGGTCGACGTGTTCGGCAATGATGGCCTCACAGTGATCGACACCGGAAAGCTCACCGGCATCGACAACCAGGTCGACCAGACCACCGGCACGCTCAGGCTCAAGGCCGAATTCCCCAACGCCAATTACCAGCTCTGGCCGGGCCAGTTCGTCAATGTCCGCCTCAAGGTCGAGACCCTGACCCAGGCACTGGTGGTGCCGACCTCGGCCGTGCAGCGCGGACCGATCGGCACCTTCAGCTATGTCATCGGCGAGGATAACATCGTCTCGGCCAAGCCGGTGACGGTGACGCAGCAGAACGAGCATGACGCCGTCATCGCCAGTGGCCTGTCGGCGACCGACAAGGTCGTCACGACGGGCTTTGCCAATCTGTCCGACGGCTCCAAGGTGGTCATCGGGCGCGACGATCAGACCCCGTCGGCCGATCTCGCGCCGCGCAAGCGCTCGCGCGGGCCGGATGGTCAAAAGAAGGACGGCGCAAAAGACGGCCAGAAGGACGGACAAGACAAGGACGGCGAGTTCCGCGCCAAGCGCAAGAGCAGCGAAGGCGACCAGAAGGGCCAGACCGGACCGGCACCAGGGCCTCCGTCAAGTCCGGGTGCATCGGGAAGTGGAGCTAAGCAGCCATGATCCCGACAACAGCCGCCTGAGCGGCAGGCGCATCCCATGGGCGTCTCCGAACCCTTCATCCGCCGTCCGATCGCGACCTCATTGCTCGGCATCGCGCTTCTGATTGGCGGGCTGCTCGGCTATTTCGCGCTGCCGGTGTCCGCGCTGCCGCAGGTCGATTTCCCGACCGTGCAGGTGACGACGCAATTGCCCGGCGCGAGCCCCGACGTGATCGCCTCGCTGATCACCGCGCCCTTAGAGCGGCAGCTCGGCCAGATCCCGTCGCTGTCGGCGATGAACTCGACGAGCTCGTTCGGCGTCAGCCAGATCTCGCTGCAGTTCGATCTCAACCGCGACATCGACGGTGCCACCCAGGACGTCCAGGCTGCGATCAACGCGGCGGCCGGCGTGCTGCCCAAGACGCTGCCTTATCCGCCGACCTACGCCAAGGTGAACCCGGCCGATGCGCCGGTGATGACGTTGGCGCTGCGCTCCGACACAATCTCGTTGCGGGCGATGAGCGACATCGCCGATACGCTTCTGGCGCAGCGGCTGAGCCAGATTTCCGGCGTCGGGCGCGTCTCTGTGCTCGGCGGACTGAAGCCAGCCGTCCGCATCCAGGCGGATCTCGCGCGGCTCGCCGCCTATGGCATAGCCATGGAAGACCTGCGCACCGCGATCGCCAGTGCCAACGTCTCCGGGCCGAAAGGCTCGCTCGACGGCGCGCAGCAATCCTACATCATCGCCGCCAACGACCAGATCGCCGCCGCCGACGCCTACAAGCCTGTCATCATCGCCTACCGCAACGGCTCGCCGGTCACGATCGCCGACGTCGCCCAGATCGTCGATGGGCTCGAGAACGACCGCACCGGCGGCTGGTACCAGGGCTCGCCCGCCGTCATCATCGACATCCAGCGTCAGCCCGGCGCCAATGTGATCGACGTCGTCAGCCAGATCCGGGCGGAAATCCCAAAGGTCCAGCGCGCTATTCCGGCCGGCGTGAACCTCACCATCGTCTCCGACCGCACCGTCACCATCCGTGCCTCGGTGCGCGACGTGCAGTTCACGCTGATCCTCAGCGTCGTGCTGGTGACGCTGGTGGTGCTGCTGTTCCTGCGTTCGCTACGCGCCACGCTGATCGCCGGCGTGGCGCTGCCGCTGTCGCTGATCACGAGCTTCGGCATCATGTATTTTGCCGGCTTCAGCCTCGACAATCTGTCGCTGATGGCGCTCACCATCGGCACCGGCTTCGTCGTGGACGACGCCATCGTGATGATCGAGAACATCGTCCGCCACATGGAAAACGGCGACAGCGCGATGGAGGCTTCGCTGAAGGGCGCCAGCGAGATCGGCTTCACCGTGATTTCGCTGACGGTATCGCTGATTGCGGTGTTCATCCCGCTGTTGTTCATGTCGGGCCTTGTGGGCCGCATGTTCCGCGAATTCGCGCTGACCCTGACGATCGCGGTCGTGACCTCCGCCGTGGTGTCGCTGACGCTGACGCCGATGATGTGCTCGCGCCTGCTGAAGCATGCCCATGAAGAGCTGGCAGTGCCGGGTCTTGCCGCGGTCAGCCGCTTCATCGACCGCACCGTCGGGTTCTATCACCGCACGCTGCTCTGGGTGCTGGAGCGCCAGCGCGCGACACTGGTCGTGACTTTCGCCACGCTGATCGCGACCCTGGCGCTCTATGTCGTCGCGCCAAAGGGCTTCCTGCCGCTGCAGGACACCGCCTCGATCACGGCGGTGACCGAAGCCGGTCCCGACGTCTCGTTTGCGGAGATGCAGAAGCGGCAGGCCGAGGCGGCCGACGCCATCAAGGCCGATCCCGATGTGACCGGCGTGGTCTCGGTGATCGGTGCAGGCTCGGTCAATCCGACCACCAATGTCGGCCGTCTTGTCATGACGCTGAAACCTCGCGGCGAGCGGCGCGACGATGTCAGCGTCGTCATCACCCGCCTGAAGGAGCGGGTGGCCGCCATCCCCGGCATGACCGTCTATTTCCAGCCGGTGCAGGACGTGCAGATCTCGACCCAGTCGAGCCGTTCGCAATACCAGTACACGCTGACCGGCACCGACGCCGCTTTGGTGTCGGAATGGGCGCGCAAGCTGGTTGCCGAAATGCGGCGCGATCCGCTGTTCCGCGACGTCTCCTCGGAAGCGCAGGAAGGCGGTCTGCGGGCGCAGCTCACGGTCGACCGCACCCGCGCCGGCCAGCTCGGCGTCAGCCTCCAGGGCATCACCGACACGCTCAACGACGCCTTCGCGCAGCGCCAGATCTCGACCATCTACGGCCAGGCCAACCAGTACCGCGTGGTGCTGGAAGCGCTGCCGATGTACCAGCGCGATCCCTCGATCCTGTCGAAGCTTTATCTGCCGGGCGCGGCGAGCGCGACCGCCGGTGCGCCCAACGCGCAGGTGCCGCTCTCCGCCGTGGCGACGCTGACGCGCACCACCGCGCCGCTCGCGATTTCGCACCAGGCGCAATTCCCGTCGATCTCGCTCAGCTTCAACCTCGCGCCGGGCGCGGCGCTTGGCGATGCCGTCGAGGCCGTGAAGACCATCGAGACCCGGATCGAGATGCCCAACAGCATCGTCGGCGTCTATGCCGGCGACGCCGCCGAATTCGCCAAGGCACTCGCCGGCCAGCCCTGGCTGCTGCTGGCCGCGGTGATCACGATCTATATCGTGCTCGGCGTGCTCTACGAGAGCTACATCCATCCGATCACGATCCTCTCGACGCTGCCGTCCGCCGGCGTCGGCGCGATCCTGGCGCTGATGCTGTGCGGGCAGGATCTCTCGGTGATCGGGCTGATCGGCATCATCCTGTTGATGGGCATCGTCAAGAAGAACGCGATCATGATGATCGACTTCGCGCTCGAGGCCGAGCGCGGGCAGGGGATGTCGCCGAACGAGGCGATCGTACAGGCTTGTCTGCTGCGCTTCCGTCCGATCATGATGACGACGCTGGCCGCCCTGTTCGGTGCGCTGCCGCTGGCGATCGAGAGCGGCACCGGCGCCGAGCTGCGCTTCCCACTCGGCATCTCCATTATCGGCGGCCTGCTGCTCAGCCAATTGCTCACGCTCTACACCACGCCGGTGATCTATCTCGCCCTCGACCGCATCAACCGCCGCCTCGAGCAGGCGCTGCCGCCGGCCGAATCCGGCGGTCCGCCCGTCGCGGGCGCGACCGAGGGGATGCAGTGATGGCATCGATCTCGGAGCCCTTCATCCGCCGCCCGGTCGCGACCACGCTGCTGTCGATCGGGTTGTTCCTGCTGGGTATCGTGGCTTACGAGTTCCTCCCCGTTGCCTCGGTTCCGAACATCGATTTTCCCGCCATCTTCGTCTCGGCCAGCCGTCCTGGCGCCGACCCGTCCGTCATGGCCGCGACGGTTGCCTCGCCGCTGGAGCGGCGGCTCGGCGAGATCGCGGGCATCAACCAGATCACCTCGACTTCGTCACTCGGCACGACCAGCATCCAGCTCCAGTTCGACATCGGCCGCAACGTCGACAAAGCCGCCCGCGACGTGCAGGCGGCAATCAATGCGTCGCTGGTCGACCTGCCGAGCGATTTGCCGACGCTGCCGCGCTTCCGCAAGGCGAACACCGCAGGCGCGCCGGTCTTCGTGCTGGCGCTGACCTCGAAGACGCTGTCCGCCAGCGCGGTCTACGACGTCGCCGACACCGTGCTGGCGCAGCGCATCTCGCAGGTGCCTGGGGTGGGCAATGTGACGATCTCGGGTGCCGACCAGCCGGCGGTCAGGATTCAGCTCAATCCTGTCGCGCTGTCCAATGCCGGCATCGCCACCGACGACGTGCGAACTGCGATTATCAACGCCAACCCGCTCGGTCCGGTCGGCATCTTCAACGGCGAGCGCCAGAGCGAGACGCTGTCGCTCAACAAGCAGATGCGGACGGCGAAAGAGTTCCGCGACATCGTCATCAAGAGCGCGAAGGGCAATTTCGTCCGGCTCTCCGATGTTGCCGACATCGAGGACTCCGTCCGTAACGCCCGTTCCATCGCCTGGTTCAACAAGCAGCCGGCTGTGCTGATCCAGATCACCAAGCAGGGCGATGCCAACGTCATCGATACCGTCGACCGGGTGAAGGCGCTGATCCCCGCGCTGAAGCAGTGGATCCCGGCCGGGGTCGATATCTCCACCTTGGTCGACCGCACCAGTACGATCCGCGCCAGCGTGCTCGACATGCAGTGGACCTTGCTCGCGACTGCCATTCTCGTGATGGTCGTCGTGTTCGTATTCCTGCGACGGCTCACGGCGACGATCGCAGCCGGAATCTCGGTGCCGCTGGCGCTGGCCGGAACCTGCGCCGGCATGTGGGTCGCGGGCTTCTCGATCGACAATCTTTCGCTCATGGCGCTGGCGATCTCCGTTGGCTTCGTGGTCGACGACGCCATCGTCATGATCGAGAACATGTACCGCAATCTCGAGCACGGCATGCGCCCGCTCCAGGCGGCATTGGACGGCGCCCGGCAGATCGGCTTCACCGTCGTGTCGATCAGCCTGTCGCTGATCGCGGCCTTCACGCCGCTGATCTTCATGGATGGCGTCGTCGGCCGGCTGCTGCGCGAGTTCTCCCTGACATTGACCTTCGCCATCCTGGTCTCGACCCTGGTGTCGCTGACGGTGACGCCGATGATCTGCGCCCATTACATCCGCCAGACCACGTCTGGCACGGCGACCCTGTTCGACCGGATCATCGAGGGCTCGCTGTCGCGCATCGTCGCGTTCTACACCCGCACCTTGCGCACCGTGCTGGAATATCCGCTGCTGACGCTGCTGGTGTTCTTCGCCACCATCGGCCTAACAATTACGCTCTACATCAAGATCCCTAAGGGCTATTTCCCGACCGACGATTCCGGCTTCGTCATCGGGGCGACGCGCGCCTCGGCCGACATCTCGTTCCAGTCCATGCTCAGCCTGCAGCAGCGGCTCGCCGACATCGTGATGCAGGATCCGGCAGTGGCCGGCATCGGCTCCACCGTCGGCAGCGGCGGCGGACCGGGCGGCGCGACCTCCAATCGCGGCACCATGTTCATCAGCCTGAAGCCGCCGGAGGAGCGCGACCACGTCTCGACCCAGGTGGTGATCGACCGTCTCAGGCGGGCGTTATACCCGGTGCCCGGCATCCGCCTGTTCATGTTCGCCGCCCAGGACGTGCGCGCCGGCGGACGGCAGAGCGATTCCGACTACCAATACACGCTGACCAGCACCGACCTCGGCCTGTTGCAAAAGTGGGCGCCGATCGTGGCCAAGCGCATGGAGAGCGTCGAAGGCATCACCGACATCTCCAGCGACCGCGATCCCGGCGGGCTTCAATTGACCTTGTCGATCGACCGCCAGAAGGCCTCCGCACTCGGCGTCCGCGTCCAGGATATCGACAACGCGCTCAACAACGCGTTCTCGCAGCGGCAGATCGGGATCATCTACACCCAGCGCAACCAGTACATGACCGTGCTGGAGATCGACCCGAAATTCCAGGTCGACCCCTCCAACCTCGATCGCATCTATGTCGCCGGCGCGGGCGACGCGCAGGTGCCGCTGTCGGCCGTGGTGCATGCGACGCGCGGGCTCGCCGCCCTCGCGGTCTATCATTCGCAGTCGTTCCCATCGACCACGGTGTCGTTCAACCTGTTGCCGGACGTGCAGATCCAGGCCGCAACGCAGAACATCCAGCGCGCGGTCGAGGAGCTGCACATGCCGGAAGGCATTCGCGGCAGTTTTGATGGCAATGCTGGCGATTTCGCCAAGACCAGCGGCCGCCAGCCGCTCCTGATCCTCGGCGCGCTGGTGGCGATGTATATCGTGCTCGGCGTGCTCTACGAGAGCCTCGCCCATCCGCTCACGATCATCTCGACGCTACCCTCGGCGGGACTTGGCGCGCTGCTGGCCTTGCAGCTCACCAACACGCCACTGACCGTGATCGCCTTCGTTGGCATCATCCTGTTGATCGGCATCGTCAAGAAGAATGGCATCATGATGGTGGATTTCGCGCTCGATGCCGAGCGCCAGCGCGGCCTGTCGTCGGCGGAGGCGATCTTCGAGGCCTGCCAGGCGCGCTTCCGGCCGATCCTGATGACGACGATGGCGGCGCTGTTCGCCGGCATTCCGCTGGTGGTCGCGACCGGGCCCGGCACGGAACTCCGCCGTCCGCTCGGCATCACCATCATCGGCGGGCTGTTCGTCTCGCAGATCCTGACGCTCTACACCACGCCCGTGATCTACCTGCTGGTCGACCGCCTGCGCCGCCGCTCCGAACCGCGCCCGCTGGCCGCGCCGGCGGAATAGGCGGGTTGTTGAACCGCCGTGCAGAGCGTATAGCGGCGACTATGTCGAACCCCACCGCCGCCGCGCCGGCCGATCCGATCCCCGAATGCCCGCACTGCCAGAAGCCGATGCCGTTGTGCATCTGCGACAGCGTCACGCCCATCAAGAACCGGCTCTCGCTCCTGATCCTTCAGCATCCGCAGGAGCAGGACAGGGCGCTCGGCACTGCGCGGCTGCTTGCGAAGCATTTCGCCGGTGCCACGCTGCGGGTCGGCCTGTCCTGGCCGAGCCTGTCGAAAGCGCTGGGGCAACCCATCGAGAACGCCTCGCACTGGGCGGTGCTCTATCTCGGCTCGGCGCACGCCACCGATCTCGAGGCCGAGGGCGAAATCCTGGCTCTCAACCGCAAGAGCGAGGTCGCGGACAACCAGCGCGCGCGCCTCGGCAAGCTCGAAGGTGTGGTGCTGCTCGACGGCACCTGGAGCCAAGCCAAGGCCCTGTGGTGGCGCAACCCGTGGATGCTGAAATGCCAGCGCGTCATCCTGAACCCGACCACCCCATCGCGGTACGGGCGCCTGCGCAAGGAGCCTCGGAAGGACGGACTGTCGACCATCGAGGCTGCGGCGACAATCCTCTCCGCTCTGGAGAAGCGCCCGGACATCGCCGAGACGCTGAATGCCAGCTTTGAACGGATGTTAACCCGCTACCGCGAGGTCCAGACCGAGATGCCCGAATTGGCGCCAAAGCCGCCGGTGAAGGACCGCCGGCGCGGTGTCCGGCGGGTCAAGCGAGCCTGACTCCGGTCCGGATCATCCGTACGGCCGATTGTCCCGCGAGAGGCGGGCGGATAGGGACCGTCGGCCAATAGGCCGCTATCTGCTATGCTCTCGCACGATCGGAACGCCGGAAACGAAGGGGCCGTCGCATTCAGCTTGCAGCCAAGGAGATCCTTGCCCAGGCGGCGCGGTTCGATCGTTGGGGCACGCTTGCCCTGATGGACGTTTCGCTGCGCTATCGGCGTACCGTGATCGGCCCGCTCTGGATCACACTGACGCTCGCGGCGACCATTGCCAGCGTCGGCACGGTCTATGCGGCACTGTTCAGACAGGACATCACGAGCTTTCTGCCGCACTTTGCCGTCGGCCTGATCGTCTGGACGCTGATCGCGACGACGCTCCAGGAAGGTTCCCACATCTTCGTGGCATCAGGCCATTTGATCAAGGCGGTGCCGGCGCCGCTGATCGTGCACGTGCTCCAGATGATGGCGCGCAACGTCCTCATCTTCGCGCATCATCTGGTGATCGTCGTCCTGCTCTATCTCCTGATGCCGTGGCCGCTGCATGGGAGCATGCTGCTCGCGGTACCGGGCTTCGCGATCCTGCTCACTGTGCTGCTGGGTGGCTCGGTCGCGCTCGGTATGCTCTGCGCGCGGTTTCGTGACATCGGCTCGGCGATCGTCAGCGGCCTGCAATTCGTCTTCTTCCTGACGCCGATCATCTGGACCGAAGACAGCGCGCGCGGCACCGCGTTTTATTGGCTGATCCGCGCCAATCCGTTCGCGACGCTGCTCGATCTGGTGCGCAGGCCGCTACTGTCGCAGTCGACCGATGCGGAGCAATGGCTCCTCGGGGTCATCTATGCGACCGTCGTGGCCGTCATCGGCCTCGGCTGCTACGCGAAATACCGCCATCGTGTGGCGTATTGGCTGTGAGGCACGAGATATGACCCCCGCAGCTCATATCGCGCTTCGCAACGTCTCGGTGAGGTTTCCGGTGCTGTCGTTCCGCGACCGCTCGCTGCGCAGCCGGTTCGTCAACGCGATGACACTGCGGCGGACCACGGCGACCCCGCACATCGTCTCCGCGTTGAATGACGTCAACCTCGACATCCGTGCCGGCGATCGCGTCGCCATCATCGGCGCCAATGGCGCCGGCAAGACCACGCTGCTGCGGGTGCTCGCCGGCATCTACCATCCGACGTCGGGCAGCGTGGACGTGCTGGGCCGCTGTCTGCCGCTGTTCGATCTCTCGGCCGGATTCGACGAGGAAGCGACCGGCTACGAGAACATCATGCGGCGTGGCCTCGTGATCGGCGCACGGCGCTCCGAGATCGACGCCAAGCGGGGGGAGATCGCCGCATTCACCGAACTGGGCGACCGGCTCGACCTGCCGCTGCGCACCTATTCCAGCGGCATGATGCTGCGCCTGATCTTTGCAGTCGCAACCGCCGTCGAGGGCGAGATCGTGCTGCTCGACGAATGGATCGGCGTCGGCGACCAGCAGTTCCGCAAGAAGGCGCGGCAGCGGCTCGACGAGATCGTTGTACGCGCCGGCATTCTGGTGCTCGCCTCGCACGACATCGAGTTGATCAAGAGCACCTGCAACCGCGCGATCCTGCTGGAGGAGGGGCGGATTGTGGCCGCCGGCGCGACCGATGAAATTCTCGGCCAATATCTCGGCGGCGCGAAGGCGTAGCTGGTCCGGTCGGGGTTGCCTAAACCTGTGATCCCCTATATTGCTCCGCCCTCGTTGGGGCCACGTGGCGGAGTGGTTACGCGCCGGTCTGCAAAACCGTTTACTCGGGTTCGAGTCCCGACGTGGCCTCCATCTCAACCTCCTGATATTTCAGCAATATTCGATCGTATCGCGGCTGCCATCGGCCCGCGCGGGCGATGCATGCTGGCAGTGCACACCGGGTTCGCCCGGGGCCCGGGGGAAAACCGCCATTCAGCCCGCTGGCATAGTCTTCGCATCTGCGAAATGATGCATCCCAACGATCGAGCGCTGGAGAGCACGTGAGCGAAATCGTCCGATTTGTCCCGAAATCCGAGCTGGAGCGGGCCCGCCTCATTCGCGAGGCCCGTGCGATCTATGACAGCATCTTTCCGCCGGCCGCACCCGACCAGGCGCAGCAGGACGGCGGGGAGCGGGTCAAGACCTGATCGCGATCACGCGGGATTTTCACCGCGTAGCTGCCATAGCAAAACGCCCGCGGAGCGCGGGCGCGTCGGCTCACGGTGAAATTGGCTTCAGCAGGCCGCGTACCAGCCGTCCGGGAAAGGCACCAGGGGCCAGGCGCCCTCATTGTCATTGGCGGCCTTGGGCTTCGCGGAGGCGTTGGGCTTCGCGTAATACGTCCACGAGCGCGGCACGAAATCCTCCCCCGGCACGAACGCCAGATCTTCATGGACCATGGCGTCCTGGACGGCATCCAGCAGCAAGTTGAATTCGGCTTCGCTCATCACACCCTCCGGACCGCGGATGGCGCAATATCGCAAAGCCGGTTTGTTTCCCGGTTGAGCCGATCGATCGCATTTTAACGATCCGCCAATCGGGTCCCGATTGGTTAGCGATTGATGAAATCGCGTTGGGAAACTTAGGTTCCTGCCGGGGTGCCCGCAGTGTGAAGGATGTCCCATCTTTCGCTGTTTATTTCTCCTACCCCTTTGCACACCGGCCAATACAGGCCGGTCGGGCAAAGCAGACGGGAGACTGGTCATGAAGGCGCGGTTCTTGCGATTTGCGGGCGTGAAAAGCCGGGCGCGCCGGCCTCGACGGTCGGGCTGTTCCTGACGCTGTTTGCCTCCGCCGCCCATGCGCAGCAGGGAACACCCGAGCAGCGCCGGGCCTGTACCCCCGACGTCTACCGGCTCTGCGCCGGCGAAATCCCCAACGTCCGCGCCATCACGGCCTGCCTGCGCCGTAACAGGCCAAGCTTGAGTGAGGCTTGCCGCATCGTGTTCGATCAGGCCGGCGGCTGACATACCGGCCCTGTGGGTTTGTGCGCAGTAAGTGGCTCGCGCGGGCAGGCGAATCCGGCATAGTCGTCCTGTGGATACACCTGTGGGTATGCTGCGGACAGGCTGGGGACGGCGGGGGATGTGCTTCGGATGTCGGCCGCAGATGCGTCCTTTGATTGTCATATCTCTGTCAAATGACCTCACCGCATGATTCGCTGATCGTGCAGATCGCGGCGTCACGCAAGATCATGTGGTTTCCCCGAATTCGCAATTGCGCGCTACAGCGTCCCGCATTCACGAACAGTTTTTGAGCAGCTGCCTGCCCAAATGGCGGGCTCCCTCCATCCAATTTTTTGTACGCCCGCGGACAAGCTTTCCGGTCCGCTCTCCTCCTAGGCTCGCTTCCGCGATCTGGAACATGGCCATTGCCATGACAATTCGAAGGAGCTGGAGATGGAGAGACCCGTATTGCCCCAGGCGCGGGGGAACGCACGTGCATCGCTGTCTTGGCACAAGGCCGCGCTCGGCGCCGCGGTCACTTTCGGCGCGCTGGCAGCCGCGCCCCTGAGCGCGCAGGCTGCGGCGCCTGCGGCCTGCGCCGCGCTCCAGGACAAATATCCGGACTGGAAGGGCAAGACCCTCGTCAACGCCATCAACCCGCACACGCCGGGCTATGAGACCATCGATCCGAAGGATCCGAGCAAGTATATCGGCTTCGACATCGATCTCGGCGAAGCCATCGGCGAATGCCTCGGCTTCAAGTTGACCTACAAGCCGGTGACGTTCGCGGCGCTCCTGACGACGCTGGCCGCGGGACAAGCCGACATCGTGATTTCCGACATCTACGCCACCAAGGAGCGCGCCAAGGCCGCCGACTTCATCACCTATTCGAAAGTGTTCGACGGCGTGCTGGTCGCCAAGGGCAATCCGAAGGGCATCAACGGCATCAACATGTCGATGTGCGGCGCCGCTGCCGCTGAAAACACCGGCTATGTCGAGGTGCCGCTGATCCAGACGCTGATGCCTGAGTGCAAGAAGGCCGGCAAGGCCGAGCCGACCGTCCAGCTCTACGACAACAACGCCAACTGCATCCAGGCGATCCTCGCCGGTCGTGCCGACACCTATGTCAACGACGTCAACACCGTCGACAGCGCGGTGAAGGCCTATCCGGACAAGCTGGAGAAGGCGACCGCGGTGACGATCCCGTATTCGGTCGGCATCGCCGTCCCGAAGGACAAGCCTAAATTCCGCGACGCCGTGCTCGCAGCCCTGATCGAGGTGCAGAAGGCCGGCACGCATATGGAGCTTCTGAAGAAGCATGGGCTCGACGTGAACAACTTCAAGGAGCCTGACATTCTGACGGCCGACTGATGTCGCTATTCCTCCATTACCTGAGCATGCCGTATCTGCTCGAGGGCATCGAGCTCACCCTCGAGGTGACTGCCCTCGGGCTCGGCGGCGGATTGATCCTTGGATTGATCCTCGCCGGCATGCAGCTCTCCCGCTTCTGGCTGCTGGCGGCGATCGCCAGGGCCTACACCGTGATCTTCCGCGGCACGCCGCTGATCCTGCAAATGGTGTTCGCCTACGACGCGTTGCCGCATATCGGGATCAAGCTGCCGGCGGTGCTGGCCGCCGGCCTTGCGCTGGCCTGCAACGAGGCGCCGTTCATCGCCGAGATGCTGCGCGCCGGCGTGCTCGGTGTCGACCGCGGGCAGGTGACGGCCGGCCAGGCGCTCGGCATGACGCCGCGGATCCTGATGTGGCGGGTGATCGCGCCCCAGGCGATCCGCACCATGATCCCGGCCTTCGGCAACGAGGCCGTGAGTGCGCTGAAGAATTCGTCGCTCGCCTCCGTGGTCGCGGTCCAGGAGCTGACCCTGCGCTCGACCCAGCTTGCGTCCTCGACCTTCGACTTCTTCTCGATCTTCTTCGCCTCGGGCCTGCTATACCTGGTGCTGACCTTTGCCATCAGCATCATCCAGCTTTTCGTCGAATGGTTGCTCGATCTCGATCGTACCAAGGGCCGCCAGCGCAGGCTCGCCGATTACCTGCCCTGGCGTCGCGTCGACCTCGCCACCAAGCTCGAACTTGCCGCAGCGACCGTCGACGTCCAAGTGCCTGGACAGGCTGATCTCACCGACACGCCGCCGCCGGCCTTGACCCGCGAGGAACGCACCCGGCGCGCGGCGACGATTTCACGCAACAACATCGCGGTCGAGACCAAGGACCTCACCAAGAGCTACGGCGCGCAAAAGGTGCTTGGCGGCCTCGATCTTACGGTGCGCGTCGGCGAGGTCGTCGCGCTGCTCGGGCCCAGCGGCTCCGGCAAGAGCACGCTGCTCCGCTGCATCAATCATCTCGAAAGCTGGGACGGAGGCACGGTGCGTGTCGGCGGCCGCCGCCTCGGTTTTGGCGACGACGGCAAGCTGCTGCCGCCCCGCGCGATCGCCAATGAGCGGGCAAGCGTGGGCGTCGGCATGGTGTTCCAGCAATTCAATTTGTTCGCCCACCTCTCGGCCAAGGAGAACATCGCCGGGCCCTTGCGCTGGGTGCACGGCATGACCCGCATCGATGCCGATCGCCGCGCCGCCGAGCTGCTCGACCGGGTCGGGCTGTCGCACCGAGCCGACGCGCTGCCGCGGCATCTCTCCGGCGGTCAGCAGCAGCGCGTCGCGATCGCCCGAGCGCTCGCACCGAACCCCAGCGTGCTACTCTTGGACGAGCCGACCTCGGCGCTGGATCCCGAGCTCGTGAGCGAGGTGCTGGAAGTGATCCGGCGTCTCGCCGTCGATGACGGCCTCACCATGATCATCTCGACGCACCAGATCCGCTTCGCCGACGAGGTCGCCGACCGCGTCGCATTCCTGAGCGGCGGCACGATCATCGAGGAGGGGCCCGCGCACGACGTGCTCTCCAACCCTCGCAATCCGCTGACCGCGCGTTTCCTCAGCGTGATGGAAGCCGACAAGACTCCGGAGGCGGTGCGATGAGAACCGCACCCACGACGTTCAAGACCGCGTTTCCAGAAGAGGCCACCTCATGAAGCATCTGACGCTGCCGGTTTCGCCTAAGACCGTCCACTGGGGTTATTTCTCCAAGAAGGTCGCGCCGGCCCTGACCCTGCGCTCGGGCGATCGCGCCACCATCGAGACGCTGACCCACCACGCCAACGACGATTACGAGCGCATGATCCAGGGCGATCCCGGCGCCGAGAGCGTGTTCCAGTGGACGCGCGAGCACAAGGCAGTCGCGCGGCGCGGTTCGGGCCCGACCGAAGGCCCGTTCATCCGCGGCGCAGGCGAGGGGATCGGCGTGCATCTCCTCACCGGTCCGGTCGCGATCGAAGGCGCCGAGCCCGGCGATATCCTTGAAGTGCGCATCCTCGATATCAGGCCGCGGCCGAGCTGCAGCGCCTGTCATGCCGGCCGTTGCTTCGGCTCCAACGTCGCTGCGAGCTGGGGGTTTCACTATCACGATCTGATCGAGGAGCCGAAGCCGCGCGAGGTCGTCACAATCTTCGAGCTCGACACGTCAGGCGAGCCCTGCGCCAAGGCGGTCTACAACTACGTCTGGACGCCGCAGACCGACCCTGACGGCATCGTGCATCCGACCATCGATTATCCCGGCGTGCGCGTCGATCACGCCACCATCAAGAAGCGCGAGAACATCCTCACAAGCGTCAGGGTGCCGGCACGGCTGCATTTTGGCACCATGGGGCTCGCGCCGTCGGAGGCCGATTTCGTCAGCTCGATCCCGCCGAGCTATACCGGCGGCAACATCGACGACTGGCGCATCGGCAAGGGGGCGCGGATGTTCTATCCGGTCGCGATCCCCGGCGCCTATTTCTCGGTCGGCGATCCCCACGCCGCGCAAGGCGACAGCGAGCTTGGCGGCACCGCGATCGAGACCTCGCTGACCGGCGATTTCGAGTTCGTCCTGCACAAGAAGGCCGATCTCGCCGGCACCAGCCTCGAAGGTCTCGATCATCCGATGCTGGAGACCGATCAGGCGTGGTCGTTCTACGGCTTCACCTATCCGAACTACCTCGCCGCGCTCGGCGCCGACGCACAGACCGAGATTGCCAACCACTCGAGTCTCGACCGTGCGATGCGCGATGCGTTCCGCAAGCTCAGGAGGTTCCTGATGACCGTGCACGGTTTGAGCGAGGACGAGGCGATTTCGCTGCTATCGGTCGGCGCCGATTTCGGCGTCACCCAGGTGGTCGATGCCAATTGGGGAGTTCACGGCACGATCCGCAAAAACATCTTTCGGTGCGACTGATGGGCCGTAGCCCGGATGGAGCGCAACGCAATCCGGGTTTGTCACGCCGGACTCAAAAGGCCCCCGGATTACGCTTCGCTCCATCCAGGCTACACATCGTGCTCGACGTTGACATCGCGCTCCAACACTTTGAAGAACAGCTCATTTCCAGGATGAGGACGTGACAAAAGACCGTCATTTGCGGCCCCTCTCTGCGACGGATGACCACGTTCGTCTGGCACAGAGGTTGCTTCGATCCACTGCAATCTGGGTCGATCCGATGAGCTTCCGTCCTTTCACGAGCGAGTCCTACGCTCAAGACGACCGCCCCGAAGCCTGGCGGGACGTGCTCGCCGCGGTCGGCCTGCAGCCGGCGGCAGGCCATTGCTTCCTGGATGGGCACGCAACGGCGTCACATCGCCACGCTGCAGGCGTTGCGCTGACGCGCATGGCGGCCGGCGCCCAGACCATCGGTCCGCGTCCGCAGGCCAACGAAGACCTGCCGATTGCGCTGATGCCGGTCGAGGACGGCATGGTGCTCAAGAGCGCCGCCGGCCATCGCATCGTTCCGGTGGGCCATCTCGTGCTGCTGCCGCGGAGCGGGGACTGGAGCATCGTATTCCAGCGCGACATGCGCGCCGTCGTGCTGTCGGTGACCTCGGAGGCGCTGCACGGCCGCCTCTCGGGCAGGCCGCGGCTCGGCGAACCCAGGGTCGTTCCGCCCAGCGGCTTTGCCGATGTCTTCGCGCGCTTGATGGACGCGACCGCGCGCACGCTCGACACGCTGAGCGATGCCGAATGGAATGCGGTCACGCAGTCGCTCGTCGATCTGCTGCTGACACTCGCCCATCAATTGGCGGCTTCGACGTCCGACGCCGGATCGAGCGCGACGCAGTCGGCACTCCTGCACCGGATCTGCCAGACCATCGAACGCCGCCTCGACGATCCCGGACTGGTGCCGGCGCGCGTCGCGCAGGCCGAAGGGATTTCCGAGCGCTATCTGCAAAAGCTGTTCGAGACGGTCGGCGACAACTTTACTCATTACGTTCGCGAGCGGCGGCTGCAGCGCGCCTGGGCCGATCTGTCCAATCCGTCCGAGGCGCATCGCTCAATCTCGGAGATCGCCTACGCCTATGGGTTTGGCGATTCCGCGCATTTCAGCCGCGCCTTCCGCCATCGCTTCGGGCTGCCGCCGCGCGAGTTTCGCCAGCAGGAAGCGGAGCGGGCGACGACCCAGCAGGGGATAGCCGGTCAGCGCGGCTGGCCGCAGGATGCGCTGGCGCAGCTTCGCGTGCACCCGGCGAGCGCCGAGGCGCGCGGCAATCTCGCCCGAACCGACATCGACGAGCCGAGAACGGCCGAACGCAAGCATCATCATCTTCCGATCGAAGCCCACCGTGTTCATTGGGGATATTTCAGTCGCGCGTTACAGCCGCAGCTCGAGATCAATTCGGGTGATACGATCACGATCGAAACGCTAACGCAGCATGCCTCCGATGATCCTGAGCTGATGATCGCGGGCGATACCGCCGCCGAAAGTGTATTCGGTTGGACCAAGGCGAGGAAGAACGTGGATCGCCGCGGCGCGGGTCCGATGGATGCCAGCATATTCGGGCGCGGCGCCGGCGAAGGCTTTGGCGTGCACATCTGCACGGGGCCCGTGTCGGTGAAGGACGCCCAGCCCGGCGACGTGCTGGAAGTCCGGATCCTCGACATCGTACCGCGCACAAGTCGTCATCCGAAACATTCAGGGCGCGTGTTCGGCTCCTCGGTCGCGGCCTGGTGGGGCTATCATTACGACGAATTTCTTTCAGGACCGAAGCCGCGCGAGGTCGTGACGATCTACGAAATCCTGGACGATACCGATGCGCCGCATGCCCGCGCGCTGTATTCCTACCGCTGGGAGCCGCAGACCGACCCGTTTGGCGTGGTGCACGCCACCTACGACTATCCCGGCGTTCCGGTCTTGCCCGGCACCGTGAAGCGCCGCCACGCCGTGCTCGACGGCATCCGCATTCCCTTGCGCCCGCATTTCGGCGTGATCGCGGTGGCGCCGCGCGAGGTCGATTTCATCGACTCCGTGCCGCCGTCCTATTTCGGCGGCAATCTCGACAATTGGCGCTTGGGGAAGGGGGCGACCGTCTATCTTCCGGTCTCCGTTCCCGGCGCATTGTTATCGGTCGGCGATCCCCATGCCACGCAAGGCGACGGCGAATTGAGCGGCACCGCGATTGAATGCTCGATGACCGGAACCTTCGAGGTGATCCTGCACAAGAAGGCCGACCTCTCCGGCCAACCCTTCGCCGATCTCTCTTATCCCCTGATCGAAACCGAATCTGATTGGGTCCTGACCGGATTCAGCCATCCCAACTACCTCGCCGAGTTCGGCGCTCAGGGCCAGAGCGAGGTTTACGCAAAGTCCTCGCTCGATCTCGCCATGAAAGATGCGTTTCGCAAGATGCGACGCTTCCTGATGAACGTGAAGGGGTTGAGCGAGGACGAGGCGATCGCGCTGATGTCGGCCGCCGTCGACTTCGGCGTCACGCAGGTGGTCGACGGCAATTGGGGCGTGCACGCGATCATCAGCAAGCGCCTGTTTCTGGACGCGCCTTAAACCGAAGGATACTCCAGTGAAATTCCACATGATCAGCGGCGGACCCAAGCCGGTCGCGCCCTTCAGCCACGCGGTGGAGACCGACGGTTTTGTCTTTGTCACCGGCCAGATGCCGGACACGCCGCAAATCCCGGGCGTGCTGCCGGAGGGCATCGTGGCGCAGACGAGGGCGGTGATGGAGAATTTGAAGGTGGTGTTGGCGGGCCTCGATCTCGGTTTCGAGCACGTCGTGATGACACGCATCTATCTCACGCGTTTCAAGGAAGACTACACCGCGATGAACGAGACTTATCGCGCGTTCTTTCCGCCCGACCGCCTGCCGGCCCGCACCTGCGTCGGTGTCACCGGGCTTGCCTACGACGCGCTGATCGAGATCGACCTGGTCTGCCGCCGGCCGTGAGGAGATGATCCGTAGCCCGGATGGAGCGAAGCGCAATCCGGGATTCGTTTAACGGATACAGGGCCCCGGATTACGCTTCGCTCCATCCGGGCTACAAGCCCTTGCGTTGCCCGACGGGCAAAACACCCAAACGACGGGTCAATCCGCTCGCGCGAAAAGATTCTACTTTACCGAAATTCGACTCTGGCGTATTCAGTCGCCACCTCATCCCTGTCAGCGGGGCGTATCGCGATCGTCACGAACGCGGGGTGAGCTGCGGTGGACGCTAGTCACATCGGCGCGAAGGGCTTTGCAGGGCGGGCAACCGTGAGCGAAGGCGTCGCGCACACGACCGGTGCTATTAGCGTACGGCAAAACCGTGTCGTCCTGACGCCCGGGGTCTGTGCGTCAAGTCTTGTGGTGATGTCGCTGCCCGACCGGGCACGCAGCATCAGCCATCCGCAAGGCGACGGGGGCAATAGTGCATCGCTCCCCGGGGAGAGCTCGGCATAAGCCGTCAAACCACTGCGCAGGGAAGGCCGTGTGTTGGGCTTCACCTGTATGCCGCTGTGCAGCCTCTTGTAGCGCAACCTTCGCACAGTGGACCGTGGGTGCCAGCCGGCACCCGGTCTTCCCTGCGCCCTCTGACGAGGAGGGTGTACGAAACAAAGCAAAGCTCGGGCGAGCCAAGCCGCGAGGGCGCGAAGCTGTGTCTGCGACAAGAATCATATTCGCGCGGTGCCGGGCGCCCGCCCCGGAGACAACAAACCCCGCGATCGATGAATGCCGGTTCATTGCTGCGGAGAATTCGAATCGATAAGAATTGGCTCGCTGCGCGTCTCGCGTCGTGCAGAGAGCCGGAGGCGGATCGATCGCGTCTTGCACCTTTCGATTGCGCCTCCGACGAATCCTTCGAGGCAACGCCATTGGTTGCCGCGGCGCCTGCGCCGATCGACGTCAGGCACCGAAAGCCCGTTTCGATCGGGGGAATTTCATATGAAGTATTTTCTGTCTGCACTGATCGCGGTCGGTCTATCGATTGCCGCCGCGCCGTCGTACGCGACTGACGCCCGCAACGTCACTGTCGTCAACGAGACCGGCTATGCCATCAAATTCCTGGGCTTCAACGCCCCGGACGATGGCATGGACGAATGGGACAACGAGCTGGACAAGGTTTTGCAGAACCAGGCGAGCACCTATGTCGAGTTCGACGATGACGACGAAGGATGCGTCTGGAACGTCCGCGTCGACTGGCAGAACTATGACGAGACCGTGCTCTGGAAGAACGTCAACCTCTGCAAGTTCACGGCACTCCGGCTGCGCTACGATTCCGGCACCAAGACCACTTCGTTCGTCGCCGAGTAACTTGACCTGAGGCCAGGCGGAGGAGGGGCCGCGTGCCCTTCCTCGCCGCAATGTGCCAGATAGCGAATTCGTCCTTTGCAAGCGCAAGCGGCTTTGTTATACGCAGCCGCGCGCGAACGACAGGTTCGCCCTTTTCCTCGGTAGCTCAGCGGTAGAGCATCCGACTGTTAATCGGATGGTCGCTGGTTCGAATCCAGCCCGGGGAGCCAAATTCCGCTTCATTTTCAGCAACTTGCGCCCAGACTCTGATCTGGCGTGCGATCTCGTTGCAGCAGATCCTCAACTAGATGTGTACCGCGGCGAGCCCGCATCCTCCGCGGTGACGCCAAAACGACTCAATTGAAATCGAGCTTCCAGAGGCCGGTCCTTTACGGAGCTGATTCCCATGCGAGACATCCAGGTCGACCGTTTCCCGTTGGCCCCCTCCATTCTGCCGGCGGACATCCCCGAACTCAGCGACGACGAATGCCTCGCCTGTCTGGCGCGGGCGGTCGAGACCCACGATTCGGCACGGCTGGACGAAGTCGCCGCATTGATCGGCCGCCTCGCGGTCACGATCGAATAGGCGGCTCACCCTCGACGTTGCGAGTTGCGGAAGGGCCCGGTTTGCGGGCCAAAGCCATGTTGCGTTTTCGCAGGGCCTGTTCCAAAGATGCCGCCAACTTTCGTCCGCGGCATCGTCCGCCTTGCAGGGTCCGCAAATGTCCGTTTTCTCGACGGCGCGCCTAAAAATGGTCGATGGCCAGGTGCGCACCAGTGACGTCACCGACCGTCGTGTTCTCGACGCCATGCTCACGGTTCCGCGCGAGGCTTTCGTGCCCGCCAGCCGGCAGGCGTTGGCGTATCTCGACCTCGATCTCGACGTCAGCGAGGGAGGCGCCAAGCGGTTCCTGATCAAGCCGCAGCTGACCGGCAAGCTGCTCCAGGCCGCCGAGATCGGCGAGGATGACGACGTGCTGGTCGTCGGCTGCGCCACGGGCTATCTCGCTGCGCTGACCGCCAAGCTCGCGCGCAAAGTCATCGCGACGGAATGCGATTCGGGCCTGGCGGCAAAGGCCAACGACGCCTTCGCCGCCCTCGGGTTGGCCAACGTGGCCTGCAAGGCCGCGGCCTGCACCGAGGGTGATGCCGCCGCAGGTCCCTATGATGTGATCGTCCTCAACGGCGCCACCGAGGTGACCCCGGCAGGGCTGCTCGGGCAGCTCAAGGAGGGGGGGCGCCTGGTGGGGGTCTCGGCCGAATCCAGGCCGCCGCGAGCCATGATCGTGACCCATACCCACGGCGAATTCGGCCATCGGGCGCTGTTCGATGCCGCAGCCCCGGTCCTTCCGGGGCTGGAACGGGCCGCCGCCTTCGTCTTCTGACGGCTTTGGCCCGTTAAAATCCCGTTCTGAATCAGAAGTGTGGCCGGGATGCTGCACGTGAAGAGTTTCCACCGAGAACACCCCTCAGGTAGTTCCGTCGCGCTTGACCGCGTCCTATGTTGCGGCGGGGCAACGACTCCACTCGTAGACGGTAACCCAGCTCGCGGGCACGAGCCGGGCGTTAGAATGAACGGAATTTTTGGATGCATGGGGTGAAGCTCTTCACCGGAGCAGCGGTTTCGGTCCTGCTGCTGGCGCTTGCCGCGCCGACGCCTGCCTTGGCGGATACGATCGAGGCTGCGCTGGTGCGCGCTTATCAGAACAATCCGCAGCTCAACGCGCAGCGCGCCCAGGTGCGCTCGACTGACGAGAACGTGCCGCAAGCGCTGTCGGGCTATCGCCCCAAGGTCGGGATCAACCTCAGCACCGGCTATCAATATCAGGATATTCAGCAGACGCAGAAGGCTGTGCCGATCCATAGCGACCCGCCCCTTCAGCCCAATAGCGCCAGCCTGACCATCAACCAGACGCTCTATAACGGCAATCAGACCGCCAACAGGACGCGCGTGGCGGAAAGCCAGGTCTCGGGATCCCGCGAGGCGTTGCGTGTGCTCGAGCAGACGGTCCTGCTGCAGGCTGCCACCAGCTACATGGATTATCTTCGTGACTCCGCCACACTCGAAGTTCAGCGCAGCAATGTGCGCGTCCTCGAACAGACGCTCAAGCAAACGCGCGATCGCTTCAATGTCGGCGAGGTGACGCGCACGGACGTGGCGCAATCCGAAGCGCAGCTCGCGGCGGGCAGGACCCAGGCCCTGACGGCCGAATCGAATCTCACGACGACGCGTGCCAATTTCCGCCGGATCATCGGCAACGAGCCGACGAACCTTGCGCCGGGCTCGCCGGTCGATCGTTTCCTGCCCGGGACGCTCGCCTCCGCCGTCGGTCTCAGCCTAGTGGAGAACCCCAACGTCACGGCATCGATGTTCGGCATCGACGTCAATTATCTCCAGGTCAAGATCAACGAAGGCGCGCTGCTGCCGACCCTCACGGTTCAGGCTGGCATCACCCAGTCGTACCAGCAGACCCTGACGGTCTTCCGAACGACGACCGCTTCCGCCATCGCGACCGCCTCGGTGCCGATCTATCAGGGCGGCGCTGAATATGCGCTGATCCGCCAATCGAAAGAGAACTTGGCGCAGCAGCGCCTGAATCTTGAAACCACACGCGATCAGACCCGCGCCAACGTCGTGCAGGCCTGGGGCCAGTTGGAAGCCGGCAAGGCGCAGGTGCAGTCTGCGCAGGCGCAGGTTACGGCCTCCGAGATCGCGCTGAACGGTGTGCGCGAGGAAGCCAAGGCCGGCCAGCGCACCACGCTGGACGTGCTCAACGCGCAGCAGGCGCTGGTCAACGCGCGCGTGGCGCTCGTCACTGCCCAGCATGACCGCGTGGTGGCGTCCTATTCGGTGCTCAACGCGGTCGGTCGTCTCGCGCCGCAAGTCCTCGGCCTCAACACCACTGTCTACGATCCCAGCGTGCACTACCATCAGGTCCGCGACAGCTGGGCCGGCGTACGCACGCCAGACGGACGCTAGAGTCCCGTAATCATCCGGTCGGCCTCGCAAATAGCCGAAGCCGACCGGTGCTTTGCTTGCAATCAGCAAAATCCCTGACATAGCCTTGCCAAGAAGATGCGGGTCGATTCGCTCTGCATCCGATGCCGTGTGCGTAAAGCATGAGTGCCGAGGGCAGGGGCGCACCGCTGCACGTTGAGCTGTCATCTGGGGACAAGTCGGGCTGCCGTGACGAAAATGTCGGGCCACCCATCCGGAACCGGCCAATCCTGTCGTGCTTGGTGTAAAACAACGCATGCGAGGGCGTTGATGATGTGGAGTCGGAGATGACGCAGCCTGCAAAGGTCACAGAACCCTCGATGGAGGAGATTCTGGCCTCGATCCGGCGCATCATTGCCGACGATGAGGCCAAGCCGCCGCCGGCGGATGCCGCTAAGCCCGAGAAAGCTGCCGCCCCCGCCGCGTCACCGAAGCCGCAGGCGATCAACGATATTCCGCCATCCAAGGTCGCGCCGCCCAAACCGGCCGCCGAAAAGCCGGCACCGGCTCCGGCCGCAAAGCCGGCAGCGCCGCCGGCCGCCGCACCCGAGGTGGATGCATCCAACAATCAGGACGATATCGACGCGCTGCTGGCGGGGCTCGACGCAGCCACGCCCGCGCCGGAAATCCGTGCTCCCGAGCCGGAGCCCGAACCTGAGCCCGACGTGCTGGAATTGACCGACGATATGGCGCTGGCGATGGAGCCGACGCCGCCTCCGCCGCCGCCGAGCTTCCGCAAGGTCGAGCCGCGCGACGATCTCGAATTCGCCGAATCGCCGCCGCCGCGTCCGACGCCGGCATCCTATGCGCCCGTGGACTTCGATGCGCCGCCGCTGCCGCCCCAACAGCCGATGCTGGCGCAATCGACGGTCTCCGCGGTCGAATCCGCCTTCAATTCCCTGGCCCACACGGTGCTCAGCAGCAATGCGCGAACGCTGGAGGATTTGGTCAAGGAGATGCTGCGTCCGATGCTGAAATCCTGGCTGGACGACAATTTGCCGGGCCTGGTCGAACGCATCGTGAAGGCCGAAATCGAGCGGGTATCGCGCGGCGGCAGGTAGATCGGCCGCAGAGCCCTCATAAAGCCCTGCTTGTGGGTCATATTCTGTCTCCCGACCGGACCGGAAAGCCTGTTGCCGCCTGGCTTTCCTTTGACCTTTCCGTTGACTTGGACCCCGTGCGCGGCTTTCTAACAGCGCCATGATCGAGAAAAATTACCAGCCCGCCGATATCGAAGCCCGCATGTCCGTCGTGTGGGAGGACAGCCTTGCCTTCAAGGCCGGCCGCCCAGACCGCCGCGACGCTGTGCCCTTTACCATCGTGATCCCGCCGCCGAACGTGACGGGCTCGCTGCACATGGGCCACGCCCTCAACAACACGCTCCAGGACATCCTGTGCCGGTTCGAGCGCATGCGCGGTCGCGACGTGCTGTGGCAGCCCGGCACCGACCATGCCGGCATCGCCACCCAGATGGTGGTGGAGCGGCAGTTGATGGAGCGCCAGCAGCCCAGCCGTCGCGAGATGGGCCGCGAGAAGTTTCTGGAGCGGGTCTGGCAGTGGAAGGCCGAGAGCGGCGACACCATCATCAACCAACTCAAGCGGCTCGGCGCCTCCTGCGACTGGTCGCGCGAACGCTTCACCATGGACGAGGGCCTGTCCAAGGCCGTGGTCAAGGTGTTCGTCGAGCTGCACCGCGACGGCCTGATCTACAAGGACAAGCGGCTGGTGAACTGGGACACCAAGCTGCTCACCGCGATCTCCGATCTCGAAGTGCAGCAGACCGAGGTCAAGGGTAGCCTCTGGTACCTGCGCTATCCGATCGAGGGCAAGATCTTCAGCCCCGAGGATCCCTCGAGCTTCATCGTCGTTGCCACCACGCGCCCGGAGACCATGCTCGGCGATACCGGGGTGGCCGTGCATCCCGACGACGAGCGCTATCAGAAGCTGGTCGGCAAGAACGTGATCCTGCCGCTGGTCGGCCGCAAGATCCAGATCGTCGCCGACGATTATTCCGATCCGGAGAAGGGCTCGGGCGCGGTCAAGGTGACGCCGGCGCACGACTTCAACGATTTCGAGGTCGGCAATCGCCACGGCCTCGCCCGAATCAGCGTCATCGACAAGGAAGGTTGCCTCGATCTCCTCGACAACGAGGATTATCTGCGCGACCTGCCGGAAGGTGCCTCGCAGTTCGCCGAGGAGTTCAACAAGCTCGATCGCTTTGCAGCGCGCAAGCGCATCGTCGAGCGACTGGAATCGTTCGGTTTCGTCGAGCGGATCGAACCTCACACCCACATGGTGCCGCATGGCGACCGCTCCGGCACGGTGATCGAGCCCTATCTGACCGACCAATGGTATGTCGACGCCAAGACGCTGGCGAAGCCCGCGATGGCCGCCGTGCGTTCGGGCGAAACCACCTTCGTGCCAAAGAACTGGGAAAAAACCTATTTCGAGTGGATGGAGAACATCCAGCCCTGGTGCATCTCGCGCCAGCTCTGGTGGGGCCACCAGATCCCGGCCTGGTACGGTCCTGATGGCAAGGTGTTCGTCGCCGAGACCGAGGAGGAGGCCGTCAGCCACGCCCTCGGCTATTACGTCGAGCAGGAAGTCATCACGGTCGAGCAGGGCCGCGAGATGGCGCTCGACCGCAACAAGCGTGACGGCTTCATCACGCGCGACGAGGACGTGCTCGACACCTGGTTCTCCTCGGCGCTGTGGCCATTCTCGACCCTCGGCTGGCCCGCAGACGCGCCGGAAGTGCAGCGCTACTACCCGACCAACGCACTGGTGACGGGCTTCGACATCATCTTCTTCTGGGTCGCCCGCATGATGATGATGGGGCTGCACTTCATGAAGGAGGTGCCGTTCTCGACGATCTACATCCACGCCCTCGTCCGCGACGAGAAGGGCGCCAAGATGTCGAAGTCGAAGGGCAACGTCATCGATCCGCTCAGCCTGATCGACCAATATGGTGCGGACGCGCTGCGCTTCACGCTGGCCGCGATGGCCGCGCAGGGGCGCGACATCAAGCTCGCCACCAGCCGCGTCGAGGGCTATCGCAATTTCGCGACCAAGCTCTGGAATGCGTCGCGCTTTGCGGAGATGAACCATTGCGCCGTGCCCGAAGGCTTCGAGCCGGCGAAGGTCAAAGAGACGCTGAACCGCTGGATCGCACATGAGAGTGCGCACACCACGCGCGAGGTGACCGAGGCGATCGAGGCCTATCGCTTCAATGACGCCGCCGGCAGCATCTACCGCTTCGTGTGGAACGTCTATTGCGACTGGTATCTCGAGCTCGCAAAACCCGTGCTACTCGGCCCCGACAGCCCTGCCAAGGCCGAGACCCGCGCCATGGTGGCATGGGCGCGCGACGAGATCCTGAAACTGCTGCACCCCTTCATGCCCTTCATCACCGAGGAGCTGTGGGAGGTGACGGCCAAGCGCGACGGTCTGCTCGCGCTGGCACCGTGGCCGCTGAAGCCGGCCGGGCCGACGCCGGAGCAGCTTGCGATGCTCGCGGCGACGACGGGGCCGACCGACGCGCTCGTCTCGCCGGTTTGGGTGCTGCCGATCTTCGACCATGCCGACTTCACCGATCCCGCGGCCGAGGCCGAGATCGGCTGGGTCATTGACCTTGTCACGCAGATCCGTTCGGTGCGCGCCGAGATGAACATCCCGCCGGCGACCCTCACGGCGCTGGTGCTCGCAGGCGCCTCGGCCGAGACGAAGGAGCGCGCGCCGCGCTGGAGCGACGTCATCAAGCGCATGGCGCGGCTGTCGGACATCTCCTTCGCCGACCGTGCGCCCGACGGCGCGGTCCAGCTCCTGGTGCGCGGCGAGGTGGCCGCGCTGCCGCTGAAGGGCGTGATTGACGTCGTCGCCGAGCGCACGCGTCTGGACAAGGAGATCGGGAAGGCCGACGCCGACATCAAGCGTGCCGAGTCCAAACTGGCCAACGAGAAATTCGTGGCCAACGCGGCCGAGGAGGTCGTCGAGGAGGAGCGCGAGAAGCGCGAGGCCGCGCTCGCCCGCAAGGCCAAGCTGCTCGAGGCGCTGGAGCGGCTCAAGCAGGCGTCGTAAGCTTATTTCGGAAACGGCTTGCTGAGGAATTTCGAGCCCCTGACACCATAGCGCCAGGGCAGCTCGACCGCCTTGGTGATGCCGATCCGGATGCCGGCCGCCACCTCGACGTCCTCCGTCCGCGCATGCAGCGCGATCGGCGGACGGTCGAGCGGCAAGGCATTGTGCGCGATGGTGATGCCGAGCGCTTCGGTCAGCTTGCCCGGGCCCGAGCACAACGTGTGCAAATCCTGGAGATGGCGGCGCCGCCGCATCGCGGCGATTCCGTGGGTCGGCTCCAGCGCGCGGATCAGCACGGCGCTGGCCGAGCCTTCTTCCTCGCAGACGAAGTTCACACACCAGTGGATGCCGTAGGAGCGGTAGACATAGGCAAAGCCGGGCGGGCCGAACATCACCTGGTTCCGCGGCGTCGGGCCATTGTAGGAGTGCGCCGCCGGCTCGGTATGATGATAGGCCTCGACCTCGACGATGATCCCGCCAACGCCGTTGACCAGCATGGTCGCACCGATCAGATCGGGCGCGACCTCGTGGACGCTGCGCGCGAAAAAGCTACGCTTCAGGGCTTTGCCGAGCCGAGGAGTAGAGGTCTTCGAGACTGGAGCCATTCGAGGTGAGAATCGCCAGAGAACAGAGCAGGATATTGCCCATATCTGCCATGTTCCCTGAAGCGGTGCGAGCCGGGTTGCGATGCCCGGCCAGACCGACTAGGTAGGACTTGGTCAGACCGGACACCCCATGGTCGTTATCGTCGATACCATCTCGAACCCGCTGCGCCCACGTCACCCCGAAAAGGTGAACCGGCCCGATTCCGCTTCGCCGCCGAAGCCGGACTGGATCCGCGTACGCGCGCCCAACACCCGCGGCTATGCCGACACGCGCAACATCGTGCGCGCCAACGGCCTGCATACGGTGTGCGAGGAGGCGGGCTGCCCGAATATCGGCGAGTGCTGGGACAAGAAGCACGCGACCTTCATGATCATGGGCGACACCTGCACCCGCGCCTGTGCCTTCTGCAACGTCAAGACCGGCATGCCGAATGCACTTGACGCGGCCGAGCCGCAGAACGTCGGCGAGGCTGTGGCCAAGCTCGGCCTTGCCCATGTCGTCATCACCTCCGTGGACCGCGACGATCTCACTGACGGCGGCGCCGAGCATTTCGCCCAGACCATCCGCGCGATCCGCGCCGCGTGCCCCTCGACCACGATCGAGATCCTGACGCCCGACTTCCTGCGCAAGGAGGGGGCGCTGGAGGTCGTCGTCGCGGCGAAGCCCGACGTGTTCAACCACAATCTCGAGACCGTGCCGTCGTGCTATCTCACGGTGCGGCCGGGCGCGCGCTATTTCCATTCGATCCGGCTGTTGCAGCGGGTCAAGGAGCTCGATCCCACCATCTTCACCAAGTCCGGCATCATGGTCGGCCTCGGCGAGGAGCGCCACGAGGTGCAGCAGGTGATGGACGATCTGCGTTCCGCCGACGTCGATTTCCTGACCATCGGGCAATATCTCCAGCCGACCCGCAAGCATCACGCCGTGATGCGCTACGTGCCGCCGGACGAGTTTTCGTCCTACGAGAAGGTCGCCTACACCAAGGGTTTCCTGATGGTGTCTGCGACCCCGCTCACCCGTTCGTCGCATCATGCCGGCGAGGATTTTGCGAAACTGAAGGCCGCGCGGGCAGCAAGCGCCCGCTGAATCGCCATGCCCAATTTTTCGAGCAAGCGTCGTGTCGATCACAGCGCGTCCGAGATGTTTGATCTGGTCGCTGACGTCGAGCGCTACCCGGAATTCGTGCCGCTGTGCAGTGCGCTGAAGGTCCGTCAGCGCATGGCGAAACCCGACGGCACCGAGGTGCTGGTCGCGGACATGACGGTGTCGTTCAAGCTGGTCAGGGAATCCTTCACCAGCCGCGTGACGCTCGACCGCGCCAATTTGAAGATCCTGGTCGAATATCTGCAAGGTCCCTTCAGCAATCTGGAAAACCGTTGGACGTTCGAGCCCAAAGGCGAGAGCGTTTGCGATGTCGGCTTCTTCCTTGCCTACGAGTTCAAGAGCCGCATGCTGGCGCTCCTGATGGGCTCGATGTTCGACGCCGCGTTCGCGCGATTTTCCATCGCCTTCGAGAAGCGGGCGGATGCGATCTACGGACGGCGGAAGCTGGTGTCGTCGTAGTGGTTGCGGACGGGCACGCTCTCTCCTCCTTCATTGCGAAGAGCCCTTGCGACGAAGCAATCCAGAATCCCTCTGCGGAGAGACTCTGGATTGCTTCGCTGCGCTCGCAATGACGATGGGGAAGGCAGGCGTGCCAAAATTTCAATCCACCGCCTTCACGACATCCGGCGGCTGCGAGGCATAATACGCAGCGGCCTGCTCGATCTCCAGCGGCGTCATCGCACGGGCAATGTTGCGCATCTCTCGCCGTTGGTCTGGCATTACAGGGCCCACTCTCCAACATCGCCGCCGGCGTCATGCTGCTGCTGTTTCGACCCTTCCACATCGGCAATGACGTCGAGGTCACCTGCATGGCGGGAAAGGTCAAGTCTCTACGGGCTGGTGTGGGGCGCAGCCATCGTCAATCACAGCGCGATCAAGCAGTGCGTGCTCGATCACGTGAGTGCTTAACTCGCGGCTGCGTGAGGGATCTCACCCCCGCGGTCAGCGCGGCGGCCTGCGCTTCACCGCGTGCCGGCGCGGTGATCGTGTCACGCGCGGGCGCAGGCGGGTTACTGCGGCGGCACGTTTCGGCTTGGCCGTAACTTGCGGGCCGCGGGCGAGATCCATCAGCATGCGCAGCGCCTCGACCACGGAGCGCTGACGCACGGCGGTGCGGCCGATGGCGCCAAAGCGATGCTCGCGATGGACGATGCGTCCGTCGCGCGCGGCGGCGGCGAAATGCACGAGGCCAACCGGCTTGCCGGGCGTGGCGCCGCCGGGGCCGGCAATGCCGGTGATAGCGACTGCAAGATCGACGCCGGCACGCTCCAGCGCGCCGACCGCCATGGCTGTTGCCGTCTCCCTGCTGACGGCGCCGAAATTGCTGAGCGTGCTTACCTCGACGCCGAGCATCGCGCGCTTGGCGTCGTTGGAATAGGTGACGAAGCCGCGATCGATGACGTCGGAAGAGCCGGGGATGTCGGTCAGCGCACCGGCAACCAGGCCGCCGGTGCAGGATTCCGCGGTCGCGATCGTCAGCTTGCGCATCCGGCACAAATCGAGCAGCGAGCGGGAGAGGGCGCGTGCGTCGCTGCCGGCCATGGCCTAGACACTCCAGGGCAGACGGATGGTGGCGCTCGCGGTGGCCGCGATGCCTTCCTCGCGGCCGGTGAAGCCGAGCCGCTCGCTGGTGGTCGCCTTGACCGCGACGCGGGAGATGTCGACGCCGGAAATCTCGGCGATGCGCGCGCGCATGGTCTCGCGCAAAGGGCCGATCTTCGGCCGCTCGCAGACCATGGTCACCTCGAGATTGGCGATGCGGCCGCCGCGCTGGGTGACGCGCTCGATGGCGTATTGCAAAAACTGGTCGGAGGAGGCGCCTTTCCACTTCGCGTCGCTGGGCGGAAAGTGCGATCCGATGTCGCCGTCAGCGAGCGCGCCCAGGATGGCGTCGACCAGCGCATGCAGGCCGACATCGCCGTCGGAATGGGCCAGGAAGCCTTTGGTGTGCGGCACGCGCACGCCGCATATCATGAGATGGTCGCCCTCGCCGAAGGCGTGGACGTCGTAGCCCGTGCCGGTCCTGATGTCGCCGAGCAGGCTAGCCAGCCGCGCTTCCTCGCGCACGAAATCCTCGGGAGTGGTGAGCTTCATATTGGCAACATCGCCTTCAAAGGTTGCAACCGTCAATCCCGCCCATTCGGCAATCGCGGCATCGTCGGTGAAATCGCTGCGCCTGTCCTTGGCCGCGCGACGATGCGCTTCGAGGATGACGTCGAAACGAAAGGATTGCGGCGTCTGCGCAATTCGCAACCGCGCCCGGTCCGGCGTGTCCTCGACATTGTCATTCTCGCCGGTGATCTTGATGGTGTCGGTGACGGGAACGACGGGGATCGCCGCGCCGGTGCGGCTGGCCGCATCGATCGCGCGGGTGATCACGCCTTCCGAAACGAAGGGTCGCGCGGCGTCGTGGATCAGGACGATGTCGGGCTTGTGCCTGGCGAGCGCTTCGAGACCGGCGAGCACCGAGGCCTGCCGGGTCGCGCCGCCATTGACCGGCGCCTCGTGGCCGAGCCCTGCGACCGCCGCCGTGAACATGGCGCTGTCGTCCGGGTTCACGACTGGCTGAACTGCGAACACGTCCGCATGACGGCTGAAGGCCTCCATGGCGCGATAGATCACCGGCACGCCGCCGATCTCGCGATATTGCTTGGGGCCACCGGCGCCTGCGCGCAGGCCGCGTCCGGCAGCGACGAGGACGACTGCGGTGCGCTGTGATTTCGCCATAGGACTCAAATACTCATTTGGTGATGAAGAGAGTCGGGGGTGGGGTGATCGCCGCATGCCTCTAGCACGGCAGGCCCGCAATAAAAGGGGGTTTCCCCGGATTGTGGGAAACAGCATTTTGCTGCACTGCACTTGAAAGATTTGCAGAACTGTCTAAACTGTAGGCATGACGCTTGACTGCACAAGAATTGTGCGCAAGATAGGTCATGGCAGGCGCGATGAGGCGCTGCCAACGCAACGAGACCCCTGTGACCGGCTCGGTAGTATCAGGCTCTAAGCCATTGAAGATAGGCGATATTGATGTCGCCACCCCGGTCTTCCTGGCACCGATGTCGGGGGTGACTGACTCGCCCGTCCGCCGGCTTGCCGCGGAGTTGGGGGCCGGTCTGGTGGTGTCCGAAATGACGGCCAGCGACGAACTCGCCAATGGCCATCATATGTCCCGGTTGCGCTGCGAAGCCACGGGGATCGGTCCCCACGTGGTCCAGCTCGCCGGGTGCGAGACGCATTGGATGGCGGAGGGCGCCCGGATCGCTGAAGCCGAAGGCGCCGATATCATCGACATCAACATGGGCTGTCCGGCTCGTCACGTCACCGGCGGCCAGTCCGGTTCCGCCTTGATGCGCGACCTCGACCACGCCGTCAGCCTGATCGAAGCGACGATCGCGGCGGTGAAGGTGCCAGTGACGTTGAAGATGCGGCTCGGCTGGGACGACCGCACCCGCAACGCACCGGAACTGGCGCGGCGCGCACAGGCATCAGGCATCAAGCTCGTCACCGTGCACGGCCGCACCCGCTGCCAGTTCTACAAGGGCGAGGCCGATTGGGATGCGATCCGCGCCGTACGCGAGGCCATCTCCATTCCGCTCGTCGTCAATGGCGACATCACCACTTACGAGAAGGCCCTCGCGGCGTTAAAGGCCTCCGGCGCCGATGCCGTGATGATCGGCCGCGGCGCGCAGGGCCAGCCCTGGCTGCCCGGCCAGATCGGCCGCCGCCTCAAGGGTGGGGCGGTGGAAGCCACGCCGCCGCTCGAGACGCAGCTGCATTATGTGCGCACGCTTTATGAAGGCGTCTGCGCGCTCTACGGCCTGCGCATCGGGCTGCGGCACGCGCGAAAACATCTGGGCTGGGCGCTCGACGTCGCGGCCGATGTGAGCCGTGCGCCGGCCGAGAAGCTGAAATCCTGGCGCCAGAAAATCCTCACCTCGGAGGATCCGCACCTCGTTCACCGGTCACTGCAAGATGCCTTCGACGACTTCGCATGGAGCGCCGCTGCATGAGCTCAGTTGCTGAACATCGTCGGCCGTTTCCGTCCGACAGCGATGCCATCCTGGACGCACTTCCCAATCCCGTGCTGATGATCGGGCCGGACGGCAAAATCGTCGCCGCCAACATCGCAACCGAAGCCTTCTTCGATATCTCGACGCAGTTCTTGAAGCGGCAGTCGCTGAAAGAGCTGGTGCCGTTTGGCAGCCCCTTGCTGGCGCTGATCGACCAGGTGCGTTCGTCGAATGCACCTGTCAACGAGTACAAGGTCGATCTGGGCACGCCGCGCATGGGCGGGGACCGCCAGGTCGATCTGCACGTTGCCCCCGTCACGGAACGGCCCGGCCATATCGTGGTGATGCTCCAGGAGCGCTCCATCGCCGACAAGATGGACCGCCAGCTCACCCATCGCAGCGCCGCGCGCTCGGTGATCGCGCTCGCCGCGATGCTGGCGCACGAGATCAAGAACCCGCTCTCGGGCATCCGCGGCGCGGCGCAGCTCCTGGAGCAGCAGGCCTCCTCGGAAGACCGCATGCTGACGCGGCTGATCTGCGACGAGGCCGACCGCATCGTGACGCTGGTCGACCGCATGGAGGTGTTCGGCGACGAGCGCCCCGTGGTGCGCGGCCCCGTCAACATCCATTCGGTGCTCGATCACGTCAAACGGCTGGCGCAGTCCGGCTTTGCCCGCAACATCCGCTTCGTCGAGGACTACGATCCCTCGCTGCCCCCGGTGCTGGCGAACCAGGACCAGCTCATCCAGGTGTTCCTCAACCTGGTGAAGAACGCCGCCGAAGCGCTGATCGACGTTCCCGACGGTGAAATCCAGCTCACCACCGCGTTTCGCCCCGGCGTCCGCCTGTCAGTCCCCGGTCAAAAATCCCGTGTATCCCTGCCGCTCGAATTCTGCGTGAAGGACAACGGACCAGGCGTGCCGGACGATCTTCTGCCAAACCTGTTCGATCCCTTCGTCACCACCAAACAGACCGGCTCGGGTCTGGGCCTCGCGCTGGTCGCAAAGATTATCGGGGATCACGGGGGCATCATCGAATGCGAATCTCAGCCGCGCAAGACAACCTTCCGCGTGCTGATGCCGATGTATTCCACATCGGTGAAACATGCCGATCAAAGCAGTCACGACGGCTCTGCCGGGAAGTCGTCGTCTGCGTCACAGGGGGCGAAATGAGGATTAACGATGCCCGCAGGTAGCATTCTCGTTGCTGATGACGACACCGCCATCCGCACGGTTCTCAATCAGGCACTATCGCGCGCCGGCTACGAAGTGCGGCTGACCGGCAATGCCGCGACGCTGTGGCGCTGGGTCAGCCAGGGGGAGGGCGATCTCGTCATCACCGACGTGGTGATGCCCGACGAGAACGCGTTCGACCTGTTGCCGCGGATCAAGAAGATGCGGCCGAATTTGCCTGTTATCGTCATGAGCGCGCAAAACACCTTCATGACGGCGATCCGGGCCTCCGAGCGCGGCGCCTATGAATATCTGCCGAAGCCCTTCGATCTGAAGGAGCTGATCGCCATCGTCGGCCGCGCGCTGGCCGAGCCGAAGGAGCGGGTCTCGACGCCGAACGAGGACGCCGAGATGGAGGCGATCCCGCTGGTCGGCCGCTCGCCGGCGATGCAGGAAATCTATCGCGTGCTGGCGCGCCTGATGCAGACCGACCTCACCGTGATGATCACGGGCGAGTCCGGTACCGGCAAGGAGCTGGTGGCGCGCGCGTTGCACGATTACGGCAAGCGCCGCAATGGCCCGTTCGTCGCGGTCAACATGGCGGCGATCCCGCGCGACCTGATCGAGTCGGAGCTGTTCGGCCATGAGCGCGGCGCCTTCACCGGCGCCAACACCCGCGCCTCCGGCCGGTTCGAGCAGGCCGAGGGCGGCACGCTGTTCCTGGACGAGATCGGCGACATGCCGATGGAGGCGCAGACCCGTCTGCTGCGCGTGCTTCAGCAGGGCGAATACACCACGGTCGGCGGTCGCACCCCGATCAAGACCGACGTGCGCATCGTCGCGGCCTCCAACAAGGATCTGCGCGTCCTGATCCAGCAAGGCCTGTTCCGCGAGGATCTGTTCTTCCGCCTCAACGTCGTGCCGTTGCGCCTGCCGCCGTTGCGCGAGCGCATCGAGGATCTGCCCGATCTCATCCGTCATTTCTTCGCGCTGGCGGAGAAGGACGGCCTGCCGCCGAAGAAGCTCGACACGCTGGCGCTGGAGCGGATGAAGCAGCACCGCTGGCCGGGCAATGTGCGCGAGCTCGAGAACCTCGCCCGTCGCCTCGCCGCGCTCTATCCGCAGGACGTGATCACCGGCTCCGTCATCGACGGCGAACTGGCGCCACCCACGGTCAGCCCGGGTGCCGCCGTCCAGCATGGCGTCGACAATCTCGGCGGCGCCGTGGAGGCGTATCTCTCTTCGCACTTCCAGGGCTTCCCGAACGGCGTGCCGCCGCCGGGCCTCTATCACCGCATCTTGAAGGAGATCGAGGTGCCACTGCTCACGGCCGCGCTCGCGGCCACCCGCGGCAACCAGATCCGCGCCGCCGATCTGCTCGGCCTCAACCGCAACACGCTGCGGAAGAAGATCCGGGATCTCGATATCCAGGTGTATCGGAGCGGCGGCTAGCCCCCCGCAACGGCCGGTGGCTCAGCTCCCCCTACCAAGCGGAGCTGAGCCTGTCCGATCGCGTTGGCCGTCGTGGCTGACGCGGTGAGCAGAAGTCCCGATCGGACTGAAATGTTCCGCAGGAACATTCAAAAGGTGATTTCAGCCGCGGGACGCGGCCTCACACCTATCTGACAAACCGGCCTGAGACCTGTATTGCGCTGGCGACGTTCGCATTGGGCTCCTGCACCCCGAGACCATTGACCAGCAGGTCCGCCGCCACGATCAGCAGCAGCACGGCCGATACCATCATTGCGAGAAAGAACCTGTGCATGCTGGTCAAGCCGCCGGGGCTGGAATCCGTTCCCGCCCTCCGGCATGTCGCTGTGGATGCGCGGGTCGGTCGCGGCGGTGACGCCGCGGAATTGTCGCAATTCGGCAACAATGTGGTACGAATACATCAGTAGCCGCCCGCCGCGGCCCCCCGTTTCAGCACCCATTGCCGGAATGACCAGCGCAGACACCTCGGCCGCATCCTTTGACACGGCCCCAGCAGAAGAGCCCCGGCGTTGGTCGGCGCGACGCTGGCTGGCGCCGTTCGCCGTGGCGCTGGCGCTGCTGTCGGCCTTGCTCACCTTCCTGGTCCTGACCGGCCTCACCAGCATCGAACTGACGCCGCAAGTTGTCCGTTCGTTCTATCTGAGCAACGCAGCCACCATCCTGCTGCTGGTCGGCATCATCATCCGCGAGCTCTGGCAGCTGATCCTGGCGCGACGGCGGGGCAGGGCGGCGGCGCGCCTCCATGTCCAGATCGTCAGCCTGTTCTCGATCGTGGCGGTGCTGCCGGCGGTGCTGGTCGCCGTCGTCGCCAACGTCACCATCGAGCGCGGCCTCGACCGCCTGTTCTCCGGCCCGACCAAGGAGGTGATCCAGAATTCACTGACGATCGCGCGGGCTTACATGCAGGACCATGCGCAGCTGATCCGGGGCGACATTCTCGGCATGGCCAACGACATCGCCCACGCGCGGCCGCTCTACGACCAGGATCGCCGCTCGTTTCGCGAATTGCTGACGTCCAGCGCCGCCTCGCGCAATTTGCCGGGCGCGATGATCATCGACAAGAACACCAACATTCTCGAATCCGCCGACACCGGCATGCGGCTGGCCTATTCGCCGCCGGCACCGGACTTCCTCAGCAACGTCAACGAATCCGAACCCGAGATCGCGGTGCTGCCCGATGCGAGCTTCGTCGCCGCGGTGGTCCGCTTGCGCGCCTTCAGTGACACATTCCTCTACGTCGCACGGCCGCTCGATCCGAATGTCGTCAACCAGCTCAAGCAGACCGAGGTCAGCGTCGCCGAATACGCCCAGATCGAGTCGCGCCGGCTCGGCATCCAGGTCGCGTTCGCGCTGATGTTCGCTGTGATCGCGCTGACCATCCTGATGGCCTCGGTGCTGATCGGCCTCAACTTCGCCAACTCGCTGGTCTCGCCGATCCGGCGGCTGATGAACGCGGCCCAGACGGTCTCGACGGGCGATCTCCATGTGAAAGTGCCGGTGCACCAGTCGGAAGGCGACCTCGCCCAGCTGGGTGAGACCTTCAACAAGATGACGGAGGAGTTGCGTAGCCAGCGCGACGAGCTCGTCAACGCCAGCGAGCTCATCGACAGCCGCCGCCGCTTCATCGAGGCGGTGCTGTCGTCCGCCAGCGCCGGCATCATCGGCGTGGATACCTCAGGCAGCGTCGGCATTCTCAACCGTTCCGCCGAAAAGCTGATCGGTCACTCCGAAGCCGAGACGCTCGGCCATCCGCTCTCCGACGTGCTGCCCGAGCTCGAAGAGATGATGAAGACGGCGCGGGAAGGGACCCAGCGCCTGGTGCAGGGGCAGATCACGATCACGCGCGACGGGCAGGAACGCAATCTGTCGGTCCGCGTCAGCGCCGAGAAGACCAGCCAGCCGCACGACAGCTACATCATCACGCTCGACGACATCACCGAACTGGTCTCGGCGCAACGCACCTCGGCCTGGGGCGACGTCGCGCGCCGCATCGCGCATGAGATCAAGAATCCGCTGACCCCGATCCAGCTCTCCGCCGAACGCATTCGCCGCAAATTCGGCAAGGACATCACGGAGGGCAAGGACAAGCAGATCTTCGAACAGTGCACCGACACCATCGTGCGTCAGGTCGACGACATCCGCCGCATGGTCGACGAGTTCTCGCGCTTTGCGCGAATGCCTAAGCCGGTCATGGAGGGTGAGGACGTCGCCGACACAGTGCGGCAGGCGGTGTTCCTGATGAAGGTCGCCCACCCCGAGATCGATATCGAGGCCGAGTTCAAGGAAGACCCGCTGCGCGCTCAGTTCGACCGGCGGCTGATCTCGCAGGCCGTCACCAACATCGTCAAGAACGCCACCGAGGCGATCGAGCAGGTCCCCCTGGAGGAGCTCGGCAAAGGCCGGATCGACGTCGTGGTCTCGCGCGAGGGCGAGGACGTGCTGATCGACGTCGTCGACAACGGCATCGGCCTGCCCAAGGTGGCGCGCTCGCGCCTGCTCGAGCCCTATGTGACGACACGCGCCAAAGGCACCGGCCTTGGGCTCGCGATCGTCGGTCGCGTGCTGGAAGACCATGGCGGGCGCATCGAGCTGAAGGATGCCTCGGACTTCCGCGAGGGCCAGCGCGGCGCCTGGATGCGGATGCGTTTTGCGATCGCCGGCGCTCCCGCGAAAAGCGAGGGGGCCGAACCGGCAGCCGCGGCAACGACCAAGCCGGAAAGCGGCGAAACGGCCACGCAATCCCTCAAGGATCCGGAAACAAAAGAGGCGGCCGTCGAAACCAAAAAGCCGGCTGAAAAGACCAATGATTCAACGAAGATCAAAGCCTCAACAGGCAGCTGAGAAAACAGGCGATCCATGGCAAGTGAAATTCTGATTGTCGATGATGAGGCCGATATTCGGGATCTCGTTGCGGGCATCCTCGAAGACGAGGGTTTCGTGACCCGGACCGCGCGCGACAGCGATACGGCGCTCGCCGAGATCGCCAACCGCAGGCCGCATCTGGTGTTCCTCGACATCTGGCTGCAGGGCTCCAAGCTCGACGGCTTGCAGCTCTTGGAGCAGGTCAAGAAGGACAACCCCGATCTGCCGGTCGTGATGATCTCCGGCCACGGCAACATCGAGACTGCGGTCGCCGCGATCAAGCGTGGCGCCTACGACTTCATCGAGAAGCCGTTCAAGACCGACCGGCTGATCCTGGTCGCCAACCGTGCACTGGAGAACTCGCGGCTCAAGCGCGAGGTCAAGGAGCTGAAGCAGCTCGCGCCGAGCGCAAGCTCGCTGGTCGGCCGCTCGCCCAGCATGAACCAGCTGCGCCAGACCATCGAGCGTGCGGCCAAGGCCAACAGCCGCATCCTGATCGTCGGCCCCGCGGGCGCCGGCAAGGAACTGACCGCCCGCACGTTGCACACGGCCTCGGGCCGCGCCGACGGCCCCTTCGTCGTCATCAACGCCGCTGCGATCACGCCCGAGCGGATGGAGCACGAGCTGTTCGGCATCGAGCAGTCCAACGGCGAGCACGCGCGCAAGCCCGGCGCACTCGAAGAGGCTCATGGCGGCACGCTGTTCATCGACGAGATCGCGGACATGCCGCGCGAGACCCAGAACAAGATCTTGCGCGTGCTGGTCGAGCAGTCGTTCCAGCGCGTCGGCGGCAACGGCAAGGTGCAGGTCGACGTCCGCATCATCTCCTCCACCGCGCGCAACCTCGAAGAGGAAATCGCGGCCGGTCATTTCCGCGAGGACCTCTATCACCGGCTCTCGGTGGTGCCGATCCGCGTGCCCGCATTGTCGGAGCGGCGTGAAGACATTCCGGAATTGATCGACTATTTCATGGAGCAGATCTCCGCGGGCAGCGGCCTGCCCAAGCGGCAGATCGGCCAGGACGCGATGGCGGTACTGCAGTCGCATGTCTGGCCGGGCAATGTGCGCCAGCTCCGCAACAACGTTGAGAGAGTCATGATTCTCGCCGCTGGCGGGCCGGAAGTCATCATCACTGCCGACATGCTGCCGCAGGATGTCGGCTCCATGGTGCCCGCGATGCCGACCAGCAACAATGGCGAGCACATCATGGGCCTGCCGCTGCGCGAAGCGCGCGAAGTGTTCGAGCGCGACTATTTGATTGCACAGATCAGCCGTTTTTCAGGAAATATTTCTCGCACGGCCGAGTTTGTTGGCATGGAACGCTCGGCGCTGCACCGGAAGTTGAAGGCGCTCGGCGTCGGCTAACGCTGCGACGTCGTTGGAATAGGCGAGGAAAATCATCGATTTCCGTAGTTTTTCGGGGCAATACGGCATGGGCTGCCGCGTGAAGCGGCTTGCCTAATAAGCCTACCTGTCCTCTAATTGAACCGCTGTCCCCCCGAGGGGGATCTCATGAGGGACGGCAACCGGACGAGGACCCCGAGTTTCAAAAGAGGGCCGCAACCGGCGCAATAAAAAGAAACTCAAAGCGAGAAAAAAACAATGGCGGCAGACCGCGCACAAAACCTGCAGGACACCTTCCTTAATCACGTTCGCAAAACCAAAACGCCACTGACGATCTTTCTGGTCAACGGAGTGAAGCTCCAGGGCATCGTGACCTGGTTCGACAATTTCTGTTTGCTGCTTCGGCGCGACGGTCACTCGCAGCTCGTCTACAAGCATGCGATCTCGACCATCATGCCGGGCGCTCCGATCCAGCTGTTCGAAGGCGGCGAGGATCAGCCGGCTTGAGAGTGATCTGATTGGAACCCCGGAATTTCGACGGGGATGCCGACCGTCCGCGGTCGGCAGGGGGTACGCAGACGGGGCGGGTGCTTGTCATCGGTCCCTATTTGCGGGTGCGCGCAGGCAGTGCCGACGCGCAATCGGAAGCTCATGTCGTGCGTGACGCGGAAGCCCGGCTCGACGAAGCCGCCGGCCTCGCGCGCGCGATCGATCTCGTCGTTGCCGACGCCATCATCGCGCCGATCAGCCAGATCCGCCCTGCGACCTATATCGGCAAGGGTAAGGTCGAGGAGATCGCCGCGCTCGCCAAGAGCCTCGACGTCGAACTCGTGGTGATGGATTGCGCGCTTGCGCCGATCCAGCAGCGCAACCTCGAGAAGGAGTTGCAGGCAAAGGTGCTCGACCGCACCGGTCTCATCCTGGAAATCTTCGGCCGCCGCGCCAAGACCAAGGAAGGCTCGCTCCAGGTCGAGCTCGCGCATCTCAACTATCAACGTTCGCGCCTGGTGCGCTCATGGACCCATCTCGAGCGCCAGCGCGGCGGCTTTGGATTCATGGGCGGTCCCGGCGAGACGCAGATCGAAGCCGACCGCCGCCTGATACAGGAGCGCATCTCCAAGCTCGAGGGCGAACTGAAGAAGGTGCAGGCCACACGCCGCCTGCATCGCGCAGGCCGCCAGCGCGTGCCGTACCGCGTCGTGGCGCTGGTCGGCTACACCAATGCCGGCAAGTCGACGCTGTTCAACCGCCTGACCCGCGCCGACGTGCAGGCCGCCGACATGCTGTTCGCCACGCTGGATCCGACCTTGCGCGCGCTCACCCTACCGCATGGCGGCAAGGCGATACTGTCGGACACCGTCGGTTTCATCTCTAATTTGCCGACGCAGCTCGTCGCCGCGTTCCGCGCCACGCTGGAGGAGGTGCTGGAAGCCAACGTCATCCTGCATGTGCGCGACATCTCGCACGACGACGCCGAGGCGCAGCAGAGCGACGTCGACGCGGTGCTGCGCCAGCTCGGCATCAATCCCGATGATTCAGGCCGCATCATCGAGGTCTGGAACAAGATCGACCGCTATGGTCCTGAACAGCGCGAAGAACTCTTGAACATCGCCGCGCGCAGGCCGGAGGATCATCCCGCGATGCTGGTGTCGGCCGTGTCGGGCGAAGGGGTCGACGCGCTGCTCGCCGCGATCGAGGAGCGCCTGGCCGCCAAGCGCATCACGCTCGACCTCTCCATCGATGCCTCCGACGGCGCCGGCATCAGCTGGCTGCATCGGAATTCCGAAGTGCTGGCGAAAGAGCTGCACGACGGCCGCTTCGACATGACGGTGCGGGTGGACGAGACCAAGCGGGACATCGTGGTGAACCGGTTCGATGCCGTGCCGCGACTGTCCGCGTAGTTAGTGTCGTCCCGGCCGAGTTAGCGGCCGGCTTGCTTGCGCTCCTCTGGTGACGACTGCTTCGCACTCTTCGCCTCATTCCACAACGCGTCCATCTCCGCCAGCGACGCCTGCTCGAGGGTCCGCCCCTGCTCCTCCAGCGCCCGTTCGATATAGGCAAACCGCCGCTCGAACTTCGTGTTGGTCGCCCGCAGCGCGGCTTCCGGATCGGCATCGACATGGCGGGCGAGGTTGACCAGCGCGAACATCAGGTCGCCGGTCTCTTCCGCCAACCCCTCGCTGTCGTTGCGATCGAGTGCGGCCTCGATCTCGTCGGCTTCTTCGCGGATTTTTGCCAGCACCGCGCGCGGATCGTTCCAGTCGAAGCCGACAGTGGAGGCCTTGCGCTGCAGCTCCATGGCGCGCGTCAGGGCGGGCTGGCCGGCCTTCACGCCTGACAGCAGCGATTTGTGGGATGGCGCTTCCTGGGGTGGCCGGCGCGCGGCGCGCTCGGCTTTCTCTTCGGCCTTGATGCGGTCCCAGACTTCCTTGACGTGGGAGGAGGCGAGATCGCCGTCCTTGTCGGCGAAGACGTGCGGATGGCGCCGGATCATCTTGCGGGTGATGGCCTCGACGACATCGCCGAAGGCAAAGGCGTTCTGCTCCTCGGCCATCTGAGCATGGAACACCACCTGCAGCAGGAGGTCGCCGAGCTCCTCGCAGAGGTCGTCGAGATCGCCGCGGCTGATGGCGTCGACCACCTCATAGGCTTCCTCGATCGTATAGGGCGCGATGGTCGCAAAATTCTGCTCGAGGTCCCAGGGGCAGCCGGTCACCGGCGTGCGCAGCGCCGCCATGATTTCGATCAGGCGGGAAATGTCGCGGGAAGGGGTCATTGCGGGGCAGTCTCCTGGCTCCCATGCCTTATGCCAAAAGCGAGCCCCCGTTCCCAGCGCAGCGCGGCGGAACAGGGTGATTTCCACCGGTTGGCGGGCCAGATTGGCGAGCCGCGTGCGCAGTGCTAAAGCGCGGGCCATGACTGACGCATCTTCATCCGAAACCGCGCTGGTGCTGTTCTCCGGCGGCCAGGATTCCACCACCTGCCTCGCCTGGGCGCTGAATCGCTTTGCGCGCGTGGAGACGCTGGGCTTCGATTACGGCCAGCGCCACGCCATCGAGCTGGCCTGCCGCGACCGGCTGTTCGACGGCATCAGGGGCCTGCGCACGGACTGGGTTTCCAGGCTCGGGGAGAGCCACACGCTGTCGATCCCGACGCTGGCGGCCGTGTCCGAGACGGCGCTGACGCGCGACGTCGCGATTGCGATGGGCGCCGACGGCCTGCCGAACACGTTCGTGCCCGGCCGCAATCTGGTGTTCTTGAGTTTTGCCGCGGCGCTGGCCTACCGGCGCGGCATCAGTCACATCGTCGGCGGCATGTGCGAGACCGACTATTCCGGTTATCCCGATTGCCGCGACGACACCATCCGCGCGATGCAGGCCGCGCTGTCGCTCGGCATGGCCCGCAAGTTCGAGCTGCATACCCCGCTGATGTGGATCGACAAGGCCGCGACGTGGAAGCTCGCCCATGACCTCGGCGGCGACGGGCTGGTCGACCTCATCCGCGAGCAGTCGCACACCTGCTATCTCGGCGAACGCGGCACGCCCCATGATTGGGGCTACGGCTGCGGCGAGTGCCCGGCCTGCAGCCTGCGGGCGAAGGGGTGGCGGGAGTATGTGGCGGGGCGGTGATACCATAGACTCGGTGTCATCACCCGCGAAAGCGGGTGATCCAGTACTCCGAGAAGGTAGCGATAATCGACAGGTCGCGGCGTACTGGATTTCCCGCCTTCGCGGGGAATGACAGTGTTGGTTGGGGTTAGAGTGTACCCAAGCAACGCGCAAAGCGACTACGGCGCAAAATCCTCCGCCTTCAGCTCAATCGGCTTGCCGTGCGGGGTGCGATCCGCGGCGTGGTCCCAGGCGTCGCGGTAGCGATGCAAGGTCTCCGCAGACGCAACGCCCTTGCGCGCGACCAGCCCCTCAAGCGTGGCGAGCCAATGGAGATAGTAGGTCTCGCCCGTATCGGGATCGCCGGCCGCCTGCGCGCGCTTGATCTCGGAGGCCAGGGCTGCCGCCCATTCGGGCCAGGTGAACACGCCGCGCTCGTGCAGCGTCAGCGCCATCGCGAAGGCGTGCGCCTCCCAGGGCGCGCGGAACACCGGGCCGTCATCATCGCGCGGAATGCTCGGGATCGCTGCCGTCGCGGCAGCAGCAGCCGTGCTGCTCATCACGCCGGGTCCAGATACGGCTCGAACGCATCGATCGAGACTTTCGAGGTCGGATCGCCGTCCGCACCCCAGAGATCGCGGCCCTCGAACACGACGGTGTAGAGCCATTGCGGATTTTCGCCAAGCTCCATCGCCGCCGAGTCCGGAAACACGTGGCAGCCATGGTTCAGCTCGACGATTCCGACATGACCGCGCACGTAGCGCGGCAGGCGGGTGTGGGTCGCCGGGTGAATGTTCTTCGCGCGGACCTTGTCACCGATCTTGAATTTCGCCGGCGCCGGGGCGGGGCGGGCGAACTTGCCGCGCACCATGATGCGCTCGACCTGGCCGAGATCGAACCTGCCGTGCTTGAGCGCCTTGGCCGGCTGCATCGCGTGGCCGGCGGCGACTTCCTCCCGGGTGAGATAGCCTTTCTCGATCAGCATCTCCTCGAGCCCGAGAAACCATTTCTTGTAATAGGAGCTCGAGAGATAGACATGCGGCGGAATCGTCTCGCGATAGAAGCGCGAGGTGTCGATGTTGAAGGCGCCGGCGGCGCCCATCGCGCGCACCATGGCGAGAACACGCGATTCCCATTCCTCGTGGAACACCGGCTCGTTCAGCTCCGGCTCGACCTTGCCGAAGCCGTCCATGCCGCCCATGTCGTGCACGCCGTTCATGACGGCGCCCCCGGCGCCTTGGGAAAGCAGGTGCCGATCATGGAATCGCGCGTGACCAGCTCGGCGAGCTGCTCCTCGCTCCAGCCTTCGGTCCCCGCGGGGCGCATCGGCAGCACCAGAAAGCGCGTTTCGGCGGTCGAATCCCATACCCGGATTTCAACGTCCTTGGCGACTTGCACGCCGAAATCGGCGAGCACGCCGCGCGGGTCCTTCACCGCGCGGGAGCGATAGGGCGCGGCCTTGTACCAGACCGGCGGCAGCCCCAGCATTTCCCAGGGGTAGCAGGAGCACAGGGTGCACACGACCATGTTGTGACGTTGCGGCGTGTTCTCGACCACGACGAGGTGGTCGCCGACGCGGCTGACATGGCCGAGCGTGCCGATCGCCTTCGAGCCGTCCTCCAGCAGCGCCGTCTTGAACGCCGGATCGCTCCAGGCCTTGGCGACAACGCGCGCGCCGTTATGGGGGCCGATCCGGGTCTCATAGGCCTGGATGATGGCGTCGAGCGCGGCCGGCTCGACATAGCCTTTTTCGGTCAGGATCGTCTCGAGCGCGCGCACGCGCAGCTCGGTCTCCGACAGCTCGGAATGGTCGTGATCGTGGTGATGATGGTCGCTCATGGGGCGAAGATAGTCCCAGAATCCGGGCGTTGTCGAGGCGAAGACTCTGCTAACATCGCACCATGGGCTGGGCTGCAAGAACCGGAATAACCGTCGCAATCGCGGCTCTTGGCGCATTCGCGGCGCAGGATGCGCGCGCCGCGAATGGCGCCTATGCGGTCGATGCCGCCGACATTTCCGATGTGGGCTCCTGCAAGGTGGAAAGTTGGCTGTCGGCGGCTTCCAACACGGATTTTTCGGCGGTCGCCAATCCCTCGTGTGTCGTCGATCCCTTCAGGCCGATCGAGCTGAGCCTGCAGACCATCCGGGCCCGGAGCGGCGGCGACTGGAGCACGACAATCGCGCCAAAAGCCAAGACGAATTTCGTCCCGACCGGAATCGGCCGGTGGGGATTGTCGGCCTATGGCGGAGGATCGTTCGACGCGGCGACCGGCGAGGCGCTATCCGCCTTTGCCGTCATCCCCGCGACCTTCCGCCTGTCGGAGACCATGCGCATCAACGTCAACGGCGGCTGGCTCTGGGATCGGACGGTGGATCGCCATTACCTGACCTACGGCATCGGCTTCGATTGGAAATTCACCGACACGCTGCAATGGACGATCGAGGCGTACGGGCAGGCCGGCGCCGCCGAGGTCGCAAGCATCGTGCAGCCGCGTTTCCAGACCGGTGTCCGCTACCGACCGAACGAGATATTCTCCGTCGATCTGATCTACGGCCGCAACATCACCGGCGAAAATGCCAACTGGATCACCATCGGGACCACGATCCGGTTTCCGGTCCATGGAAGCGAACCCGAACATCGGCGCACCGGGCATCTGTGAGCGCCAGGAAGACCAAGACCAGGGGAGTTTGCGTTGCCTGACTATGTCAAGATCGAGAAGGGCCTCGGGCCGGAGGGACGGATTGCGGTGGTGCGGTTCGACCGCGGCGACGGCATCAATGCGCTATCGCCAGAGGCTTTACGCCAGCTCACCGCGGCCGCGCGCAGTTTTGAGGATGACGCCGCAACCTCTGCCGTGGTGCTGACAGGCAGCGCGGCTGCGTTCAGCGCCGGCTTCGACCTCAAGGATGCCGAAGGCCGCGCGCGCAAGGACATGGACCTCGGCACGCTGCGGCGGCATCTCAAGCTCGGACCGCGCCTGACCCACGCCTGGCAGGAGATGGAGCAGATCACGATCGCCGCCATCGAGGGGTTTTGCGTCGGCGGCGGCGTGGCGCTGGCCGTCGCGCTCGACTTCCGCGTCATGGGACGCGATGCCCATCTGCGCGTGCCCGAGATCGGCCTCGGCATGAACATGAGCTGGCAGAGCATTCCGCGCATGCTGCATCTGATCGGCCCGGCGCGCACCAAGCAGGCGGTGGTCCTGGCCGATCAGCGCATCAGCGCGGATGAGGCCTATGAGTGGGGCCTGGTCGAGCAGGTGGTCGATCCCGGCCATGCGTTCGATGCCGCGATGGAGCTTGCGCGCAAGGTGGCAGCGCAGCCGCCGCTCTCCGTTGCCATGACGAAACTCACGGTCAACCGGCTGGCGCATGCGCTGGATAATCTCGCCAGCCACATGGACGTCGACCAGTTCGCCCTGGCAAGCCTTAGCGAGGACCATAAGGAGGGCGTCGAGGCGTTCCTGACGCGACGCAAACCGAAGTTCAGAGGGCGGTAGAAGCCGGCCCGGCCATTGATTGCGCCGCGGACAATCCGTATACGCCGCGTGGGACAAAAACAATACGTCCGATCAACGGGCCGGCAGACGACAATGACGATCGAGGGGGAGGGCCCATGACCACTGGCACGCAGGCACCCGAGGCGAAAGGGTTTCGCTGGAAGCTGATCGCGCCGCTCGCGGTATGGCTGCTGATCTATCTGTGGCCGGTGCCCGCAGGGCTCAACGCCAATCAGTGGCACTATTTTGCGATCTTCGCGGCCGTCATCACCGGGCTCATCCTGGAATCGATGCCGGTCGGCGCGGTCGGCCTGATCGGGCTGACGGTTGCCGGCGTCGGCGGTTATATCGATCCCGATCCGACCAAATCGCTGCGCTGGATGCTGGCGGGCTTTGCCGAGAGCACGGTGTGGCTGATCGTCGGCGCCTTCGTGTTCTCGATCGGGTACCGCAAGAGCCAGCTGGGCCGGCGTATTGCGCTCGTGTTGGTGCAAAAGCTCGGCACCAACACGCTAGGTCTCGGCTATGCGGTGGCGATGTCGGACTTCTTGCTGGCGCCGGCGACACCGTCCAACACCGCGCGCAGCGGCGGCATCGTCTATCCCATCATCAGCAACATCCCGCGCATCTACGGCTCCGAGCCAGGACCGACTGCCGGCAAGATCGGCACCTACGTGATGTGGACCGCGTTCGCGTCGACCGCCGTCACCAGCTCATTGTTCTTCACCGCGCTGGCGCCCAATGCAGCGGCGCTCGCCATCGCCAAGAAGACCGCCGGAATCGACGTCAGCTGGGCGCAGTGGTTCATCGGCTTTGCGCCGCTCGGCCTGCTCCTGATGGTGCTGGTCCCGCTGCTCAGCTACGCGGTCTGCCGCCCCGAGGTGAAGAGCAGCCCGGAAATTTCCGAATGGGCATCGAAGGAGCTCGCGGAGATGGGCCCGATGTCGCGCAATGAATGGATCATGCTGGCGCTGATCTTGCTCGCGATGTTCCTGTGGATCGCGGGCTCGAGCCCGGACATCCGCGTGCCGCTTCTGGGCTCGAATTTCGTCAACGCCACCACCGTCGTGTTCATCGTGATCTCGCTGATGCTGGTGACGGGCGTGATCGAGTTTGCCGACATCGTCGCCGAGAAGGGCGCCTGGGAGGTGTTCTTCTATTTCACCTCGCTGCTGACGCTGGCCTCGGGCCTCAACGAGATCGGCTTCATCAAATGGTTCGCGACCGAATACGCAAAGCCGCTCGCCGGGCTGTCGCCGTCGACCGCAATGCTCCTGCTGGTCGCGCTGTTCTTCTGGATCCACTATTTCTTCTCGAGCATCACCTCGCATGCCGCCGCCGTGCTGCCCGTGGTGCTCGCGGTCGGATCCGGCATCCCCGACCTACCAGTCACGACGCTCGCCATGCTCTGCATGTATTCGCTCGGCCTGATGGGGGTGATCTCGCCTTACGCGACCGGGCCGGCGCCGATGTATTTCGGGAGCGGCTATATCGGCAAGGGTCAGTTCTGGGGTTTTGGGCTGATCTTTGGGATGCTCTATTTCGCGGGGCTCCTGCTGATCGTATGGCCCTGGTTGCAGGTCCACTGAGTCGGGCGGGAGGCAATGCGGCGGCAGATGAATTTTCTTCAGCGGGAAGACATTTGAAAAACTTCGTCCAACTCCCCGCAAATATCTGACATTGCCAGAGCGACCCGAAAGGGCGATTGTGCGTGCTGCGGTGCAGCGCGCTCCAGCCGAGTCCTCATCGCGGTTTCACTCTCCGTCGCTTGATGCGACCGTTCCCGGATGCCCAGGGGCAAGGGAACTATTGTGCATGAAGGCCGCCTCCATGAACGTCCACCCGTCGCTCGCGATCGGACAGCCGATCGAAAAGTTTGACGCGATCTCAGCTCACGCGATCTCACCTGCCGCGACTGCGTCCGACGCGATGGTCCGCTTCGAAGGCATCTCGAAAACCTCTCCGGCCTATCGCGGCAAGCCCGGCGTCAATGCCCTGCAAAACATCGACTTCGCCATCCCGCGCGGTTCGATCACCGGAATCATCGGCCGCTCCGGCGCCGGCAAATCGAGCCTGGTCCGGCTCATCAACGGCCTGGAGAGGCCGACCACGGGCCGCGTCGTCGTCGATAACAGAGATATCTCGGCGCTCTCGGGCCGCGACTTGCGGCTGGCGCAGCGCTCGATCGGCATGATCTTCCAGCACTTCAATCTGCTGTCCTCCCGCACCGCTGCCGCCAACATCGCGCTGCCGCTGGAGATCGCCGGCTGGGCCAAGGCCGATATCCGCGCGCGCGTGGCCGAGCTGCTTGCGCTGGTGGGCATCGCAGACAAGCACGATCGCTACCCGTCAGAACTCTCCGGCGGCCAGAAGCAGCGCGTCGGCATTGCCCGTGCGCTCGCGACGCGGCCGAGCGTGCTGCTGTCGGATGAGGCGACCTCGGCGCTCGATCCGCAGACCACGCGGGCGATCCTCGATCTGCTCGCGAACATCAACCGCGAGCTGGGCGTGACCATCGTACTGATCACCCATGAGATGTCCGTGGTGCGCCAACTTGCGGGGGATGTCGTGGTGCTCGATGCCGGCCGCGTCGTCGAGAGCGGCCATGTCGCCAACATCTTCACCTACCCCAAGCATCCGATCACGCAATCCTTCCTGGCCGAAGTAATCGGAGACAGCCTGCCGGTGTCGCTGGCGAGCCGGATCGTTTCGGAGCAGCCTCCGGCCGGACAGGCCGTGATCCGCGTCAAGGTGCGCGGGGCAGGGGCCGGCGACACGATGGTGGCGCGGCTGGCGCGCGAGCTCGGCCTCGACGTGTCGCTGCTGTCGGCCCGCATCGACGAGATCGGCGGCCAGCATGTGGGCTCGCTGACGCTTGGTATCCCTCTCGGCATGTCCGGCGGCGAGGACGCGACGACGCGCACGCTGGCCTGGCTTTCACAATATCAATTCCCCGCGGAGCGTCTCGGCTATGTCGCCTGAACTCATCAACCTGATCATCCAGGCGACCGGCGAGAGCCTGTACATGGTCGGGCTCGCCGCGCTGATCGGCACCGCCTTCGGCCTGCCGCTCGGCGTCTTTCTCGCGACCAGCCGGAAAGGCGAGCTGTTCGCGGCGCCCATCGTCAATCGCGTGCTCGGTGCCGTCGTCAACGCGACGCGATCCACGCCTTTCATCATCCTGGTCGTCGCCATTATCCCGTTCACGCGGTTGGTGGCCGGCACCTCGATCGGATCGACGGCCGCGATCGTACCGTTGACGATCGCATCGGCGCCGTTCATCGCGCGCCTGGTCGAGGCCGCGATCCGCGAGGTCGATGGCGGCCTGATCGAGACGGCGTCCTCGTTCGGGGCCTCGCCGATGCAGATCGTGCTCAAGGTGCTGATCCCCGAAGCGCTGCCGGGTCTTCTGCTGGCGCTGACGCTCGCGGTTGTCAGCCTGCTCGGCTATTCCGCCATGGTCGGCGCCGTCGGAGGCGGAGGCCTGGGCGATCTCGGCATCCGCTACGGCTATCAGCGCTTCATGCCGGAGATGATGCTGGCTGTCGTCGTGGTGCTGATCGCGCTGGTGCAGCTCGTGCAGAGCGCCGGCGATTATCTCGCGCGCCGGGTTAATCGCCGGCTGCGACATCGCTGACGCCGTTTAAGACATTTCGAACAAGCAGGTTCTTGTCGGTCTGGAAGCATTCCAAACTTCGAGACACGACTGAGTGCATTCGTCGCACGCGTTGCGCACGCGTTTGGAGAAATTCTAACGCAGTTCCTATCGCACTCCGAAATCGCCTGCGTTAGGGCGAGGCATCAAAAACGATACCGGCGAAGCCGGCAGTGCGTGGGGCCTCGACAAACGTGACCGATTTCCAACTTGCTTCGCGTGCCGACACGCGTCGTCGACAGATACAGACTCTCTTCCTCGGAGCGGCCAGCACATTTGCTCTCGTCGTTCCCTTCGGTGCCGTGGAGGCGCAAACGCAGATCCCCGCCGTCACCGTCGAAGCCCCGGCTCAGCGCGCCCGGCCTGCAGCGGTCGCCTCAACGCGACAGTCAGCGGCGACACGCACCGCGCGCGCCAATCGTCGCTCTCCGTCGCAGCAAGCTGCGCCAACCCAGTCGGCATCCTCGAACGACGCCACCGGTGAACGCTCCAATGGTCCGGTGCGCGGTTTCGTTGCGACGCGCAGCGGCACCGCGACCAAGACGGATACGCCGCTGATCGAAACCCCGCAGTCCGTCTCCGTCGTCACGACCGACCAGGTCAGGAACCAGGGCGCGGTCTCGATCGGCGAGGCGTTGCGCTACACCGCCGGCGTCAGCGGCGACGTCAACGGCGGCTCGGACACGCGCTTCGGCGCCCTCCAGATCCGCGGCTTCGACACCACCATGTCGGGCCTCTATGTCGACGGTTTGCGGATTCCCTCCAGCAATTACGTGCACTTCAACGGCCTCGATCCCTATGGCGCCGAGCGTCTCGAGGTTCTCAAGGGCCCATCCTCGGCGATGTATGGCGGCAGCGGCACCGGCGGCATCCTCAACTACGTGACCAAGCTGCCGACGGCCCAGCAGTTCGGCGAGGTCTCGATCTCGGGCGGCAGCTTCAACCGCTATCAGGGCCAGTTCGACATGGGCGGTCCCGCCAACAAGGACGGCACCGTGCTGTGGCGCCTGACCGGCGTGGTGCGCGACGGCGAAACCCAGGTCGACTTCACCAAGGACAACCGCGTCTTCGTCGCGCCCGCCGTCACGTTCAAGCCGAACGATGACACCACCATCACGATCCTCGCCAACTACCAGCGCGACCGGGCAGGGTGGGGCCTCCAGTTCTTGCCGGCCTCGGGCACGGTGTGGCCAAACAACGGCCGCACCATCCCGGTCTCGTTCTTCGCGGGCGTGCCGAGCTTCAACGCGTTCAACACCGAGATCGCGACCGCCGGCTACCAGCTCTCGCACAATTTCACCGACAACATCACATTCCGGCAGAATTTGCGCTACGCCTACCAGCACAACGAGGAGAAGGTGTTTTTCGGCGGAGGCTATACCGACGAGGCCGCGGGACAGCTCGCCCGTTTCGGCAGCTACAGCAACTCCTACATCGACTCCTTCGCCGTGGACAACCAGCTCCAGGGCAAATTCACCACCGGCTTCCTCAGCCACACCACGCTGGTCGGGATCGACTATCGCAACACCAGATTCCGCGACACCGCCTTTGGCGTCACGACGTCCGCGCCCGAGATCAACGTCTTCAGCCCGGTCTACAGCTACGACTGGACCATGGGCGCCATGAGCGACGACACCGGGGTCAAGCAGTCGCAGGTCGGCCTCTACGCGCAGGACCAGATCAAGCTCGGCCGGCTCTCGTTCCAGCTCGGTGGCCGCCAGGATTTTGTAACGACGCAGGTCGACAGCGGCATCTTCAATACGTCGGTCGCGAAGGATGCGTCGGCCTTCACCGGCCGCGCCGCAATGATGTACAATTTCGACAACGGCATCGCGCCCTATTTCAGCTACTCGGAATCGTTCCTGCCGGTGCTCGCCACCGGCCCGAGCGGACAGCTGCTCAATCCCGAGACCGGCGTGCAGTACGAGGTGGGCGTCAAGTACCAGCCGCTCGGATGGAACGCGCTGTTCACCTTCGCCGCCTTCGACCTGACGCGCGACAACGTCGTCACCTTTGCGCCTCCGCTCAACATTGCCGAGCAGACCGGTCAAGTGAAATCGCGCGGCCTCGAGCTCGAAGGCACGATGTCGCTCGCCGGCGGGTGGAACCTGCGCGCGGCCTATGCCTATGTCGACGCAACAGTCACGCAGGATCCGGTGAATGTCGGCAAGGCGCCGGTCACCGTGCCGCTCAACCGCGCCTCGCTGTGGAACGACTACACGCTTCAGACCGGGCCGCTCGCGGGCCTGCAGTTCGGCGGCGGCGTCCGCTATGTCGGCGCGACCTGGGGCGATGACGCCAATACATTCAAGGTCGGATCCGCGACCGTGCTGGACGCGCTGCTCGCCTACACCAGGGACAATTGGCGCCTGTCGCTGAACGTCACCAATCTCGCCGACACCCGCTATGTCGCCGCCTGCTACAGCCTGTCGGGCTGCTTCTACGCGGAGGGACGCAAGGCCATCGGCAAGCTGACGTATCGGTGGTGAGGTCTAGAACGGTCGGCAATGGCGGCCGGGCCCGCTTGATGAGAGAAGACGATGAGAGCGATATTCGGCAAGCTGCATCGCTGGGCGGGACTGCTCACGGCCGGATTCCTGTTCTTCTCCGGCATCACCGGGGCGATCATCTCCTGGGATCACGAGATCGACGAGGTCCTGAACAGCCATCTGTTCGATGTCAGCAGCAAGGGCCCGGCGATTCCCTCGATCGATCTCGCGAAGATGATCGAGCAGCGTGATCCCCGTGCGCGCGTTGTCTACCTGTTCATGACGCCGGAGAAGGGCCACTCGCTGTGGTTCTTCGTCATGCCGCGGATTGATCCCGCGACCGGCAAGCGCTACGCGCTCGACTACAATCAGATCTTCCTCGATCCCAACACCGGCGCGGAGCTCGGCCGGCGCTATTGGGGCGCGGTGTGGCCGGTGACGCGCGAAAACTTCGTCTCGTTCCTGTACAAGCTGCACTACACCATGCACATCCCGGAATTCTGGGGCAGCGACCGCTGGGGCATGCGCCTGCTCGGCGTGATCGCCATCATCTGGACCATCGATTGCTTCGTCGGCTTCTACCTGACGCTGCCCTCGCGCCGGCGCGCCCGGGCGGCGCGGGCACCCCAGGTCACGCGCCAGCTCGAACGCGGCTTCTGGGCGCGCTGGGCGCCGGCGTGGACCATCAAGACGTCGGGCAGCGCCTACCGGATCAATGTCGACATCCACCGCGCTTTCAGCCTGTGGACCTGGGGCGTGCTCTTCATCATCGCCTTCACGGCGTTCTCGCTGAACCTCTATTTCGAGGTGTTCTCGCCGCTGATGAAAATGGTGTCGAACTACACGCCGACGCCCTATGAGCAGCGGCCGTATCGCGATCTCGACGACCCCATCGAGCCCAAGGTCAGCTTCGCCGACATCGCCGCGCGCGCGGCGGTCGACGGCAAGGGGCGAGGGTGGACCATCCCGGTCGGCTCGGTCAATTACGGCCCGGCCCACGGCGTCTATGCCGCGGCCTTCTTCCACCCCGGCGACGATCACGGCGCCGGCGGCGTCGGCCCGGCGCAGCTCTATTACGACAGCGAGGACGGTCGTCCGATCGGCGAACGGCTGCCCTGGGTCGGCACCGCCGCCGACATCTTCGTACAGGCGCAATTCCCGCTGCATTCGGGCCGCATCGTCGGGCTGTTCGGCCGCATTCTTATCTCGGTCATGGGGCTGGTGGTGGCGGCGCTCTCGGTCACCGGAATCGTGATCTGGTGGCGCAAGCGCCGCGCCCGTGTCCGCGTGCGGGCGACGGCTGCGATGCGCCCAAGCCGGCAGCAACTGACGCCGGCGGAGTAGGGCGTTCGTCCGGCGCGGATGAACCTTACGGCCCGGCACCGGCACAAAGACTGGAGATCACTCCCCGCCTTTCCGGAAATCGCATGAGATCGCTTGCCTTGCTCTGCCTGCTCGTCTTTGCTACGCCCGCCGATGCGGCCACGCCCGAGCAGCATTATCTCGACCTGCGCGATCGCTACATCGCAAAGTTCTCGAAAGCTGCGGAGAACGACGAGACCTATAAGCAGCACGATGCGGCGCTCAAGGAGTTGACGGGCGTCCTGCGCGGCCTGGTGGGCCCCGTCGTGATCAAGGGACTGCCGGCCGACGGCAAGACGAATGCGGACACGCTCTTCAAGGGCGACTCCGGCTTTGGCCATCTCGACGGCCTCGGCTTCGCCTCCGAAGGCGACAAGATGCAAGCGGTGGCGACCACGACCGGCTTGCTCAGGCACTGGCTTCGCGAGCACCGCGAGGACGGCATGCCGCAGGAGATCGGCGCGGCCTTCAAATCGGACCGCTTCTACTATCAGGCGATCCAGGACTCCGCCTTCGCCAAATACGCCGAACTGCCGATCACGAAGCCCGCGGGAGCGAGCGCGGCCGTCGCCGTGCTGGGCGTGCGCGGCAATGGCGACCTGAAGGGACCGCCGCATGAAATCGACGTCGTCGCGATTCAGGGCGACAAGGTCTTCTTTCTCGCCGCAAGCGACGCGGTGAAGACGGCTGAGATCCCGGCCTGCGAAAAGGTCTGGAAGCAGATGATGGCCAAACCCATCGACAAGAAAGACCCCCGCGGCGACATCACCCGCGAAGACAACGCGATGACCGCGTACACGGCGTGCTTCGCCAAGGAGGCACCAAGCCAGAGCTGGTATGCGACGGCGGTCAAGAAAGCGCAGAGTCAGCTGGAGTTGCTGCTCGTGCGCTAGAGCGATCATCCAGTTACCTTCGGGGCTACAACGTTGCGCGCCGCCCTGGCTCAAGAATGCGCAATCGGAAATTGCAGCTTGTCCTGCAGGCGCAACCAAGGCCAAGCAGCGCGAAATCGCCCCAAGCCCGCTCGACGAGGTCGTCGGCCACACTCCGCCCGGATTCGGCGGCGCTCGTGGAACTCGTTCGCGACGAGGGGGTTGCACTGCGGTTGGAACCGAACGGGTAGCACAGTTGAATCGCCGGCAATTCCTGGAAGCCTCGGCATTGACGCCATTGGCGACATTACTACCTGGCGCAGTCTCTGCGGCATCGGCGGCGGAGTTGCCGTTTGGTCCCTCTTATGTCCGCGACCTTGCCCGCAATTTGGCGAGTAAGCCCTTTGCGCCACCAGAGGAAAAGGTCCCGGACGCGCTCAAAGATCTCACCTACGACCAGTACCGGTCAATTCGCTTTCTGCCGGAGCGCGCGGCTTGGCGTAGCGAGAAGCTGCCCTTCGAGGTTCAGTTTTTCCACCGCGGCTTTTTCTATAAGAACAGGGTCGACATTTACGAGGTCGCCGGCGGACGAGCCGTACCGATCAGGTACCGGCGCGACGATTTTGCATTCGGCGACAATATCGGCCAGGTACCGGACGCCGATCTCGGGTTTGCCGGGTTTCGCATTCACGCCGCGATCAATCGCCCCGACTATTACGACGAGGTTTGCGCGTTTCTCGGCGCCAGCTACTTCCGTGCCGTTGCCAAAGGCGAGACGTATGGCCTGTCCGCGCGCGGTCTGTCGATCGATACCGGCGAGAGCAAGGGGGAGGAATTTCCCTTCTTCAAGGCGTTCTGGCTGGAGAAGCCCGCGCCGGGTGCCACATCTGTGGTGGTCCATGCGCTGCTTGACAGCAAGAGCGCTACGGCAAGCTATCGCTTCACGATCAGGCCGGGCGCTCCGACGGTCTTCGACGTGGAGATGTCGCTCTATCCGCGGATCGAGCTGCAGCATGCCGGCCTGGCGCCCATGACAAGCATGTTCTTTTTCGGTCCGAACGACCGACACGATGTCGACGATTTCCGCCCTGCCGTGCACGACTCCGATGGGCTCGCCGTGTTCAACGGAAAGGGCGAGCAACTCTGGCGTCCTCTCAACAATCCGCGCGATCTGCAAGCCAGCACATTCAATGATCTCAATCCTCGCGGCTTCGGCCTGATGCAGCGGGAACGAAACTTCTTTGCCTACGAGGACATCGAATCGCGCTTTGAGCGTCGTCCAAGCCTCTGGGTCGAACCGATCGGAGATTGGGGAGAGGGCAGTGTGGTCCTCTTTGAGATCCCGACCAAGGAGGAAGTTCACGACAACATCGCCGCCTTCTGGCGCCCGAAAACAGCTCTCCAGGCCAAGAGCGAAAACAACTACACCTACCGTCTGCACTGGGGTCCGGACGCGCCGAAGCCCAATTCGCTGGCCCGGTTCACCCGCACAGGCGTTGGCGCGCGGGGCGAGGACAGCAAATTGTTCGTGCTCGAACTCGTCGGCGACGGACTGAAGGCGGTCGATCCCAACAAGGTAAGGGGTGCCGTCAGCGCCGACAAATCCGAGATCAAGAACGTCGTCACACAGCCAAACCCGGAAACCGGCGGCTGGCGCCTGAGTTTCCAGTGCGCCGTGAAGGACGCGCCGATCGAGTTGAGGGCGATCTTGATGCAGGGCGAACAGCCGATCTCTGAAGTCTGGGTTTACCGATGGGCGCCCTGACGACCTCGCCCGCGCTCTCGCTTGAGCTTGGCATTCGGTATCTTCCCGACGAAACGCCTCTCCCCATGCAGCCTTGCCGATTGGACCGGACTAACCGTGCCGATCCGGGGCGACTGCGGACCGCCCCTGCCGTTGCAGCGCGGCGCCTGTTCATTCTTGGCGGAACGGTCGCGATTACCGCTGCGGGCGCTGTTGAGATGTACGATGTTCTCAAGGTTGGTGGCGTCACGGTCCTCGAAGGCATGGTGTTCGGGTTGTTTCTCGTGCTGCTTGCCTGGATCGCGTTTTCGTTCGTGTCTTCAGTCGCCGGTTTTTTTGTGCTCCTGCGGGGACGGCCGGATGTGCTGCCAATTGACAGCCAGGGTCCGCTGCCTGCGATCACCGGCCGAACGGCGATGCTGTTGCCGACCTATAACGAGGATCAGCACCATCTCATGGCGCGACTCCGCGCCATGTACGAGTCGGTCGGCGAAACCGGACAGGCCCCATTGTTCGACTGGTTTCTGCTCAGTGACACGACAGATCCGGACATCTGGATTGCCGAGGAGCTTGCGTTTCTGGAACTGCAGCGCAACTGCGGTTCGGGCCATCTCTACTATCGTCACCGATCCGACAACACCGCCCGAAAGTCCGGCAACATCGCCGAATGGGTGAGGCGGTTCGGTGGCGCCTACGACTACATGATCATTCTCGACGCGGACAGTCTGATGAGCGGAGAGACCATCGTGCGGCTGGCGGGCGCGATGGAATCGAACCCGCAAGCCGCGCTGATTCAAACGCTTCCGATCGTCGTCAATGCGCGAACCCTGATTAGCCGGCTTCAGCAGTTCTCGGGTCGTTTGTACGGCCCGCTGATCGCGGCCGGGAACACCTGGTGGCACGCCTCAGAGGGCAACTACTGGGGACATAACGCCATCATCCGGGTGCAGGCTTTTGCGCAAGAGGCGGGCCTGCCCGAATTGCGCGGGAGGAAGCCTTTCGGCGGCCATATCCTCAGCCACGATTTTGTCGAAGCCGCACTAATGCGACGAGCGGGATGGGGAATTTTCATGGCTCCAGGTCTCGGCGGGAGTTTCGAGGAGGTGCCCCCGTCGCTTCTGGATTTCGCGGCGCGCGACCGCCGCTGGTGTCAGGGCAATCTCCAGCATCTTGCCGTTCTACCGGCTCGAGGCCTGCACTGGGTCTCCAGGCTTCACCTGTTGACCGGGATCGGATCCTACCTCACCGCGCCGCTATGGCTGCTGTTTCTATTGCTCGGAATCCTGACCTCCTTGCAGGCCTATTTCGTCAAGCCGGAGTACTTTCCCAAGGGCTTCTCGTTGTTTCCAACGTGGCCCGCACAGGATCCCGTGCTCGCCGCCTGGGTCTTTGCCGCGACAATGGGGCTGCTCATCGTGCCCAAATTGCTGGCCTACCTCGTTTTGCTCACCAAGCGTGCGGAACGGCAGGCATTCGGCGGCGGATTTCGCGTGCTGCTGGCGGTGGTCGCCGAGAGCCTGCTTGCCGCCTTGATCGCCCCCTCCATGATGATCTTTCAATCCACCGCCGTGGCGGAGATCCTGCTGGGACGTGACGCGGGCTGGCAAGTGCAACGGCGAAGCGATGGCAGGATCACGCGCGACGAAGTCTATCGCAAGTTCACGGTGCCGACCCTATGCGGTCTGGCCATGGCGGCAAGCGCCTACGCCGTGTCGCTTCCGCTGCTGCTCTGGATGTCACCGGTGATCATCGGCCTGGTTTGCGCCATTCCGATCGGTCTCGTCACCTCGACGGCACCGCGAATGGCGCGCCTGTTTGCAACCCCGGAGGACAATCGCGTGCCGGCGCTGCTGCAGAGGGCGAGAGAGCTTGCCAGCCTGGATCGGATCGAGCCACACGGGGCCCTGATCGAACTTAGACAGAATCCCGCGTTGCTGGGACCGCACATGCAGTCCCTCGAAACGCCGCCGCGCAAATCGGGCCAAATCGACATAGATCTCGCGATCGGCCGGGCCAAGATTGAGCAGAGCGACGATTTCGAGGAAGTCGTCAGCAGCCTCAGCGCACGCGAGACGCTTGCCGTGCTGAAGCACCCACACGCCCTCGAGCAGGTCATGCGCATGCCGCGAGCTACCGCTTCCGCGGAAGTCTAGATCATGGCGGTGTAGGACAGGGGTTGACGACCCGGCTGGGCTTGGGCCGAGAGCGAGATGTTTGCTGTGCGCGCGGTCCCAGCCTACAGCGAACTGCCACCCAAATTCCAGCCGCGACCACCCTCGCCAAAGATCTCGTAACCCGTCGCCGTCACCGCAACCGTGTCCTCGAGCTTGATGAACCCGCGCTTCGGATGCTTCATCGTGGTCTCGATCGACACCACCATGCCAGTTTCGAGCGGCAGCCGCGCATCCGTGTCGTCGTAGGGGATCGGACCTTTGGCCGTCAGGCGAGGGGCCTCGTGGCTGACGAGGCCCATGCCGTGGGCCAAAAACTCCGTGCAGTCGCGCTGGGTGATCTTCGCGAGCTGCCGCTCGGCCGCGACGTAGATGTCGCCGCCCATGGCGCCCGGCCTGACCGCCGCGAAGGCGGCGCGCTGGACCGCCTCGATCTCGGCCAGACAGTCCTTCAGCTCGGCATCGGGATCGCCGAGCACGGCCATGCGCGCGAGGTCGCCGATATAGCCGTGATAATTGCCGCCGGAATCGAGCGACAGCACGTCACCTTGCTCCCAGCGCTGCGCCGAGGGCGCCCGGTTGTGGCTGTTGCCGCAGGCGAGCAAGCAGTATTCGAAGGTCAGCCCGCGATTGGCTTCGGCGAGCCGCAAGGCGTCCGACAATTGCTGCTTGGTCGTGCCCGGCCCGTGCCCGGCGATCACCGCCAGCATCGAGGCGATCACCAGTTCGGACGCCGTCTTGAGCTTCGCAAGCTCGTCCGCCGACTTCACCGCCCGCAGCCGCTCCAGCACCAGCAGCGCGTCCTTGAGCTCGGCGCCGGACAGGGCGTCACTGAGCGCCCGGCCCGCATCCATCGGCAGGAACGCCATCTCGACCCCGACCCGCTTCAGGGGCACGCCGGCATCGCGGATCAGGCTTACGGCCCGCGTAATCGCATCGACCGAGCCGTTGGACTCGGTCCGCACCTGCGCCACCCATGGCGGCGCCACGGCGCGCTGATGGGTTTCCAGACGGTGGCCGACATAAACCGCCTTGTCGGGTGCGCCCTTGGGATAGACCAGCACCGGCAGATAGCGGCTGACGCCGAGCGCATCCATGTAGTCGAAGAAGATCGCGCGCTCGGCACCCAGCAGGTACTGCACATTGTGCTTGGAGGTCGCGACCAGGACGTCGAGGCCGGCAGCCTCCATCAGGCGGTCGAGCTTGGCGGCGTCGAATGGAATGGCGCGCGAGCGGTCTGCGCGGGCGACGTTCTCCTGCATGACGAACCTCCCAATGCTGCCGTGGCGACAACCGCTGCGTCGGTTTGCCCGGGGATTTGTTGGCACAAGTTTGATCCGAAAGAGGGGTTCTGGGTAGCTGCGGAATGATCTGGCCTGACCTGCACAGCCATATCCACGATTCGCATAAGGTATATTATGGAATATCATTATATCAAATCAGATCAGTTATTTAGCTAGAATTCCTCTCATCGCACCTTCGTTCCCGGTCCTTTTCCAGGCTGGCCGTCGGACGTGGTCCCGACTTTCGACGGCTACTGTGCATGGGGTTGTTTTTCGGTTTTTGAATCGGGCCGATGCCGCCGAAAGCCGATATTGCCGTGAGGATGTCCGGCTGCAATAAGCGAGGCTTCGCGAGATCGCAGATGACCTTCTGACCTTCCGTCCGTATAGGTTTGCATCTCAGAACAACAACAAACTTTCCGAGGAAGCAGACCCATGAGCTTTTCCCGCCGCACGCTTCTCAAGGCCTCCGCCGCGACCGCGGTCCTGGGCGGCCTCAGTGCGCCCCATGTGGCCCGCGCCCAGAGCGCCGAGTTCACCTACAAATACGCCAATAACCTGCCGGACACGCATCCGCTGAACGTGCGCGCCAAGGAGATGGCCGCGGCGATCAAGGCCGAGACAGGCGGCAAGTTCGACCTCCAGATCTTCCCGAACAACCAGCTCGGGTCTGACACCGACATGCTGAGCCAGATCCGGTCCGGCGGCGTCGAGTTCTTCACGCTGTCGGGGCTGATCCTGTCGACCCTGGTACCGGCGGCGTCCATCAACGGCATCGGCTTCGCGTTCCCGGACTACGGCACGGTCTGGAAGGCGATGGACGGCGATCTCGGCGCCTTTGTCCGCGGCGAGATCAAGAAGGCCGGGCTCGAAGTCATGGACAAGATTTGGGACAACGGCTTCCGCCAGACCACGTCGTCGAGCAAGCCGATCACCCATCCGGACGATTTCAAGGGCTTCAAGATCCGCGTGCCGGTGTCGCCGCTATGGACCTCAATGTTCAAGGCATTCGATGCGGCGCCCGCCTCGATCAATTTCGCCGAGGTCTATTCCGCGCTGCAGACCAGGATCGTCGAGGGCCAGGAGAACCCGCTGGCGATCATCTCGACCGCCAAGCTCTATGAGGTGCAGAAATACTGCTCGCTGACGAACCACATGTGGGACGGCTTCTGGTTCCTGGCTAATCGCAAGGCGTGGAGCAGCCTGCCCGAGGATGTGCGCACCATCGTCGCCAAGAACATCAATGCCGCAGCGCTCAAGGAGCGTGAGGATACCGCCAAGCTCAATGCCAATCTGCAGCAGGAGCTCGCGGGCAAGGGCCTGACCTTCAATCAGCCCGCGGTCGCGCCGTTCCGCGACAAGCTGCGCTCCGCCGGCTTCTATGCCGAGTGGAAAGGCAAATATGGCGACCAGGCCTGGGACCTGCTGGAAAAAGCCGTCGGCAAGCTGTCGTAACGCGTTGGAGCCGTCATGGCTCATCTTGAGGTCGAAGTGAGCGGAGTGGCGGGCGAGGCGGCTGTTCGGTCCCCTCGCCGGCCTTCCTTGCTGGCCTCGACGGAGCGCGCACTCGGTCTCCTCGTCGAAATTCCGGCGGCCATTTTGGTGGTCGCCGAGATTGCGATCCTGTTTGCCGGCGTGGTCGCGCGCTACGGCCTGCACCGGCCGCTGATCTGGTCGGACGAGCTGGCCTCGATCCTGTTCCTGTGGCTCGCCATGCTGGGCGCGGCGGTGGCGTTCCGCCGTTCCGAGCACATGCGCATGACCGCGGTCGTCGCCAGCACCAGGCCGGCCACGCGGGCCTGGCTCGATCTGGTCGCGACCTGCGCGGCGCTGGCCTTCCTGGCGCTGATCGTCTGGCCGTCCTGGGACTACGCCTACGAGGAAAGCTTCATCACCACGCCGGCGCTGCAGATCTCCAATATGTGGCGCGCCGCGGCATTGCCGGCCGGCATCTGCCTGATGGCGGCGTTCGCGCTGTTGCGGCTGCTGCGCGCAGTCGATTACCGCATGGTGCTGACGGCCGCGGTCGCCGTTGCCGTCGTCGTCGGCTTGTTCTGGCTGGCGCAGCCATATCTGCGGCCGCTCGGCAATCTCAACCTCGTCATCTTCTTCGTCGGCGTCGCCGGCTTCTGCGTCTTTGCCGGCGTTCCCATCGCGTTCGGCTTCGGGCTCGCGATCTTCGGCTATCTGGCACTGACCACGCGCACGCCGGTCATGGTACTGGTCGGGCGGATGGACGAGGGCATGAGCCACCTCATTTTGCTCTCGGTGCCGCTGTTCGTATTTTTGGGGCTCCTGATTGAAATGACCGGCATGGCACGGGCCATGGTGGCGTTCCTGGCCAGCCTGCTCGGCCATGTCCGCGGTGGGCTGCATTACGTGCTTGTCGGCGCGATGTACCTGGTCTCCGGCATCTCAGGTGCCAAGGCCGCGGACATGGCCGCGGTCGCGCCCGTGCTGTTCCCGGAGATGAAACAGCGCGGCGCCAAGCCCGGCGATCTCGTCGCGCTTCTTGCGGCCACCGGCGCGCAGACCGAAACCATTCCGCCGAGTCTCGTGCTGATCACGATCGGATCGGTCACCGGCGTCTCGATCGCCGCGCTGTTCACCGGCGGCCTGTTGCCCGGCGTGGTGCTGGCCATAACGCTGTGCATGCTGGTGTGGTGGCGCTATCGCCACGAGGACATGAGCCATGTCCGCCGCGCCACAGGCGGCGAGATCGGCAAGACCTTCGTCATCGCCCTGCCCGCGCTCGCGCTGCCCTTCGTGATCCGCTACGCCGTGGTCGAAGGCATCGCCACCGCCACCGAAGTATCCACGATCGGCATCGTCTATGGCGCCCTGGTCGGCCTCCTCGTCTACCGCCGCTTCGACTGGCGGCGGCTGTTTCCGATGCTGGTCGAAACCGCGGCGCTGTCGGGCGCGATCCTGCTGATCATCGGCACGGCGACCGGCATGGCCTGGGGCCTGACGCAATCAGGCTTCTCGCGGGCGCTGGCATCCGCCATGACCGGATTGCCGGGCGGCGCGGCGACCTTCATCGCCGTCTCGATCCTGGCCTTCACCATCCTCGGCAGCGTGCTCGAGGGCATCCCGGCGATCGTGCTGTTCGGGCCGCTGTTGTTTCCGATTGCGCGCGCCGTCGGCGTCCACGAGGTGCACTATGCCATGGTCATCATTCTCGCCATGGGTATCGGGCTATTCGCCCCGCCCTTCGGGGTCGGTTATTATGCCGCCTGCGCCATCGGACGCGTCGATCCGGCCGAAGGCATCAGGCCGATCTGGGGCTATCTGCTGGCGCTGCTGGTAGGATTGATCGTGGTCGCCGTCTTTCCGTGGATCTCCATCGGATTCCTGTAGGCCGGCGCGTAAGGGAGGTGTCGATGAGCGAGCGGCAGAACCAGTACAATATCGGCCTCGACAAGACGCCCGCCAACTACGTGCCGCTGAGCCCGTTGAGCTTTCTCACACGCAGCGCCGCGGTCTATCCCGATCACGTCAGCACGGTCTACGAGGGGCGCAGCTTCACCTGGCGCGAGACGCATGAGCGTTGCAAGCGCTTTGCTTCGTATCTTGCCGGCAAGGGCATCGGCGTCGGCGACACCGTCGCGGCGATGCTGCCGAACATTCCGGCGATGAACGAGGTGCATTTCGCCGTCCCCATGACGGGTGCGGTGCTCAATGCGCTGAACATCCGGCTGGATGCACCTTCGATCGCATTTCAGCTCGACCATGGCGGCGCCAGGATCATTCTGGTCGACCCCGAATTTTCCGGCGTGATCACCGATGCGCTGTCACAGATGAGTGGCCCAAAACCGTTCGTGATCGACGTCGACGACACCGCCTTCAAGGGCGGCGGGCGCATCGGCGAGATCGAGTACGAGGCCGCGCTCGCGCAAGGCGATCCTGACTTCGCGGCGATCCTGCCGGGCGATGAATGGGACGCAATCGCGCTGAGCTACACCTCGGGCACCACGGGAAATCCCAAGGGCGTCGTCACCCATCATCGCGGCGCCTATCTGAACGCCGTCAGCAATATTCTCGCGGGCCAACTCGGCCAGCATCCGGTGTACCTCTGGACCCTGCCGATGTTCCACTGCAACGGCTGGTGCTTCCCCTGGACCATCGCAGCCGCCGCCGGCATCAACGTCTGCCTGCGCAAGGTCGAGCCGACGAAAATCTTCGAGCTGATCAAGCAGCACGGCGTCACCCATATGTGCGGCGCGCCGATCGTCTACAACACGCTGATCAACGCGCCCGATGCACCGAAGGGCGATGCCGCGCGCCGCGTCGTCGGCCTGATCGCCGGTGCCGCGCCGCCGGTCGCGGTGCTCGAGGGCGCCGAGAGCATCGGCATCAAGCTGACGCACGTCTATGGCCTGACCGAGGTCTACGGCCCCGCTTCCGTCTGCGCCGAGCAGCCTGGCTGGGATGATCTGCCCGCAGCCGAGCGCGCCAGCCTGAAGCGGCGGCAGGGCGTGCCCTACCCGCTTGAGGAAGCCGTCACCGTCATCGATCCGCAGACCATGAGGCAAGTACCGCGCGACGGCGAGACTATCGGCGAGGTCATGTTCCGCGGCAACATCGTGATGAAGGGTTACCTCAAGAACGACAAGGCGACGCAGGAAGCCTTCGAGGGCGGCTGGTTTCACACCGGCGATCTCGGCGTGCTCGACGCGCAAGGCTACGTCATCATCAAGGATCGCTACAAGGACATCATCATCTCCGGCGGCGAGAACATTTCCTCCGTCGAGGTCGAGGACATCCTCTACAAGCACCCGGCCGTGCTGTTTGCCGCCGTGGTCGCAAAGCCCGATCCGAAATGGGGCGAAGTGCCCTGCGCCTTCGTCGAGCTGAAGGACGGCGCAAGCGCGAGCGAAGCCGATATCATCGCCTTCTGCCGCTCGCATATGAGCGGCTTCAAGACGCCGAAGGCCGTGGTGTTCGGGCCCATCCCGAAAACGTCGACGGGAAAGATCCAGAAATTCCTGCTGCGCAACGAAGCGGGATCGGCGAAGGCAATCTCGAGCTGAGAGCCGCTTGTCTCGACCTCCGCGGCGGTTGGGTGTCGCCGCGAAGTCGTTGCGCAGTTTCGACTAGTCGGATTCGCCGGGCCCCCTCGACCTCACATCTTCTTATAGGCGTCAACCAGGGCCTGGCCGTCGGCTCCCGCCTTCTTGAGCCAGTCGGCGGTGAGCTGTTCGCCGATCCTCTGGAAGCCAGCCTTCAGGGCCGGGCTCGGCGGCTCGACCGTCATGCCCTTGGCCTTGAGCTGATCGATGTACCAGGTGCTCTTGTCCTGCCAGGCCTTCCAGCCGCGGGTTTCCGCGGTCGCGGCGGCCTTGAGGATGGCCTCCTGGGTCGGCTTGTCGAGCGCCTCGAACGCAGCCTTGTTGACGAAGGTGTAGTCCTTCGGGATCCAGGCTTGCACGTCATAGAAGTACTTCAGCGACTCCCATGCCTTCGCATCGTAGCCCGTGCCGCCTGACGACATGAAGGAGTTCACGACGCCGGTCGCAAGTGCCTGCGGCAGCTCGGCGGCTTGAATGGTGACCGACTGCGCGCCAACCAGTTCGCCGATGCGCGCGGTCCCAACGTTGTAGGCCCGCCATTTAAGGCCCTTCATGTCTTCGATGGTCGCAAGCGGCTTGCTGACATAGACGCCCTGCGGCGCCCACGGCACGACGAACAGCAGCTTGAGCCCCTGCGCCTCCAGCTTCTTCGTAATCAGCGGCTTCGACGCCTGGTACAGCTTCATGGCATCCGGGAAGCTGGTCGCCAGAAATGGCACGACGTCGACGCCGAATACCGGATCCTCGTTCTCGTGGATCGACAGCAAGACTTCGCCCATCTGCGCCTGCCCGGTCATCACCGCGCGCTTGATGTCGGGCGCCTTGAACAGTGAGGCGCCCGGATGAACCGTGATCTGGAGCTTGCCGGACGTGCCGGCTTCGACGTCCTTGGCGAACGCGACGAGATTCTCGGAGTGCGGATTGTCGGCCGGATATGCCGCCGGCAGATTCCATTTGGTCTGAGCCAAAGCGGGTGTCGCAGCCAGCACGGCGCTGGCGATCAAGGATGCGCGGAATAAACGAGACATCATCGGGCTTCTCCTCACAGTCAATTTCAAAACCGGTACGCTCAGTCTGGGAAAGCAAGCTTGGGCAGGAACATCACGATCTGCGGATATTCCGTGATGATGAACACGGCGGCGAGCAACAGGACGAAGAACGGGAACGCCGCCCGCGCGACGGTCAAGGTATCACGCCCGCTCATGTTCTGGAGCACGAACAGATTGAAACCGACCGGCGGCGTGATCTGCGCCATCTCCACGTGGATGATGAGATAGACGCCGAACCAGACCAGGTCGAGACCGGCCTGCTTGACCATCGGCAGCACGATCACGGCGGTCAGAACGATCATCGAGATGCCGTCGATCAGGCATCCCAGGATGATGTACATGATGCTCAGATACAGCGCGAGCATGCCCGGCGTCAGCTGCTGGCCCTGGACCCAGGTGGCGAGCGCCGCCGGAATGCCCGTATAGGCCATCGCTGCGGTCGTATAGGCAGCGCCTGCCAGGATCAGCATGATCATGCAGGTCAGGCGCGTCGCGCTCATGATGCTCTCGAGGAAGTTCTTGCGCGTGAGCGTGCGGCTCCACCACGCCAGCAGCAGCGCGCCCGAAACGCCCCAGGCGGCGCATTCCGTCGCCGTCGCGAAGCCGAGCACGAGGGAGAGGAAGACTGCCAGGATCAGCAACAGGCAGGGCGCAAGCCTGGCCGACTCGCGCAGCTTCTGGCGGAACGGCATCGGGGGATCGCGCGGCGGAATCTTCTTCGGGTTCAGCAGCGACCAGATGATGATGTAGCCCGAATAGAGCACCATCACGAGCACGCCCGGCAGGAAGCCGCCGAGGAACACCTGAAGCACGGAGACATTCGCCGTGACCGCATAGACCACCATCGGGATCGACGGCGGGATCAGCAGGCCGAGCGTGCCGGAGCCCGCGAGCGAGCCTAGACTCAAGCCCTTATCGTAACCACGCTTGTCCAGTTCGGGCAGCGCGATCTTGCCGATGGTCGCACAGGTCGCCGCCGACGAACCCGACACTGCCGCGAAGATGCCGCAGCCGATCACGTTGACATGGGTCAGACGCCCCGGCAGCCACTGCACCCAGGGCGACAGGCCCCGGAACATTTCCTCGGATAATTTGGTGCGGAAGAGGATCTCGCCCATCCAGATGAACAACGGCAGCGCAGCCAGCGTCCATGACGAGCTTGCGCTCCATGTCGTGGTCGCAAGCACGGAGCCGAGCGGCAGGCTCGTGGTCAGCGCCATCGCCACGAAGCCGACAAGCCCCAGCGAAACCGCGATCCAGATGCCACTTCCCAGCAGCACGATCATGACGCCGAGCAGAATGAACGATAGTTCGATCATGCCGAGATTGGCCATCGTCAACCTCCGCCGCCCTGCGATATCCGCTCGATGAATTCGTCCGGAGTCTCGTCCGGCGAGCCCTTCTCGTAGCTCGGCCGGTTGCCGCTGATGACACTGACCATTTCATCAATGAGCGCGATCGAGAGGATCACGAGTCCGCCGGAAAACCCGAGCTGCGGAATCCAGAGCGGAAGCGCGACGACGCCCTGCGCCACGTCGTTGAAGCGCCAGGAATCGTAGGTCATCTGCACGGCATGCCGGGTGAAATAGAGGATGAAAGCGGCGGCAATACCAAGGGCCACGACCTCCGCCACCTGTTTGGAGCGCCCATGCAGACGCTCCAGCAACAGGCCGACCCGGATCATCTCTCCGCGCTTGAAGGTGTGAGCGAGGCCGAGGAATGCCATCGCGGCCATGCACCATGAGGCGAAATCATCGCCGGCGGGAATGTTGACCGCAAACTGGCGCCCGATCGACATGATCATCATGATTGCAAAGATCGCAACCATGAAGGCTCCGGCGGCGTAGCCCGCACCGAGATAAAGGAGATCTAGCGCGCGTCGCACCGGCCCCCGGCTCGTGACATCGTCCCCTGCCAACGCGATCCCCATCCTCATACGAAGCGATTCAGAAGGTCCCGGCGATCGCACGTCGCGCGCCGGTCCTGCATGAATATCGCCCCTGCCCGGCGCCTGTCTTTCAGACGTTAGATCAACATGATGGGGCTAGCGCAAGCAAGGAGTATGCCGGCTCTCGCCGGAATTTCCCCCGCAGGTTCAGCGGGTCTCCAGCCGCAGCCCGTCATACGCGGGCACCACTCCCGCCGGCAGCGACTGCCGGATCACCTCATAATCGACGTCGGCCGTCATGTTGGTGATGACGGCGCGCTTCGGCTTGAAGCGCTCGATCCAGGACAACGCGTCGTTGATGCTGAAATGGCTGACATGGCTGGTGTAGCGCAGGCCATCGACGATCCAGAGATCCAGATTTTCCAGCGCGCTCCAGCTCTCGCGTGGGATGTCGTTGAGATCGGGCGTGTAGGCGGCATCGCCGATGCGATAGCCCAGCGCGGGAATGTTGCCGTGCTGCACCAGGAAGGCCGTCATCGTCACCGGGCCGCCCTTCCCCTGGATGGTCTGGCTGTCACCGGCCTCGATCGACTGCGCCGTCAGGATCGGCGGATAGTCGCTGCCCGCCGGTGAGACGAAGCAATAGGAGAACCGCGACATGATGTCGTTCGCAGTCGTCTGATTGAGATAGGTCGGAATCCGCCGGCGCATGTGCATCACGACCGAACGCAGGTCGTCCATGCCGTGGGTCTGATCGGCGTGCTCGTGGGTCAGGAACACGGCATCGATGTGGTCGACATTGGTCGAGAGCAATTGCTCGCGCAGGTCAGGCGAGGTGTCGATCACGATACGCGTGGTGCCCTCGCCCGATGTCTGCTCGACCAGCAGCGAACAGCGGCGACGGCGGTTCTTGGGATTGTTGGGATCGCAGGCACCCCAGCCGAGTGCCGGACGCGGCACGCCGGCGGAGGAGCCGCAGCCCAGGATCGTCAGCGTCAGCGTCATGCGGCTCCCAGTTCTAAGGTTTCACCCTGGAGAACAGGCGAAAGAAGTTTTCGCTTGTCTGGCGCGAGATCTCGTCAAACGACACGCCGCGTGTTTCGGCGAGCACTTTTGCGACCTCGACCACATAGGCCGGTTCGTTGCGCTTGCCCCGGAACTTGCCCGGCGCAAGGTAGGGCGAGTCTGTTTCAACCAGAATACGGTCGGACGGCAGTTCGGCCGCAAGCGCGCGCAAGGCCTCGGACTTCTTGAAGGTCAGGATGCCCGTGAAGCCGATATAGAGCCCGAGCGAGACCGCCTTCAGCGCCAGCTCGCGCCCGCCGGTGTAACAATGCAACACCGCGCGAAACGATCCCTTTGCCGTCTCCTCTTCAAGGATACGGCCGCAATCCTGGTCAGCCTCGCGGGTGTGGATCACCAGCGGCAGGCCGGTGGCGCGGGCGGCGGCGATGTGGGCACGAAAGCCCCTCGCCTGCGCCTCCGGCGAGCCGTTGTCGTAGAAATAGTCGAGCCCGGCTTCGCCGAGCGCGACGACCTTGGGATGCTGCGTCAACGCGATCAGCTCGTCCGGCGCGATGCCGTCTTCTTCATCAGCGTTATGCGGATGGGTGCCGACCGAGCAATAGACGTCGTCATAGCGCTCGGCGATGGCCAAAAGCTGGTTCAGCTTTCTCACCCGCGTCGAGATCGTGACCATGCGGCCGATACCGGCCGCTCGCGCCCGCGACACGATCCCGTCGAGATCCTCCGCGAAGTCCGGAAAATCCAAGTGGCAGTGGCTGTCGACCAGCATGGTGCGAACGCCTTTAGGCTGCCGGCTCGATGTAGCGCGGGAAGGCCGGCGTCGGCGCGGGCAGCGTCGTACCGGGCGCGATGCGCGTTGCGCCACCAAGCGCGGCGAAGTTGCGCTCCGCTTCGGGGATACCGAGGCTGTTCAGCAGCAATCCCGAGGCCGTCGGCATCGCCGGCTGGGCCAGGATTGCGATCTGGCGCACGACTTCGGCGGTGACGTAGAGCACCGTCCTCTGCCTGACAGGATCGGTCTTGGCGAGCGCCCACGGCGCTTCGCCCGCGAAATAGCGGTTGGCTTCCGCGACTACAGCCCACACGGCATTGAGCCAGTGATGGATTTGCTGCGTCGCCATCGCTTCGCGGGACGCCGCGAGCATGTCGTCAGCCTGTGACAGGATCGCCTTGTCGTTATCGCTGAATTCGCCGGGCTCCGGGAGCACGCCGCCGAGCTGCTTGGCGATCATCGACAGCGAGCGCTGCGCGAGATTGCCGAGATCGTTGGCGAGATCGGCATTGATGCGCGCGACGATGGCCTCGTGATTGTAGTTGCCGTCCTGGCCGAACGGCACCTCGCGCAGAAAGAAATAGCGCATCTGGTCGACGCCGTACTGGTCGGCGAGGTTAAAGGGATCGACCACGTTGCCGACCGACTTCGACATCTTCTCGCCCCTGCTGAACAGGAAGCCATGGGCATAGACCCGCTTCGGGAGGGGGATCCCGGCCGACAGCAGGAAAGCCGGCCAGTACACCGCATGGAAGCGGATGATGTCCTTGCCGATGATGTGCACGTCGGCAGGCCAATAACGCCAGTTGTTGTCGCTCTCGTCGGGGAAGCCGACGCCGGTGATGTAGTTGGTGAGCGCGTCGACCCAGACATACATCACGTGATCTTCGTCGCCGGGCACCTTGACACCCCAGTCGAACGTCGTGCGCGAGATCGAGAGGTCGCGCAGGCCACCCTTGACGAAGCTCACCACCTCGTTCTTGCGGGAGTCGGGCCCAATGAAATTGGGCTGCGTCTCGTACAGCTTGAGCAGCTTGTCCTGATAGGCCGACAGGCGGAAGAAGTAGCTCTTCTCCTCGACCCATTCGACCGGCGTGCCCTGCGGCCCGAGCCTCACGCCGTCCTCGTTCAGGCGCGTCTCGTCCTCCGCGTAATAGGCTTCGTCGCGCACGGAATACCAGCCGGCATAGATGTCGGCATAGATATCCCCGTTCGCTTCCATGCGCCGCCAGATCTCCTGGCTGGAGCGGTGATGCTGCTCCTCGGTGGTGCGGATGAAGCGGTCGAACGACACGTTCAGGCGCTCGTCCATTTGCTTGAAACGGCCGGCATTGCGGGCGGCGAGCTCCGAGACGGACATTTTTTCGCCGGCCGCGGTCTGAACCATCTTCTGGCCGTGCTCGTCGGTGCCGGTCAGGAAGAACACATCCTTGCCGTCGAGTCGCGCGAAGCGCGCCAACGTATCGGTCGCGATCGCCTCATAGGCGTGGCCGATATGCGGGCTGCCATTGGGATAGGCGATCGCAGTCGTGATGTAGAAGACGTTGTCGCGCGCGGGGACGGCCACGGGCGTGTTGGCGTGCGGCGCTGCGATGGACTTCGGCGCGCGCGGGGCCTTGGGTTTCGATACATCGGGCTTCGCAGTCTTCGGCGGCGTCGCGACAGGAGCTGGTGCGGCGGTCACTGCGGGCGCAGCCACCCTCGCCGTCTTGGCTATCTTCTTCGCCGGGGCCTTGTTTTTCGCCGAGGCCTTGTTCTTCGCCGAAGCCTTGGCTGGCTTTTTGGTTCCTGTCTTCACCGTCTTCTTGGCGACGACCTGCTTCTTCGCTGCCTTCTTTGCCGTCTTCGCGGCGCTCTTCTTCCCGGTTTTTTTGGCGGCCGTCTTTTTGGTCTTCGTGGCTTTCTTGACGTTCTTGGCAGCTTTGCGCGCGCGCGCGTTCACGGCCTTCTTCGCGCCTTTCTTGACGGCCTTGGTGGCAGCCTTCTTCTTGCTGCTCTTGCCTTTAGCGATTTTCTTAGCTCGCGCTGCCACGACGAATTCCTTTACCGGCTTCTCGAAATTGGGAAACGAACCTGCGTTAGTTTATTGTCTTGAGCACGATCCTATCGGAAAAACCGCTGCACACTTTTCCGGATCATGCTCTAGCGCGTTGCGTCCGCCAGCCAGCCGAACACCGAGAAGACCAAGGGCTTTCGCTCCAGATTATAGGTTTCGGTGTCGCGCGCGGCGCGGACGATCTTTTCCCATACCTCAGCTAGGCGCGCAAGGCGCGGCAGGTTCTGGTTGGCATTGGCCTCGTCGGCGTGCAGGCGTTCCGCGATCCAGCGATCGATGCCGTCGATGAAGGCGGCAAGCGCAACGCGGTCGCTGGTGCCGAGCGATTCGCCGAGCGTATGCAATTCGCGCGGATCGACCTGCGGCAGTCGCGCCAGCAGCGCGGCCGTGCGCTGCTGAAGCTTCAGGGCGTCACCGCCGAGCAGCGTCAGCGCCCGCGCGACGCTGCCCTCGGACGCCTCCGCCGCCTCGCGCAACGCCGGATCGTTCGGGTCGAGATCGGCAGCGGTTGCGGCTGCAGCAATCACGTCGTCGGTTGCGAGCGCGCGGAGACGCAGCTTGCGGCAGCGCGATTGGATCGTGGCGAGCACGCGCGCCGGCGCGTGGCTCACCAGCAGGAACAGCGATTGCTGCGGCGGCTCCTCGAGAATTTTCAGCAGCGCGTTGGCGGCATTCGGATTGAGCTCGTCGACGGTGTCGACGATGCAGACGCGCCAGCCTTCGGCTGTCGCGGTCGAGCCGAAGAAACCGATCGTCTCGCGCGTTTCGTCCACGGTGATCACGGTGCGCATTACGCCGCGGTCGTTGGCGGTGCGCTCCAGCGTCAGCAGGCCACCGTGCGAACTCGCAGCAACCTGCCGTGCCACGGCGTGATCGGGATTGATGGCGAGGTCTTCGGCGCGCTGCACGGAAGGCGCCAGCGGCTGGCCGTGAGCGAGCACGAAGCGCGCCATCCGATATGCCAGCGTCGCCTTGCCGATGCCTTGCGGCCCGCCGATCAGCCAGGCGTGCGGGATGCGCCCGCTGCGATAGGCGGCGAGCAGCGCGGTCTCGGCCTCGCGATGGCCGAACAGAACGCTCGTCTCGCGCGGATGAGACATGGCAGTTTCGCGCTCGGTCTGACGCGGGCTCATATGGACACCACCGTTGCCGGCGTCGGGAGCAGGCGATCACGCATCGCGATCCAGATGCGTCCGGCAACCGTGTCGGGGTCGGAATTGGCGTCGATCAGCACGCAGCGCGCGGGATCGTCCGCCGCGATCTTGCGATAGGCTTCGCGCAGGCCCTGATGGAAACCGAGCTTCTCGGCCTCGAATCTGTCCGGCGTGCCGCTGCCGCGGCGCGCGGCCGCGCGCTGCAGGCCGATCTCGACCGGCAGGTCGAGGATGATGGTGAGGTCCGGCTTGAGATCGCCGATCGTGACCCGCTCCATCGCGTTGATCAGCGCGGCCGGCACGCGGCCGAGGCTGCCCTGATAGGCCCGCGTCGAGTCGGCGAAGCGGTCGCACAGCACCCACGTGCCCTGGTTGAGCGCTGGCTGGATCACGGTGTGGACATGATCGTCGCGGGCGGCCGCGAACAGCAGCGTCTCGGCTTCGGGTCCGAGCAGCTTGCCCATGCCTGACAGCACCAGATGGCGCATGATCTCGGCGCCCGGCGAGCCGCCCGGCTCGCGCGTGACGAGGATACGCATCCTGGCGGCCTTGAGACGGTCGGCGAGCTTCTTGATCTGGGTCGACTTGCCCGTCCCCTCGCCGCCTTCAAAGGTGACGAAACGCCCGCGTCCGGACGGCCACTTTACCGCGCTTTCACTCATGATCAGAGCTTCTCGGCGCCCGCACGGAACATGCCGATCACCAGCTCGCTGGCGCCGTCGATCGCGCGGCGCACGGTCGAGCCGGTGCCGATCGCGTCAGCGGCATAGACCGGCGTCTCCACTGCGATGTTGCCGCTGCGCCAGACCCTGACCAGCCCGACCTTCTGCCCGGCCTCGACCGGCGCGCGCACCGGGCCGTTATAGACGACGCGCGCGATCAGCTTGTCGCTGCCGTTCTTGTGCACCATCACCTTCACGGGCGTCTTGGCGACCAGTTTGACCGAGCGGCTCTCGCCGCCGAACACCTTGGCGTAGCCGACCGGCTGATCGGCCGCGATCAGGGTGCGGGTCTCGAAATTGCGAAAACCCCATTCAAGCATCTTCTTGGCTTCGGTCGCGCGATCGTCGGGGTCTTCCAGCCCGTTAATGACAACGATCAGCCGCGTGCCGTTCTGCACCGCCGAGCCGACCATGCCGTAGCCGCCTTCCTTGGTGTAGCCGGTCTTCAGACCGTCGGCGCCTTCCATCGAATTGAGCAGCGGATTGCGGTTGGGCTGGCGGATCTTGTTCCAGGTGTATTCCTTCTCGCCGAACAGTTTGTAGAATTCGGGGAAGTCGAGAATGATGTGCCGGGCGAGAATGCCGAGCTCGCGCACCGTCATCTTGTTGGCGGGGTCCGGCAGGCCGTTGGAATTGCCGAAGGTCGATTTCGTGAGGCCAAGCTCGCGAGCTCGCTTGGTCATGAAGTCGGCGGCGAAAATCCGCTCGCTGCCCGCCATGGCCTCGGCCAGCGCAATGCAGGCGTCGTTGCCGCTCTGGATGATCGCCCCGTGCAGGAGATCGTCGACCGTGACCTTGCTGTTGATGGCGGCGAACATGGTCGAGCCGCCGGAGGGTGCGCCGCCCTTGCGCCAGGCGTTCTCGCTGATCCGGTATTCGTCGGTCAGCTTGATGTCGCCCTTCTTGATGGCGTTGAAGACGACCTCGGCGGTCATCAGCTTCATCATGCTCGAGGGCGCGCGGAGCTCGTCGGCGTTCTTCTCGAACAGCACACTGCCGCTGGAGGCCTCGATCAGGATCGCGGTCGGGGCGTCGCCGTCGAAGCCGGAATCATCTGTTTTCTTGGCGCCCTGGACGCTCTGGTTGGCGGCGTAGAGCGCCCCGCTCCAGCCAATGGCCGCCACCAGAGCCGTCGCGATCAGCCCGCGCGCCAGCGCTCCGGCGGTAAACCGGGTGCGCCTAAACGAGGAAAGATGAAATTCCATGGCCAAGCCCTGAGAGCGGCGTTCTAACAGTTGGAGCCGGTGCAAACAACACGGGGTGGCCGCTTGTCCCGAGATTGCACGATTCTCATCCCGCCCCTATCGTGGCACCTCAGATTTTCTGACCAAACCCCTGAAACAAGGCGGAAAAGCGATGTCATCCACCCGCGTGATCAAGGCCAACGGGATCGACCTGTTCATCCGCGAAGCCGGTCAGGGGCCGCTGGTGGTGCTGTGCCACGGCTGGCCGGAACTCTCCTACTCCTGGCGCCACCAGATCCCGGCGCTGGCGCAGGCCGGGTTTCGCGTCGTCGCCCCCGACATGCGCGGCTATGGCCAGAGCTCAGCGCCGCCCGAGGCGACGGCCTATTCGATCTTCGACACGGTCGGCGATATCGTCGGCCTCGTGCAGGCGCTTGGCGAGACCAAGGCCATGGTGGTCGGCCACGACTGGGGTGCACCGGTGGCTTGGCACGCGGCGCTGTTCCGGCCCGACATCTTCACGGCGGTCGCCGGCCTGAGCGTGCCACCGCCGTTCCGCGGCCGCGGCAAGCCGCTCGAACTCCTGCGCCAGGGCGGCATCACCAATTTCTATTGGCAGTACTTCCAGGCGCCGGGCGTTGCCGAAGCCGAATTCGAGCGTGACGTCGCGCGCACCATGCGCATCGTGCTCGGCGGGCGCGGCCTTGCCGATCCCTCCGCGGCCATGTTCGTGCTGGAGGGCAAGGGATTCCTCGGCCACGGCAACCCGGAGGAGCCTCTGCCGGCCTGGCTCACCGAGACTGACCTTGCCTATTTCACCGAAACCTTCCGCAAGTCCGGCTTCCGCGGCGGGCTGAACTGGTATCGCAACCTCGATCGCAATTGGGAGCTGACGGCGCCCTGGCAGGACGCGCAAATCCATCAGCCGTCGCTCTTCATTGCCGGTTCGAAAGACGCCGTCATCACCGGCCTGATCGGAACCAAGCGCGTCAACGAACTCGAGCGCGTGCTGCCCAATCTGAAGCGAAAGCTGATCATCGAGGGCGCCGGCCATTGGGTCCAGCAGGAGCGGCCCGACGAGGTGAATGCGGCGTTGATGAGTTTCCTGAAGGAAAGCGCGGCTCAGTAGAGGCCGCGGCCGCTCAGGATGCCGCGGGCCTCGGCAGCGCCATCCGAGGCGTAGGCGCCGGACGGAGTGCTCTCGGTCGCATAGCGGCCGTCCCCGTCATAGGACACGGCGCGCGCGTTCTGGAGCGCCCGGCCCCGGTTGCGGCTCGAGGCCGACATTTCCGAGGTCGCACTGAGTGAAGCCATGTCGGCGGAGGTGTTGCCGAGATTGTAGGGCCGTCCCTCCGGCGTCGGAACTTCGCCGCGCATGGCGCCGCGGTTCGACGATGGCAGCTCCGGCACGAAGGGTCTCGCCGAGGCGACCCGGACCATCGACGGTGACGGCGCCGGGGTCCCGGTGCGCAAGGTGGCCATCAGCTGGCGGTCGTCGGAGCCTTCCAGCGGCGCCCGGCCGACATACTCGACACGGACCTTGGCGATCCCATTGCCTTTGAATTCAAGCAGTTCGGCGGCCTTGTTCGAGACGTCGATGAGCCGGTTGCCGTGATAGGGCCCGCGGTCATTGACGCGGACGATCAGCGACTTGCCGTTCGAGACGTTGGTCACCCGCGCATAGGACGGCATCGGCAGGGTCGGATGCGCCGCGGTCAGCGAGCCCATGTCGAACACTTCGCCATTGGCGGTCAGGCGGCCATGGAAATCGTCGCCGTACCAGGACGCCATGCCCTCGGCTCGGTAGTTGACGTCCTCTTCGGGCACATAGGTCCGGCCACCCACCACATAGGGCTTGCCGACGCGATAGGCGCCGCCGCCCTTCGGGACCGGATCGCCCAAAGCCACGACCCGGGGGCTCGAGGACACGCCGTATTTCGGATCGACCCGGCTGGCGAATTTGTTGGAGGAGGCGCAATTGGCGAGCGCAAGGCAGGTCGCGGCCATCGCAGCAGCGCGCGCGGCCCGCAAAACCGAATCTGACCGTCGGATCCCCATTCACCCCAAATACCACTTTGCCGGAGGCGTACCTAACCCGCTTTGGCTACGGGTAGCGCTGTCCGGTCCTTTGCTCCGAGGCGGCCCACCACCGCGTCGGAAGTGGTAACGATAACGCAATCCGAACACGGCGGAAATGGGGAGCGCACGGCGTTCACGCCGGGATGGTAAACAGGGCGTATGCGCTCGCCCCGTTGAACTACGGGGCGCCGGTGCCCTGCTCTGTGCCACGCCTGGACATTCTGTTGCGCCAAATCCTCACTCCACCCCCATTGTCGCGCCGCTCACTGGAATTCTTTTGACTGTGCAAGGCCGCCCGCGTTTTCTCGAGTGCAGGGCGGAATGGAATGAGACGATGATCGAGACGGTTTCGGCACTGATGGGTTTGGTAAGCGCGGGGATCTTCCTGGCCCATGCGTTTGAAGGTTACCGCACGAGGGCCTGAGGCACTCGCGCGGACGGCAAGCATCACCCTTTCAAGACGGCGCGTTCGGACATTTTTAATCGATCCGATCGAGCATCGCAGACGAGAGCGGCAGGTGTCCCATGCGCAACCATGACCTCGTATCCGATGGCTTCCTGGCATTGACCGCCGGTGGTCTGGTCCTGCTGTGCTCCAGCCTCGTGGCATTGGCCTTCGCCTGAGCACCCAGCACTTCCCGAACAATACGCTTACCGCAGTCCAAGCAGCGAACGCCGATAGAGGCTGTCACGGGCTTCGCTCAGGCAGACGAAGCTGCCGTCAAAACCCTGGCCGTACCGCTTCTGGCCATTGCCGTAATAGACACCTTTGCTGAAATCGAGCCAGACAACCCGGTCGTGCGGGCAGTGACGCTGCGCCTGCGCCTCGTAGCGAAATGGCGTCAGCGGCGTGGCCGATACCTCAGCGCCGCAGCAGCCGACCAGGATCGTAGCAGCGAGTGCGATCGCGCCGGCCCATTTGCGGAAGCTGCTCCAAGATACTCCGCAAGATATTCCGCAAGACACCACCCGCCTCCCGATCCCAGCCGTCGAGGGCCGGCCTGCTTTCACTTGTCCGCTTCGAGTTGCTGCAACGCCTGGTGCATGCATTCCTGAAGCCTGGCTGCGACCTGTTCGCGCGCGACGCCTTTGGCGGCAAGATCGCCTGCCACCTTGTCGAGGATCTCGTCCATCGAGTGGTTCTCCAGATGGTCCGTCACCAACGCCGTCGCATAGCCGGCCGCGGCATCGCCGCTGAGGCCGAGCTGGGTTGCGGCCCAGAGCCCGAGCAGCTTGTTGGACCGGGCCGTGGCCTTGAACATGAGCTCCTCGTCGTGGACGAATTTGGCCTCAAAGCCCTGCTCGCGCTTGTCGAACGTGGTCATGGTCAGCTCCATTTCGTTTTTCGCTGATCGGGATCGGACTGGCTGGAAGCGAACGTCTCCGTGGTTCAAATCAGGGTCGTTGGAAGCTTCCGGCGGAAGCCAAACGCCGTCAAGCCCGCTGGGCGTGCCCAAGGCACCCACCAGCTCTACGCCAGCCAACCCGGCTAGGCAGAGATGTTTACTGTTCATTAAGCAGACTCAGCGCCGCATGGCCGGGGACATCGAGAGCTGACGCATGAACAAAGAACTGCGGGAGTTTCGACGGCTTGAACGGGTCTGCCTGGAGCAGGCAGCCCTCTCCACCATGGACCTCGCGCGAAGCGGGTTGCTCAAGGTCGCTGACGATTGTCGCGTCGCAGCGGAAGCGATCGAGGCGCAATCGCCTCGCAGACCTTTCGCAAGTGCCGTTCAGGCGCTGAAGCAGGCGTTGAGCGTGACCCGCATCCCTCACCGGCACTGAGACCGGCGCTCGCGGGCAAGGACATCCTTGACGGGGCGACCGCGTACGGTCAGCCCTTCGCCTCCGTCTGTTCACGTGCCAACCGTTCGGCCCTCAGCCGTTCCTTGTTGGCATAAAACGCCTTCTGCGCAGCTTCATGATCGCGCATGGCTTTTTCGGCTTCGACACGGCGTGTCGCATCGCGCGCCTGCCGCTGCTCGGGAGTCAAGGGCTTGCGCCGGTAGGAAATGTCTTCCGTCATGGCCAGATAATGCTGAGGTGAGGAAAGAGTTCCTCGTGGTCCCGCTGAGCGGCACTGCGGGCCGACTGCATAATGTGCGAAAACAACCCCATGCACAGTAGCCAAGTCCTTCTGCAGACAGCACTTTTTTTATCGCACTTTCGATGCGTTTGACCCCGCAGGGATCTCGATGTCTGCAATAACAGGCAAATGGTCTGAATAGGCCCTCGCGCCTTCGTCGGTCCAAACCTTCCCGATCGGGCTGTCGGACGTCGCATAGATCCGGTCAAGCCGCAGCAGGGGCAAATGCGACGGGAAAGTTCGCAGCCGCGTACGGTTTGGGCAGACCTGCGCGAGCACGCGCCGCACCGATTTGATCCAGAACCAGTCGTTGAAATCCCCGAGGACGACGGTCCTTCCAGGTTTCACCAGGCTCACCAGCGCCTGAGCCTGCGCGTGGCGCTCGTGGATGCTCAGGCCGAGATGCGTGGCCACCACGCGAACATCGCCAACCGGTGTCAGCAGTCCCGCGGCGATCGCTCGGCGCGGCTCCCGCTCACGATACGACACGTCGACGATCTCGGGCGGGCCGGAGAATGGAAAGCGGCTCAGGAGCGTCTGGCCGTAGTCGCCATCGGCCGTGACGATCGACTTGGCGTGAACACCGTGATCGCCGACGACGCTCGCCAGCTTCGCAAACGGATCGTCCGATCGCGATCGCGAATCCACCTCCTGAAGCGCGACGACATCGGGAGCCCATTTGCGAATGATGGAACAGATCCCTTCCAGATCGAACTTCGGATTGAGATTGAAGGTGCCATGCACATTCCACGTCATGAAGCGCATCAGCGCCTCCCGGCGAGCCACGTCGCGACGAATTGCGCGCCGGCGCAGATCGCGAGCCAGCCCAGGAACGCCAGTGCGAGCAGCAACATGTTGACCCAGGACGCGTTCCTGGCGAGATCAGCGATCTGAGCCCCCAAAACTGCCATGGCGAGAATGCCGGGCGTCATGCCGAGCAGCGTTCCGACCAGGAAGTCACGCAGAGGCAGCGTGCTCGCGCCAGCCACGACATTCACCACTGAGAACGGCGCGATCGGGATCATCCGGATGACGACGACAGCCAGAATGCCCTTGCCGACAACACGTTCCTGGATGCGCGCGGTACGTCGTCCGAGCAAACGCTGGAGGCGTTCGCGCCCGAGTGCCCGTCCGATCGCAAACAGGATAAAGGCGCTGAGCACGACCCCCGTCATGGCGGTGACGAAGCCTAGCCATGGTCCCAGTGCGGCAGCAGTCGCCGCAATGAGCACGAGAACCGGAAACACGACCAACCCGCCGACGACGAAAGCTGCAATCGCGAATGGCGGACCCCAGACGGACTGCGAATAGGCAGACAGAAGCGTCGACATCCGGCCCGCGTCGGCGAAATCGCTCAACGACGTGTAGGACCAGGCCATCGCCAGTCCAAAAAGCGCCACGGCGATCGAGACCATCCCGATGATCGTCTTCGTGCTCCACATCCGCGATGCCGCCCGCTCCAGATGAAGAGGCGCCTCAGGGTCCGCCACCGGCTGAACCATCGTGGCCAGAGCGCTGGTCAGGACCGAAGATTCAACGTCCCGCAGCGCCTTCGTCCCGCTTGCGACGTCGTCCAGGAGCGCAAAAAGACGATCTTCGTTTTGCGCGACGGTCTGTTCATCGAGACCGCAGAAATGGGCGATCAGGCGACGGCGGACCGAGGCGATGAACTCCCGATGCTCGTCTGATGCGGCTTCGAAGATCAGGTCACATTCGCTATCGGCACCCATCGATCGATTGTTCAAATTGGCCGAACCGATCCTCAAGATCCGATCGTCGACGATCATGAGCTTGCTGTGCACCATCACGGCCGCTTCCGTATCCCCGTTCCCCGACACCGGGTAGACGAAGCGGATGCGGTCGGCGACGCCGGCCGAACTGAAGCAGTCGATGAAGGTGCCCCGGCCGTTCTGCATGGCCTGGGATTCCAGCCACGAGGAATGCAGTTTTGGGGTGACGACCAGAACCCGAAGCGAAGGTACGCGCAGCATTTGCTCCGCCAATTCGCGCGCGATCTTGATGGCGCTGGTGAACTGGTTCTCGATGTACACGAAGCTCGTCGCGGACCGGATCGCTGCAATCAGCGAGCGTTCGACCTCCCGGAGTGTCGAACCTGCCGGACAGACCACCTCGGTCCTGGCGATACCCACCGGCATATGCTCAGCTTCCACCGGCACAATCGCCGGCCAGCGCAAGCTTTTCAGCGGGCGCCGATCATCAATCTGTTGGCCCGCCGCGCGCCAGCGTTGCTCCACGAGGTCGAACAACTGCGCCGCCGCATCCCCATCGACCATGCATTGAACATCATGAAACGGCAGGTACGGCTTGCCCTGGGGATCACAGCGCGATGCGTGATCGGCGCGATGATCACTCGTGTCCCAGCGCCTGATCGTCAGATCGAGCCCGCCGACGAACCCCAGTGAGCCGTCGACACAAACGATCTTCTGGTGTTGGGCCGACCCAAAGGGAAGCGTGGCATCCAGGTGAAACCGGACGCGGCCATCTGTGTCGGCGGAAAATTTGGCCGCGGAATTCCATTCCCTCTCGGAGGCGTAGAACGAGACGAAGTCCCAGACGAGAATATTGATGTGCAAGGTGGGACGGCGGTGGACCAGCGCGCGCAAGAATGGGCCGAGTTGCTCCGGCAAGCCATCATCCGCTCGCCCGGACTCGCCGACCAGCCTGGTCTCACTATGGATATCCCACCCGACGATATAGACGAGGTCCTGCGCCTGCAGCAGGGTCTGCCGCAGGGCCGCGAAATAAGCGGCAGCATCGTTCAGAACCGCCACACGCCGCGCCTCGCACCGCCGCCAGACGGTGTCGCCGGGGATCAGGGTCGATGAGCTCTGAAGCAGGGAAACCTCGCAACTTGCGTTTGCGTTGAAACGCGCTGAACGCGCAACGGGTTCCCCACTTCAGAAATCAGAAGCGACTGTTCGGTGCGTGCGATCCGGCGCCGAAGTCGCCCATTTCCGCTACTTGGTTCGGACAGTCTTTGCACCTGCGCCTTTCAAGGCGTCCGCGATCTTCTCAGGTGCATCGCCGTGAAAATCCACGGAGACCTCGATCCGACCTTCCAGCTTCTGATGCCCCTCCGGCGCAGGCGCGGCTTTGGCGTCAGGACCGGCCGCGCGTGTCCCCGACGTGTTCGCCTCGCCGGCGGCCTGCACGAAGACGTCGCTTCGCGGCACGCCGCATTCCTGCACGACATGCTCAACCGCAAGCTCGGCGCCGCGGCGCGTGTCGAATTCTCCGATGATCGTACTTTCCAAGGGCGCCCTCCGCGGCTGGACCAGAGTGCGAACAACAGGCCAGCGAGGACCAGGTTCCTGAACGCGCGGGCGTTTAGAACCGAACGATCCCGAACAGGACAAGCAACGCAAGAGTGACCAGCCCGGAGACCAGCAGCGAGCCGAGACATCCCAGCCTATTCGAGAAAAAGAAGAACATGCCTCGCCGATCCTGAAGGTTCGTGCCGGGCTAAGTTCTCCCATTCGACAGCGTTCCTGGAGGCGTTTTGGGACGCGAACAAGAACCAATCCAAGAACCAATCATCAGGCGGAGCGTTAAGTCCACGATGTCAGACGCTTTTGATTATTTCCGAGCGCATGCGGTCCGAGCGCTTTGCAAGGCCAGGGCGATGCCGCGCGGACGAATGAAACATCTGCAAACGGTCGTGGCCCGGATCTATCACCTGCTGACCAAGGAGGCTGCGTATGGGCCCAACCTGCAGCACATGGACGACTTCCGGGCAGCCCAGAAGCTCGAGAAGTCGATCGACTGAACTGCAATGACGGTGACGCTGCACGCCCTCCCCCGACGCGCTCAGCTCCCTTTGGGAGCGGTCCTTGACTGCGATCCTGCAAGCCCGGGATTGATGGCCAGCGACGCGCCGGCGGCGCCGCCGGCTTCATAGGCCGTCATCGACACCATCCGGCTGCTGCTGCGCTGGGTCCGCATCTTCAGGTCGAGCTTGTCGAACTCCGCATCGACCACCGACGTCTTGAGAACCACCAGCCCGCGGCCGGTGCTTTCGTTGATCTGATCGCGACTGGCCTTGATCGCCACCAGCCTGTCCGCGATGGACCCCACCATCCCGAGCGCGAAGGAGGCATTGGCCAGATGCCGCTCCTGGTGCCGGAACCTGCTGTAGTCGACCGAGGTCTTGAAGCGGCCGAGCTCGGCGCGGACGGCGCCGTCGATCAATTCGGCCAGATAATGCGCGACCTCGATGTCCGCGCCGAGGCCGAAGAACACATAGCTGCTCTCGCCGGCCGTGTTCTTCTCGCGCCAGACCCGACAATCGCAGAAACGAGCGATCGCCCCGATGCAGTCGTCCAGGGGAATTCGCTTCTTGCGAAAAGTCTCGTAGACCTTCCGCTCGCACGGCGACGCCCGCAGTTCGACGTCGGACAGCGACAAATCGTGGCGATCCAGCAGTTCGGCGACCTTGGCGGCCGCAGACAGCGCCTCGTCCTCGGTGCAGCCATTGGCGATGGTCTTGGAACGCAACGCCTGAATGCGGAGCTTCAGCTTGTCGAGTGCAGCTGGATTGGATGTCTGATTCACCGATCACCTGTCCGGGTAAACCCGACGGATAGAACCCGGTCGGATAGACCGGCGGAAGGGGTCTCTTGTCAACTGTATTGATCTTCGACTTTTTTCGAACGGACCTCACTCCTTCTACGTGCGGTGCACGACCTCGCGGCACTGACCATAAAATGCAGAGACGAGGCTTCACTACAATCGCGCTCTCGCTCGATTTCCACCGCAACTGACAAATCACTGTCGGGAGCAGACCACCACAAGCCGAACGGGGTTGCGTGAGCGCCTTGGCTTTGGCGGCGGCGTCGTGTTCACAGTATTTCGAGCTTGCAGCCAGCCGGCTTTGATCCCTGCGCTTGTTGAGGTTAGCCGCAGCAGAGTGGTGGATTGAAGGACGCACTGATCAAGGCCGTCGATCGGTTTTGTGCCGCGACACATAGGGACTGGACCCGCTGTTAAGGTTTAGCGGTCAGGTTAACCCCAGCGAACGTTTGGCTGAGAGCGTCGAACTCGATATGACCCCGAATAGAGGAATATTCGAATGTCCAATAGAACCGCATTTCAAACTGCAGATGCAGACGAGCCCCACAACTTTTTTGATCTCGTCATTCCCCTCACCTTCAGCGCTGTAGCCCTCCTGGCCACAGCTGTTTCGCTGGAGGCGATTGGGTTCATCGCTTGGCAGCCAGCCACCTTTCTGGTTGCCTATATCTTTGACTGACGCGATTGGCTGGCATGAGCGAATTCGAAGGCCTATCTGACCACTTCATTCTGCGGATGCACGAGTTCATTCGCCAAGAGGTTCAAGCAGATAGGCTAGCCGGCGCGCGTTTTGTCGGATTGCCAGCGAGGCTGCGCGCGGAAGCTCTTGCACGGGAAATCGAGCGACGCGGCTTGTTCTGCACGGCAATTGACTGGCCTCAGCATCTTGAGCCTGGAGCGGACAAATACGGACTGACCATTGGACACCGGAAGACGATCTAAAACTCATCGTGCTCACGGCGCGACGCGTCCCGATGACCGGATTGCTCGCCTGCCAGACCGCAATCGCAAATGTCGATCCGCGATCGATTGCGACTCCTGCGGACCTGCATCGTGAACAAGAGAATGCCAAAGCTCCCGCGTAGCGGCCTCGGTCTAACCAGTCCCCGGCCCTTCCGACCCCGGGGCCGTCTGTCCATCAGCCTACCGCCGCGTTGCGCCTCGCGCAGCTAACTCCCGATCCAGATCTTTCAAGCGCTCAAGCAGGTTCTCGACGATCTCCATGCAATCGGAAGGTCCCAACGATTGCACGCCGCGCGCCGCTAGCTCGCGCTCCAACATGGCGGCTATAATGATTTGAATGCTCACGAATTCTCCGCCGACTTCGCCTCCGAGACGGTACGGCTCAACTTAGAAATGGGTTTCGCTAAAGCGAAAGGCCGCAGGGTGGTTCCAGCCCCCACTGCGGCCATCCCGGGCAAATTAGAAACTGGTACTTAAATCTCGCCGGTGTTCTCACAGTAGAACACCGTGTTCCGAAAAAGGATTCCGTAAGACTACCGGAATTCGGGGTGGCCCGGATTGTCACTCGGGTGTGGAAATGGCACCGCTTCCTTACTAGGGCCCATGCTCATTGCGGATGAGAGCGCCGGGAGCGACGCTGGGCTGGTACGTAGACTTCCCAGATTCCGGAGGTCGCTACCGCCACAGCCGGCGCGTGACGTTGAACAACGCCGCAAGCGGGACGCCTACCAACACACCCAGCATGCCGTACGATGTGACCAGCAGCGCAGCGCTAAGCGGCCCTGCGCTTGTCGCAAATCCGTAAGCTGCGCCTAAGCCTCCCAGCGTCACGGCAAAGACGACCATGTTGCGGTCGTTGCGCGCCTCGATGTTATAGACCGGGGGCCTTTTGCGGTGAAGAACGGGAGGACCGAACGGCACCTTCGAGCCGCAATTTGGACAGGCCGACGCACTCGGTGAAACCGGGTGGTCACAGTCGTGGCAATCGATCAGCTTTTTGGTCTGTCCCATGCCGCAAATCGTAGCGGCGGAGCGGCCAGTCCACAAGTTCGGCAGCTACTCCCAGCACACCGTCCTGCATGACCACAGCAGGGCCGCTCTGATCCTCCAGCATTCTCCGCGCTTGACGGCTTGAAAACCTGCGCGCCGCCCGGAAGGTTGACCAGCTCGGGACCTTTCTCGCCCACCATGGCGAGTACACCCGGGGCCGAACTGGTGCCGCTTGCGAACATGGGAATGGAGAGGCCGCCCGCTCCGGCGCCGAGAGCGGCACCAGACCACGTGGGCACGCTGCTGGAGCCCGCGCTGCCACCAAGCCCAAGCAACGAACCCAACCGTTTTAGATCAAGCGCTTCTTCGAAACAGAAAGACGGATTGGGCACTATTGGACTAGGAGGTGGCGGAAGGGGTGCCCGCTCAACCTCGCTGAATCGCTCGTCTTTTCCACCTGCGCCGAGAACAATCTACGGTCCTATCCACGGTTAGTCTCGCAACCTCACGGCCGAAGTTTTCGGCCATCTTAAGCAGCGCGCCGGCCTCGCCTGTCACCCTGCTCTCCTCCACCAGGTCGCGGCACAGTCGCTCCATTGCCGGGAGTTCGTCGGTGTCGTGCTGATCTCGCCCCATGCGGGCGATCAATCATGAACGTATTCGTCGGCGCAGCAGCAGCCTCCGTAGCCAGCATGCCTCTAGAAGCGCTGGCCTCGCCGCTTCCAGCCAGCGTGCCAAAGCTTGCCTTCGATGGCTCCCAATGCGGCGACGCAATGCGCGAGGCCTATTACAAGCTCGATGAAGCGAACGAGGCCTTGAAGCTGACGGCTGCGGACTTCCAAAGGGTATGGAAGGCTTGCGGCGAATGGCAAAAAGCCAATCCGCAGCCGGGCGCCCACCGCGCTCACAAGAAGTATTGCCGGCGCTACGATAAGCACATGGACGAGATCAACTATGATGCGGTCTTCGATGCGCATCAGAAGGCGCGCGACGCCTTCAAGGCCGCACAACTTGCCTTGGCGAACGTCAAGGTCCGCGACCTTGCCGAATTGTGCCTCAAAGCTTGCATGATCTATGTCTTTGAGGACGTCAGGCAGCCGCACCTACGCCATGTCGATCCGGTGATTTCAGTTTCCGTCGCGATGGATCTGGCCGCAATGGCTGCCCCGACGAAGGGCGAAGCCTGAGCCTCCAGGCCCGCCGGTTCACGGCGGGCCCGTTGTTCTCCGGGCGAGAACAGATTGCGCTAATAATAAATCTTCGTTTGTTCCTTGCGCGTGTATTTATAAGCGGAACACGTAGAAGTACGTTGCCTTAGTTGGCGGCCGTATGCGCCGGTTCACGCTGGCGGGCCTTTGCGAACCCATCGTTACGTTGGCTTTCGCAAGCTCGTGGAGCTCAGCCATTGCTGAATATGCAGCGCGTTCTCACTGAGCTGCGCGGCCTTCAAAAGAGCTTCCCGCTTTGGCCCCGGAGGCGTTGCTTCGGCCCGGGTTCGAGCGGCGCTCGCCATTTGAGTTAGGCGTTCAGTGAGAGAAGGGATGAGCTTGACCATAGATGGCTCCGCGTATTTGGCGGGAGCACGTGGCTCTCAGTCACCGATATATGCCGTGATGGGCCGGTGATGGAATTACTAGGCGCCGGTTCCGTAAGAATAGATAGTCAATTCGCCGTAGGTTCTCGGCCCTTCAGAGGACCCCTGTTGCCTCACCTGGCGGCCCTTCGCGCCGCCTCAACATGGCGGGGCTTTCCTGTAGTTGCCGGCGATCTCCAGCAGCGCCGCGCGCTCTACCGGATCGTCAGTCTGGGCCGCCAACGTGCGGCAGATTGACTCAATGTCGGGCTCGCGATAGCGCGCGCTGATTGTACGTTCGATTGTGCGCTGGAGCCAATCTACAAGTCTAAGTAGCTGATTTGCTGGTGTTTTGGCGGAAGGGGTGTCCGTGCGCTGAATACGCCTAACCCATTGTTAGTACAATAAAAGTTTTGACAGAGTTGCCAATAGTACCCCGCAACATACCCAAAAGCGTCCGTTGCTAGAAAGCTACGGTCTAAAACTAAACTTGTGGGAAGGCTTGGGAGTGTACGGGATTGCTATGGACAATTCCCCAAGAAGGCATAAGATTGCCTTCTGCGAGCGACACGGGCCTAGCTCGGCAGCCACAACATAGCGGGCCCAAAAATCCAGTCAAGTGGATTTTTAATGCAACTCCTGAAGTTGACTGAAGTGGTCAAGGCAACCAGCCTCGGCCGCTCTACGATTTATCGGAAAATCTCCGAAGGCACTTTCCCCTCACCCCTGACACTCTCTCCCGGCTGCGTCCGATGGGACGCAGACCATCTTCAGGCATGGCGCGATGCGCTACCGACCGCAGCCAACAGCAACACCAAGCAGGCGGTGGCGGCATGGCACTGACCAACGCCGAACGGCAGACTCGATATCGCGACAGTTCATTCCAATTGGCATGAACGTAACGACAGCACGACTGGCTTTAGCCGGGTGTGATTACTGACCAACCCCGAGACCACAATGAGAATCCTGAGTTACCGGCCGGCGCCATCCGGTGGCGGCACTACGCTTTGCCATGTCGACGTTGAGATCGTCGCTGGCGTCAGACTGTTCGGGCTGCGCGTCGCACAGATGCCAGACCGCTCGTTCAGAGTCTTCGGCCCTAACACCGACCGCGCCGGCCGATCCATGTCTTTTGATCCCGCGGTGGTTGACGCCATCGCGCACGCAGCAATTTCCTATAACAAATTGGACGGACATTCGTGCAATGAATATCGCTTCGCAAGCTAAGCCCGAGTCTCAAAACCCCTTCAAAGTTGGCGACCGAGTTGAACATCCATCATGGGGACTCGCGACAGTGCGCGAGGTCATAGGCGCTCGTGTCTGCGCCAACTACGACGACGGCGACGCCCACGGCCCCGTGATGCACTCCTTCCTGACGGCCGCCGCCAACGACAACGTGCCGAGGGACAGCAGACCTAAGACCGCGATCCTCAAGTTAATGGGAACGGCGGCCTTGCCGCAGCTTGAGTTTGTCTACGGCCGAGTCCGCGTTCGCAAATATGTGTCCGCACTATTTTCGCCGGGCGGTGGCGGTAAGTCATCTCTGCTCGTCGCCGAGTCGCTAGATATGGTCACGGGTCGCGACCTGCTCGGTGTGGGGCACAGGAACAAGCTAAACGTCTGGTACATAAACACGGAAGATCCGCCGGAACTCATCCAGCGCCAATTCGAGACTGCTGCCGCGCTGTATGGCCTTTCCAACGAGGACATTGGAGACAGGATGATGTGGTCGAGCGGCCGCGATTCGAGCTTCGTTGTCGCGACTGATGACCGCAAGGTTGGCTTCAAAATCAATCAGCCCATCGTCGACGGAATCGTCCAGGTTGCAGCCGAGTTCAAACCTGATGCGATCATCGTCGACCCGTTTGTGTCCACCCACCAAGTGAACGAAAACGATAACGGCGCAATTCAACGGGTGGCGACGCTGTGGGTCGAAATCGCTGACAAGTTGAACTGTTCAGTCGACCTTGCACACCATGTCGTGAAGTCTGACGGACCCGTCACGGCGAACTCTGGCCGCGGTGGTGGCGCGCTGAAGGACAAGGCGCGCATTGTGCGTGTCATCAATCCGCTAAGTGAGGACAAGGCTAAGAAGTGGGGCATTCCTGAGGGGCGCCGCCGGGAGTACTTCAACGCGACGGTCGATAAAGGCAACATAACGAAGGTCGGTACTGGCGGTTGGTACCACATCGAAAACATCCCGCTCGGTAACGGCGACGGCATGACCAGTCCTCAGGAGCATGCGCCAGCCGTCAAGCGGTGGATGGCTCCTGATGCGTCTCCCGAGGAGCGCGCCGAGATGACCCTTTCCGGGATTGAGCCTTGGCAGATTGACGCCATCATGGTGGGCATCAAGAACCGCGAGTGCCGATACAATTACCAATCGTCGACATGGGCGGGGAATGAGATCGCCCGCGTTCTCAGTATCGAGCTGGACGAAAGCAAGAAACTCACACCCGAGAAGGAGCGGGTTCAGGCGCTTCTCGACGCCTTGATCACGCTGGGCCGGCTAGTGAATGTCTCCCGTTTGGACCCGATAAAACGAAAAGCCTTTGATCACGTTGAGGTTGCAAGTTAGAAAATCATCGCGTTGGTTGCGCAACCCTGCGCAACCTTGCGCAACCCCCCTCCTAAGTGGTTGCGCGCGCATACGTTATAACCCTCTACCACCCCCCCCTTTAAGGGGGTGGGAGGGAGGTTACGTTGCAAAGGGTGGTGTGAGGTAAATTCAACCGGACGAAGTTCGTCCGATTGAACATTTGCCTGCGCGGCACCGCTCAAAAAGAATTCCCCCTGTTTCCCGGCCTGCTCCACCATATTTAGCTGGTGGTCGCCCTTAGTATCCGCGGCCCAAAACAACAATAGTAGATAACTGGCTTCACCGCGCGGGCCGCCAGTCCCGCCCGTTCACGGTCCGAATCCATGACGGAGGCTGCATCAGGGCAGCCACCATGCCATCCCCTCCGGCGCGCGAGGGGGCAGCTGCGCAGCAGCCTTCCAGCCCGGCCGGGCTTTGAGCGGCACCCCAGCACTACCGACTAGGAGACTGCATGTTTGCAGCTAACGACAACCGCGCGCCCGTGGCCCACAGGGCCATTGTCGAGACCCAGGCCACTCAACAGCCCCGTGGCAACCCGAGGCCACACAGGGGCAACCGCTGGCCCACGGCCGAGCGCCACGCAACCGAGGACGGCGGCAAGTTCATGACCCATGCCGCGCTCGGCTGGCGGGCGTTCACGGCGCAACCCAAGCTGTGCGTCGCCAACGACAACTTTGCCGGCGACGATTATGAGGGCACCGAGGAGCTTGTCCCGTTCAATCACGACAACAGGCTTCTACACGACACTGCCGAACGCACCGTGGCCCTGCATGCCACCGGCAAGGAGTGGCTGCCAGAAGAGGAGCGCTTCACCCAGCCGCGCCGCAACCAGCCTGGCAGGTCAATGCCGGCTGGCACGTACACCATGAACGGCACGACGCTGGACCAAGCTGCTGCCGGCGCAGAAGACGAGGCGAACCGCAAGTTGGACGAGTCAGCTGCCCGCGTGCGGCTCGGCCACGTCTGCACCCGATTGCTCGACCTGGCCTCTGGCGACTCGACACGCGCTGAGATTGCCGCGGCGGTCAAGCAGCCCGACAGCGACGATATCGACCGATATGTTGACCACGCCATCCTTAACTGGATGCGTGATGACGCCTATTCCGACTACGCCGCAGCCGCATAAACACTCCGGTGCGGCGGATTGTCGCAGTCCGCCGCATTGGCCGCTCAAATATGCTACTTTTATAGCCTAACATATTGATATTGCTAAGTAACCGGCTTCGTACGATATCCTAGGAGGCCAATAATCCGGTTACGGATTTCCCTCCCCCTTTTAGCCCCGCGCCAGGCCAGCCCTGCGCCGGGGCATCATTTTGTGCCCAGCAGCTCGGTAGCATTTGTCCGCATTCGCCTCGCAGTTCGAAGCCATCATCGCGCGCGTTGCTGCCGGCGAAACGCTGACCGCCACGCTCCGTGCGCTCGACCTTCCCGGCAAGTCCGGTTTCGATGCCTGGCTGCGCCGTCACCCTGACCTCCGCGCCCGCCTCGATGCTGCTAAGCCGCTGTCTGGCCAAGCTCTGGTCCGCGCACGGTTCGAAGACATTCTCACTGCCATCCGCAACGGCGCCACCGCTGAAGGTGCTGTTGAGAGTTTCGGCGGCACAGGCGCCAGCTTTTTCAAGGTCATCAAAACCGACGCCGCGCTCAAGGCGCGCTTCATCGCCGCGACTGCAGACCGTGAGGACGGCCAGAACGCCATCGGTAAATCCGCGACGGGCAGATGGTCCGAGGCCGACTTTGATCGCGCCCTTGATGCGTTGCGCGCGGCTCCAAAGGTCGGCATGCAGCGCGTCCTCGGTGAAGGATTCCCTACCCCCTTCCTCGTACTCGACAAGGCTAAACGCGATCCGGTCTTCCGCGAACGGCTGATCGAGGTTGTTGGCGAGCGCGCGAAGCGCCGTGCCGGCCTCAAGAAGCAGGCGCCGCGCGAGTACGCGGAAGGTTTGCTGCGCCAAGCTTGCTTGGCACTGGACATGTATCGAAGCGCCGACCGTGCGGCTGCTGGCCTAGATCCCGAAGACCGCGAAGACGTCACCAGCGAAATCATTCTCGCGTTTCTCGAAGGCGAGATCACCGTCGACGAGATCCGAACCAAGGGCCGCAAGCTGGCGCGTGCGCGCGTGTTCGGCAGTGTGGCGTGGCCTGTCTCTCTCGACGCAACGGTGTTCGACACCGGCAACGCTGACACGCTCGGCGACCGCCTCGCCACGCCCTGCCAGATCATCCATTACTGAGATTGCCCAATGACAATTCGAGTGAATAGCCCAGCGGCCTGGAATGGCCGCTTGGTAAAGATCGCCGCGATTAACGGCAGCGATGCCGATATCGTTTGGATTGGTCGCGACGGCGAGATTGAGGTCCGCACTGTGTGGGCCGGCGAACTCGTTTCATTCGAAGATGCGATGTCGCAGCAATCAAACTGGGGCGCCGCGGCGGAAGAGGAAACTAAAATCCGCGCGTGGAGGGCTGCCGACTGATGTGGCCGCTCTTCCGCAAATCGGCACCTGTGCCGGAAACAAAATCCGAGTTGACGGACGCGACGTCAGATACTTGGGCCGCGCTCTGCGACGCCTTCACGGTGTCTTCATCTGGCGTGAGCGTTACGGCTGACTCTGCAATGCGTTGCGCTCCGGTCAACGCCGCCGTCAACATCCTGTCCGAATCCACGGCCACGCTTCCATGCCGGCTACTTCGCGACGACGCTGACGACGGTGAAACCGCCGCGAAAGAACATCCTGCCTTTAAGCTGGTCAACGGATTCAGCAACGAGTGGTCTAGCGGTGCGGAAATTCGTCGCCGTGTAACGCAAGATGCCGTCCTGTTCGGTGACGGTGTTGCTTTGGTGACGCGCGCTGGTGGACATCCGGCCGAGATCCTGTACGCGCCGCGCAATGTGGTCGTGCTCGAATACAAATCTGACGGCGAGCCGGTCTACAAGATCGATGGTCAGGCTTATGGCCCGCGTGATGTCATCCATCTGCAGGTGCCAAACCCAAGCAATCCGATGCAACATCGAGGTCTCGGATTGCTGCAAACCGGACGTGATGCGATTGGTCTGGCTATCTTGCTGGAGCGTAGCGCGTCCCAACTTTTTAAGAACAACTCGCGGCCGGGTGGCGTGCTGAGCTTTAAGGGTAACCTGAATGCTACGGCAGCCGGTCGCATTGCCCAGATGTGGCGCTCTGCACATGGCGGGGACAAGGCCGGCGGCGTTGCCGTTATCGACAACGAGGGCAGCTACACCCCGATTGCTTTTAGTTCGGTCGACAGCCAGGCAACTGAACAGCGCGCATTTGCCGTAAGCGAAATCAGTCGCTTGACGCGAGTTCCGGCGACTTTGCTTTCCGATATGTCCCGCGCGACTTGGAGCAACAGCGTCCAGCTCGACTTGCAATTCGTAAAGTACGGCTTGCAGCCCTGGCTGCGTGCATGGTGCGACGCCTATGCACGTTGCCTGCTGTCGCCTGAGGAACGCGCGTCGATGCATTTTGAGTTCGATCTGTCGCAGCTGCTGCTCGCGGATACGACCGCACGCGCGACAGCATTTGGTCAATATCGGTCTGCCGGCGTCATGACGGCGAATGACGTGAGGCGCGAATTGAACCTCCCGCCGCACGCAGATGGTGACGTGTTGGATTCACCGCACGTGCAATCGGCAGCGTCGGCCAATGACAACCAACCACCGAAGGAATCTGCAGCTTGAGTACTAAGCAAGGCACCGTCGTTGAATTCGACGTCAAGGCGATCGCGGAAGACGGCACGTTCACCGGCTATGCCTCCGTCTTTGATGTTATCGACAGCCACAAGGACAGCGTACAGCGCGGATCTTTCCAAAAGTCCCTGGCGAAGCGGCCGGCGGCGAAGGTTAAGATGCTTCGCGGCCACGATCAAAGCGAGCCGATTGGTGTTTGGAAGTCCATCGTTGAAGACGATCGCGGATTGAAGGCCGCCGGGCAGCTAATTTTGGACACGGCCAGGGGGCGCGAAACATACGCCCTCATGAAGGCCGGCGCGCTCGACGGCTTGTCCATCGGCTTCCGCACCGTCAAGGACCGCATGGATCGCACCAAGGGCGCGCGCATCCTTGAAGAACTGGACCTCTGGGAAATTTCCGCGGTGACATTTCCGAGCAATTCAGAATCCACCATTCAATCGGTGAAATCATCCGACTCAACGCAGTTCCGCGCGCTGGTTGAGGCGATCAATTCAGCGCGTCATTCTCTTAACAAGTAGGACTAAAAATACATGTCTTTCCATTATCGTAATCTTGAGACCAAGAACGCGGCCGACAACGAAGAAGTTGAAGGCGCGGCCGAGATCAAGTCCGCGCTCGACGCGCTGACCAGGGACGTCAACGCAAAGACCGCCCCGGTTGCCGACATCGAGAAGCGTCTGGCTGCGGCCGAGGCGAAGATCGCTCGCCCGTCCATGTCCCGTTCCGAATCCAAGGATGAGGCGAAAGAGCTGGAGGCGAAGGCCTTCAATACCTTCATCCGCAAGGGCAAGGAAGCTCTCGAGTCCGATGAGGTGAAGTCACTGCGGGTCAGCGATGACACCGCGGGCGGCTATCTCGCTCCCGACCAGTTCTCGACGGAGCTTGATCGCAACGTCGTGCTGTTCTCGCCCGTGCGCCAGGTGGCCCGCGTTCTCCCGACTGGTTCGCCGGAGGTTCGCTGGCCGAAGCGTACTGGTGGCATGACCGCCGCATGGGTTGGCGAGACGCAGCCGCGACCGGAAACGAGCGTTACGTTCGGCCAGTCCCGCTATGCCGTGTGCGAACTGGCAGCGTACGTCGACGTCAGCAACGCCATGCTGGAGGACTCGACCTTCGATATCGGCGCCCTGCTCTCCTATGAGTTCGGTGAAGAGTTCGGCTTCGAAGAGGGCAAGGCATTCGTCTCCGGCCAGAGCACGCTTTCGCCGGCCGGTTTCCTCAACGACACCACGGTCGCTTACACCCCGTCCGGTGCCGCAAGCGCCTTGTCCTCGGCTGATGCTCTCATCGACCTCTTCCACGGCATCAAAGCGCCCTACCGCGCCAACGGTGTGTGGATGATGAACGCGACCACGCTGGGCACCATCCGCAAGCTCAAGGACGGTCAGGGCCGCTATCTGGTCAACATTCAGGGTCTCGACAATACGCCGGTTACGACCATCCTGGGTCGTCCGGTGGTCGAAGCCCCGGACCTGCCGGATGTTGCCGCCAACGCCACCCCGGTGGTCTTCGGTGACTTCTCGCAGGGCTATCGCATCTTCGATCGCATCGCGTTGTCGATCCTCCGCGACCCCTACACCCAGGCGACCAACGGCATGACCCGATTCCACGGTCGTCGTCGTGTGGCCGGCGGCGTGGGCAAGTCGGAGTCGCTGCGCAAGCTCAAGATCTCGGTCTCCTAATCATTTTGGGCGGCTGCGCTCCGTAGCCGCCCACCACCTCTCATTCAAAGGAATTCATATGCGCGATCTCGCGAACAATCTTCACTTCAAGCCCGCCTTCAATCCCGGCGCCGCTGTCGTCGACAATACGGCACAAGTTTCGGCGATCCTCGACACCTACGGCTATGGTTCGGCGCTGCTGGCCTTCAACACCGGCACGCTGTCAGACGCCGACGCCACGTTCACGGTCCTCTTGGAGGAGTCGAACGATTCCGCCATGGCCGGTGCCGTTGCCGTCGATGACAAGGACATGATCGGCACCGAGGCGCTGGCCGGCTTCCGTTTCGATGACGACAACGAGTGTCGGAAGCTCGGCTACATCGGCTACAAGCGCTACATTCGCGCCACCATCACGCCCGCCAACAACACTGGCAACCTGTTCGTTGCTGGCATGTGGGTGCTCGGTCGCGCTGCGTCTGTGCCGACCGCTAACCCGCCGCAGTAATGCGCAAGGGGGATTCCGCGACCTTGGAATCCCCCGCCGTCTCCCGATACGGAGTCAATCATGACGGAAATCATGTCACCATCGCAGATCATCGACGCCGTTCTTGAGCGCCATGTTGACATTGACGAGACGCTTGCCGCTGAGATCGTCGATGCCCTTGAGGCTGCTGGTTGGCGCTTTGTTTTCAATCGTGATCTTTAGTGCCGTTCGCCGCACCGCGCTTATGTACCTGCGATCGCGTCGTACAGGCAGGCCAGCGATGCGAATGCAGCGTCAAGAGGAAAGCTGATGCCGATAAGCGCCGACCTACGGCACAAGCTCGCGGATATGGTCAAGCATGGCGCGAGGCTCGCGCTGCTTACCTGGCTGCCAATCCACGCTGCACTCGTTGCGGTGGACCCGCAAACGTTGTCGACCATCGCATTCCGCATCGCGGCGATATGAAGTTATTCTGGGACCGCAGCAACTGGCAGGCACTATGTGCCTCGCCCTGTCACAACCGGCACAAGCAGCGAGACGAACAGTGATATCCATTGAACAGTTTGACGCCGAGATCCGATGCGGTCGCGAGTGGGTGCAGTGCGTCGTGCATGGTGTGGTTGGTGATGATGAGACACCACGCTTCGTGGTCTCATTCGAGGATGACGAAGGCATGACCACCCTGATGCGCGTCCCTCACGTAAGGCGCATAGAGGCGCGCTGATGCGTGGTTGGATTGAGGCTACAGTGTTAGGCGTTCTCGGCTGGAACGTCCACAGCCCGCGCGCTGCTAGCTGACGGTGCCACCCCCGGGCAGTCCGAGACTTTGACCGATTGCCAGGAAACCGGCGGCCAACCATCGCGCAAGATAGGCCTGTTTTTCATCATCCTTTAAATTAGGTCCGACCGTCATGCGGCTTGATCCCTGATTTCCTCGGGGCCTGTTTTCGGGCGTAAGCGCTTGATCGCGTTGGCCATAGGGCTGATTTCCTTCGGAGATAATTGAGAAGATGGCTACGCCAAAGTTTCGGGGCCTCGCAAAAGCGATGGCGCTGCTTGAGCACAATCTAGAGGACGGTGCCGGCAAGCTCATGGAAAAAATCGAGTCAGTTGGCTCTCGCGGCGAGACCGCGCTGGCCGACGGCCATACGAAAGTTGACGGCATTGCCGGCCGGGTTGCCGAGGTCGAGGACTTTGTTGCAGCCATTGAGGGCAGCAATGGCGCCCCCGACCAGCCGTCGATTACCCCACTGGAGACCAACCGATGGCGCTAGCCACCCTCGCCCAATTAAAGGCCCAGGTCCGCACCGAATTCGGGGATGAAGATGACGCGCTTCAGCACTATCTGGACGCGGCAGACGAGTACGTCCGCGGCTTCCTCGCGGTTGACCCAGAGGCACAGGACCCGCCAGAGACCGTGCCCGACACGGTCAACCAGGCGGTGCTGCTACTCGCCGCGGATTGGTATCAGAACCGCGAGTCCACCGCGCCCGACGCGCTGCACGAAGTCCCCTACGGCGCGCAGCAGTTGCTTAACCAGGTCAGAGGCTGGGCCTTCGGATGAAGCCGACCACCTGCGCCCGCACCCCCGTTCTGCATGTCGTCATGCCAGGCGCTGAGGTTGCGCGTGTTGCGCCACTGGCGCGGGAGACCGTGACGGCTTTTCTGCGCCGCTCTGGCTGGGCCACGCGAGATCGGAAGTATGGTTGGCAGTTCAAAAAAGGCTTGCCGACCATCCTTGAGATTAATGGCGAGGCGGTGCTGCGCAAAGACTGGAGACGTCGTCGCATCCGCGTCAGCGACTCTGTGCGGTTCGTCTCCTATCCGCTCGGCGGCAACGGCGGGGCAAAGCAAGTTATCGGCCTAGTGGCGCTGATCGCCGTCGCGGCTTTTGCTGGTCCATTGGGCGGCGCAATTGCCACTTCCCTGTCGCTATCGGCTGGCGTGGGCACGGCCATCGGTGCGGGCCTCGCAATTGGCGGCTCGCTTCAGATCAGCGCCGTGCGCATGGTCAACTTTCAATTCGAGGATTTTTGTTAATGTCGGCGGCTAACATCATTGTGGCGTCAGATGGCGCTCATCTTATCTCAGACTCGCTGGTGTGGGACACAGCAGATCAAACGGTGACCGCGATCTGCAACAAGGTCATTATGCTTCCCCAACTGAAGGCTGCTGCGACCATTCGGGCCGAGCATTTCATGGTGTTTCAGGCGGTCTCGCTTGCTTTGTCGACGATGATTGCTCGGGACTTCGATGAATTTAGGGCTAAGATCCGCGATACGCTGATGGAGCTTGATGAGAGGCTGGCAGAGCTTGGCCACCGCAGCCCGTTCGAAGTCTCGGTGATCGGCATCTCCGAGAGCAATGGGCCAACCGGATTTCGGATCACCACCCTCTCAGCGCCCATAACCAGCGAGCAGATCGTTCAGCCATGGCAAATCGTCGAGATGCCGCGCGGATTCAATCCGTGCCCCTGCAATAGCGAGGCCGAAGAGCGTGAGATCCGACAGGCGCTGACTGTGGCGCCAGCGAGCCTGGACGGCCATGCGGTTGCCGCGCTAACGGCGCAGCGTGAGATTGCCCGACGTGACTTTGAGGCGGGGCGCCAGCCGTGCTTTATCGGCGGCTTTGCGCAGCTTACAACTGTCACGCGGGATGCAGTGACCTCTCGCATCATCCATCGCTGGCCTGACGTGGTTGGCGAGCGGGTCGCTGCATGAAACACCAGGCAGGCCGTAAAGCGGTGCCCCAGCCTACCGCAAACGCCATCCGCGCCGTACCGAAGCCACCGAGGCATTTCTCTGATGCGGCTAAGGCCGAATGGCGTAGGATCATGCCTGTGCTCGTGGAACGTCGCGTGCTTAGCCCTGCCGACCTTCATGCTGCCGAGCGCTTCTGCGAAGCGGTTTCCGATATCGTCGATGCGCGCGAGGCTATCGCCGAGCACGGCGCCTATGTTGAAAACAGGCTGGGCGAGCTGAAGCGCAATCCCGCGTTCTCGACGCTGCGGGAAGCAACCACCAACAGCAAAATGTGGGCGTCGGAATTGGGATTGACCCCGAAGAGCCGCAACAAGGCAGGTGCCACCGAAGATGGTGATGACGGTGATGACAACCCCCTGGCGGTGAGCTGAATGACGGCGGCAGGAAATCTCACGGAAAAGGTAACGCTGCTGGCGTTAGTAACGGTGCCTGACGGTGCTGGCGGCTCCACGCAGAGTTGGCAGCCGCAGCTGACAGCCCGCGCGGCAATCAAGGTCTTGAAAGCGTCCGAAACTGTTTTGGCCGGACGTCTTCAAGGCATCGAGACAATCGTCTTCACGCTCCGCTACCAGGCTGCGCTTGTGACTGCCGATTCAACGTCGCGTCTGCTCAACGTGCGAACTGGAAAGCAGTACAACGTGCGCGCAATCACCCCTGACCCGCGACTGCAATGGTGCGATTTGCTGGTGCAGAGCGACGAGCAGTCGTGACCGCCAGCACATACCCGACATGGATCTATGACGGCTCGGAGATCCCCGACCCTCTCGGCTTCGGAGAGCGAGCCGTTACGTTCCTTCGGAGGCTGAAGCACCCTAAGAGCACCCTGCCCGGCAAGGCGTTCCAGCTTGATCCGTGGCAGGAACGTATTGTTCGCGCCATTTACGGACCTCGGCATGAGGACGGACGACGCATCGTCAACACCGTCGTTATTCTAGTTCCTAGAGGCGCCCGGAAAACCAGCATCGGTGCCGCGCTCGCAATTTTATCGACGCTCGGACCTGAGCGCATGCCCGGCAGTGAATGCGTCCTGGCGGCTTGTGACAAAAAACAATCAGGTATCGCGTTCAAAGAGGCGCGCGGCATCGTCCAGGCCGACAAGCGGCTCGTGAGAGCAACAAAGGTTTACGACGCTTTCAACAGCGCGAAGAAGATTGTTTACCTGAAGGACTCCACCGAGCTTGAGATTATCTCTGCTGACGCGCCATCGTCCGAAGGGCGTACGCCAGCGTTTTGTCTCGTCGACGAGATCCATGTGTGGCGCGGCACTGACCTTTGGAAGGTGCTAACAAATGGGCTGGACAAGATCGATAACAGCTTGCTGGTTGTGACCACTACCGCGGGCCGCGGTACAGACAATATCGGATTTGAGGTAATCGACCGCGCGCGCAAGATCGCGCGTGGCGAGATTATCGACCCTTCAACATTGCCCGTGCTGTTCGAGGCAGAGCCGGACTGCGACTACACCAGCGAGGAAGTCTGGCGCCGCGTCAATCCGGGTAGTCCGCACGGCTATCCCTCTATTGAGGGATTTCGCCGTCACGTAAGGCGTGCCCAAGACAATCCGACCGAGCGCAGCAGTCTGAAGCGGTACAAGTTGAACATCTGGGAGGACAGTTCGTCGTCTCCATTTGTCGACATGCTGACTTACGACGAAGGCGCTGGCGAGATCGATATGGCGGCGCTGGAAGGCGCACCGTGCTGGCTCGGAGTCGACCTCAGCTCAAGTGTTGACCTTAGCGTAATTATTGCCTGCTTCCGTGATGGCGACGACTACATCGTCGTGCCATTCTTCTTTTGCCCGACCGACAATCTGCGCGAGCGGCAAGAGGCAACTGGAGCGACTTACCTTGATTGGGCTGCACGCGGCCTAATTGAAGCGACTCCCGGCAACGTTATTGACTTCGGCCGCGTCGAGGAATGCATCCGGCAACTGTGTGAGCGCTTCAGCGTGCAGGAGATTGCTTGCGATCCTGCCATGGCGCGCAACCTGCTCAATAACTTGCTGGAGGATGGCTTACCTGCAATCGAGCACAGGCAAGGCAGCCTATCGATGATGCCAGCCATCGCCGAATTGCAGCGCGCGATTATCGGGCGCAAGTTCAAGCACGGTGGCCACCCTGTGCTGCGATTCTGTTTCGCGAACGTGGAAGCGGAGACCAACGCGGCCGGTCACATCGTCCGATTCACCAAACAGAAAAAATGGCTGAGCATAGACGGCGCCGTGAGTAGTGCCATGGCTGTGAATCGGGCCAGCGCTGGCGGCAGTGCGGCGGTTTCGAGCTTGTATGATTCCGACGACTGGCAAGAGGCCGTCGCGGCTTTTAATTAGGAGATTATTAGTGTCCAACGACCTCGTCGTGCAACTTGGTGCGAAGCTAGATCAATTCGCTAGCGATATGAATCAGGCTGGTGATATGGCGGATAGCGCCATAAGCCGAATTGAGCAATCGTTCGCCAGTCTCAACCCCACCGCCGGTGGGTTCGCTTCACTCGGCACCGCGGCGGCTGGTGTTACTGGTCTTGTGGGCGGTCTGCTTGCCGCGATCACCCAAGTAAACAGCCAGCTTGCAGACCTGCAGAAGAACGCAGAGTTCACCGGGCTCACGGCAGAGCGATTCCAGAAAATCCAATTTGCTGCTGGACAAGGCGGAGTTTCCTCCGAGGACTCTGTCAACGACTTGCGTAAGGTGGCATCGCTGCTGTCCGATGCCAAGGAGAATGAGAATTCGCTGACCAAACTACTTGATGCGAACAACATCAAGTACAAGGACCGCAATGGGCAGGTAATCAGCCTAAACGAATTGCTGACGATCGCAGCCGGCCTTCTCACCAAGTTTGACTCCATGCCGGAGAAAACGAAGGCGGCGCAGATGCTCGGCTTGTCAGAGAGTTGGGTTGAAGCGCTGCGCAATGGCAGCAAGTCGTTTGAGGACATCGCCCAGGGCGCCGAAGCTGCCGGCGTTATCATTGATGGGGCCACCGTTGCCAAGGCTGCTGCATTTGATCGCGCGTGGAAGCAGTCCTCCGCGCAACTTGCGTCGCAGTTTAAGTCGGTGTCGTCTGACATTGGCGGCTGGCTGGATGACCTGATCGATAAAGCCAACGATCTAGTTAAGACGGCACTCGCCTCGCAGAATATCCAGCCAGGTAGCGGGCAGGAAACGTTCAATCGGTGGGCTGATGCGGCGGACATCATGCAGAAGGCCATGCGAGGCTTGCCGCAAGATGTCGACCAAATCACCCGCGCAATTGAGCACCTGAATGCCTCCGGAAAGCCCGAGAATCTTGAGATCGTTGCGGGCCTGGAGCTTATCCGCGCCAAGGCGCAACTCGCGGCAGAGATGCTGAAGGCTGCGGCCGAGGCGGAGTCGAAAGTTGCATTTCCCGGCGGCGTGCCTACGCCTAGTGCGCGCCCGGCGTCGGCCAACAGTGCCGATCCAAATGCTGCGCACTTGCCGAAGCGGAAGGACGGTGACGAATCCGCAGACGCATATGATCGCGCTACAGAGGCCCTGAATAAGTATGTTGCCACCACAAACGCACTGGCGGAAACGGAGGGTAAGGGAGCGGCTGCGACAGAGGAGGCCAAGGCCGAGGCGCAGCTTCTGAACGCGGCTCGGTTGGCCGGGATTCCGATTACCGATAAGGTTCGCGACAGCATTCAGGACTTGGCGCAGGATGCTGGGCTTGCAGCTGAGGCGCTAGCTAAGGCGAAGGTTGCGAGCGACATCTCGCGCGGTCAACAGACTGCATTCTTGTCGCCGGGCGACGTTCAGATCGCCCAGCAGCTCAAGGATCTTTATCCGGATGTGGCTGATGCTCTACGATCAACCGAATCTCACTCATTGATATTTCAGGTGAAGTAACATGACCGCCGTAAACATCGCCATTCAGAAGCGCGCCGTTCACATCATGACGGACGGACTGTCCTACAACAAGGAAGGCGTCGTTGTAGAGGTATCGCCCAAATGCTGGGCGCTTCCGTCGCTCAATGCAGCCGTGGCCTGTATGGGACCGTCGCTGGCCAACATCGTCACCGCGGCTGAGTTCACTAAACGGTTTTCGTCGTTTGACGAAATGATCGCCGGCTTGGAAGAAGCCATGCCGAAGATCTACCTCGCTAATATAAGTCTGCTGACCGAAAACGGAGGTGGAATTCCAGACACGCGCATCTATATCGTGGGCTGGTCCGAAGGTCGCAACCGGCCTGAGGCTTATTCGATCCTCTGCATCCCGCCAGACTCTTTGGAGTATTGGCATAAGACCCACGAAAAGCAGAAGGCCCAGTTCGGCGAAGGGGCCGTGGTGGCTGACGAGCCGTTCAAACTGGTGCCGCTCGACGACGTGATCATGAATCCGCCGTTCGCTGCCGGGCTGACTGGCGAGCAATGCGGGTTCAAGGCGTCCAAGACGACCTTGGCGGATACGCTCGATCCCGAAGTCGACATGGTTGTCATGCTGCAGATGCAGCGCCTTCGCGAAGAACCACTGCGGCCCGGTTTGCCAGCGACGTCAAAGGTGGGCGGCCATGCGTTGCTGACGTCAATTGATGCAGGTGGCATTCGTCAACGTGTGGTCCATCGGTGGCCCGCCGACAAGGTTGGCGAGGTTATTGCGCCAGAACACAATACCGACTGGAAGGCGTTTCGCCGCGAGCTTAAGGGCACGCGGCGCTGGTGGAAGTGAGGGGCAGCGTCAAGACTTCATGCCCCAACCCGGCAAGCGCCGATTAATTGGGCGGCATGGCGGGAGGGGCGCGGCGCGCGCCGAAGCGCCCCGAAAGAAGGGGTGGATTTTTTACCGAATCATGTGAAAGTGTCCGTGGGCTTGATAACCCGGACGAAAGCTACAGACCGCATTTCCCTGGTAGGAATTGCCCGTTCGCCTGGCAGCGAAGGGGCGGCGGTCGAATGACGGCAGCGCATTGGCGTGCGCTCCAACCTGGCCATTATGGCCGGGAGGGCCGCGCCATGTCCAGAGGGGAAACCCTTAAAAGCGCGAGCCGCCTGTCGCTTTCGCAGGTTATCAACTCCCGGCTACCCGGTCTGACACCGGCTACGGCCTTGATAAGCCGCACTGAAAGCTTCACCAATGACCACCGACTCCACCGACTTCCGACCCACCCGCTCCTGGGTCGCTGCCGAAATTTCCCACCTACGCGACGGCTTTGAGGTCCTGCGCAGACTGCTCTACGACCTTCGCGAGACAGAGGAGGAGATCACCACCGAGATGGTCAACAGGTTGCTCTGGACCGCTGACCACGTGAAGGCGGAGCTTGAGGAGGCCCTCGGTCACGCCGACGAACTGGTTGATGACGAGCGTGCGGAGGTTGCAGCCAGACGGTCGGTGGTGGTGCTACAGGCGGCTGAATAGAGCGCGCCTGAAATGTAAAGCCAGCGTTACATTCGGCCCGTGCCCTACCGGGCGCGGGCTATTTTCTTGGCCCGACCAGCAGATCCTTGGCGGGCCGCGCATTCTTTAGGATCAAATCCGCCCATTCCTGCGCCAACTCTCGGCGGCGTTCCAGATGCTGGGCGCGGTTGTATGCACCTTCGACCTTGTCTTTCGGAACGTGAGCCAACATCAGGTCGATAATCGGCTTGTCGGCCGGAAATCGCTCATTCATCACACTAGAAAAAGTCGCCCGCCAACCGTGCGGTACATGCCGATGGTGGTACCCCGCGCGGTTCAACAGATAGCCGATGGCGTTCTCGGACATCGGCTTGTGCGCGTGCCGGGTATTCGGGAAGGGAATCGGACCACGGCCGGTCAGGCTCCGCAGTGCTTCGATGGCTTCTAGGGCTTGAAGCGATAGCGGCACCCAATGGTCCCGAGCGTCGTCATCCTTGTGTTGCAGCCGGAGCTTCATGCGCGCCGCAGGGATGCGCCAGACGCCCTCCTCCATGCCGGTCCACTCCGACCAGGGCGTGGTGATTAGCGTGCCGGGCCGAACGACGGTCAGGGCGATAATTCGCAAGGCCAGCTTGGTGGCGGGATGCGCTTTCTCGGCCTCGGCTTTCGCCAACATCTCGCGGGCCGCATCTAGATCGGTAATGGCTGGTTGGCGTCCCTTGACCATCGGCGCCATGGCCTTCTGCACCGTGGCGGCTGGATCTGCATCGGCACGGCCTGAGCTGATCGCGTAAACAAAAACTGCAGACATGCGCTGCCGGATACGACGGGCGGTTTCCTTTGCACGGGTTTCGATGCCCCGCAGCACCGCCAAGACCTCAGGTGCCTTGATGTCCGTAACGGGGATGTTGCCGAGCACAGGGAAGACTTCGCGCTCTAGGCTGGTGAGTACATCGTCGGCATGGCGCTCGACCCACTGGCCTTTGTTCAGGTCGTACCATTCCCGCGCGATTGCCTCGAAGGTGTTGGCAGTGCTGGTGACGTTGGCGAGCTTCCGCAGTTTCTTGATGACGCCGGGATCGCGACCGACGCGCAACGATGCCTTGGCAGCGTCGCGGGCCGCTCGGGCATCTACGAGGCTGATGTCCGGGTATGGGCCAATGCTGAGCAACTTCTCCTTGCCGGCGTACTGGTACCGGAAGCGCCACAGCTTGCCGCCTGCCGTCGAGACATACAGGTGCAGCCCGCCTGAATCCGCCAGCTTGAAGGGCTTGTCGCCAGGCTTCGCCTTCCTGATCGCAGTATCCGTCAGCATCGGAAAATACCCCCATTCGCGTCCCGGGTACCCCATTCGATACCCCGCTTTTGCTGGGATTTGGAGGGATGCGCTGGGACCGTTCGGGACATAGAAGGCCCGAAAACCAGCGTCATATCAAGGGGTTTTGGATCAATCGGGACTAGCTGGGAAATGGGAACGGGCGGAAGGGGTGGGATTCGAACCCACGGTACCCTTGCGGGCACGCCGGTTTTCAAGACCGGTGCCTTAAACCACTCGGCCACCCTTCCAAGTTCGGAATTGCTGTCGCTTAACGCAGTCGACGGCGCATGGCAACGCGAAGTTGGCGCCCGCCCCTTCCCCGACATCGGATCTGTCAGGCGAGCGTCAGCCTGTTCCCTTACCCTATGCCCTCTCGGCGATCCCGGACACTGGCGACATCTCCCAGGGCGTCGCCGGTTGCGAGGCCCGGTTTGGAGTCGCCTCCGTTTCCGGGCCTCGTTTGCTGGCTGCAAAGAAAAGCGGCGCCCCCGTTGGGAGCGCCGCTTGAATTCTTCGTAAGCTAGCTTGGCTCAGTACCCGCAGGAGGCACAGTTCATCTGCACCGGGGCGTAATAGGAATAGCCCGGCTGGACCATCTCGACGCGCTGGCGCGTGGCGTATTGCGGCGGGATGCGCTCGTACTGGACGCTCGGCGGCGCCACCATCACGGTCTGCGGCACCATCACGGTGCGGTACTGCGCCGGTGCGCGGTGCGCCACGACGGAGCCGGGCGACACCATCACGGTCTCGTCGACGGTGCGGTATTGCGGCTGCACGTATTGCTGCTGGTAGCAGGTCGTGCACGGCGGCGGCGTGTAGCAATTGTAGCAGCCGGCGGAAGCCGCGCCGGCCATTGAAATCGCAGCGACGACTGTTGAGAAAACGACAGCGAGAGTGCGAGACATTATTGTGGTGCCCCAATTGCCCGAAACGGATTTGCGAAGATCGATGGCAGTATACGCCGCAAAATTCTGAGCTGCCGAAGTTCATCGGGGCATCCTTAATGCAAACGGCCGGCTTGCGCCGGCCGCTAAGGACTCGTTGACCATCCGGGCGCGCCTGTCGATCGGTCGAGCAATGGTCGGGGTTCGCCGATCACAGGCCGCCCTAGCGCATCCGCAACGCCCGCTTAGACGCCTTCCGCTGCCGCTCGCGCCCGGCCGCTCTCGGTGCGGATTATCGTTGCCGCCGGCTCACACTCGCCGGAAACCCGCCAAAAGCCCCGGGCGTGACCGCATCTTGTGCATTTCTCGCGCGTTGATTGCATCGCGTCCTGCTGACGCCCGCAGCCGGATTTGCCATAATTCGTAGTCGGGAATCACGCCCGTTACTTAAGCGAATCCGCCGGCAGGGGATGGAAGGATGCATCATCGACCAGTGTCACGGCGCCCCAAGCGCGCCTTGAGCGGCAAGCTCCCGCTCGGCAACAGGCGCGCCCTGCTCGCCAGCACGGCCTTCACGGGCGCATTCATTGCCGTCATTGCCGGGCATGCCGGCAGCGCGCTCGCCGCCTGCGCCGTCACGGCTGGTCCCAACACGGTCACCTGCAACAGCACGGTCACGACCAACACGACGAACACCGACGCTGCAACGGCGTCGTCGGTCGACCGCTCGCAGGCATTCAGCGCGGCGCCCGTGAGCGCCACGATCAATACGGGCCAGACGGTCAGCGGTTATGGCCTTGCGGTCAGCGCGAACGGCGCCGGCATCAACGTGGTCAACAACGGTGCGGTGACCACCATCCAGGCGGTGCACGCGCTCGACATCAGCACCAGCACCGGGAACATCGTCTATTCAGGCAACGGCAGCGCCAGCAACACGGCCAACGCCGGAATCGGCCTCAACATGAACACCAACGGGCCCGGCACCATCACGATCGGGACGAGCGGAACACCCGTCACGCCGAACTTCCAGGGATCGACTGCCATGCAGCTCATTGCTGCAAGCTCGATCAACATGGCCCTGAACGGAGGCTCGCTGACAACGCTGTCGTCCTTCGGCGATGGCGCCACGATCAGCGGCGGGGACGTCTCCCTCGCACTGACCGGCAACGGCGCCATCGTCAACGCGAGCGGCGCTACGGCGGCCAGAGGTCTCGACGTCTTCGGCACCGGGACCATGACCGTGACGTCGAATGCGACCATCGGCGGCGCCAGCACTGCGACTTCGTTCAACATAGGCATCTTCGCGTCCGCGTTCGCCGCCCCCGGCAGCGGCGATGTCACAGTCAATCAGACCGGTGGCACGATCTTCGCGACGAACTACGGTATCAACGCGAGCATCGGCGCGACGGGATCGGGGTCCGTCACGGTCAGCACGGCGTCCGGCAGCGCGATCACGCTCACCGATCCGGCGGCGAGCGGTATCGACGCCAGCACGAGCGGCACCGGTGCCGTGACCGTGCACCAGGCTGGCGCGATCACGGGCGGCGCCGTCGGCATCAATGCGGTGATCTTCAACGCCGCCAATTCTCGCGACATCACCGTCACGAGCAGCGGCACCGTCGATGCTTCGTTCAAGGGCATCAACGCTGTGACGCTGGGAAGCGGCAACATCAGCATCACGGCATCAGGCATCGTTAACGGCCCCGAGGGCGGCGGCATCGTCGCCAACGCGGTCGACGGGCGTATCACCGTGAACGTGACCGCCGGGACGGTCCGCGGCAGCGCCGCCGGCTTTCTCACCCCGGGGATCGCGGCGACCGCATCCGGCAGCGGCGGCGCCGCCATCAACATTGCGGCGGGCGCGACCGTCACCGGCTCTCAGTTCTACGGCATCACGATCAGCGGCACGAACAACACGATCAACAATTTCGGCACGATCAGCGGAGCCGGCGGTGTCCGTGCCACCGGCGCGACCACGATCGTCAATGGCGGCGCGATCACGGGTTTTTTTGAAGCCGTGCGATTCGGCAGCCCGGGAAGCTTGCTGGAGATGCAGGGGCCCGGCGCTACGCTCACCGGCCAAGTCGTCGGCAGCGGCTCCGATACGATCCGTTTCTCCGGCACCGGCTCGAACACATTCGATGCGAGCCAGATCGGAGCCGGCTGGGGGCTGATCGACAAGGCAGGTTCCTCGAATTGGGCGCTGACTGGAACGTCCACGACAACCGCATTCGTGACGGTCAACGGCGGCACCTTGTCGGTCAACGGCGACATCAGCTCGACCGGCGGCGTCACGGTGAATGCCGGCGGCACGCTGGGCGGCATCGGCACGGTGTCGTCCACCATCATCAATGCCGGCGGCTCGCTCGCGCCCGGCAACTCGATCGGCACGCTCACGGTGAGCGGTAATCTCACCTTCGCCGGCGGCGGCAATTACGTGGTCGAGATCTCTTCGGTCACTGCGGACCGCACCAATGTGACTGGTAACGCGACCGTCGCCGGCACGCTCCGCGCAGTCGGTACCGGTGGGACCTACGCGCCGGGCACGCACTACACCATCCTCAGCGCAGCAGGCACACTCAGCGGCAGCTTCGGCGCGCTGGCGATCTCGGGCAATTTCGGCGTCACGCGGCCACACATCGAATACGACGCCAACAACGTCTATCTCGTGCTTGAACAGGCGCTCGTCTCGCCGTTCCTGTCCAACGGCACGCGCAACCAGATCGCGACCGCGGGAGCGGTTGATGCCGCCTTTCTCGGTGGCAGCAGCGCTTTCTCCCCACTGATTGGATTGACGTCTCCGCAGCTCAACGGCGCGCTCGATCAACTTTCGGGCGAGGTGCACGCCTCGACGGTCGGCACGCTGGCGAATGACAGCCTCGCGATGCGCGGCGCGATCCTGGGGCGGCTACGGCAGGCGTCGTATGGAGGCGACACCGACTCCATGGCCGCCCTGTCGTTCGGCGGATCGCAAACCGCATTCGCCGCATACGCGATGGAGACTGCGCTCGGCTATGCCAAATCACCGATCCTGACGAAGGCGCCGCTGGCGCCAAAGGGGCTAACTTCCGACACGGTGTTCTGGGGCCAGGGGTTCGGCGGCCGGGGCACCTTCAACGGCGATGGCAATGCGGCCAGCGTGCGGCGCGATCTTGCCGGCTTCATCACAGGCGTCGACACCCGGTTGGGCGGTATGGGACGCGTTGGCATGGCGGCGGGCTATACCGGCAGCAAGAACACGCTTGACGGCCGCGGCTCCTCCAACGTCGACACCGCCCACATCGCCGGCTACGGCGGATGGCGCTTCGGCAGCATCAACCTGCGCGGCGGCGGCGCCTTTGCGTTCCATTCGATCGATACCGACCGGTTGGCGAACTTCGTCGGCTTCGCCGATCGCCTGAGCTCGCGGACCGACGGCAATACCGGGCAGATCTTCGGCGAGATCGGCTACGGCGTCGCGTTCGGCAGGCTGGCGCTGGAACCGTTCGCTGGCGCCGCCTGGGTGCGCGTGCACACCGACGCGGCAACGGAGCGCGGCGGTGTCGCCGCACTCAACGTCGGAGCGCAAAGCTTCGAAACCGGTTATTCCACGCTCGGTATGCGCGCGGCCACCTACGTTCCGCTGCCAGGCGACATGATGCTGATGCCGCGCGCGACTTTCGCCTGGCAACATGCGCTCAACGACGTGACGCCTAATGCCGTGATGGCATTCCAGGTCGCGCCGGCGCCGTTCACGATTGCTGGCGTGCCGATAGCACGCGACTCGCTGCTTGCCGAAGCCGGCGTCGATCTCGCGATCGCCCGCAACGTCACCGTCGGGCTTTCGTATGTCGGCCAAGTCGGCAATACGGTCACCGATCACGCCGCCAAGGGCAAATTCTCCTGGGCGTTCTGATCTAGCGCGAGCGCCGCTTCACCTCGCGCACCGCGCCGCGCGCGGCGCTGGTGGTAAGCGCAGCGTAGGCCTGAAGCGCGGTCGAGACGTTGCGCTTGCGCCCGATCGCCTGCCAGGCGGCATCGCCCTTCGCCTCTTCCGCGGCGCGGCGCTTGGCCAGCTCCTCGTCGGAGACCTCCAGCGTGATGCTGCGGTTCGGGATGTCGATGGCGATGCGATCGCCGGTCCTGACCAGACCGATGTTGCCGCCTTCGGCCGCTTCCGGCGACAGATGGCCGATCGACAGGCCCGACGAGCCGCCCGAGAAGCGTCCGTCGGTGACCAGCGCGCAGGCTTTGCCGAGGCCCATCGATTTCAGGTAGCTGGTCGGATACAGCATCTCCTGCATGCCGGGGCCGCCGCGCGGGCCTTCATAGATGATGACCACGACCTCGCCGGCAACGACCTTGCCGCCCAGAATGCCTTCCACGGCGGCGTCCTGGCTTTCGAATACGCGGGCGGGGCCGGAGAATTTCAGGATCGAGGCGTCGACGCCGGCGGTCTTCACAATGCAGCCGTCCTGCGCGAGATTGCCGTAGAGCACGGCGAGGCCGCCGTCCTTGCTGAAGGCGTGCTCGAGGTTGCGGACCACGCCCTTCTCGCGGTCGGTATCGAGCTCGTCGTAGCGGCGCTCCTGGCTGAAGGCGACCTGGGTCGGGATGCCGCCGGGCGACGCCCGGAAGAAGGTGCGGACAGACTCGCTCCTGGAGCGCTTGATGTCCCAGCGCTCCAGCGCGTCGCTCATGGTCGGCGCGTGCACGGTCGAGACCGACGTGTCGATCAGGCCGGCGCGGTCGAGCTCGCCCAGGATGCCCATGATGCCGCCGGCACGATGCACGTCCTCGACATGCACGTCGGCAACCGACGGCGCGACCTTGCAAAGGACAGGCACGCGGCGCGACAGCCGGTCGATATCCTGCATGGTGAACTTGACCTCGCCTTCATGGGCGGCGGCGAGCAGATGCAGCACCGTGTTGGTCGAACCGCCCATCGCGATGTCGAGCGTCATCGCGTTCTCGAACGCCTTGAAGTTCGCGACATTGCGCGGCAGCACGCTAGCGTCGTCCTGCTCGTAGTGGCGGCGCACGATATCGACGATGGTGTGGCCGGCCTCGACGAACAAGCGTTTGCGATCGGCGTGGGTTGCGACCACCGTGCCGTTGCCGGGGAGCGCAAGGCCAAGGGCTTCAGTGAGGCAGTTCATCGAATTGGCCGTGAACATGCCCGAGCACGAGCCGCAGGTCGGGCACGCCGAGCGCTCGATCACCTTGACGTCCTCGTCGCTGACCTTGGAGTCGGCGGCTGCGACCATGGCATCGATCAGGTCGACCGCCTTGGTCTTGCCCTGCAGCGTGACCTTGCCGGCCTCCATCGGTCCGCCCGAGACGAACACGGCGGGGATGTTGAGCCGCAGCGCCGCCATCAGCATGCCGGGGGTGATCTTGTCGCAGTTCGAAATGCAGACCATGCCGTCGGCGCAATGGGCATTGACCATGTACTCGACGCTGTCGGCGATCAGCTCGCGCGACGGCAGGCTGTAGAGCATGCCGTCATGGCCCATGGCGATGCCGTCGTCGACCGCGATGGTGTTGAACTCCTTCGCCACGCCGCCGGCCTGCTCGATCTCGCGGGCGACGAGCTGGCCGAGGTCCTTGAGATGGACGTGGCCGGGCACGAACTGGGTGAAGGAATTGACCACCGCGATGATCGGCTTGCCGAAATCGCCGTCCTTCATGCCGGTCGCGCGCCAGAGGCCGCGGGCGCCCGCCATGTTGCGGCCGTGGGTGGTGGTGCGGGAGCGATAGGCTGGCATGGCGGTTTCCGTCCTCGGGTTTGGCTGGCCGGGCGCGGCAAAATTTCGAAGCCGCCTCAGGCCTTTCCGGCCGGATAGCGCACGGGGGGAACGCGCGCAACGGGAACTTGGGCCGGACAGGGCTCCCCTGCTCCCGGCGCGTGGGCACCGGCGGTCTCAGCCGTCATGCCCGGGCTCGTCCCGGGCATCCACGTTCTTGATGCGGAAAGGTCGTGGATGGTCGGGACAAGCCCCGCCCTGACGGAATTATTGCAGCTCGGGATCGAGCCGGTCGCCGATCACGGAGACCGGCAGCGTGGTCACGACGATGGTGGTCGCCGGTGCCGGCATGATCAGGGCCACATGCGGTCGCGCGCTTGCATTGGTTTCGGGCAATCGCGCGTGCAGGCGCATGCACCGCGAAAATTCAAGCGCGATGAAATCCGTAGTGATCCGGAATGGAATCCTATTCCGATGTCGCGTACATCGCGGGACATCGATCGGCGGCCTTCCAAGGGCATCACCCTCTGATCGCGCACCACGGGGTTGGGGGACCACATGGGGCGGGGGATCAAAGGCTGGGGCGAGGTTACGAGGTCCGGACTCCTAGGCACTCCGGACCTCGGGACTTTCTAGATTGAACGTGATTTCGCGCCGCCGGCTTGATCAGCCGTGCGGCGCGAAGTCGTTTTGGCGTCGTTATGCCGACACGGGCGCTAGCGCGTCTGCGGCTCGATGGTCACCGTGCAATCGCCCTGCCCTTGCGTCGCGACCACGATGTTGCCCGCGGGAGCGCCGAGGGCGATCGGCGCGGACGAGCCGCCGCCGGGCATCTGGACAGTCACGCTCAGGGAGTCCGTTCGCGCGGTCGAGCCCACGGTCGAGGGTTCTGCCTGGGCCACATTACCCGAGGCGTCACGCCGCATGATCTGGCAGTTCACATTGCTGCCCCCGGCGGCCGCCATGCTCGATGAGGTGCCGCCGCTCATCTGGGCGCGGGCTCGTGAGGGATCGCGGGGCACCTGGCTGACGATGCGATGCGTCCGCGGCTCCACAATGACGACGTCGTCGCCCGTCGAAAAATATTCGTAGTCCCGATACTCGGGCTCGATCGCGACGATCTCGGGCGGAAGCCTGTGGAGGCGCACGCGCGAGGGAATGGTTTCACCGACCCGGATCGAGATGTTCAGATTACGCTCCGGCTCCGCCAGGCGTGCGCGGCTCACCGTTTCGGAGATCCGCACCTGCTTCTCGGACGTCACCTGGGTCTGCTGATTGGCCTGCGTGTTGGTCTGGGGCGTCTGATTGGCTTGATTGGTCTGCGTGCCTGAAGTGGCAGGCGCGGTCTGCGCATTGTTGGTCGGGGCCGTCCGGTTCGTGTCGGTCGCTGTGGCCGGTCGGTTGTTCTGTTGCGCCGGCTGCTGCTGCTCGGCCGCGTTGCGCGGCGGCTGGGTCTGGTTGCGCTCGTTCTGGTTGGCCGCAGCTCCCGTGCGCTCGTTCTGCTGGCCAGACGTGCCGGACTTGGACTTCTCGGACTCGGCCGTTGATTTCTGCGGCGCGGACTTGTCCTGCTTCGTCTCGGCGCTGTTCTTGCCGTCGCGTCCCGGTTTCGGGCTCTCCGCCTCACGGTTGCGATCGCGCGAAGGCTCACGAGATTCCTGGGCCTGATCCTTCGACTTCGGCTGGTTGCGCTCGGCAGAACTGGCCGGCTGGCGCTTGTCGTCACTCGCGTCCTGCTTGGCAGCGCCGCCCTTCTCCTCGCGGCCCACACCCTGCAATCGCTCCTGGGCGCCCTGCGCGCGCTCTTGAACCCGTTCTTGGGCGCCGCCGCGTTGCGGCCCGGCACCTTTCGCCGGCTCCTCGGTCCGTCTCGGCTCGTCCCTTCGCTCACCGGGCGCCTGGGCGTAGGCGAAGCCGGAAGCAAGCATCAGTCCGATAGCCGCGGTCGATAACATCAAGTGCTTGCGCATGGTCCCTCTCCTGGAAAATTCGCAACAACAGACGCGAACGTTCTGTGGGTGCGAAGGTTCCTGATCAGGAACGAGGGCTGATCACGCGGGTCTCACATCGGGTCCTTCAGCGTGAGCCGCGCCGTGAATGTCACGCTGGTCTTGCCAACCAGCGCCATGCCTTCGACTTCGGCGCCGTCGGCGGAATAGTCGCCGGAAAAGCCGCAGGTCACTTCCCTGCCGCCGAACGCGAGCGGCTTGCCGACGGCCTCGGTGTGCTGATTGACGGTCATGTCGCCACGCCATTTCCCGTTCCGGAAGGTGTAGCTGCCGGTGTAGTAGAAATAGCTGTCGCCGCCCATGATGCGGCCATCGCAGAGCACGACGACGCCTTTGGCCTGGCCGCGCTTGCCGTCGCGCATCTCGATCTCAAAGATGTAGAGGCCGTTGAGGACCTTCTGTGGGTTGCCGCCCTGCTCGAGCCCATCGCCGGCCGACATCGCTCATCTCCCGTTCAAACCGGCACATTCCGCTCGAGATCTTCAAGCCACGCCGCAGCGCTCGAATCCGACGGCGCACGCCAGTCGCCGCGCGGCGACAACGAGCCGCCGGCCGAAACCTTGGGTCCGTTCGGCATCGCCGAGCGCTTGAACTGGCTGAAAGCGAAGAAGCGGCGCAAGAACACCTCCAGCCAGCGGCGTATTTCCTTGAGATCGTAGGCCTTGCGCTTGTCGGTCGGAAATGCCGGCGGCCACTCGCCCTGGGCAACGTCTTTCCAGGCCTGCAGCGCCATAAAGGCGATCTTGGACGGCCGCATGCCGAACCGCAGCGTGTAGAACAGGTTGAAATCCTGGAGCTCGTAGGGGCCGACCGAAGCTTCCGTGCTCTGCGGCTTCTCGCCGGGCTCAGCCGGAACCAGCTCCGGCGAGATTTCGGCCGACAGGATCGATCCAAGCGTTTGGTTGACGTCGTCGGTGAACTGCTTGGAGGCAATCACCCAGCGGATCAGATGCTGGATCAGCGTCTTCGGCACCCCGGCGTTGACGTTATAGTGCGCCATCTGATCGCCGACGCCATAGGTGCACCAGCCCAGCGCGAGTTCGGAGAGATCGCCGGTGCCAATCACGAGGCCGCCATGATGGTTGGCGAGCCGGAACAGATAGTCCGTGCGCAGACCCGCCTGCACATTCTCGAATGTGACGTCGTAGACCTTCTCGCCCTTGCCGAAGGGATGGCCGATGTCCTTCAACATCTGCGTCGCCGTGGTGCGAATGTCGAGCTCCTGCCAACTCGTCTGCAACGCCTTCATCAGCGCCAGCGCATTGGTCTTGCTGTCGCTGCCGGTGGCAAAGCCCGGCATGGTGTAGGCGAGAATGTTCTCTCGCGGCAGGCCAAGAAGGTCGACGGCCTTAGCGGCGACGATCAAAGCATGGGTGGAATCGAGTCCGCCCGAGACGCCGATAACGACGCGCTTGGTACCGGTCGCACGCATGCGCTGGACGAGGCCCGCGACCTGAATGTTGTAGGCCTCATAGCAGTCCTGCTCGAGCAGGCTCTCGTCGCTCGGCACGAACGGAAAGCGCTCGACCTTGCGCAGGAAGCCGATATCGGCGGCCGGCGCCTTCAGGGCGAAGCCGACTTTTCGGAAGAAGGCTTCGCGCTGCCGGCGATTGTCGTCGAACGTACCCATCAGCGCGCGTTCCTGCCTGAGCAGGTCGAGATCGACGTCGGCCAGCGTGATCTGGCCGCCCTGGCGGAACCGCTCGCCCTCGGCCAGCAGCACGCCGTTCTCGTAGATCGAGGTCTGGCCGTCCCAGGCCAAATCCGTGGTCGATTCTCCTGCCCCGGCCGCGGAATAGACGTAAGCCGCGAGGCAGCGGGCCGACGTCGATTGGCACAAGAGCGCGCGCGAGCGGGCGCGGCCGATCGTGATCGGGCTGCCCGAGAGATTGATCAGCACGCTCGCGCCCGCAAGCGCGAGCTCGGAGGCCGGCGTTACCGGGATCCACATGTCCTCGCAGATCTCGACGCCGATGGTCAGGCCCGGAACGTCCTCGGCTGCGAACAGGAGGTCGACGCCGAACGGGGCATGCAGCCCGCCAAAGGCGACCATCTCTCCGACGATGCCGGCGCCGGAGGCGAAATGCCGCCCCTCGTAGAATTCGCGATAGGTCGGCAGGTAGCTCTTGGGCACCACGCCGAGGATCTTGCCGCGATGGATGACGACCGCGCAATTGTAGATCCGATTGCCAAAGCGCAGCGGCGCGCCAACGATCAGGACGGTCATCAGGGACGAGGATGCCTCGACGATGGCCACAAGCCCGCGCTCGACCGCATCGAGCAGCGGATCCTGCTTCACGAGATCTTCGATTGCATAGCCGGACAGGCAGAGCTCGGGGAACACGGCAACCGCCACCGACTGCGCGTGGCAGTCCTTCGCCGCCGCCAGAACCGCAGCTGCGTTGGCCGTGGGATCAGCCACATGAGAGGTGGTGACGCAGGCCGCCACGCGCGCAAATCCGTGGGCATAGATCGAGTGGAAACTCATCGAGCACAGTCCCTTTGTCTCGTCGCGACCGGCCTCCGCCGGCTCTGGACTCCATTTAACCCATCGACATGGCCCCGTGCAGGCCATTCAACGGCATGCATAACGGATTTGCAGCTTCGCTGCCCGGCCGTGCCCTTGAGGCAGTCTCAGGCTCTGCGCGCCAGCATGCCGGGCAGATCGTCGCGCAGCCACTCGGCGATCCGGGGCCAGGCATGGGCGTGGGTCCGCGCGCCCATGAACAGGCCAAGATGGTTGCTGGGCTGGGAGGCCGCCGCAATGAACGCCGGCGGTGTGCCGAGCAAGCCGGCGGTGGCGAGCGCCTGCGCAGCCGGCACGATGTCGTCATCGAGTCCGGCCAAAAGGAAGACCGGCGCCTTGACGTCCTTCAGATCAATCCCGCGGCCGAGTGCCGTGAACTGGCCGCGCGCGATCCGGTTCTCCCGGAAAATCCAGTTGACGATCTCGAGATAATAGGTGCCGGGCAGATTGAGGGGCTCGGCATTCCAGCGCTCGAAGCGTGCCAGCAGCGCCGCACCGTCCTCGCCGGAGAGGTCGCTCTGCAGCGCCGTCGCGATGTCGTCGCGGCCCGGTGCCTTCGACCAGAGCCGCAGCATCTCTTCGCCGCTGACATTGCCGCCGCCGCGGGCGACGAGCTGGTCGTAGACCATCTCCGGCGCGTTGCGGGCGAGCTGCGACAGCCTGGAGTCAATGGAGAGGTCGACGGGCGCGCCAGCCAGTACCAGCCGCCGCACCTTGGCGGGAAAGCGCGCCGCATAGAGCAGCGAGAGCCAGCCACCCTGGCACAGGCCGACGAGATCGACCGGCGCGCCGATTTCGTCGATGGCGACGTTGAGATCACCGAGATAGCTGTCGATCGAGAGATAGCGCATGTCGGGTGCGGCCGAGCGCCAGTCGGTGAGATAGACCCGGTCGATGCCGCCATTTTGCAGGGACTGCACAACGCTGTGGCCGGGCGCGAAGTCGGCGATCAGGGCCCGGTGCAGCGCATAGGGCGCGCAGACCAGTGCCGGCTGGCCGGCCCCCGTCCGCGCGCAATTACGCAGGCGCATGGTCGCAAGCTCCAGCGCGACGGAGTTGGGCGTGGTCCAAGGCAGGCTGCTGTCGGCCAGCTCCGACGGGCCGCGCTCGAGCCATCCAAAGCAGGCGTCCATGGCAATCCGCGCCGCAGCGAACGGCCACAGCAGCGGGTCATCCGGGACCGGCTCCGGTGCGCGCAGCTGTTTGCCGGTCTTCTCCGCCATGGCTATCCCACGGTCCTCACAGGAAGGCCTCGAAGCTGACGAGCGAAATACCGCGCTCGCGAAAACTCTGATGGGTCGCGGCCACCGAGCCGTCGAGATCGATGCCGCGGCAGGCGTCCTCGATGACGGCGACCTCGAACCCGGCCTTGCGGGCATCGTCCGCCGAGAAGCGAACGCAGAAGTCGAACGCGAGGCCGGCGACGAAGACGGTGTTCAACTCGCGTTCGCGCAAATATCCGAGCAGGCCGGTCGGCGTTGTCCTGTCGTTCTCGAACAGCGCCGAATAGGAATCGATGCCGCGCCGAAATCCCTTCCGCACCACCAGATTTGCGCGGGTGACGTCGAGATCGCGATGAAATTCGGCGCCTGCGGTGCCCTGCACGCAATGGCTCGGCCACAGCACCTGGACGCCGTAGTCGAGCACGATGGTCTGGAACGGCTGTTTGCCCGCATGGTTCGGCGCAAAGGAGACATGATCGCGGGGATGCCAGTCCTGGGTCAGCACCACATTGGCGAATTTTTGGGCGATCCGATTGATGGCGGGGACGACCTTCTCGCCGCCGGGCACGGCGAGCGCCCCGCCCGTGCAAAAATCGTTCTGCACGTCGATGACCAGCAGCACGTCGCGGTCGGAAATCTTCATCGCAAGGTCCATTCCAGGCCATCCGCGCGAGCGGCGCCGAAGGCACGTCTGCAGTGTCGATCTTCCCGGGCTGCTTCGCAACCAACGAGAAGGTGCGGCGATCTGCGCGAATGCGCCCCGTCGGTCCCGGGATGCAACGGTTTGGGCTGATGCGTGTTGACTAGATCCACCCGGGGACGGATTCTGACAGCCGTTCGCGTCTTGCGATCGGATAGAGCGGAGGAAGCGGTTCCCGCAGCCGGAAAGGCTGCGGCAGCCATACGCACATGACCATCGGCAAGACAGGACAGATTCTTCTCGCCGATATCGGCGGCACCAATGCGCGCTTCGCGCTCAGTCAGGGCGATCAGACCGGACCGATCGACTACGTCAAAGTGGCAGACTTCCCGACCGTCCGGGAAGCCATTGCCGATGTTCTCGCGCGTCGCTGCCACGGCCAACCGCCCCCAAGGGCCGTGCTGGCCGTCGCAGGACCGGTGACCAACAACCGCTGCGTCATGACCAACAGCCCATGGGTCATCGACGGCAACGAGCTTCAGCCGGCCCTCGGCTTCGACAGCGTCCATGTTCTTAACGATTTCGAGGTGGTGGCCTGGTCCCTGCCCGCCCTGCAGCCCGCCGACCTGATCCCGCTCGGCGGACAGGATGGCCTTCCCGGAGAGCCGTTGCTGGTGGTTGGCCCTGGAACCGGCTTTGGCGTGTCCTGCCTGGTCGAGCGCCACGGCTCACGGCTGGCCGTCGTCACCGAGGCAGGCCACGCGACCCTGCCGGCGGAGGACGAGCGCGAGGAACGCGTGATCGCGTGCATGCGCCGACGCCTCGGCCATGTCTCCATCGAGCGTGGCGCGTTGTCCGGTTCGGGCCTGCAAAGCCTGTACGAGGCGCTGGCCGAGGTGGAAGGCGCTCAGGTGCCGCATCGCGATGCTGCCGCCATCACGAAGGCCGCCCTGGAAGGCAGTTGCGAGCTCAGCCGCAAGACGCTGGAGATGTTTTGCGCCATCCTCGGCTCGGTCGCGGGCAATCTCGCGGTGACCTTCGGCGCACGCGGCGGCGTTTATATCGCCGGCGGAATCGTGCCGCGCTTTCCTGACTTCCTCGCAGCCTCCGCATTCCGGGCGCGCTTCGAAGCCAAGGGACGCTTCCAGGACTATCTGCGCGACATCCCGACCAGACTGGTCACGAAACCTGATGCGAGTTTCCTCGGCCTGACGATGTTCGCGGAGCACAACCAGCCTTAAACGGCGCGCGCCTCCGTCCGCGGGTTCCAGTCATGCACAGCTGATTGCGCGGCACGCGCGCGCGACGCGGGATCGTGCTTGCGCGCACGTCCCGGATGAGAAACAATCCTAGCTTGTGCGTGGCGTAGTTGCGGGGGCGTGACATGCGTAAGCAGGATCTGGGTTTCGACTATCACCGCTATCACCGCCTGCTGCTCGAGGCGGACGACGAGGGCAAGCGGCTGGCCCTGATCGAGCTCTTGATCGAGGAAAAGGCGCGTGACCGCCTCGCAGCCCAGCGCGCTTCGGACCGCGCCGCCATGACGGCCCACACCATCGCCACGGTGCTGAAGAACGGGCGCCACTGAAACGCGTGATCGCACTCCAGTGCCCGAAAATGCGGTATCGATTGCGATTTCGTTAACGATCCCTCGAAAGCTCGCGTCAAACTTTTTGCTCTAGGAGTTCCCCACCTGATCCAATTCAGGGGCAACAAAGGGGGGAATGAACATGAGCATGATTTCGATCGCCGCGATGCCGGCCACCAGCGAAACGCGTTTGGCCGATTCTTCGTTTTCTTCGTTCAAGACCATCTTGCTGTTTTGCTGCACGGGCCTGGTCGCCTCGTTCGGCCTGATGGCGCGCGGCATCGATCTCGGCGCCGGCCTGATGTGAAGCCGCGACGAATTCCGTCGCGAAATGGCCGCCCCTGATGGGCGGCCATTTTCATTTTGGTCTCAGTTCGGCGTCTTCGCTGCCGCTTCCGGAAACATCGAATCGATCATCGCCTTGAGCTGATCGATCGAAATCGGCTTGCGCAGGATCGGCCGGCGCCTGAGCAAGGACGGCAGCAGCTCCGGACCGTAGCCCGTGGCGAACAAAAACGGCTTCCCGCGACGCTCGATCAGATCGGCGACCGGATCGACGTAGAGGCCCTTGAGATTGATGTCGAGGATCGCAAGATCGTACTGCGCGGTCATGGCGAAAGCGCTGGCGTCCCGAACATTATCCGCTTCCGCGATGACGTGGTGGCCGAGTTCCTCCACCATGTCCGTCATCATCATTCGGATCAACGTCTCGTCTTCGACCAGGAAAACGGAGAGTCCGTCCGCCATATCAACCCCGCCCATCAGCTTCCCAAGCTAATCATAACCGAATCGCGAAGAGGATTCACGAATTCGTGGCGGGGTCCGTTAATTCGACCCGCCCGATCCGATTCCACTTGATCAATCCAATCCTCGTTCGTGGCTGAGCCGCACCATCTCCTGCACGAACACCTGCTTTTGTTTGTCATCGAGGCTCGAATAGAGGGGCTCGGCGGCGTCGGCGACATTGCGCTGGTCGGCAGCGCGGTCGATCAGGAATTGGGCCTCGTTGCGCATCTGCTCGACGATGTCGTCGGGAGGATCCCGCTTGGCGCGCGCAACCCGCAGGTTGAGCCGCTCGGCACCGTTATGCCCGAGGTAGTGCATGGCGCTCGAGAAACCGTACCAGTGCTTCTCCTGCTCGGGCGTGAGGTTCAGCTCGGTCTTGATCCGCTCGATATAGGAGTCGCTGTTGGTGACGATCTGGTCGGCGGTCAATTGCGGCGCGCCGGTCTGGGTGAGGACCGTGACATCCTTGTCCTGCGGCGCGTTCTTCGCCTCCTTGCTCGCCTTGGCGCCCTTGCCCGCCTTGGCGCTCTTGGCATCTTTGTCCTTGCCGGCGCCCTGCTTGGCGTCCTTGGCCGCATCCTTGCTCGGATCTCTGGCGGCAGGCGCCTGATTGCCATTATTGCCAACGCCGAGCACGCCGGTGAACACACCGACCACGCCGCCGATCGCGCCGCCAAGCACGCCGCCGACCGGACCCGCCGCCTTGTTCCCGGCCGCCGCTCCTTCCTGAACCCCTTTGACCAGGCCTTGAGCGTTCGCCACCGCGGCTGCGCCGAGCAGCAACACGAAAACGGACCCCAGCGCGAACCATCGTCGCAGGTAAAGCCGCGCGGGCGGCGCCGGGTTGATCATTCTGGTCTCCATCTCGATCTGATTAGGCTCTTGGGGATGAGAACCACCCGCCAGCTGCAACTCTATCGTTTTCACCGCTTCGAGGTCTAGGCGCCGACAAATGCTATCCACGCCCGAAAAGTGTTTGCCGCGAGGTGCTTATGCAGGCTCCTTGGAAACTGCGGCGTAATTGCGCACATGTCGGTCGGGCGCGCCAGCGCCAAGTGTGCGTCGCAAAACAACCGGCCGTGGTTCATGGTCCGCGCATGAGGTCGAGGGCGCTGCCGCGTTCCCGGACACAACGTTAGTTCTAGGCGCAAGCCGTTCGGTTTTCTCGACAGACGCAATCAATCATGATCTGATCGCGCTACCAATTTGCCTTCGAAGCCGACGGCATCAACAAGAAACGTCGAACAAGAAACTTTCGAAAAGAAAATCAAAAGCAGAACTCGGAAGAGTTCAGAGGAACGCCAGAACAATAAAACACCCAAGCGAGGAAACGAGATGTCACGCAAGACACTGACGCGACGTCAATTTGTGGCTGCCACTGCAATGTCCTCCGCGGCGCTGATCACGGCGCCCTATGTCCGAGGCGCTTACGCCGCCGGCAAGCTCTCGATCGGCTTCTGGGACCACTGGGTGCCCGGCGCCAACGATGCCTCCACCGCGCTCGTCAAGGAATGGGGCGAGAAGGAGAAGGTCGAAGTCTCGATCGACTACATCACCAGCAACAACAAGAAGATCGAGCTGACGGCAGCGGCCGAAGCCCAGGCCAAGTCCGGTCACGACATTCTCCAGATGCCGAGCTGGTGGCCGCACGCCTATTCCGAGAATCTCGAACCGCTCAACGACGTCATGGAGCCGCTCATCAAGCAGAACGGCGAGGTGAACGACACCGTCAAATATCTCGGGCGGTCGGGCGGCAAATGGCTCGCAGTGCCCGCGACGCCGGGAAGCCAGATCAAGGGCCCCTGCTCCCGCATAGATCTCATGAAGAAACACGCCGGCATCGACGTGCAGGAGATGTATCCAGTCGGCGCTCCGCCGAAAGCAGACAACTGGACCATGGAGACGTTCCTGAAGGCGGCCGAGGCCTGCCACAAGGCCGGCTTCCCCTTCGGCATCGGTCTCGGCGAGACCACCGACAGCGTCGACACCGCCGGCGCGATCTTCCAGTCGTTCGGCGCCGAGCTCGTCAACGCCAAGGGCGATATCACCGTCAAGACCGATGCAGTGCGGCAGGCGCTCGAATTCTACAAGAAGCTGATCGCCGTCCTGCCCACCGACGCGCCGTCCTGGGACGATGCCTCCAACAACAAATGGCTGATCTCGGGCCGCGGGGCGATGATCCTGAATCCGCCGAGTGCCTGGGCGGTCGCCAAGCGCGACGCACCGCAAGTCGCCGAACAGTGCTGGACGCACGGCTTCCCGTCCGGTCCGAAGGGACGTTTTGCGCCCTTCCTGCCGTACTTCTGGGGCGTCTGGGCCTTTGGCAAAAACAAGGAAGCGGCCAAGAGCTTGCTTGTTCACCTGTCCTCGCCGGCGGCGATCGAGAAGTTCGTCGCGGCGAGCGGCGGGTACGATCTGCCGGCCTACGCGAACATGACGAAGTTCAAGACCTGGGCCGAGGAAGGGCCGCCGAAGGGCACGCTCTTCCACTATCCGGATCCCTACAAGCAGCAGACGATGTCGATCGCCGCGTCTCCGGCGCCGCCGAAGATCGCCCAGCAGATCTACTTCCAGGCGACGCTGACCAAGATGGCGCTGCGCTTTGCGCAAGGAGAGAAGTTGGAAACCGCGCTCGCCTGGGCCGAAGGCGAGTGCGAAGGCTTCATGCGAACCTGAGCCGGGTATGTGCCATGGCGGTTCACGCTTCGCGCGTGAGCCGCCGAGGCACACTCGCTCGATCCGCTTGCCGAATGAAGCCGACGGCTGCGCCGGCTTCGCCGTCCTACATGTCCTGCTACGTGTCCTGCAAAAGAGGCTAACGTCATGGCCGATGTCGTCGTTGAGCAAGGCCGTCCCGCTCGAGCTGCGAGCCCGCGCAAACGGGCGAGCCTGCGCAATGCAATGGGACGGAAATCGACCGTCGCGTTCTTCCTGACGCTGCCGCTGATCCTCCTGATCGCCCTGCTCGTGCTCTATCCCGCCTTCTATTCGGTCTACCTGGCGACGCTGAACAAGGCGATGACGAAGTTCGTCGGTCTCAGCAACTTCACCTTCCTGTTCAAGCGCGAAACGTTCTGGATGGTGGTGAGACAGTCCTGCATTTTTGCGATTACCGCCGTGGTCTTCAAGGCGCTGATCGGCTTCATCGTCGCGCATTTCGTCCACAACATTCCCGGCAAGAAGCAACGTAAATGGCGCGGCATGCTGCTGGTGCCTTGGGTGATCCCACCGGCGATGAGCACGCTGGCATGGCTGTGGCTGTTCGATCCCTCCTACAGCGCCTTCAACTATACGCTGTCGTTCTTCGGCATCGGTCCGATCCCGTGGCTCGGTGACACCTTCTGGGCGCGTTTCTCCGTCATCCTCGTCAACGTCTGGTACGGCGCGCCGTTCTTCCTGATCATGTACCTGGCCGCCTTGAAATCCGTACCCGACCAGCTCTACGAAGCCGCAGCGATCGACGGCGCCAATTGGTGGCAGAAGATCTGGCACATCACCCTGCCGATGATGCGCAACATCATCGCCATCACCACGCTGTTCTCGCTGATCGTCACTTTCGCCAATTTCGACATCGTGCGCATCCTCACCTCCGGCGGTCCGCTGGACCGGACGCATTTGTTCGCCACCTGGGCGTTCCAGGTCGGCATCCAGAGCAGCGACATTCCGCTCGGCGCCTGCGTCTCGCTGTTCATGGTGCCGATCCTCGCCGTCGCAGCGGTCTTCATCCTGCGCGATGTCAACAAACGTGGGAACGAAGCCTGATGAGCACGCTCGCAATCGACAAGGCCGGACCGACACGCAAGGTCAAGCTTCGAAGCATGAGCCGCGACCGCACCTGGGCGCTGCGCTGGTCCTACTTTTTCCTGGTGCTGTTTGCGATCTTCTTCCTGATCCCGCCGATTTACATGCTGATCACCTCGCTCAAGAGCAGCGCGGAGATCTCGGCCGCCACCAATCCGTGGTGGGTATTTCATCCGACGCTGTCGAACTATGTGGAGCTATTGACCTCGAACCAGTTCCTGCGATTCTTCTGGAATTCGTCGATGATCTCGATCGTGGTCGTGATCGTGACGATGCTGATCAGCATTCCGGCGGCGTTTGCATTGGCGCGGATGAAGTTCTGGGGCTCGGCGACGCTCGCGACCGGGGTCTTTCTCACCTATCTGATCCCGGACAGCCTCCTGTTCATTCCCTTGTTCAAGATGCTCGCGGTGGTCCAGGACGTCACCGGCATCACCCTTCTCAACCGCTGGTACGTGCTGGTGTTCATCTATCCGACGCTGACCGTGCCGTTCTGCACCTGGATCATGATCGGTTATTTCGCCTCGATCCCGAAGGAGCTGGACGAGGCGGCTCTCATCGACGGCGCCTCCTGGCTCCAGACCCTGACGCGGATTTTCATTCCGGTTGCCCTCCCTGGCCTGATCGCAGCGACCATCTTCGCCTTCACCGTGTCCTGGGCGCAGTTCCTCTATCCGCTGGTGTTCACGACATCCATCGACCAGCTCGTGCTGCCGGTCGGCATCACCACCACGCTGATCAAGGGCGACGTCTTCAACTGGGGGCAGATCATGACCGGCGCGCTGCTTGGCGCTGCCCCGCCGCTGGTCATCTACGCCTTCCTGATGGACTATTACATTGCCGGCCTGACCGCCGGCGCCACAAAGGGTTGATGTCTTATGGCTGAGGTTGCGTTGCGGAAGGTGGTCAAGCGTTACGACGACGTCGAGGCGGTGCGCGGCATCGATCTCGACATCTCAGACCATGAGTTCATCGTGCTCGTCGGCCCCTCCGGCTGCGGCAAGTCGACGACCTTGCGGATGATCGCGGGACTCGAGGACATCACCGACGGCGACATCATGATCGGCGGGGACGTCGTCAACGACGTGCCGCCGAAGGATCGCGACATCGCGATGGTGTTTCAGAACTACGCGCTCTACCCGCACATGACGGTCGCGGAGAACATGTCGTTCGGGCTGCGGCTCAAGCACTATCCCAAGGCCGAGATCAAGGCGCGGGTGACGGAAGCCGCCCGCCTCCTCGACATCACCGACCTGATCGACCGCAAGCCGAAGCAGCTCTCCGGCGGCCAGCGCCAGCGCGTCGCCATGGGGCGGGCCATCGTGCGCAACCCAAAGGTCTTCCTGTTCGACGAACCGCTGTCCAATCTCGACGCCAAGCTGCGCGTGCAGATGCGGATCGAGATCAAGAAGGTGCACCAGAAAGTGCGCACCACGACGGTCTACGTCACCCACGACCAGGTCGAGGCGATGACGCTGGCTGATCGCGTCGTGGTGATGAACAAGGGTCGGATCGAGCAGATCGGCACCCCGAACGAGCTCTACCACAAGCCGGCGACGCGCTTCGTCGCGGGCTTCATTGGCTCGCCAGCGATGAACTTCATTCCGTGCCGTCTCGAGGACGTTGGCGGCAAGCTCAACGTCCGCCTGACGGATCGCATCTCATTCCCGTTGCCGCCGGCCCGCGCCGCCCGTTACAGCGCGCTGCCCCGATCTGAAAACCTGTTGCTCGGCATCCGTCCCGAACATCTCACGGAATCGCATGCGCATCTCGAGCCGGGTGTCGAGACCTTCGACACCGTGCTTGATGTCACCGAGCCGATGGGAATGGAGACGCTGGTCTATTTCGGACTGGAAGGCACGCCCGTCTGCGGCCGTGTCGATCCCAATGCGGGCGCCAAGGACGGAGCACCCATACGTTTGGCGATGGACCTCAACAATATGCACCTGCTAAACGAGGCGACCGGCGCCGTCTTGTGACGGCCGGCCAAGAAACTCGCGCAGGTAGGGACGATGTCGACCAACAAGAAGAAAATCTTTGTCACGCAAACTTTGTCGCAAGGGGCGCGCGCCCTCCTCACCCAGCGAGATGATATCGAGCTCATCGAGTTTCCGAACCTGATCTCCGCCAGGGATTTCGAGGCCTTGCTGAAGAGCCACGCGCCGGTCCATGGCGTGGCGCTCGGCGCCACCGCTTTCGGCGAGACCGAGCTCGAAGCCTCGAAGGACATGAAGGTGGTGACCCGGATCGGCGTCGGTTACGACGCCGTCGACGTCCCCGCCCTCTCCCGCCGCAAGGTGCCGCTGATGGTCGCCGGCAGCGCGAACTCGCCCTCGGTCGCCGAACAGGCGCTGTTCATGATGCTGACACTGGCAAAACGCGCGCAGGAGATGCACGCCTGCGTGAAAGACGGCAAATGGGCGGACCGTCTCGGCATGCTGCCGTTCGATCTCTACGGCAAGACCGTCCTCATCATCGGCTTCGGCCGCATCGGCACCCGCACCGCCAAGCGCTGCCTGGCGATGGACATGAATGTGCAGGTCTATGATCCCTACAAGGCAGCCGCAGAGATCAAGGCAGCAGGCTGCGAGCCGGTCGCCGACCTCGATGCCGCGCTGCCTCACGCCGATTTCGTCACCATCCACTGCCCGAAGACGCCGGAGACCGTCGGTCTGTTCGACGCGGCGCGGATCGGCCGGATGAAGCCGAAATCCTACCTCATCAACACCGCACGCGGCGGCATCGTGAAGGAGGCGGCGCTGTACGACGCGCTGGTCTCGGGCAAGCTCGCCGGTGCCGGCATCGACGTGTTCGAGGCGGAGCCGCCACCGGTCAGCAACGCGCTGTTCGCGCTGCCCAACGTCATCATGGCGCCGCACGTCGCCGGCGTGACGGTCGAGGCGGTGAGCCGGATGAGCGAGCAGACCGCGCGCAACATCCTGAGTGTGCTGGACGGCGATCCTATCCGGCAGAACATCATCAATCAGGATGTCCTGGGCTGAGCGCATCTCCGGGCTAGGCGGTTCTCTTGGGCGGGCGATCAACCCGCCGCCTTCGGAACGCCAGAATGAGTCCCATTTTGGTGCAGATCGAGCCCTCACTCAGCCTTAATCAAACCCGCGTAATAGGTCCGGCCGCGGCGGCAGTGGGACAGACTTGCCGGCCGCGTCGAGCTGGAGGATGGACCCTTGTCAGAGATCGACCCGACCGACCACGCGTTGGCGACCATCGCCAGCATCCTGGAGCATCCTGAACCCGTCCTCGTCGTGCGCGAGACCGAGACTGTGCGCGAGACCGAGACTGTCACCGTGACTGAAATGGTGGTTGCTGGTGAGCATGGGGTCGCGGACGAGCACCCGATGGTCGACGAGCATCCGGTGGTCGAGGAGCAGCCGCTGGTGCCGGAGCACGCCGACGCCGACGGCTACAGCAAGGTCGGCCCCGGGCCGATGGTGGCGATCCGTCTGAAATGGACGGTCCATCGCGGCGATGACGGCCAGTTCTACGTCCACGAGACCATCGGCGAGCAGTCCGTGCCCGTGGTCAGCGGCCCGATGACCGGCGAAGCCGCGGTGCATTTCGTCGACGCGCATGAGGACGAGGCGCATCGGCGCTTCGAAGAGCTGCGCAGCGAGATCGCCGGCCGCAGCTCGCTCGCCGATTACGAGCGCAAGGGCGAAGCCTAGCGCGCTCTCGCGCGAAGTGGATGCCGGTTCGGCTTATCGTCGTCCGAGATAATCCTTCTTCACGAGCTCGACGCCTGCGTGCCGCAACAGGTCGTAGGCGGTCGTGACGTGAAAGAAGAACTGCGGAACGCTGAAGGTCAGCAGCAGCGTCCGCCCGGTGAAGGGCAACTCGGTCCCGTTCTTCAGCCTGAAGAAGACATTCCGCTCCGCCGCAGCATTGATCTCTGCGCGCGGCAGGCTTTCGATGAACTCGATTGACGTCGCGATGCGGGCCTGGAGCCCGGCCATGTCGTGCTCCAGCACCGGCAGCGCCACCGGCTCGCGGTCGGCGAGCAAGGCCGCGGCGACCGTGGCGTGGCGACAGGCCTCGCCGATCTGTTGCGCCAGATCGTACATGTCGGGCGCCATGCGCATGCCGAGCAGGACGGCCGGGTTGAACTTCCGGGCCTCGGCATAGGCAACGCCCTTGTCGAGCAATGCGGAGAGGTTGCGCAGATACGGCACGAAGAGTCCGACCGAGGCGTCATACATTGAGATCGTCACTTCAAAATTCCCTTCAATTCCGCCTCGCCAGAGACGGGCATCTGGTCTAAATCCAGGCCTCAAGACAGGCCTTGAGAGCTGCACAATGACAGCTTGGACATGGGTGGAAAAGAGATGATCGTTCGAATGACCATTCGAATTCTGGCGACTTTGGCCGTGGTCCTGCTGGCAAACCTTTCGGCCCACGCACAGCAGACGGCGCCGTCCCGCCTCGACGAGATAGTCAAGCGCGGCACTTTGCGCGTCGGCATGACCGGCGACTACAAGCCCTTCACCTATCTCGACAAGACGACGCAGCAATTCAGTGGCTTCGATGTCGACATGGCGGAGGCACTCGGCAAGGCGCTCGGCGTCAAGGTCGAATTCGTGCCGACGGCCTGGCCGAAGCTGATGAAGGATTTCGAGGCCGATCAGTTCGACATCGCCATGGGCGGCGTCTCGGTCACGCTCGACCGGCAGAAGAAGGGCTTCTTCTCCACGCCGATCATGCGCGAGGGCAAGACGCCGATCGCGCGCTGTGCCGATGTCGGCAAATACCAGAGCATCACCGACATCGACAAGAAGGGCACCCGCGTGATCGTCAATCCCGGCGGCACCAACGAGCGCTTCGCGCGTGCCAACATCAAGGACGCCGACATCACCGTCTTCCCGAACAATACCGTGATCTTCGACGAGATCGCCAAGGGCAATGTCGACCTGATGATGACCGACGCCTCGGAGACGCGCTACCAGCAGAAGCAGCATCAAGGCGTGCTCTGCGCGGTGCATCCCGACAAGCCGTTCGATTTTTCCGAGAAGGCCTATTGGCTCCAGCGCGACATGGCGCTGAAGGCCTTCGTCGATCAATGGCTGCATATTTCGATGCAGGACGGCAGCTACAAGAAGATCTACGCCGCCTGGTTCGATTAGGGCCGCGTCCTCCTGTCGCTTGTGCCGGCCAAACTTTGGACCGGCTCCGGTGTTATTGAACCCGAAACGCAGAAGCCACGACTCATACGGTGACAGTGATCTAGATCACTTTTTGCGATCGAACCGGGGCGTATGCGTCGGTGCGGGGACCACCTGTTTCAGGAGATGCGAAATGAGGAAGCTGTTGGCCACGGCCGCATTCCTTTTGGCGAGCACCGCTGCGCAGGCGCAGTACACCTTCGACTATGGCGGGCGCACCATCCGCATTGATCCCGACCGCGGCACGGTGCAAATCCCCGGCGTCTACGACAACACCGGCCAGGGCAAGGCGAAGAAAGCCAAGAACGATGCCAAGGGGGCTCCCAAAGCGGACCCGCAGGCACCGCAACAGGCCAAGGCTGATCCGCAGCCGCCTGCCAATCCGGCGCCGGCCCCAACACCTGTCACGGCGCCGCCCGCGGCCGAGCAGGCCCCTGTTCAAGCTCCCGTCCAAGCCCCCGTGGCCGTGGCGCCTCCTGCCCCGCCAGCGCCTCCGGCCACCACGGCTAACAAGGCTCCGGCCGAAGAGGCGCTTGTGCCGCCGCCTCAGCCGGCCCCAAATGCTGCCCCGACGGTGGCCGCAGTACCGCCCGCCCCGCCTCCACCGCCCGCCCCGACGGTCGCAGTCGCGCCGCCGGCGCCATCTCCGCCTCCCGTCCCGGCGCCTGCTCCCGTTCAGTCGGCCGCCGTCGCGCCGCCGGCTACCCCAACCGCGGCCACGCGCGACCTCAATTCACCGCTCGGCGTCTGGCTCACCGAGGAGAAGGAAGGCAAGGTCCGCATCGAGCAATGCGGCAGCAATCTCTGCGGCTACTCGGTCGATTCGAAATCGAACCAGAATGGCGAGCAGGTTCTGATCAACATGAAGCCCGGCAAGGACCAGAACAAGGACCCAAAATGGTCCGGCCGGATCCTCGATCCGAACTCCGGCTCGACCTACGATTCAACCATCGCGCTGAAGGGCACCGATCGCCTGCGCGTGCAGGGCTGCGCCTTCGGCGGCATGTTCTGCGGCGGCCAGACCTGGACGCGGGTGAACTGACTTCCCGCGACACTCTGACCGAGACAAAGGGCCCGCAATGCGGGCCCTTTTGCTTTTGCCCCTCGATTTCCGGGATGTGCGCGACATCACAGAGCCCGTCGCGCGCGTGACAGCCCTCACATCGCCGGTTCCGCGTCCGTGACACGATCCCCGCATGATCAACCCTAGGGGCGTGTCATGAACGGATTTCGCAAGGCTCTCTTCGCCACAATCATAGTCATCGCGTTGCCGGCCGCGCAGGCCAGCGCCAGCACATTCGACGGCGCATGGAATGTCCGCATCTCGTCATCGAGCGAGACCTGCGGCAACGGCTCGACCGTCGCCATCGGCATCAACAACGGTCAGATCGCCTCGAGCAGCGCAATGGTGACGGCGTCGGGCCGCGTCGCGGATGCCGGCAGCATCAATGTCACCTTGAGCACGGGCATCAAGCGCGCCGTCGGCTTCGGCCGCCTCAGCGGCACCTCCGGCTCCGGCACGTGGCGCGGCAGCATGTGCACGGGAACGTGGACCGCCGAGCGGATGTAAGGTGTCGTGCCCCGGACAAGCAGCGACGAGAAGCGTTGCTGCGCAGAGCCGGGACTCAGCAGTCCTGATGCCGTCAAAAGTTTTGGGCCCCGGATCGGCGACGCATCGCCGCGGGGCGATGCGTCTTGTCCGGGGCACGAGAGCTAGCCCAACGCGGCCCCATACTCCGCGTCGCTCACCGGCTCCAGCCACGTCGAGTAGACGCCGTCGAGCGCTTCTTGCATGGCGATATGGCACATGCCGTTGGTCGGCGATCCGCCGTGCCAGTGCACCTCACCCGGCGGAATCCAGACGGTGTCGCCGGGACGGATCTCCCTGACGGGCCCGCCTTTGGTCTGAACGCGGCCGACACCGGAGATGACGTAGAGGGTCTGCCCGAGCGGATGATGATGCCAGTTGGTGCGTGCGCCAGGCTCGAACGAGACACGCGAGCAGTTCAGCCGTGCCGGCGCGGGCGCCATGATCACCGGGTCCTGCCAGACGGTGCCGGTGAAATTTTCCTTGGGCGCGCGGCGGGTCAGCCGCGTGCCTGCAACAGTGATCTCCATTGGGATTACCTCGCTTCTTTCCCGATTACTTCTTGCTTGCTGCGTAGCGCGCCTTGGTCTCGGCGTTCATGGGATAGAGGCCCGGGAGCACCGCGCCATTGTTCACCTCGTTGACGATCCAGGCTTCCATCCGCTCCTGCTCGACACCCTCGTTGAGCACTTGTTCGAGCATCGCCTGCGGGATCAGCACGCAGCCGTCCTGGTCGGCAACAACGATGTCGTTCGGGAACACCGCAACGCCGCCGCAGCCGATCGGCTCGCCCCAGCCGACGAAGGTCAGACCGGCGACTGACGGCGGCGCGGCATAGCCGTCGCACCAGACCGGCAGGTTGGTGCCGAGCACGCCCTCGACGTCACGCACGACACCGTCGGTGACGAGTGCGGTGACGCCGCGTTTCATCATGCGCGCGCATAGGATGTCGCCAAAGATGCCGGCGTCGGTGATGCCCATGGCGTCGACCACGGCGATGCAGCCCTCCGGCATTGCCTCGATCGCGGTGCGGGTCGAGATCGGCGACGACCATGACTCCGGCGTCGCCAGATCCTCCCGCGCCGGCACGAAGCGCAGCGTGAAGGCCGGTCCCACCAGGCGCGGCAGACCCGGACGCAGCGGACGCGCGCCGCGCATCCAGATGTTGCGCAGGCCCTTCTTCAGCAGGACCGTGGTGATGGTGGCAGTGGTGATGCCGGCGAGGGTCTTGCGGGCTTCGGGGGACAGCGACATGGAAACAGACGAGCTCCGGATGGGCGGGAAAGAACGCGCGCATCTTGCGGGGTGCGGGCCTTGCGTCAAGGGCCAATAGGATACCAATCATGCAGGGCCGCAGCGCAGTTATGCGTCGCGATAACAAGGGTTTATCGCCTCCCCCTGCATTAATTTATTGGACTTGCGGGCGCATTTACGCGAAGCAGGGACAAGCGGAGCTCAAGGCCGAGCCCGCGTATCTCCAGAAGCCCGATTTCGACAGCCCATGTCCGCGACGCTTCCCCCGCCCCGCCTGCTGCCCAGTGGCGACAGCGCCGTCACGGTCGAGTTCAGCCGTACCATCGACGACGACGCCAACCAGCGCGTGCTGGCGCTCGACAAGGCGCTCGCAGCGAGTCCGATCGATGGCATCACCGAGTCCGTGCCGACCTATCGCTCGCTGCTGGTGCATTACGATCCCGGCAAGATCGGCTTCGATGAACTTGGCGAAAAGCTGCTCGCGCTCGCCAGCCAGCCGCTGCCGCCGGCCACCAAGGCCCGCCGATGGCGAATTCCCGTCGCCTATGGCGGCGAGCACGGCATCGACCTCGAGGACGTCGCGAAGGCGCTGAACACCACACCCGACGACATCGTCGCGCGCCACGTCGCCGGCGACTACAAGGTTGCCATGATCGGCTTCACGCCGGGCTGGTCCTATCTCAGCGGCCTCGACAAATCCCTGCAGATGTCGCGGCGGCAGAATCCACGGCTGCTGACGCCTGCCGGCACGATCTCGATCGGCGGCATCCAGGCCGGAATCCAGTGCCTGGCGGCCCCGAGCGGCTGGCACCTGCTCGGCCGCACGCCGGTGCGGACCTATCAGCTCCACCGCAATCCGACCTTCCTCACCGAACCCGGCGATCGCGTGACGTTTTTCGCGATCGACCACAAGACATTCGAGGAACAGGACCGCGCTGCCGAGGCCGGCGAGATCATTGCCGAGCAGGTGGTGGCATGAGCCGGCTCGTGATCGCCAGCATCGGGCCGGCAAGCTCGGTCCAGGACGGCGGACGCCATGGCGCGCAACGCTATGGCCTGACGGTCAGCGGAGCGATGGACCGCCTGTCGCTCGCGGCGGCGAACACGCTTGTCGGCAACGAACCGTTCGCAGCCGCTGTCGAGGTCGGCCCGTTCGGCGCCGCGTTCACCGCGCGCGACGGTGCCGTGCGCGTCGCGATCTCAGGCGCGCCGCGCAATGCGGACATCGCCGGCAGTCCGGTCGCCACGGACACATCGGTGACGCTGAAAGACGGCGAGACGCTGACGCTGGGTTTTGCTCGCGGCGGTGCGTTCACCTATCTGGCGATCGAAGGCGGGATCAAGGGCGAGCCGGTGTTCGGCAGTCTCGCAGTCAACGCCCGTGCCGGTCTCGGCAGCCCCTACCCGCGCCCGCTGCAGGCCGACGACGAATTCAGCGTCGATGCCGCAAGCGGTGCACCGGAACAGCGCATCGAACTGCCGAAGCCGTCGAGCGGTCCGATCCGCGTCCTGCTGGGTCCGCAGGACGACGAGTTCGACGACGCCAACAAGGCGCTGTTCCTCGACAGCGAGTGGAAGATCTCGGCGACCTCCGATCGCATGGGCTACCGGCTGGAAGGTCCCGCGATCAAGCATCTGCACGGCCACAACATCGTCTCCGACGGCACGGTCAACGGCAGCATCCAGGTGCCCGGCAACGGCGCGCCGATCGCGCTGATGATGGATCGCGGCACCTCCGGCGGCTACCCGAAGATCGCGACCGTGATCACGGCCGACGTCGGCCGTCTCGCGCAGACCTCAGCGGGAACGGCGTTCCGCTTCAAGGCGGTCAGCATGGCCGAGGCGCAGGACGAGGCGAAGAAATTTGCGCAGCTGATCCGCAACCTGCCCGATCGCCTGCGTTCTGCCGACACCGTGGCGCTCAACATCGAAGCGCTCAGCGATGCCAACGTCGCGGGCTATGCTGTCAGTGCCGTCGACGCCGGGACCTGGCAGGTCGCGGCCGAGCCGTAAACGACAAGACGACCAGAGACGGAGAGCAACCCATGAAGACGATCGATCTGAATTGCGATCTCGGCGAAGGTTTTGGCGCTTGGGAGATGGGCAATGATGCCGCCATGATCGAGCTGGCGAGCTCGGTCAACGTCGCCTGCGGCTTCCACGCGGGCGACCCCGACATCATGCGCCGAACGGTCGAGCTGGCGAAGGCGCGCGGCGTCTCGGTCGGCGCGCATCCTGGCTATCGCGACCTGCACGGCTTCGGCCGCCATCCGATCGCGGGCCTGAAGGCCTCCGAGATCGAGAACCTCGTCGCCTACCAGATCGGCGCGCTGCAGGCGATCGCGACCGCGGCCGGCCACAAGGTAACGCATGTGAAGGCGCATGGCGCGCTCTCCAACGTCGCCTGCGAGGACGACATGACGGCGAAGGCGATCGCCGCCGGCATCAAGGCGGTCGACCCGAGCCTGATTTTCGTCGTGCTCGCCAATTCCAAGCTGGTGAAGGCCGGCGAAGCCGCCAATCTGCCGATGGTGCACGAGGTGTTCGCCGACCGCGCCTATGAGGACGACGGCAATCTCGTCTCGCGCAAGAAGCCCGGTGCAGTGCTGCATGACGCCAAGGCCATCGCCGACCGCGTGGTGCGCATGGTGCAGGACGGCGCGGTGGTCTCGGTCACCGGCAAGGTCATCAAGATGCGCACCGACACGGTCTGCATCCACGGCGATACGCCGGGCGCCGTCGACATCGCGCGCGGTCTGCGGCAGGCTTTGAAGGATGCAGGGATCGAGGTCGCGCCGTTCAAGCGCGGAGCGTGATCAGAACGGGTGTACCGACAGCGTGCCGAACACGATCGCGGCGATGACGGCGAAGGCGCTGTACATTGCGGCATGATGCACGCTCGCACCGGTCCGCCGCGAGAGCGAGCGTGCGTAGAAGTGCAGCCTGGCTTCCGCCGATAGTTCGCGCATGGTCGATCTCCAACGCCCCATTCGGACGATTATGAAGGATCAACCGGGGTGGCGGGCAAGAGACCGGCGGAAATAGCGATGCGGGTTCTCTGAAAACCCCGCATCGCAGGAGCAAATTCTCCTCGCCCGCCACTTCCGAGAATCTTATTCGCTCAAATCCGAGCCAGTTGGAACCGGCTCGGATGACCGTAGGATGACATCTAGTAGACGTCAGCCTGGAAGCGGCCCGTCTTCTTGAGTTCTGCGACAAAACTGACGGCTTCGTCGGTCGAACGCGCCCCGAATTGGGCGACGATATCGACCAGTGCACGCTCGACGTCCTTGGCCATGCGTTTGGCATCGCCGCAGATGTAGAAATGCGCCCCCTCGGCGAGCCACGTCCACACCTCGCGGCCGACCTCGCGCATGCGGTCCTGCACATAGAACTTCTTCTCGCCGTCGCGCGACCAGGCCAGCGACATACGCGTGAGCAGGCCCGAGGTCTTCATCGCGTTGAGCTCCTCCTGGTAGAAGAAGTCGCAATCGCTGCGCTGATGGCCGAAGAACAGCCAGTTCTTGCCAGGCGCACCGGTCGCCTTGCGGTCGAACAGGAAGGCGCGGAACGGCGCAATGCCGGTGCCGGGGCCGATCATGATGATCGGCGTCTTCGGATCCTGCGGCAGGCCGAAATTGTGCGCCTTCTGCACATAGACCTTGAGCTTCTCGCCCTCAGCGATGCGCTCGCCGAGGAAGGTCGAGGCAACGCCGATGCGCTTGCGTTTGCCGATCACGTAGCGCACGGAATCGACCGTCAGCGACAGCTTTCCAGGCGTCGCATTGTGCGAGGACGAGATCGAATAGAGCCGCGGCTGCAGCGGCTCGAGCGCCTCCACGAAGGCTTCGGGATGCGGCCGCGTGCCCGAGAACTTCTGCAGCGCCGCCATGACGTCGAGCGTTGCGGCATCGCCATCGGGATCCTCGCCCTGTGCCAGCGCCCGCGCCTTCTCGCGCTGCGCGCCGCCGGTGATGAAGGAGAGCAGTTCGAATAGCGTGTCGGGCGCCGGCGACAACGAGACGTCGTCGATCAGCACCTCGCGCAGCGTCTTGCCGTTGACCTTCGTGGTGTGGGAGGCACCGAGCAACGCGATGACCTGGTCGACGAGGCCGAGCTCGTTCCGCGCGAACACGCCAAAACTGTCACCGACGACGTAGTCGAGTTTGCTCTCGGAGAGATCGAACTCGACGTGATAGGTTTCCTTCTCGGACTTTCCCTTGTTGAGAAGACGGCGCGACAGGAAGGTCGCCGCAACGGGGTTGTCCCGCGAGCGGCCGGGCTCGGCGATCGTCACGGTCACGGCGGGGGCCGCCACCGCGTCTTGCTTGTCAGCCGGCTTTGCCGCCGGCGCCTTGTCCAGCTCTTCGTGCAACGACTTCAGCATCCGTGCGGTTTCCTTGCCACCGGGGACGCAGAGGTTGAGGCGCGCTTCACTGCGGCTCGCGATCGCCTCCGAATAGTCGTGGCAATTGTAGCCGCACTGCCCGCAATCCTGCTGCGCCATCGCCGCCATCATCTTGCGCCGCACGGGACGGCCTTCGGCGAGCTTCATCCGATCGGCGATCGGCATGGTCTGGTCGTGCCACGGCGCTTCACCGTCGTCACCGTCACCAGCCTGCATGACCGCGGCGCCCTGCTCCGCCGACAGCGGCGTGGCCGCCTCAGGCGACAGCAGCCCGGCAAAGAAGCCGTTCAGCCAGGAGCGTTGCGCGTCGGAGAACGGGGCGCTCGTGGGAATAATGTCGAGTTTGGGTGGAGGGCTGATCTGGTTCATGAGGACACCTCGGCATCGGCAAGCTTGCGCAGCGTCTCGCCGTCGTGGCGGCGCGCAAAGGACAGGAAGGTTTCGTCAGGAGACGAGCGATGGGCGATATAGGCCTTGAGCAGCCCTTCGACCGTCTTCGGCGCGTCCTCGGCCTTGAGGTCGTGATAGACCTCCTGACCGACGTCGGCGTCAGGACCGAACCCGCCGCCGGTGAAGAGATGATAGCCCTCCACCGTGTCCTCCTCGTTGACAGGCACGCGCGCCCCGATCAGACCGATGTCGCTGATGTAGTGCTGGGCACAGGAATGGTGGCAGCCGGTGACGTGGATGTTGACCGGCTTGTCCATCTCGACGCGCGGCTCGCACCATTCGCCGATCTCGGCGGCGTGACGCTTGGTGTTGGAGGCGGCAAAGCGGCAACCGGCATTGCCGGTGCAGGCGATCAGGCCGGCGCGGATGTGCGAGGCCTCGGCCGCGAGCCCGATCTGCTTGATCGCCGCAACGGCAAGCTCGACATTCTCGTCACGCACCCCTGATATCAGTAGGTTCTGCCAGACGGTCAGACGGATCTCGCCGTCACCGAGGTCCAGCGCCACCTTGGCGAGACCCCGCATCTGATCGCAGCTGATCTTGCCGAGCGTCAGCGACACGCCGATCCAGTTCAAGCCGTCCTGCTTCTGCTTGTGCACGCCGATATGCGCCATGCGGTCCGCGGCCGGCCGCGGCGCAAACGCCTCTTCCGTCACGCGCGTGAACGGCGTCTTCAGCCGCTCTTCGACCAGCTTGAGAAAGCCGTTATGGCCCATGGCGTCGAGCACGTATTTCAACCGCGCCTTGTTGCGGTTGGTGCGGTCGCCGTGCTCGATGAAGACGCGCACGATGGCGTCGGCAACGGCGGTAGCGTCTTCAGGCTTGACGACGATGCCGGAATATTTCGCAAAGTCCTTGTGGCCGGTGATGCCGCCGAGGCCGAGGCGGAACCAGATCCCGGGTTCGACGCCGAACCCATCCTTCACCTCATACGCCGTGAAGGCGATGTCGTTGGTCTCCTCGAGCACCGCGATCTTGCCGGCGCCGTCGAAGGCGACGTTGAACTTGCGCGGCAAGCCATACAACGAGCGATCGTTCAGGATGTGGTAGTGCCACTCGCGCGCATAAGGCCGCGTGTCGATCAGCTCCTGCGGATCGATGCCCGCCGTCGGCGTTCCCGTCACGTTGCGGATGTTGTCGGCGCCGGAGCCGCGCGAGCACAGGCCGAGATCCTGTATGCCCTCGATCAGCTTCACGGCGTTCTTCGGCGGGATCTCGCGAAGCTGGAGATTGGCACGCGTCGTGACGTGGCTGTAGGGCCCGCAGGTTTCATCGGCGAGGTCGGCAAGGCCGGACAGTTGCCAGTGCTTCATGATGCCGTTCGGAATGCGCAGACGGCACATGTAGGAGTCCTGCGTCGGCGCGACGTAGAAGATGCCGTAATAGCGCCAGCGGAAATTGTCCGCCGGGCTTGGCGGCGTATTATCGAGCGCCTGCTGGCGGAGACGCGGATAGGCATCGAAGGGATGCTCGTCGCGCTTGACCTTCTCCTGGTCGGCGAGCTTCTTGCCCGCGGCGATCACCTTGTCCTGCGCCTTGATGTGCACGGCATCGGGACCGGTCGGCTCGGCGTTCGCCTTGCCGGCGCCGCCGCCGAGACCGCGACCGACGCGACTGATCTGCAGACCGGTCGTGAAGCCTTCAAGGTAGCGTTTCTGGTCGTCGGTAAAGTCGACTGAGACGGTGTCGAGTTTCATGGTCAGTAACGAAGCTCCTGCGGCCACCTGGGTGGTATCGACGGAAAGTGCACGACCCGCGAGGAGCTCGGCTGGCTCGAGAGCCGGCTGCGCACCCAGCGGTCCGAACAGCTTCGTTGCTGGGGACTGGCGCAGCAGGCATCTGTGACAGGCTGGCCGCACTGCAACATTCAAGTTGCGTGCCAGCTTCGATGAAATGAAAATGTGTGAGGTATCAGGTAATTAAGAGCGCGCCGGGGAACTCTGGGCTCCGGAACTCTTATGAAATTCGAGCAGTCGGCCTAAAATTTAGACTCGGATCTCCAGCGCTCAAAAACGATGCAGACCCGAATCACACCTTCCAGCGGCCCACCTCGAAGGCCTCGAGATGCCGCCGAATATTGGCGGGATCGAAGGCGGGGCCGGCGAATGCGCCGAATGCCGCGGGGGCTTGGGCGGGCGGCCGGCGCCCGAGGGCGCCGTCGTAGAGATCGGGCCTGAACACGGCCATCGCCGTCTTGACGCCATCGGGCGTCAGCGTCGTCTGCCCCCAGCGCACCATCTGCGCATAGAGCCAGGCGGCCTGGACCGGATCGGGGCGCCCTGCTTCCTCGCGTCCCACCAGGAGGTAGCTGCCGCTCTCGCGAAAGGTGCCGTCCGGCGAAATCTTGAGGCGCCCCGTGAGGGTGCGCTGGATGACTTCGGCATCGACGCCGATCCGCTCCGGCTGCGCCAGGATCTGCGCCGCTTCCGTCCGGTTTTCGGGATGCTCGATGAACTCGGCGGCTTTCACCGCCGCGCGCACCAGGCTGGCTACCACGTCGGGATTCTTGTCGGCCCAGACCTGGCGGAGCGCCAGCACCTTCTCCGCCGCATGGGCCAGGATGTCGGAGACGAAATGCAGGATGTGGCCGATCCCGAGATCGACCGCGATCGAATTCCAGGGCGCACCGACGCAGAACGCATCGACATGCCCATTGGCAAGACTGTCGACCATATAGGGCGGCGGCAGCACGACCAGCCGCACGTCCTCGTCGGGATCGACGCCGGCCGCCGCCATCCAGAACCGCAATTGATAATTGTGGGTCGAGAACGGGAAGGTCATGCCGAAGGTCAACGGATCGGCCCCAGCCTTGCGCCGCTTGGTGACCACGCGCGCCAACGCTTTTGCCGTGGCGAGCGGATCGAAGCGGTCGCCGTCGATCTCCTCCATCAGCGCGGTATGAAGCGCCGGCGAGACCGTGATCGCGTTGCCGTTGATGCCGAGATTGAAGGGCGCCGCGATCGGCACCTTGACGTGGCCGAGCCCGAGCGAGGACGCAATCGCGACGGGAGCGAGCAGATGCGCGGCGTCGAACAAGCCGATATTGAGCTTGTCGCGGACGTTGGACCAGGAGACCTCGCGGACCAGTTCGACCTCGAGCCCTTCAGCCGCGGCAAATCCCTTGTCGACGGCAACGATCAGCGCTGCGGCATCGACCAGCGGAATGAACCCGATGCGGAGGGGAGCGGTCATTTCAGCATCTCCGACGCGGTGATGATCGACTGGGCGATCTCGCCGATTTTCTTCTTCTCGCGCATCGCAGTGGAGCGCAGCAGCACATAGGCCTCGTCCTCGGTGAGGCCTTTCACCTTCATCAGGATGCCCTTGGCCTTCTCGATGACCTTGCGATCCTCGAGCTGCGACTTGGTACGCTCCAGTTCCTCCTGGAGTTTTGCGAAGGCATTGAACCGCGACACGCAGAGGTCGAGGATCGGCTTGATGCGCTCCTTCCTCAGCCCGTCGACGATATAGGCGGAGACCCCCGCCTCGACCGAGGCCTGGATCGAGGATGAATCGCTCTGGTCGACGAACATCGCGATCGGCCGTTTCACGGCGCGGCTGACCTGGAACATCGCTTCCAGCACGTCGCGGCTGGGGTTTTCCAGATCGATCAGGATGATGTCGGGATCGACCGCATAAATCCGGGCGAGCAGGCTCTGCATCTCGCGGATATGGACGATCTGCGTAAATCCGGCCTCCCGCAACCCTTCTTCGAGGATCGCAGCCCGGATCGGGCTTTCGTCGACGATCACGATTTTGGGCGACTGTTCGGCGCTCATTGCTCACTCACCACCAGTGATTCATCCATAGCATGCCCGCGAGCCATGCAAAGGGTTGTAATTATGGGCAATTGGGACTAGCTCAACCCTGTCAATCAGGCAGATTTGGATATGGATCAGACGGCTGCGCCGAAGGTCAGCTTCGTGTCGCTCGGGTGCCCCAAGGCTTTGGTGGATTCCGAGCGCATCATCACGCGTCTGCGCGCCGAGGGCTACGAGCTCGCCCGCAAGCATGACGGGGCCGACATCGTCATCGTCAACACCTGCGGCTTCCTCGACAGCGCCAAGCAGGAATCGCTCTCGGCGATCGGCGAGGCCATGGCCGAGAACGGCAAGGTGATCGTGACCGGTTGCATGGGGGCGGAACCCGAGCAGATCGAGCAGGCCTATCCCGGCGTGCTCTCCATCACCGGCCCGCAGCAATATGAGAGCGTGCTGGACGCCGTGCATCGCGCGCTGCCGCCCGCCCACAATCCGCATCTCGATCTGGTGCCGCCGCAAGGCATCAAGCTGACGCCGCGGCACTACGCCTATCTGAAAATCTCCGAGGGCTGCAACAACCGCTGCACCTTCTGCATCATCCCGAAGCTGCGCGGCGACCTGGTCTCGCGACCGGCCAACGACGTGCTGCGCGAGGCCGAGCGCCTGGTCGACGCCGGCGTGAAAGAGCTGCTGGTGATCTCGCAGGACACTTCGGCCTATGGCGTCGATCTGAAATACGCCGAGAGCCCGTGGAAGGATCGCCAGGTCCGCGCCAAATTCATCGACCTCGCGCGCGAGCTCGGCGAGCTCGGCGCCTGGGTCCGGCTGCAATATGTCTACCCCTACCCGCATGTCGACGAGGTCATCGCGCTGATGAACGAGGGCAAGGTGCTGCCCTATCTCGACATCCCGTTCCAGCATGCGAGCCCCGAAGTACTGAAGGCCATGAAGCGCCCGGCGGCGCAGGACAAGACGCTGGCGCGCATCAAGCGCTGGCGCGAGCAATGTCCTGATCTCGCTTTGCGCTCGACCTTCATCGTCGGCTTCCCCGGCGAGACCGATGCGGACTTTGCCTATCTCCTCGACTGGCTGGACGAAGCCGAGATCGATCGGCTCGGCTGCTTCAAGTACGAGCCGGTCGCCGGCGCCACGGCGAATGCGATCGAGAACCCCGTGCCGGAAGAGATCAAGCAGGAGCGCTACAATGCACTGATGGCGCGCCAGCAGAAAATCTCTGCGCGCAGGCTGAAGCGCAAGGTCGGCACGCGCCAGCAGATCATCATCGACGAGGTCGGCCCGACCGTCGCAAGGGGCCGCTCCAAGGCTGATGCGCCCGAGATCGACGGCGCCGTCTACCTGTCGAGCCGCCGCCCCTTGCGCGTCGGCGAGATCGTCACCGCCAAGATCGAGCGCGCGGACCAGTACGACCTCCACGGCAGCGTCGCGGGATTCTGAGATTCCGGTCGCGGCACGCCGGCAAGACCGGCGCGCCTTAGGCATTTTCCACCAGCCGGCGTTCAGGCTGGGCGTGCCCGAACTACGAGGTCATGTCGCTTCTCCCGACGCCTGCTGTTCGTCGCGTGCGGCGAACACTTCCTTGGCTGCGAACAGCCCGTTCAGCGCCGCCGGGAAGCCCGCATAGACGGCCATCTGCATCATGATCTCCACGATCTCGTCGCGAGACAGGCCGACGTTCAGACCCGCCTCGAGATGCACCTTGAGCTGAGGCGCGGCATTTCCGAGCGCCGTCAGCGCGGCGATCGTGGCGATCTCTCGATCGCGCAGGCCGAGGTCCGGGCGGCAGTAAATGTCGCCGAACGGAAACTCGATCACGTATCGTGCGAAATCCGGAGCTATGTCGGCGAGTGAGGCGACGACCTTTTCGCCGGCACTGCCGTCAATGCGCGACAGGGCCCGCTGGCCGCGATCGAAGCGGCTTTCGTCTTGTGTTTGGGCGTGCGTCATTTTCCTTCGTCCTCTGTTCGTCGCTGGCATAGCCGGCGATCTTGGTATCAAGGACGAGCAGGCATTCCTGGAGTTCGGCAATTTGCGTGCGCACCTGTTCCCGGTGGACTTCCAGCATCTGCCGCCGGGCTGGCCCGGTGGCTTCGCCTTCATCCCGAAGCGCCGCATAACGCAACATGCCCCGGATCGGCATTCCCGTGGTCTTGAGCCGACCGAGAAATTCGATCCATGTGAGGATCGATGCGTCAAAGTCGCGCTGGCCGGAGCGATCCCGGTCGGCGTATGGCAGCAGCCCGATGCGCTCATAGTAGCGCAGCGTGTGTGTCGACAGGCCGGTCCGTTTTGCGAGGTCGCCGATCTTCATGTGTGCCCGTTCTCGTACTGACGCACGTACAGATACCCCTTCGAGCGCGCTCTAAGTCAAGGGGGATCGAAGGTGCCGTTCCCGCGAGGTCATGATGACGCGACAGCGGAAGATTTCGGCGCCGGCTGGGCGGCGGCATCGCTGGATGCCCAGCTTCAAGATTCCGCCAGCCATTTCGGCACCCAGCGCTCCGGGCGCGGGGCGCGGGCAAGATCGGCTTGCGCCTCCGACAGCTTCGCGGGCTCGCCCTCGATGGTCGGGCGCACATCATATTCGAAGTTCGGCATGACGCGGCCGTCGGCATAGAGATCGAATTTCATGGCGTACCACAGCCCGAGCTCGGGCTGTGCGCGGCGCATCTCCTCACGCAGATCGCGCAGCAGGGATTCGATCGAGGCGGCTTCCTCGAACGGCTGCGGCCCGCGCGAGAGGACGCGCGCCTCGTACTGCTTGCCGACGATCGCGACCTCGAAATGCGTCTTGTCCCAGGCGTTCTTGCCCTTGGGGAGATGCGCGGCCAGGCGCCAGCCGAGCTCGGCCATCAGGCGATGATTGGCCCAATAGTCTTCGCGACCCCGGCTCCATCTTTCCATGAAGCCGCGAAAGTCGGGCAGCTCCGACGGATCGTCATCGGACGCCGCCATATCCCTGCCCAGCCGTCCGGTGAGCCATTGCGCGAGCTCGACCGTCTGACATTTGACTTCGTCGTGCGGCTTCAGATCGCTCCAAGCGTTGTCGAATTGTTGCGACGTCAGTCTCGCGAGCAGGCCATCGAGGCTCGGCGCCAGCAGCTCGTAATCGCCCTCGGAGCCAAGCCCCACGATCGGCGGATTGTCGCGGTCAAGACCCGCGCCGTACCAGCCGCCAACAGCCGAGCCATCCGGCAGCCGCATGAACAGCGAAAACCTGTCGCGCAAGGGACTGCCGTCAACAATAGGCGCCTGATCCGAAAACTGGCCCTGCAGCGAGAAACACCCGACACTGCCCCAGGGCCGTCCCTTCAGCCAGCCGGCAAAATCCAGTAACAGCGGCGGCGCCTCCATGCCTGGCGGAAACGCGCCGCGAATGCTGTCGAGGTCGATCGAATAAGGCGTGTCGGACAAGGCTTAAAACTATCTGGTTGGTCCCGCCCCTCTTGGTCCGAACCGTCAGGCGTTCGGTTCGAGCCAATTCGCGTTCGCTGATCACAAACGCGCTAGAGACGTAATGGTTTCCCGGCGCGCATCTCTCTCCTGCCCCATGCACGCTGGGCGTGTGGTCTGCAAGGCGGCGCTTGACAAGCCCGGCCATTCGCATGTATTGCCGCGCCCCATGATCAACGCTCGGACCCATCAGCGCACCGAAATGCTCCGCCGTCGCTTCCGCGACGATGAGAGGGTGCGCCATGTCCGACGACGCCGCTGAAGCACTGAATTCAGCGTAGGTTTTCGAGAAGGCCGCACCCGCAAGGTGCGGCCTTCTTGCTTTTCGCGCCCCCTTTTCCACCCGCCTCCAGAGGAGTTCGACATGACCACCGCCACCCATCCGTATGACGCGTTGATGGACATCACCGCTCGGCCCAAGGCCGTGTTCGTTCGCGGCGCCGGCTCCTACCTCTGGGACGACAGCCGCAAGCGCTATCTCGATTTCGTACAGGGCTGGGCGGTCAACTGCCTCGGCCACTCCCCGCCCGCGATCGCCAACGCGCTTGCCGTGCAGGCCAAGCGGCTGCTGACGCCAAGCCCCGCCTTCTACAACGAGCCAAGCCTGAAGCTCGCGCAGGCGCTGGTTGCAGACAGCGCGTTCGACCAGGTGTTCTTTGCCAATTCCGGCGCGGAAGCCAACGAGGGCGCGATCAAGCTCGCGCGCAAATATGGCAGCCTGCATCGAGGTGGCGCGTACGAGATCATCAGCTTCGAAGGCGGCTTTCACGGCCGCACCTTGGCGACGATGTCGGCCTCGGGCAAGAAGGCCTTTGAGCCGCTGTTCGAGCCAAAGGTCGCCGGCTTCAAGAAGGCGAAGCTCAACGACATCGCCTCGGTCGAAAAGCTGATCAACGACAACTCCGTCGCTGTGATGATCGAGCCGATCCAGGGGGAATCAGGCGTATGGCCGGCGACCGATCAGTTCTTGCAGGAGTTGCGCGCCCTCACCGACGCGCACGGCCTCCTCCTGATCTTCGACGAGATCCAGACCGGGATGGGCCGGACCGGCAAGCTCTTCCACTACGAGCACACCGGCATCGCGCCCGACATCATGACGCTCGGCAAGGGCATCGGCGGCGGCGTGCCGCTCGCGGCGCTGCTCGCGACCGAACGCGCGGCCTGCTTCGAGCACGGCGACCAGGGCGGCACGTTCAACGGCAACCCGATCATGTGCGCGGCGGGGCTTGCGGTGCTCAACGAGGTCAGCAAGCCGGAGTTCCTGAAGACGGCGACCGAAACCGGGCTGCTGCTCGAAAGCGAGCTGCAGAAGGTCTCGGCGCGGCATGGGCTCGGCGAAGTGCGAGGTCGCGGGCTCCTGCTCGCGCTCGACCTCAAGCTGCCGATCGCGCCCGGCATCGTCGCGCAGGCGTTCGAGGCCGGCGTGCTCCTCAACGCGCCGCAGGTCGACACGTTGCGCTTCATGCCGGCGCTGAACGTCACGCGGGCCGAGATCGCCGAGATGATCGATTGTCTCGACGGGATCTTGACCAGAGCCGGCGCGGCACGGCGGGTGGCGTAGACGGCCCGCTCTCTTCTCCGTCATGGCCGGGCTTGTCCCGGCCATCTACGCCTTGAGGCGCGGCACGAAGAGCGTGGATGCCCGGGACACGCCCGGGCATGACGACTTCGGCAAGACGTTCTTTACGGCTTCAAGATCGACGCACCCGTGGTCTTGCGGCTTTCGAGATCGATATGCGCCTTGGCGGCGTCTTTGAGCGCGTAGGCATGGTTGATCGGCACGTGCAGCTTGCCGTTGATGACGGCGGCGAACAGCGTGTCAGCGCCTTCCAGCAACTCCTTGCGCGTTCCGATATAGTCGTTGAGCTTGGGCCGGGTCGCAAACAGCGAGCCGTGGGTGTTGAGCTCGGCGATCGAGAACGGCGGCACCGGGCCTGAGGCATTGCCGAAGGAGACGAACATCCCGCGCGGCTTCAGGCAGGACAGCGAGCCCGGGAACGTCGCCTTGCCGACACCGTCATAAACCACGTCGCAGCCCTCGTTGCGGCTGATCTGTTTGACGCGCGCAACGAAGTCTTCCTCGTTGTAGAGGATCACATGGTCGCAGCCATTGGCCTCGGCAAGCGCAGCCTTCTCGCGCGAGCCGACGGTGCCGATGACGTGGGCACCCATGGCCCTCGCCCATTGGCAGGCAAGCAGGCCGATGCCGCCGGCCGCGGCATGGATCAGCACGCGATGATGCGGCTCGACCTTGAAGGTCTTGTGCAGGAGATACCACACCGTCAGCCCCTTCAGCATCAGCACGGCGCCCTGCTCGTGGGTGATGTGGTCGGGCAGCTTGACCAGCCGCTCCCAGGGGATGTTGCGCTCGCCGGTATAGGCGCCGAGATTGTGGTAGTACGCGACGCGGTCGCCGGGATGGAAATTCGTCACGCCCGGCCCGACCGCGACGACCTCGCCCGAGGCTTCGTTGCCGGCGATGAAGGGCAGCCCCGGCGCCTTGTAGAGGCCGGTGCGGTAATAGACGTCGATGAAGTTCAGGCCGACGGCATGCTGGACGATGCGCACCTCGCCGGGCCCGGGCGCCGGAACATCGACGCTCTCATAGACCAGGGCTTCGGGGCCTCCGACCTTGTGCACACGGACGGCTTTGGTCATCACCTGACCTCCTTTTCTCGCGGGCCAGCGAAAGACATCGCGCCCGCCTTGTCAACTCGACGCGGGCTGGAACGCCTAGACCGACGGCTTGCCGGTCTTCCTGCGGTTGCGTTTCGCTAGCACGTTGAAAAACTCGACCGCTGCCGAGAACGCAATCGCGAAATAGATGTAGCCGCGCGGGATGTGGAATTGGAATCCGTCCGCAACCAGCGCGACGCCGATCAGCACCAGGAAGGCCAGAGCCAGCATTTTCGTGGTCGGATGCTCCGCGACGAACCGCGACACCGGTCCGGCCGAAATGTACATGATGAGACAGGCGATCACGACGGCCGCGATCATGATTTCGAGGTCCTGCGCCATGCCGATCGCCGTGATGATCGAGTCCAGCGAGAACACGATGTCGATGATCACGATCTGGACGATGACCCAGAAGAAAGCGTTACGAGGTGACTTCTCGCCGCCCTCGCCGTCATCGGCTTCGACCTCGCCATGAATCTCGTGCGTCGCCTTCGCAATCAGGAACAGACCGCCGCCGATCAGGATGAGGTCGCGCCAGGAGAAGCCGTACCCGGAAAACGAAAACACCGGCGCGGTCAGGCCGATCAGCCAGACCAGGAGGCTGAGCAGGATGATGCGGAAGATCAGCGCCAGCGCGAGCCCGATCTGGCGGGCGCGGTGCGCCTGCTTCTCGGGAATGCGCGAGACGATCACCGACAGGAAGATGACGTTGTCGATGCCGAGCACGATCTCGAGCGCGGTCAAGGTGAGGAGCGCGGCCCAGGCTTCGGGGCTGGTCAACAGGTGCATCATGCGAAGGATCTTGTCAGCCGTATCAATGCGTCGCTGAAGCTGATCCAGAGCGCGATCGCGCAGAGCGCGACAGTCACACCGGTGCCGACGCGAAAGTCCATCTGCAGCGTGTAGAAGGAGAGCAGAGCCCAGATGGCGATCAGCGACATCGTCAGCCAGCGCAGCCGCACGACGCGCACCGGATGCAGCACGTGGAACGGCACGAAGGTCAGCACCACCAGGGCCGCTACTAGCAGCGTCGAGAGCAGAGGCGGCCAGTGCAGCAGAAACAGATAGAACGCCGCCGCATTCCACAGCGCCGGAAAACCGCGGAAATGATTGTCGTCCGCTTTCATGCGCAGATCGGCGAAATATAATGCGCTGGTGACGATGATGGCGACGCCGAGCAGGGGAGCTGCGACCGGCAGCAGCAAGCCGCTGGCCACGATCGCATAGGCCGGCACGAAGACGTAAGTGACGAAATCGACCACGAGGTCGAGCACGTCGCCCGACCAGTTCGGCTGCACGTCCTTGACGTTGAGCCGGCGCGCGATCGGCCCGTCGATCGCGTCGATGATGAGGGCGACGCCCAGCCATTGAAACATCGCCGCCCAGTGCTCACGCACGGCCTCAAGCATCGCCAGCAGCGCGATCGCCGCACCGAACGCGGTGAAGATGTGCACCGAGAAGGCAGCGGCGCGGATCGCGGGCCTGGGCTTCAGGGAATCCTCTTGGCTGTCCATGACTTCTGCTATCAGAATGACACCGGTTTGCACATAAGCCATTGCGGCGCCTGGTCGCACAATTCGTCATAAAATCAGGGAAATATGAGTGGGCTTGAATTTGCCGCGGGGCATGTCCAATGTCGTTCCATGACAGATGCATCGACACTCTTTGACGCGGCCGTGATCGGCGGCGGACCGGCGGGACTGAGCGCGGCCATCGCATTGGCGCAGGCGGGCGCACGGACCGCGCTGGTGGCGCGTCGCATGCCTTATGCCGACAATCGAACCACGGCGCTACTCGGTGCCTCCGTCGATCTGCTGGAGAGCCTCGACGTCTGGCCGCGCTGCAAGGACAAGGCGGCCGCGCTCGAAATCATGCGGCTCGTCGACGACACCGGCCGGCTGTTTCGTGCGCCGGAGGTCCGGTTCTCCTGCCACGAAATCGGCCTCGATGCCTTCGGCTACAACATCGACAACCGCTCGCTGATGCTGGCGCTGGAAGCGCGCGCGGCCGAACTGCCCGATGTCGTCCGTTTCGACGACGAGGCCGAAACTGTCGTCATCGAAGCCGATGACGTCGCGATCCGCACGGCCGCTGCGCAATTTCTCTCGGCCCGCCTCGTGGTCGGGGCCGACGGCCGGCATTCGCTGTGCCGCGAAGCCTCCGGCATCGCGGTGACGCGGCGCGAGCTGACCCAGACGGCACTGACTTTCAACGTCGGGCACGCGCGGCCCCACCGCAACGTCTCGACCGAGTTCCACACCCCGCATGGTCCTTGCGTGTTCGTGCCCCTGCCCGGCGATCGTTCCAGCGTCGTCTGGGTCTCGGCGCCTGCGGACGCCGAGCGGCTTCGCGGCCTGAGCGATGAGGAATTGTCCGCCGCGATCGAGAAGCAGTCGCATTCAATCCTCGGGCGCATGACGGTGGAGCCGGGCCGCCATCTGTTCCCGCTGGCGATCGAACGTCCCAAATCCTTCGGCGGCGACCGCATTGCGCTGGTCGGCGAAGCCGCCCATGTGGTTCCCCCGATCGGCGCCCAGGGTCTCAATCTCGGCCTCCGCGATGCCGCCGACATTGCGAGGCTTGCAGGCGAGGCCATCGCATCAGGCCAAGATCCCGGCGCAGCAGACGTGCTCAAGCGTTATGACCGGGCGCGGCGTCCGGACATCCTGAGCCGGACCTTTGCGATCGACATTGCCAACCGCTCGCTGCTCAACGATTTCCTGCCACTCCAGCCCGTCCGCGCGGTCGGCATGCACCTGCTCGGCGCGATCGGCCCGCTCCGGCGTTTTGCGATGCGCGAGGGGCTCACACCGACTTGGCGGAAGTAACCGCCGCTCAAGGAAACGCCAGCCGGCCAGTCTGGATCGCCCACATCACGCTGGTCAGCGTGACCACGGACGCAAACGTCCCGAGCAGCACCGCGACGGAGGCAGACTCGATCCAGGCGTCGTTCTGCCGGGCGATGACGAACACGTTCAGCGCCGGCGGCAGCGAGGCCATCAGCACGGCGGTCGCGGCCCAGGGCTGCGCGAACGGGCCGAGCGCCAGCATCAGGCCGAAAGCTGCAAGCGGATGGATCAGGAGCTTGATCGCGATCACGCCCGGCACCTCCCACGGGACCCGATCGAACGGGCGGAGCGCCACGGTCACGCCAAGCACGAACAGCGCGGTCGGAGCGGCTGCGTTCTGGAGGAAGGTGATGGTGCGATCGAGTGCGACGGGCATCTCGATATGCAGCGATGCGAAGGCCGCGCCAAAGCAGGCCGACATGATCAGCGGGTTGAGCACGATCTGCTTCAGCACGACGCCGAAGGCATGCACGATTGAGGGATGATCGCGGTCGGAGAGCTCGATCAGCAACGGCACGATCGTGAACAGGAAGATGCTGTCGCAGCAGAAGATCAGCGCAGTCGGCGCGGAGGCCTTCGGCCCGAGCACGGCGAGCGCCAGCCCCGGTCCCATGTAGCCGATATTGCCGTAGCCGCCGGAGAGCCCGGCGAGCGTCGCCTCGCGCAGCGTCAGCCCGCCCAAAACCTTGCCGACGACCAGCGCGAGTGTGAACGCCGCAACGGTCGACAGGGTGGTCGCGACCAGGAACGGCGGGTTGTTCAATTCCGAAAACGGCGTCTTCGACATGATCGCAAACAGCAGCGCCGGCAGCGACACATAGAGCAGGAAGAAGTTCATCCAGGCGAGGCCCGATTCCGGCAGGGATTTGACCTTGCCACAGGCGAATCCAACGAAGATCAAGCCGAAATATGGTAGAGCCAGATTGAGGATATCGACCATTTATGAAGTGTTTTCTGAAGATTGGGGGCCTATCTGCCCCGCAACCGCGGGTTAATTCCAGATCAGGGCACTAGCATCGGCCACAATCCTGGTCTATCGACGGGGAATGATTAAAGCGCGGACCGCCAAATTCCAGATCGGACAGGTCGTGCGCCACCGGATCTTCTCGTTCCGGGGCGTGATCTTCGACATCGATCCGGAATTCAACAACACCGAAGAGTGGTGGCTGTCGATCCCCGAGGAGGTGCGGCCCCACAAGGACCAGCCGTTCTATCACCTGCTCGCGGAGAACTCGGAGTCGGAATACGTCGCCTATGTCTCCGAGCAGAATCTCGTGCCGGACGATTCCGGCGAGCCGGTCCGGCATTCCCAGGTCGCCGAGATCTTCGTCAAGGACAAGACCGGCTATCGCCCGCGCAATCCTTCGCTGAACTGAGTTTCGAAGCCATCAACTGGCCAGCAAAAAAGGCGCCCGAACCGAGCGCCTTTTTCATGTGCGGGATTGATCCCTGATTACTTCTGTCCGGCCGGAGCGGCGCCAGGCGCTTGCTGCTGCTTCTTCTGCAGCTCTTCAGCCTTCTTCTGGAGCTCTTCCTGCAGCTTCCTCTGGGTTTCCTCGAACACCTTCGGATCGGTCGGCGGGCCGTCATAGGCCTTCTGGAATTCGCCGGCGAGCGGCAGCGGCAGCGTCAGCGGTGCGCCGTTGGCATTGATCGCCTGAACAACGAGGTTCTGGCCCTTCTTCATGTTGTTGATGAACTCGGGCGTGGCTTCGTAGTCGGACATGCAGCCGTTCTGGAAGCAGATCACATACGGGCTCTGCAACGGCGGATTGTTGTCCACGATGATGCGGGTGCCGTGCACCAACTGCATGCCGAGCGGCAGCGTCACGCGCAGGATCTTTTTCGGCTCGCCTTCTGGCTCGATGATGACGGCCGCGATGACCGGCTGGCCCGACTCGATACGGCCGTCCTTGCCGGTGAAGCAGACCTGCTTGGCATTGGCGTCCTGGCCCTTGAGGCAGAACTTGGTCCAGGGGGCGTAGATCAGCTGGATTTGCTGATCGGCCGGCTGGGCCGCGCCCTGCTGCGCTGGAGCGCCCTGCGCCGGAGCGCCCTGGGCGGGTGCCGGCTGGGCCGGTGCCTGAGCGGCCGGCGCCGGAGCCTTGGGGGCAGCCTTCGGAGCGGCCTTCGGGGTCGCCTTGGGCGCGGGCGTGCCCGGAGCTGGCGCGGGAGCCTGGGCCTCGGCGGCAAACGGGACGGCCAACGCCGTCGCCGTCAACAAGGCGAGAAGTCGCCCGCGCGGCCGGACGGACGCGGCCAAGTAACGGAAATTCATTGCGGAAAACCCTTTCTGAACGGGAAGTGCCCGAACCGCTTCGACGCACCGAGCCTGGCCGCGTTGGGCGCGGCTCTCTCCCCGTCAAATGAGGCAGATAAGTGACGGGCTCGGCGCTCTTGCGCGATTGCGTGCCTTCTTAACGTGGCCGACGAAAAGATCAATGCCGACAAGCGCCTTTGACCGCGCGTCGGCGTGCGCCCCCGGGAAAATCCCTGTGATAGGATTCAGGCCTGCGGTCCTCGAATCAACGTGTCCACATGTTCATGTTCCAGCGCCTTCTCGAGGGCCGTCCTGAAGGTCTTTGCGTCCGCCTCTGTGTCCTGGCTTTCGCCTTGGGGCTCCCGTTTTCCTTGGGGCTTCCGGCCAGCGGCGCAGAGGCCGAGGAAGCCCACGCCATCGCCATGCACGGCAAGCCGGCGATGCCTGCCGGTTTCACCCACATGCCTTACGTCAACCCTGACGCCCCCAAGGGCGGCCGGCTGACCTGGGGCGTTCTCGGCACCTTCGACAGCCTCAATCCCTTCATCGTCAAGGGACTGGCCGTGCAGCCGGTCCGGAACTACGTGGTCGAGAGCCTGCTCGCGCGCGGCAATGACGAGCCGTTCACGCTCTACGGACTGCTCGCCAGATCGGTCGAGACCGATGACGAGCGCAGCTTTGTCACGTTCCACATCGATCCCCGCGCGCGCTTCTCCGACGGCAAGCCGGTCCGCGCCGAGGACGTGCTGTTCTCCTGGCAGTTGCTGCGCGACCACGGCCGCCCCAACCACCGGCAATATTACGGCAAGGTGGCAAGGGCCGAGGCGCCGGATCCCCTCACCGTCCGCTTCGACCTTGCGGGAGCCAATGACCGCGAACTGCCGCTGATCCTCGGCCTGATGCCGATCCTGCCGAAACATGCGGTCGACGTCGCGGCTTTCGAGGAGACGACGCTGTCGGGCCCGGTCGGCTCCGGCCCCTATCGCGTCACCGCCGTGAGGCCCGGTGCCAGCGTGACGCTCACCCGCAATCCCGACTATTGGGGCCGTGACCTCGCCATCAATCGCGGGCTCTACAATTTCGAGGAGATCAGGCTCGACTATTTTCGCGAGGCCAACGGCCAGTTCGAAGCTTTCAAGCGCGGCCTCTATGATTTCCGCATCGAGCACGAGCCGCTGCGCTGGCACGACGGCTACGACTTTCCCGCGGCGAAGAATGGCGACGTGATCCGCGACACCTTCAAGCCGGGCGTGCCGCAACCTTCCGAATTTCTGGTGTTCAACACGAGGCGTCCCATATTCGCCGACATCCGCGTGCGCCAGGCCTTGACGCTGCTGTTCGATTTCGAGCTGGTGAACCGCAACTACTTCTTCAACCTCTACTCGCGCGTCGCCGGCTATTTTGCCGGCTCGGACCTCTCAGCGTATGGCAAGCCTGCGGATGCGCGCGAGCGCGAGTTGCTCAAGCCGTTCGCCGCGCAGATCCCGCCTGACATCATGGACGGCAGCTACCGCCTGCCGGTGACCGACGGTTCGGGCCGCGACCGGACCACGCTGCGCGCGGCGCTGAAGCTGTTGTCGGAGGCCGGCTACGATCTCGACGGCACCGTGCTGCGCAACCGTGCGACCAAGGCGCCCTTCACCTTCGAGATCCTGGTCACGACCCGCGACCACGAACGCGTCGCGCTTGCCTTTCAGCGCGACCTCAGGCGCGCCGGCATCGAGCCCAGCGTGCGATCGGTCGATCCCGTGCAGTTCGACCAGCGCCGGCTCGCCTACGAATTCGACATGATCCAGAACCGCTGGGACCAGTCCCTGTCGCCCGGCAACGAGCAATATTTCTACTGGGGGAGCGCTGCCGCCGACAGTCCGGGCACCCGCAACTACATGGGGGCCCGGGATCCCGCGGTCGATGCGATGATCGCCGCACTGCTGGAAGCCCGTGAACACACGGATTTCGTATCCGCGGTGCGGGCGCTCGACCGCGCTTTGATCTCCGGTTTCTATACAATCCCCCTGTTTAACGTATCCGAGCAATGGATCGCGCGCTGGAATCGGATAGAACGGCCAGAGGCCACCTCGCTGTCCGGCTATTTGCCGGAGACCTGGTGGTCGAAGGGGCAGCCGCAAGCTCATCAAGCAAAGTGACGCCGTGAACCAGCCAGCCGTATCGCCGACGCTCGACACACTGTTTCAGCGCACGCTGATGCGGCAGCCGCACGCGACCGCTCTGCTCGACCCCCTGAACAAGTTCCGCGTGACCGGGCACGAGCCGCGGCGGATGAGCTATGCCGAGGCTGACACCGCCATCGAGGCGCTGTCCGCCTATTTCGTCGAATCAGGCCTGCCGGCCAATTCCGTCATCGCCATCCAACTGCCGAATACGGTCGAGTTCGTGCTCACCGTTCTCGCCGCCCATCGCGCCGGTCTTGTCGTCGCCGTGCTGCCGCTGCTCTGGCGCCATGCCGAACTGACCGCCGCTCTCAATCGTACCGCGGCGCGCGCCATCGTCACCATGAGCACGGTCGACGGCGTCAGCTATGCCGATCTCGCCATGCACGCGGCCGCGGAAGCCTTCTCGATTCGCCATGTCTGCGGCTTCGGCACCAACCTGCCCGAAGGCATGGCCTCGCTCGACGACGTGCAGGCCCGTCCGCCCGGCACAGCGCGCGCCGTGATTCAGGATGGCCGCAAGGCGGCGATGATCTCCTTCGACGTCACCGCGGAAGGCTTTCGTCCCGTGCCGCGGCCGCATTTCAGCCTGATCGCCGGGGGGCTCGCGATGTCGCTGGAAGCCGACATCAGGCAAGGCGCAACCGTGATGGCGGCGTTCACGCCGATGTCGTTCGCAGGGCTCGCCTCCTCGCTCGCGGTGTGGCTGCTGTGCGGCGGCACGCTGGCGCTGCATCACCCCTTCGAGAACGACGTGCTGGAGCAGCAGATCAATGCGCACGAATGCGACGTGCTGATCGCACCGGCACAGTTCGCCCAGCGGCTCGGCGATTCCGAGCTGGCGGCGCGGATGCCGAGCTTGCGCAACGTCATCGGCCTGTGGCGCGCCCCCGAGCAGGTGTCGGCGAGCGAGGCATGGATTGCGCCGCATGCGCCTTTCACGGACGTCTATCTGTTCGGCGAGGCCGGATTGTTCGGCGCCCGGCGTGGCGAGGACGGCATGCCGGTGCCGGTGATGCCGGGACCGCACGGCGCGCCGCGCGAGCAGTCGGGTTCGTCGATCGCCGGCGAGATTCTGCTGACGCCGAAGGGCACGCTCGGGCTGCGCGGCCCTATGGTGCCGATCGCGGCCTACGCCCCGCCGCCGCCGCCGGTCGGCGACACCCTGATCGCGCAACCGCCACGCGACTATGTCGATACCGGCTATGCCGCGCGGCTCGATCGTCCGAGCGGCGCGATCTGCATCACCGCGCCGCCCTCCGGGATCATGGCCGTCGGCGGCTACCGCTTCCTCTCCAACGACCTGCAGGAATGGGCGCGCCGGCTCGGCCAGGGCGCCCTGCTGACCGCGCTGCCTGACCGGCTCTCCGGTCACCGGCTCGCGGGCCGCGCCCAGGACAATGCCCGCGCCCGCGAGGCGCTCAGCGAACTCGGGCTTAACCCCCTGATGGTCGAAGCTTTTCGCGACCGCTCCGGGCCGGTCTAAGCGTAGTTTCGACCGTTCCATTGACGCTGCATTAAGGCGGCCGGACTAGATTGCGCGGCACCTGTCGCGTGATCAGAGTCTCTCGATGTCCCAGGCCGGCCCGATCCTGTTTGTGTCCAATGGCGAGCGGCCGGCCTTCATTGCGGCGCTGGACGAGGCGCGCTTCTTTCCCGTGATCGACACCGGCTGGGCCGGCGCGGTGCGCGCGGTCGAAGAGGTGCAGCCGGCCGTGGTTCTCGCCGCGATGCATGCCGGGCACGAGCCGCATCTGGCGCCGCTCGCCAGCAAGATTGCGGAGCAATCCCCTTACCTTCCCTTCGTGGCATTGGATGCGGCGGGCGCGCTCCCGCACAACGTCCTGCCCTTCTCTTCCTCGCGCGCCGGCCATTCCGAACGCCTGATCGCGCGGCTTCGCGCCGCTCTACGGATTCGTACCCTTCACGCCACGGTGCTGCGCCGGCTGCCCGAGGTCAAAGTCGCGCTGCCGGAGGCTGATCCCGTTCGCGATGCCACGGTGCTTCTGATCGGCCGCGGCGCGGCTTACCCCGCGCTTTCCGTCGCGCTCGGCGAGCGCGTCGGCGTCATCGGGGCGCTCTCGATCGAGGCAGCGGCCAAGCATCTCAACACCCGCGACCTCGATGGCGTCGTGCTCGCCGAAGGTTTTACCCCCCGCGTGACCGATGCCTTTCTCACGGTGCTCGCCGAGGACACCCGCTTCCGCAGCCTGCCCGTGGTCGTCACTGCGCATCAGTTGACGCAGACTTACGACCTGCCCAATCTCGAGCTGATCCCGGGCGAGCCGGCGAAGGTCGCCGCCAACGCGCTGCCCCTGATCCGCCAGCACGCCATGGAAGCCCAGCTGAGCCGTACGCTGCGCTCGATCGATGCCGGCGGCTGGCTCGACCCGCGCAGCGGCCTGCTCACGGCGGAAGCTTTTGCGCGCGATTTTGCCAAGGCGGTCGAGCAGACGCTGGCCCGCGGCGGCGGCCTCTCGGTCGCACGCTTCGCCTTCGATCCCGGCAATTCCCGAGCCCAGCTCGATGCCGCGCGCATTCTCAGCCGGCTGATGCGGCAGATGGATTTTGGCGTGGCGCAGAAGGACGGCTCGGTCGTCGTCGTGTTCGCGGAGACCGACTTCCGCACTGCGCACATGATCGCCCGCCGCCTCTCCGCGGTGATGCGGCACACGTCGAACGGCAAGCACGAGATGCGCAGCGATCCCGTCGTTTCGGTGGATTCGCTGTCGCCCTCGGATACGGCAAGGTCGCTGCTTGGGCGGCTGTCGGCCGAGGCATCGCGGGCGGCGTCGTAATCATCCGCGAGCGCTCGCTGCCGTCGGAGCTCGACTGCTCATTGTGGAAGCTTTACGCGAAACGCACCGTTCGCATTCTCATTCGCGAGGGCCGGCCGCTGGCGCAAAAAACCCGCGGCCGGTAAACGGTCGCGGGTCAAAAAATCAGAAGCTCTGCCAGTACATCCGTGGTCAAAGCAACGTCATTGGGATTGCGACAGCCTATGCGGCGCGCAGATCTTCAGCAGCAGACTTGCCGGTCTTGCGATCTGCAACGATTTCAAAAGAAACCTTCTGCCCTTCGTTGAGGGTATTCATGCCGGCGCGTTCAACGGCGCTGATGTGAACGAAGACATCCTGGCTGCCCTCGTCCGGCTGAATGAATCCGAAGCCCTTTTGGCTGTTAAACCACTTCACAGTTCCCGTCGTCATGGGGATCGTCCTTTAAGATAGATAAACGTTTAGCCGCGCTCAGAAGCGCGGTGGGTGTCGTCGAGATCTGGAGGGAGGGTCGTCAGTCAGGCGCGCTTTTCAGCGGCGAGGCCAAGTCGTTCGGCCGAAACTCGATAGACCGAACCTAGCAACTGTTCGATCATTGCGCAAGTGATCATATGTCGCTGTTCCGAGATCCGAGTGCGGCGCGTCGTTTCGCGCCGCCTCCAGAAACCTCTACGCCGCCTTCTTGCTCTGCGCGAGCTGCGCCAGCTGGCGCATGATCTCGGTGGTGCCGGCCAGACGCTCTTCCGGCGTCTCCCAGTCCTGCAGGAACACCACCTTCATGTCGGGCCGCACCTTCGCGGCCTGGCCGTGGCTGCGGATGAAGCTCACCAGCCGGTCGGGATGGGCGAAGGAATTGTCGCGGAAGGCGATGACGGCGCCCTTCGGACCGGCATCGATCTTGCCGACATTGGCTTGGCGGCAGAACGCCTTGATCGCGGCGACCTTGAACAAATAGCGGACCTCGTCCGGCAACACGCCGAACCGGTCGCGCATCTCGGCGCCGAAGTTCTCGATCTCCTCCTCGCTGTCGAGGTCGGCGAGCCGGCGGTAGAGTGACAGCCGCACCGAGAGATCGCCGACATAATCCTCCGGAATCAGCACGGGCATGCCGATGGTGATCGTCGGCGACCAGCGGTCGGCCGCGGGCTCGGACACACCAGCCTTGAGGTTGACGATCGCCTCCTCCAGCATCGATTGATAGAGCTCGAAGCCGACCTCCTTGATATGGCCGGACTGCTGCTCGCCCAGGATATTGCCCGCGCCGCGGATGTCGAGATCGTGCGAGGCGAGCTGGAAGCCCGCGCCCAGCGTCTCCAGCGATTGCAGCACGGTGAGCCGGCGCTCGGCCTGCGCCGTGATCTTCTGCTGCGCCGGCAGCGTGAACAGCGCATAGGCCCGCAGCTTGGACCGGCCGACGCGGCCGCGGAGCTGATACAGTTGGGCAAGGCCGAACATGTCGGCGCGATGCACGATCAGCGTGTTGGCGTTGGGGATGTCGAGGCCGGATTCCACGATCGTGGTCGACAGCAGGATATCGAACTTGCCGTCGTAGAACGCCGTCATGATATCCTCGATCACGGCGGGCGGCATCTGCCCGTGCGCAACCGCAACCTTCATCTCCGGCACGTTCTTGTCGAGGAAATCCCTGACCTCGGCGAGGTCGTCGATGCGCGGCACCACGTAGAACGCCTGGCCGCCGCGATAGCGCTCGCGCAGCAGCGCCTCGCGGATCATCAAGGGGTCGTGCGGGGCGACGAAGGTGCGGACCGCGAGGCGGTCGACCGGGGGCGAGGCAATGATCGAGAGCTCGCGCACGCCGGTGAGCGCCAATTGAAGTGTGCGTGGAATCGGCGTGGCCGACAGCGTCAGCACGTGCACCTCGGCGCGGAGCTGCTTCAGCCGCTCCTTGTGGGTCACGCCAAAATGCTGCTCCTCGTCGACGATCAGCAGGCCGAGATCCCGGAACTTGATCGACTTGCTGAGCAGCGCATGGGTGCCGACGACGATGTCGACCGAGCCGTCGGCGAGGCCCTTCTTGACCAGATTGAGCTGCTTGGCGGGCACCAGCCGGGAGGCCTGGGCGACCTGGACCGGGAAACCCTTGAAACGGTCGGTGAACGTCTTGTGATGCTGACGGGCGAGCAGCGTGGTCGGCACCACGACCGCGACCTGCTTGCCTTCGAGCGCCACCGCGAAGGCGGCGCGCAGCGCCACCTCGGTCTTGCCGAAGCCGACGTCGCCGCAGATCAGCCGGTCCATGGGACGGCCGAGCTCGAGGTCCTTCAGCGTGGACTCGATCGCACCAAGCTGATCCTCGGTCTCGTCATAGGGGAAGCGCGCGCAGAACTCGTCGTAGAGGCCCGGCTGCACCGGCAGCTTCGGCGCCTCATGGAGGTGGCGCTCGGCGGCGATCTTGATCAGCTCGCCCGCGATCTCACGGATGCGGTTCTTGAGTTTGGCCTTGCGCGTCTGCCAGCCCGAACCGCCGAGACGATCAAGTTCGACCGTGGTCTGGTCGGAGCCATAGCGCGACAGCAGCTCGATGTTCTCGACCGGCAGGAACAGCTTGGTCTCGGCGGCATAATGCAGCTCGAGGCAGTCATGGGGCGCGCCGGCGACGTCCAGCGTCTGCAGGCCGATGAAGCGGCCGATGCCGTGATCGACATGGACCACGATATCGCCGGCGGCGAGGCTCGTCACCTCCGAGATGAAATTGTCGAGCTTGCGGCTCGCCTTGCGCGGTCGGACCAGGCGATCGCCAAGGATATCCTGCTCGCTGATGACAGCGATCTCGTCGGTCTCGAATCCGCTTTCGAGGCCGAGCACGGCCAGCATGGTCTCGTTGCGCGGGGTCGCCTGCACCGTGCGCCAGCTATTGACGCTGGTCACGGGGGTGAGCTTGTGATCGCGCAGCATCGAGGTCATGCGGTCCCTCGAGCCCTCCGTCCAGAGCGCGATGACCACCTTCTTGCGGTTTGTCAGCAGCCCATGCACATGTGCGACGACGGCTTCGAAGACATTGATCTTGTTATCGTTGCGCTCCGGGGCGAAGTCTCGTCCCTTGCGCGCGCCGGCATCGACCACGCTGGTACCATCGGCAGGCACCGAAAACTGGGTCAGCCGCACCAACGGCATCCCGCTCTCACGCTTGCCCCACTCCTCCTCGGTCAGGTAGAGCCTGTCAGGCGGCAGCGGCTTGTAGATGGCACCGCCGCCCGGATGCTCCATGGCGTCGTGGCGGGCCTGGTAATAATCGAGGATCTGCTTGAAACGCTCGCGGATGGCGTCCTCGGCCTGCGGCTCGATCGCGACGCAAGCTCCTTGCAGATAGTCGAACAGCGTGTCCATCCGGTCCTGGAACAGCGGCAGCCAATGCTCCATGCCGGGATGGCGGCGGCCCTCGCTGACGGCCTCGTAGAGCGCATCGTCGCGCTCGGGCGCGCCGAACTCAGCGACGTAGCCCATGCGAAAGCGGCGGATGGTCTCGGTGACGAGCTGGAATTCGGAGATCGGCACGAGATCGAGCGCGCGCATGTCGAGCAGCGTGCGCTGGGTCTCGGCATCGAAGGTGCGGATCGATTCCAGGCTGTCGCCGAAGAAATCGAAACGGACGGGCTGGTCCAGGCCGGCCGGAAACAGGTCCAGAATGCCGCCGCGCACCGCGTATTCGCCGGGCTCGCGCACGGTCGAGGAGCGGTTGTAGCCGTTGTGCTCGAGCCAGGCGATGATGGTATCCATCGGCACGACGTTGCCGGGCGCGACCGACAGCGCCTGCGCCGCGACGAGCTCGCGCGCCGGCACGCGCTGTACCACGGCGTTCACCGTGGTCAGCACGATCAGCGGCTTGTCGCTACCGGTCAGTGACGCCAGCCGCGCCAGCGTCGTCAGGCGCTGGGCGAGGACGCCACCATGCGGCGAGACGCGGTCATAGGGCTGGCAGTCCCAGGCCGGGAAGGTCAGCACGGGCAAATCGGGCGCGAAGAATTGCAGAGCACGTTCGAGCTGCTGCATCCGCGGCCCGTCGCGACAGATCACCGTGAGGCTGACAGCCGGCTTCTTCGGCCGCGCCGCGATGGCGCGCGCGAGATCAGAGATGACGAGGCCCTCGGCACCCTCGGCAACATTGGCAAGCGTGAGCGCGCGGCCGGGCGTGAGCAGCTCGGCCGGCGATTTCATCCCCTGCTTCATACGTCGCGGTCCGCGATCGGAAACCCCTTGATGCGCGCAAACAGCGGGCCAATGACGTCGGCGGCAAGCACCTTGTCGCCGGTGATGGCGGCATAGAGGTCGGGATCGGCCTCTTCGAGCAGGGTCTCGAGCTGCGTCAGCTCGTCATCGGACAGATTGCCAATCTCGGCATCCGCGAACCGGCCGAGGATCAGGTCCATCTCGCGCGTGCCGCGGTGCCAGCAGCGGAACAGAAGCCGCTTGCGGCGGTCGTCCAGCCCGTTGCTCGATCGTGTCGTTCCCGTCATGTCTCAATTCCAGTCAAACGCCAAAAGCCCGGACGTGCCGGGCCGGGGTGATATAGCCACTCGGGCGGGCCCTGTCAGCCCTCGATTTGTCATGGCCCGCTGCCGCCGCAGGGGCACGAAAAAACACGTGGATGCCAAGCATAAAGCCGGGCATGACGAGCGAAAACGGTCCTAGATTCGCCTGATGCGCCCCAGCCTGCTCAACCCGCTGTTTGCCCCCGTGACCAGCCTGCCCGGCGTCGGTCCGAAGCAGGACAAGCTGCTGCAATATCTGCTCAGCCGCAATGAGACGCCGCGGCTGGTCGATCTGTTGCTGCATTTGCCGAGCCAGGTGATCGACCGTCGCGCCCGGCCGAAGATCCGCGACGCCGTGCAGGGAACCATGGTGACGCTGGAGGTCACGGTCGACCGCCACCGCCCGCCCCCGCCGCGCAATGCGCGCGCGCCCTACCTCGTTTACGCCAGCGACGACACCGGCGACGTCGTGCTGACGTTCTTCCGCGCAAAGCCCGGCTATGTCGAGAAGCTGCTGCCGATCGGCGAGAAGCGCTTCGTCTCCGGCACGCTCCAGATGTACGACGCCATCCCGCAGATCGTGCATCCCGACCGGGTGCTGGACGAGGAGGCGATTTCCAAACTCTCCGGCATCGATCCCGTCTATCCCTTGACCGAGGGCCTTGCACTCGGCTCGCTGCGCCGTGCGGTCGCGCAGGCGCTGCAGAAGCTCCCGGCACTGCCGGAATGGATCAGCCCGGAGGTGCTGCGCCGCTGCGGCTTCCCGCCGATCGCCGAGGCGCTCACCCGCGTGCACCAGCCGGTCGAGCTCACCGACATTCTGCCCGACCAGCCGTTCTGGTCGCGCCTCGCCTTCGACGAACTCCTGGCCGGGCAACTTGCGCTTGCCCTGATCCGCGCCCAATTGCGACGCCCGGCCGGTGTGCGCAACGCCGGCGACGGGCACCTCCGCAACAAAATCATCGATGCCCTGCCCTATGCGCTGACAACCTCCCAGCGCGACGCAGTAGCCGCCATCGCCAATGATCTACAACAGCCGGTGCGCATGTTGCGCCTGCTCCAGGGCGACGTCGGCTCCGGCAAGACCGTGGTCGCGCTGCTGACCGCCGCTGCCGTCACTGAGGTCGGCAAGCAGGCCGCCTTGATGGCGCCGACCGAAATTCTGGCTCGTCAGCATATCAAGACCATCGCGCCGCTCGCCGAGCGCGCGGGCATGCGGGTCGCGATCCTCACCGGCCGCGAAAAGGGCAAGGAGCGGCGTGACCTGCTGGCACAACTCGAAGCCGGCGAGATCGACCTGCTCGTCGGCACCCATGCGCTGATCCAGGACGACGTGATCTTTAGCGATCTCGCCCTCGCCGTCGTCGACGAGCAGCATCGTTTTGGCGTGCGCGAGCGGCTGGCGCTGACGGCAAAGGGCGAGGCCGTCGACGTGCTGGTGCTGAGCGCCACGCCGATTCCGCGCACGCTGGTGCTGACCTATTTCGGCGACATGGACATCAGCGAGCTCAGGGAGAAGCCGGCCGGCCGCCAGCCGATCGAAACTCGCACCATATCGATGAGCCGCCTCGGCGAGGTCACCGACAGCATCGGCCGCGCGCTCGAATCCGGCAAGCTGGTCTACTGGATCTGCCCGCTGGTCGAGGAATCCGAGGCCGAGGGTACCGAGCACCTGACCAATGCGACCAAGCGCTTCGAAACCCTGCAAAAGCGTTTCGGCGACCGTGTCGGCCTCGTCCACGGCCAGATGAAGGGCACCGAGAAGGACCGCGTCATGGGCCAGTTCGCCGCCCACGAGATCGGTCTGCTGGTCGCGACCACCGTGGTCGAGGTCGGTGTCGACGTGCCGGCGGCGACCATCATGGTGATCGAGAACGCCGAACGCTTTGGCCTCGCCCAGCTTCATCAATTGCGCGGCCGCATCGGGCGCGGCTCGGAGGCCTCGACCTGTCTGCTGCTCTACTCCGAGCCGCTCGGCGAGATGTCGAAAGCACGGCTGAAGGTGATCCGCGAGACCACCGACGGCTTTCGGATCGCCGAGGAAGATCTGAAGCTGCGCGGCGAAGGCGATGTGCTCGGCGTGCGCCAGAGCGGCCTGCCCGGCTACCGCATCGCCCGCTCGGAGGTGCACGGCCAGCTCATCACGCAGGCCCGCGACGAGGCGCTGCGCATCCTGAAGGACGATCCAAAACTCAAGGGCGAGCGCGGCGAGGCACTGCGCTGCCTGCTGTATCTGTATGAGCGGGATGAAGCGATCCCGCTGATCGGAGCGGGTTAGCTGGCCGCTCGTTGCCGCCCAATCTCATAAGCCGCCACATGCGCCCGGGCGAGATCCAGCAGGGGCGTGTCGATGCCGAGTGCACGAGCCCGGTTGGCCATATCGCCGAGGATATGCTCCGCCTCGGTGACCGAGCCGCGCTCGATATCACGCAGCATCGAGGCCTTGAGCGGGGAATCCGGGGTCGTGAACAGCTTCCGGTCAAACTCGATGAAAGGCGCTCGCGGCTCAAAACCCGAGGCCGTGGCGACGGCGCAGCATTCGGCAAACAGGCGGAAGATGGATTGCTCGCCGTTCGGAACGGCCAGAATGTCTCCGATGCTTGCACGCATCAGGCAGGTGATGCCGGCGAGCGTCGAGAGCTGGACGAATTTCTCCCACATGTCCTGCATGATCGCTTCGCTGGCGCGCACGTCGATACCGGGCACGTGCAGCAGCGTCTCCAGGGCGAGCACACGCTCGCTCAACGACCCCCCGATTTCGCCGAAGACGATGGTCTGATTGGCCATGAACTGAACGACGCGGCCATCCGCATCGAGCCCGGCACTGACGTTCGCGAGCCCGCCGAGAACCTGAGCGGCGCCGAACCGCGCCGTCAGGGCGTCGACATGTTTCAGCCCGTTGAGGATCGGCAAAATCATCGTGTGGGCGCCAACGGCCGGGGCAAACTGGGCCATCGCATCGTCGAGCGAGTAGGATTTCACCCCGACGAGCACGACGTCGAACGTTTCCTTGAGGTCGTTGGCCAGGATGATCTTCGGCTGCACGGCGAAATCGCCCTGCGGGCTCACGACCTGCAATCCATTCCGCCGCAATTGCTCCGCACGCCCGGCCCGCACCAGAAAGTTCACGTCGCCGCCGGCTCGGACCAGGCGCGCTCCGTAGTAGCCTCCGAGCGCTCCCGCGCCGATCACAAGCACTCTCATTCGAACTCCCATTGCGGAGTGACCGCTTTCGCAGAAACAATAACAGATGAGCCTCGCGACGTCTCCTCAACCGGCGTGCGCGCGCAAGAACCTGCCGTGCTCGGCTTCGGTCCCCTCGTTGGCGGGGAACATGCACTCGAGCCGCAGCTCCTCCGCCGTCACCGTCTGCGGCGTTCCAACCGTCGTGATCAGGGAGAAGTAGTCCAGCGTCACACCGTCCTTGACGAAGGACAACGGGATCATCGGCATCGCATCGGATGCCGACGGCGCACGCCATTCCGGCTTCACCCCGGGGTATTGCGACAGCTCCTCCAGCAACGCCTTCGTCCTGATGTCAACCACGTGTCCGACTGCCTCGCGATACACCCGCGCCAGCAGCCCGCGTGCGGTCTGCGGCCAGTTCGCGATAAAAGGGCGCATGCCCTCCGGATCGAACATAAGATGCAGCAGGTTTCGTGGCGCCGGCCGTGCGGACATGTCGATGAAGCAATTGAACAGAAGCGGCGCGGCCTCATTGGTCATCAGCACGTTCCAGTACCGGTCCATGACGATGGCGGGAAACGGCTCGTGCTGACGCAGCATGCGTTGCAGGGCACGGTTGATGCTCGTCATGGCGGGCGCCTCGAGCGCGGGCTCGGAATAGGACGGCGCATAGCCGGCGGCCAGCAGCAGCTCGTTGCGTTCGCGCAAGGGCACGTCGAGGGCTTGCGCAAGGTCAAGCAGCATCTGGCGGCTCGGAACGCTGCGGCCGCTCTCGACGAAGCTGATGTGCTTCTGCGAGACGCCGGCGTCGAAGGACAGGTCGAGCTGCGTCTTGCCGCGAATGTCCCGCCATTGACGCAGCAGCGCGCCCGCGGAACTGGCGCGCGTCTTGAGGGCACTGGCCGTCGCTTTCATGGCCGACTGATCCTTCCTGTCGATGTGCGGCATCGTCAACGCGCATCGGCGGCGGTAAGTCGGCTTGTCCGAGGCACCACCGCCGATGGTAGCAGGTTCGTGGCGATCAACCGAAGGCGACCGGCCCCACGGCACCGACCCAGTGCCGTACCTTGGTGTCGTTCCTCTCGTCCATGTAGAAGAAGTGCGTCATCGTGGGATGAACCGTCTTCATTGAGGGATCATCGGGTGTCATGTCCACGACACCCCGAAACACCTTCAGCGACCCCGCGTCCCAATATTCGGTGATGTGATGGAGCGCGGTGAATCCGGTGTCGATGAAGGCCTTCAGATTGCCGCGGATCGCCTCGCGCCCCTTCCAATCGGCGACGCCGAGGTTGCAAACGGCATCTTCCGTAAAACAGTCGAAGCCTGGTCCGAAGGTCTTGTTGTCGATCTCCCGCCACATGTCGAGCAGCCATTGCGGCGGCTCCTTCTTCGTAAACACGACTTGCATAGCTCTCTCCTCATGCACCGACACACACGCGACAGGAGGCTTGATGGAATGCTTCCTGTCGGGTGAATGAACCGGGACAGTAGCCAGGCTGCAGATGGGCTCAATTACATGCCAGGTAATAAGGCGCGTTCGGAGGCCTCCTCTTTCCCTTCGCCCGACTTTATGGAACCCTACGACGATGCGCCGGATCATCGTTGTAGGCTGTCAGGGTAGCGGAAAGACGAGCCTCTCCCGAAATCTCGGGCAAAAGCTCGCGCTGCCGGTGGTGCATCTCGACGTGCTCTACTGGCGGCCGGGATGGAAGCCATCCGACAAACCGAACTTCCGAGCACGGGTTACTGAGGCGATCGCGGGCGACGCATGGGTTGTCGACGGCAGCTTCTCGGGACTTGCCTTCGATCTCACGCTCGCGCGCGCCGATACGCTGGTCGTCATCGACCGCCCGCGCTGGCTCTGCCAGTGGCGCATTCTCCTGCGATCCGCCTTCGATCGCGACAAGGCCCGGCCTGATCTCCCGGAGGGGTGCCCCGAGCAGTTCGACTGGAAATTGATGCGCGAGGCGTGGCGCTACGACACCGAGCGCGCGCCTGTCATCGAGGCCGAGCGTATGCAGTATGGCGCTGACGTTCCGGTCGTGCGATTGAGACGCGATCGAGACATCCAGGGGTTTCTGGATTCGCTGCACGGCACATGATGGATGGCGGTGACGTGAGACCGGACGATCAGGATTTCTTCTGCGCGATGCGCGCGGCGAATGCCTTCATCAGGTCGGTATCCGCCGCCTCGCCTTTCGCATCCTCGGCGAGGTGGTCGAACCAGCGCGCAAAGCCTTCGTAAACCTGGCTCGCCGGATGATCGGGGCCGAGGAAGCCGGAAATCTCCCGCATCTCCGCGACCCAGCGATAGGCTTTCGGAATCATGTCCGGCAGCGCGACTTCGAGCCGGGCCAGAACCGCGGGCTGGCTGAGTGCGAGTTCGTCGCGCAGCGCATCCGCAGCCCCCGCTTTCGTTGCCGCGACCACCATCGCCGCGCCGATCCCGGCGAGGCCCTTGACGATCCCGGCATAGGACATTTTCAGCGCGGACGCGGCACCGACCGGCCCTTCGACGATCCGCACGTCGAGCCCGAAATCCTTCAGCACGGCGACATCCTTGGCGTGCTCGCCCGACATGTAGAAGGCCGGGCTCTTGCCACCGGGCTGGGGCGGGAACCCGATGATGCCGGCATCGACGAACGGCGCCTGTGCCGAGCCGATGATCTCCTCGATCCTCATCACGGTATCGACGTTGACGGCATTGCAATCGACCACGACCGGCTTCTTCTCGCGCCGGACGATCAGCCCGGCCAGCCGCTCGGCGAGCGCCACGGCTTCGCCCGGCGGCACGATCGACAGGATGATGTCGGCGTCCGCGATCGCGTCGTCCTCGGCGCCGATCATGCCGGCATCCGTGGCGCGTTTGCGCGTCGCTTCGCTCCGCCCTCTCAACGACGTCAGCACACGCGCACCGTGCTCGCCGAGACGGCGGGCCACGGCACTGCCCATGGCACCGGGCGCGAGGATCGCAATAGTTTTGGACATCGTGCACTCCAGATCGAAGCCCGAGCAACGCGCTCAGTTCAATCGGAGACTAGCAGAGGACGAGACGCCCGCGTGAACGGCGGCCATCCCGCAGGGGAATGGCCCTACTCCACCTTCGCAGGCTGGGGCTGCACCGCCGCCGAGGCGTTGGCAATACGCGCGGCATTCGCCATGCCCGCCAGCGCCGCTGCCTTCTTCGAATCGGGCGCTGAGCCCGGCTGCACGACGCCGGCCGACATGATCAGCGTCGCGGCATCCTCGGTGCTCATGTCGACCTCGACGATCTTGCTCTTGGGCACATAGAAGAAGAAGCCGGTCGTCGGGTTCGGCGAGCACGGCAGGAACACCGAGACGTGCTCCTCCTGACCCGGCAGGCTGCGGGAGACGTCCTCGTTCGGCGCTTGCGAGATCAGCACGATCGACCACATGCCCGGCGAGGGAAACTCAACCAGGCCGACTTTGCGGAAGCTCGAGCCCTTGCCCGAGAACAGCGTCTCGAACACCTGCTTCAGGCCGCGGTAGATGGCGCGTACCGCCGGGATGCGGCCGAGGAAGGTCTCGCCGACATCGACCAGTGTCCGGCCGATCAAATTGGCCGCGAGGAAGCCGACCAGCGTCAACGTGAAGAATGCGACGATCAGCCCCCAGCCGGGAATGACATAGGGCAGATAAGTCTCGGGCCGATAGGCCAGCGGCACGAACGGCCGCACCACGCCATCGACCCAGGTGACGAACCACCAGACCAGATACAGCGTGATCGCAATCGGCCCCGTCACGATGAGGCCGGTGAGGAAATAGTTACGGAAGCGGCCGATCAGGCCGGTATGCGGCTCGAGCACGGCATCAAGAGGCGCAGGCGCGTCGTCACGGGGGTTCATTCGGGTTCCAAGTCAGTCGCTTCGTCCAAGCTAGGGTCTTCTAGCAGGTTTTGGAAGACCACGAAGCGTCCCGCACTCGACCCTTCTGCCTATTCCACCGTCACGGATTTCGCGAGATTGCGCGGCTGGTCGACATCGGTCCCCATGATGACCGCCGTATGATAGGCGAGCAGCTGAACCGGGACCGCATAGACCATCGGCGTGAACGCCGCCGCCATATCGGGCATGACGATGGTGACGAGGGACTCGACGGTTGCCTCCTGCGCGCCTTTGGCGTCGGTCATCAGGATGATCTTGCCGCCGCGAGCGGCGACCTCCTGCATGTTGGAGACGGTCTTTTCGAACACCCGGTCGTAGGGCGCGATGACGACGACAGGCATGGTCTCGTCGATCAGCGCGATCGGGCCGTGCTTGAGCTCGCCGGCGGCATAGCCCTCGGCGTGGATGTAGGAGATCTCCTTCAGCTTCAACGCCCCTTCGAGGGCGAGCGGGAAGCTGGTGCCGCGACCGAGATAGAGCACGTCGCGAGATTTCGCGATCTCGCGCGCGAGCTTCTCGATCTGGAGCTCGGTGGTGAGCGCATCCGACATCAAACGCGGGATTTCGACGAGCCCGTGAACGAGCTTGGTCTCGTCCTCGTCGGTCAGTTCGCCGCGGGCCTTGCCGGCCGCGATCGCAAGATTTGCCAGCACCATGAGCTGGCAAGTGAACGCCTTGGTCGAGGCGACGCCGATCTCTGGGCCGGCCAGCGTTGGTAGCACGGTCTCGCTTTCGCGCGCGATCGTCGAGGTCGGCACGTTGACGACGGCCACCGTGTGCACGCCTTGGGCCTTGGCGTAGCGCAGCGCGGCCAAGGTGTCGGCGGTCTCGCCCGACTGCGAGATGAAGATGGCGAGATCACCCTTGCGCAAGGGCGCCTCGCGGTAGCGGAATTCGGAGGCGACATCGACCTCGACCGGCACGCGCGCGAAACGCTCGAACCAGTATTTTGCGACGAAGCCGGCGTAGCTCGCAGTGCCGCAAGCCGTGATGTTGATGCGCTGGATGTTCTTGAAGTCGAACGGCAGCTTGACCGGCAGCGAGACCCGCTCGGTCGCCATGTCGACATAGCGTGCCAGCGTGTGGCCGACCACTTCCGGCTGCTCGTGGATCTCCTTGGCCATGAAGTGGCGGTAATTGGCCTTGTCGACCAGCGAGGTCGAGGCCGCGTGCTTGGTCTTCTCGCGCTGGACGGCATGGCCGTCCTTGTCGAAGATCGAAGCGCTTGTATGGGTCAGCACGACCCAGTCGCCGTCCTCGAGATAGCTGATCGTGTCGGTGAACGGCCCGAGCGCGATGGCGTCGGAGCCGAGATACATCTCGCCGTCACCATAGCCGATCGCGAGCGGCGGACCGTTGCGCGCGCCGATCATCAAATCGTCCTCGCCCGCGAAGATGAAGCCGAGTGCGAACGCGCCGCGCAGCCGCGCCAGCGTCAATTTCACCGCTTCCACCGGCTTGTTGCCGCGCGTGAGCAGGTCGTCGACGAGATGCAGCACGATCTCGGTGTCGGTCTGGGTGTGGAACACCGTGCCTTTCTTTTCGAGCTCCTCGCGCAGCTCGCGGAAATTCTCGATGATGCCGTTGTGAACGACGGCGACACGCTCGGTCGCGTGCGGGTGCGCATTGTTCACGGTCGGCTTTCCGTGGGTGGCCCAGCGGGTGTGACCGATTCCGGTCGTGCCCTTGAGCGGCTCGGCCTCCAGCCGCTTCTCCAGATTCTTCAGCTTGCCCTCGGCGCGGCGGCGCTCGAGATGCTTGCCCTCGAGCGTGGCGACGCCCGCGGAATCATAGCCGCGATATTCAAGACGTTTGAGCGAATCCACCAATTGCTCTGCAACCGGCTGGCGCCCGAGAATGCCGACAATCCCGCACATGCGGATCAATATCCCCCAAATCGTCGAAAAATCGCCTAAACGACGCGCTCGGTTTTTAGCGAAGTTCCTAAGGAACCAGATACTCAATAATTATTGCTGATTGAGACAGCACCGACGGCGACCGAGCCTCGCCTGCGTCGAACTGGCTGGGCCTTAAACCGCGCGCGTTAACTTGTTGTCAACAAATTTGGCCAACCCTTGCGTACCAAGGAGAGAGGCCATGAAAGGCTCATCCAACCGCAAAGGCCTGTCATCGATGGCGGTGCGCGCCAGCGAGACCACCGGCACGCACCTCGCGCATTGGCCGCCGCCCCAGCGCGGCAAGGAAAGCAAGCCCGTCTTCATCAAGCATGTCGCGGGCGAGCCGGCGAAGCGTGCCAAGCCGCGCGGCTGGCGCCTGACGCGCGCGATCTTCTCCGAATTCGCCGACGACGAATAGCGGCGTTCATTTCTCCGGCTTCTTGCCACCCGTCTTCAGCTCGCGATAGCGCACCGCCCCACCTTCGCGGATGGTCTGCGGGCTACGCTCCAGCGCCATGGCGTCATCAGGCACGTCGCGCGTGATCACGGAGCCCGAGCCGATATAGGCGCCGTTGCCGATTGTCACCGGTGCAACCAGCGAGGAGTTGGTGCCGACGAAGGCGCCCTGCCCGATGATCGTCTTGTGCTTCTTGAACCCATCGTAGTTGCAGGTGATGGTGCCGGCGCCGATGTTGGAATTGGCGCCGATGGTGGCGTCGCCGATGTAGGAGAGATGGTTGACCTTGACGCCGGCCTCCAGCGTCGCGGCCTTGGTCTCCACAAAATTGCCGATGCGCGCGCCGTCGCCGAGCGAGGTGCCGGGCCGCAGCCGCGCATAGGGGCCGATCGAGACCTTCTTGCCGAGCTTGGTCTCGACGATATGCGAGAAGGAATGGACCACCGTGCCGTCGCCGATCGAAACGCCGGGGCCGATCACCACGAAGGGCTCGATCGTCACGTCGTTGCCGAATACGGTATCCGCGGCGAGATAGACGGTTTCGGGCGCGATCAGCGTGACGCCGGACTCCATCGCCACTTTCCGCAACCGCGCCTGCATCACGCCTTCAGCCTCGGCGAGCTGCGCCTTGGTGTTGATGCCGCGCACTTCGTCCTCGCTGGTTTCGATCACCACGGCATCCCATCCCTGTTCGCTGATAATGCCGACCGCGTCGGTCAGATAATATTCGCCCTTGGAATTCGCATTGCCGATCTTGTCGAGGATCGCGAGCGCGCGGCGGCCGTCGATCGCCATGACCCCGGCATTGCACAGGTCGATCTTGCGCTCCTCGGCGCTGGCATCGGCCTGCTCGCGGATCGCGACCAGGCGGTCGCCCTCGACGATGAAGCGGCCATAGCCGGTGGGATCGGCGGCGCGGAAGCCGAGTGCGGCAATTGCGGCGCCTTTGGCCAGCGGCGCGCGCAGCCGCGCAAAGGTCTCGGCCGAGATCAGCGGCGTGTCGCCGAACGCAATCAGCAGATCATCCACGCCCCGCGCAATGACATCACACGCCGCCAGCACCGCATGTGCGGTGCCGAGCCGTTCCTGTTGCACGAAGGTGAGCGCGTCGGGACGGATGCGCCTTGCTTCGTCCGCCACCGCCTGATGATCGGGTCCGATCACGACCGCGAGCGAGGTGCCGGTTCCCTTGGGCGCCGCGGCGAGCACGTGGGCGAGCAGGCTCTGGTGCGCGACAGGATGCAGCACTTTCGGCAGGTGTGAGCGCATACGCGTGCCTTCGCCGGCGGCGAGCACGATCGTGAGGCTGGAACGGGCGGTCATCGCAATCCTGTCAATCGGCCGAATCAATCGGCGCCAGCGGGCGACGGGCCGCCCTCATCAGCTATCGCCTTGCTACCCCCGCAAACGCCCGGAGTTCAAGTGCGACACGCTTTTCCTGTTAATGTTCCCTGATTGATTCGGGGAAGCCGGACAGGGGTTGGGCACTTAACGTTCATGGCAAAGGATTCCGACCCACTGGCGGATGCCTTCGGCGCCAAGGAGACCGGCGGGCTGTTCTCCGGACTTGTGGCCGAGGAGAGTTCGTTCGATCGCGGCATGATGTGGCGGCTGGGCTCATGGGGCGTGGCGGCCGTCGGCGCCGTGGTGCTTGCCGTGTTCGCCAACCAGGCCCAGCTCGGCTGGCGGCGCGACCAGGTCGCATCCGCCGATCTCGCGCGCCAGGCCGACCGGCTCCAGATCCTGACCAAGGAGAGCCAGAACGAGGCCCGCCGGCTCGCCTCCGCCATCGAGACGCTGAACACCGATCGCGACCGGCTCTATTCGCGCGTCACCGTGCTGGAGGAAGGGCTCGATTCCGTCACCGGCGCCATCGCCAAGCAGACGACAACGCCGCCGCAGGCGTCCGTTGCGAAGCCGCAGGACGCGCCGGCCTTGATCGGCCCGCCGGCGCCCGGCATCGCGCAGGTCGCCTCGACACCGGCTCCGGCCAACGACAAGCCGCGCGCCGAGGCCGCAAAGGAGCCGTGGAGTCCGCCGCCGCAGAGCGCGGCCGCGGCCTCGCTGGTCGCGCAGTTGCCGGCGACGAATTCGGCACTGCCGATGCTTCCGTTGGTCCCATCCAAATCGATCATGGCGCCGCCCGATCCGGCCGCCCCGAAACTGGTTCAGCCCGAAACCGCAGAGAAGGCGACCGAGAAGGCTGCCGAGACGAAGCCAGAACCGGCGCCCGCTCCGATCGAAGTCGCCGCGGCACCTGCCAAGGAGGCCGCCGAAAGCGAGGCTCCCGCGATCGCGGTCCAGCAGACGCGCTTTGCGATTGATCTCGGTGGCGCCAACTCGCTCGATGGCCTGCGCGCGCTGTGGCGCGGGGTCACCAAATCCAATCCCGAAATCGCAGCGCTGCGGCCGATCATCATGATCAAGGAAGGCAACACCGGCCTTGGCATGCAGCTCCGCCTCGGCGCCGGTCCGCTGATCAATGCAGCGGCTGCAGCAAAACTCTGCGCCGGCCTCGCCGAGAACGACCGCCACTGCGAGACCACCGTGTTCGACGGCCAGCGGCTGTCAATGCGCGGCGGCCAAGAGAAGAAGCAGGACAAGGGGCAAGACAAGACTCAAGACAAGACCCAAGACAAGACCCAAGACAGGGTTCAGGAGAAGAACTCCGACAAGACCCAGGACTCGGTGCCGCAAGCCGAGACCGCCCCAGCGTCCGCTCCGGCCGCCAAGCCCGACAAGCATCGCCGCAGCTATTCCTCAAAACGCTCATCGAAGCGCGAGGAGCCCGCGCCTGCTCCTGCGGCGCAGCCGGCCGCACAGCCGAAGCCCGAGACAGCGTCGGCGGGATCGACGCTGTCGTCGTTCTTCAGAAGGTAGCTTACCTCGCGGCAATTCATCAGCGTAATGGGTGAAGGATCTCACGCAGGTCGCGAGAAACTTGCGCCTCCCCTGTTGCCCCGTTCCACCATCCCGACCATATTGCCGCCATGACAAAAAAGCCCTTCCGCCTCACGCCCTACCAGGTGCAGTTCCTGATCGTCGTCGGCTTCGCCAGCGTCGGCTATGCGCTCTATCTGCGCTATCTCGGAATCGAAAACTCGCAGGTCGGTCTCGCCTGCGACGCCGGGCTTCAGACCCTGGTCTGCAAGGCGCGCTCGGTCTCGACCGTGCTGTTCAAGAATTCGGTGTTCGGCATCGTCGCGCTGGTGGTGGCAACGCTGAACCTGATGCGGCCGTCCATCGTGCTGCTCACCGCCGGCATCATCGCCGCGGGCCTTGGCATCGTGCTCTACAATGTCGTGCTGTCGGGCCTGGCGATCGGCCTGCTCATTCTTGGATTTGCTCGGCCCGCGCCCGCCACAGCGTGAGCGCGAACAAGAGATAGATCGCGCAGGTCCACAGCGACTGCCAATTGTCGCGGCCCTCGTTGAACAGCACATAGGCCGCCGACAGCGTCAGCACGCCGGCGAAGACCGATTCCGCGATCGGACGCTGGCCGATCTGCGGCCGGTTCAGCATCAACAGCGCAAACGGCACAACCGCCATCGTCAGCGCGGCGTAAGGGAAATCCTTGTAGCGCGGGTCGAACACGAATCCGAGCGCGGTCTGCGCCGCGATGACCGCCGTCACTGCCAGCGTCAAGCCGAGCACGGCGGTGAGCTTCGACCATTTCCGGCCCTCGCGCGGACCAAGCAGATCGAGGAAGGTCGGAAGGCTGCGGCCGATCACCATCGCCTGCGCGCAGAAGATCGGCGACAGGATGCCAGCCGCGAGCAGCGCGCCCCACAGCAGCCAGCCGCCGATGCCGTAGCTCTCGTAGTACATCTTGTCGGCGCCGATCCCGAGCAGAATGCCGGCCGAGGTTGCCGAGATCGCCACGCCGAGCCAGGACGAGAAGCGCGGCGTCCAGGGTCTGCGCCGCAACGTCAGGCCCGCGACCGCGAACACCAGCACGGAGAGGCCCATGCCGGCGGCCATGTACCATTTCCAGTACGGGAAATTGCTGATCGGCTCGCCCGGCGGATATTTCAGGCTCCGGCGCACCGAGTCATAGAGGCCCCAATAGCCGCCGACGGTGCCTTCCAGTTTGCGCTTCCACGGCTGGTCGTAGGACTCGATCAGATTGACGCGGAATTTCTGCGCTTTCGCCAGACTCAGGATCTCCGAGACCACGCGCGCCTGGTTGGTGCGCGACGGCAGCGCGCCATCTCGCATGCGCCCTTCGCTCGGCCAGCCGGTTTCGCCGATCAAAATCTCCTTGCCGGGAAATGCGACCGCCATGCGCTCGCGGATCTGTTCGACATGGGAGGCGGCGAACTTGGCCCGCACCGGATTGTCTTCCCAATAGGGCAGGATGTGGATCGTGACGAAGTCGACGGCGTCATAGATCTCGCGATTCCTGAGCCAGAACTCCCAGACATCGGCATAGGTGACGGGCACGCTGACCTGCGCCTTCACCGAGCGGATGATGGAGACGAGGTCCGCGGTCGTCATCTCGCCGCGCAGCAGCACTTCGTTGCCGACGATGATGCTGGTGATGATCCCGGGGAAATCCTTGGAAAGGCGAATGGCGAGCGCGGCCTGCTCGAAATTCTTGGTGCGGTTGCTGGAGAGCCAGATGCCCTGGAGCACCTTCAGCCCGCCGATCCGGGCCGCGATCGCCGGCACCTGGTCGAGCCCGTTCTCCATCGAATAGGTGCGGACGCAGTCGGTGATCTCCTTGAGCTGGCGCAGGTCCTGCTCGATCTGATCGGCCTCGATATGAGTCCATGCGTTCAGCGGCGACTGCTCGCCGCGGAACGGCGCGTAGGAGACGCATTGGACCTTGTCGGCGGGATCGATCGGGGCGCGCGCGAGCGAGATCGGCGTGGCAAGCCACCACCACACGGCAGCGATCGCACCCAATGAAACGAGCAGAAGCGCCAGTGGCGTACGAAGAGAAATCGGTTCCGTCCTCCGCGAAGGGCCGTCGATTACCTGCTAGCACGCCGTCTGCCAAGGGGGTGACTCCGTTATGGATCCATCCCTCCCCTGAGGAATTTACCTGCGGCCGTTCGACCGAGGCCTAGGATCGTGACTTTGCTGGACAAAATTCCAGATTCAGGCCATGGACTCGGGAGGACTTTTCCGCCGCATTGGAGACCCATTTGGACGCCATCACCGAGCGCGTCCGCGAAGGTCCTGACGCGGACGGTCAGTGATATATTGGGGAATTCATGCGGCAACGGGTGTTCGAGTTACGAAATGCGGTCCTGCGGCAGTTCGCCGCCACCTTGGCCGTTTCTTCCCTTGTCATCCTGATGGGTATCGGCCTGATGGGTATCGGCGCGGCCTCCGCCCAGAGCGGCACGCCCGCCCCCGACCAGAGCAAGGCAGCCGCCCAGCCCGCCGACACGGCCAAGGATGCCGCTCAGAATCAGCGCCGCACCGACGAATTCGCCGAAGCAGCCCAGGTCATCAGCGGCCCGGCCGGCAACCCCGAATGCGTCTGGCTCGGCCGCCGCGTGGTGCGGCTGATGTGGCGGGACGACCTCGATACCGCATTCCGCCATCTCGACCTCTATGACCGTTTCGGCTGCCCCGGCGGCCACATCCAGGCCGCCTTCCGCTGCCTGACCCGCTTCGGCGGCCAGATCGATCCCAAGGTCGCCGAAACCCTGGACAGCCGTGTGCACGCTTGCTGGATCAACCCGGCGTCGCAGCCGCAGCAGGCGGCGGCCGCGGCCTCGCAGCCGGCCGCGCCCGCATCGGGCAATGCGCAGCCGCAGCCGGCCGCGAGCCCCTCGCCGGCGGCAAGCCCGTCACCGGCGCCCCCGAAATAGCCGCGATTGTTTCAGCCTCCGTTCAGGAACGATCGGCGATAGAAGCAATTGGCACTGCTGCGAATTTCGAAATGTGCATGCCCTCATTCGGTCATGAGGCGATGACAGTTGTGAAACCGCGCGGCAGAGGTATGCTCCATTTGCCGCGGACTTGGTCGGATCTCGGGGTCGGATCCGCTTCCCTGCCCCCTCAGCCCCTTTTGGTTTAGCCGCGATGCGGGTTGTCGCCGCCGTTCTGTTGCTTGTGTCCGCGCTCCACGCCGGCCTCTGGGGAGTCTTGCGCGATAAGGAACCCGCGCCCGACTTCAAGGGCCTGCTGCCCAGCGTCTCCTATGCCCCGTTCGAGGGCTCGGCTCATCCTGATATCGACAACATTCCGACGGTGGAGAAAATCCGCGCCGACCTGAAGACGCTGTCGACGATGACGCGCGCGATCCGCCTTTATTCGTCCACGGGCGGCGTGGAACTGGTGCCGCCGATCGCGGCGGAGTTCGGCCTCAAGGTCACCGTCGGCGCGTGGATCGACAAGGACAAGGATCGCAACGAGCGCGAGATCAAGGCCGCCATCGAGCTCGCGCGCAAGAACAGCAACGTCAACGGCGTCGTCGTCGGCAACGAGGTGATCTACCGCGGCGAGCAGAAGGTCGAAGACCTCATCGAGATGATCAAGAAGGTCAAGGGCGCGGTCCGCGTACCCGTCACGACCGGTGAGATCTGGAACATCTGGCGCGACAATCCCGACCTCGGCTCCAACGTCGACTTCATCGCCGCCCACGTGCTGCCCTATTGGGAAAACTTCCGCTCGGATCAGGCGGTCGACCAGGCCGTCGACCGCTACAATCTGTTACGCAACCTGTTCCCCGGCAAGCGCATCGTGATCGCCGAATTCGGCTGGCCGAGCGCGGGTTACAATTTACGCAACGCCGACCCCGGTCCGTTCCAGCAAGCACTGACCTTGCGCAACTTCGTCAGCCGCGCCGACGCCATCGGCATGGAATACAACATCGTCGAGGCCATCGATCAGCCCTGGAAATACTTCGAAGGCGGCGTCGGTCCGTACTGGGGCATCCTCAACGCCAGCCGTGAGCCGAAATTTGCCTGGACCGGCCCGGTGCAAAATCCCGATTATTGGAAGCTGATGGGTGTGGCGCTCCTCGTCGGTATCCTGCTGTCGCTGCCGATCCTGCGGCTGCAGCAGCCGACGGCGAAGCAGGCGTTCCTGCTGTCGGCCACCGCCAACGGCGTCGGCGCCTGGGCTGCCACCGTGTTCGCGTTCTGGAACGGGCACTATTTCATCTTCGGCTCGGCCTTCGCGCTCACGCTCGGCATGATCCTGCTTGTTCCCCTCGTGCTGATCGCGATGGCGCGCATCGACGAGATCGCGGCCGTCGCATTCGGCCGGCCGCCGCAGCGGCTGCTCACGAAAGGTAAGCCGGTCGAGGACGTGCCCGAGAATTATTGCCCGAAGGTCTCGATCCACATCCCCGCCTATTTCGAACCAGTCGAGATGCTCAAGCAGACGCTCGATGCGCTGTCGCGGCTGAACTATCCGAACTACGAATGCGTCGTCATCATCAACAACACGCCGGACCCTGCCTTCTGGCAGCCGATCCAGGATCATTGCCGCGCGCTCGGTGAGCGCTTTAAGTTCATCAACGCCGAGAAGGTGCAGGGCTTCAAGGCCGGGGCGCTGCGCATCGCGATGGACCGCACCGCCGTCGACGCCGAGATCATCGGCATCCTCGATGCCGACTACGTCGTCGATCCCGACTGGCTGAAGGACCTCGTGCCGGCGTTCGCCGATCCCAGCGTCGGCCTGGTGCAGGCGCCGCAGGAACATCGCGACGGCGACCTGTCGATCATGCACTACATCATGAACGGCGAATATGCCGGGTTCTTCGACATCGGCATGGTCCAGCGCAACGAGACCAACGCCATCATCGTGCACGGCACGATGTGCCTGATCCGCCGCGCCGCGATGGACATGGCCGGCGGCTGGTCGTCGGACACGATCTGCGAGGACTCGGATCTCGGCCTTTCGATTCAGCAGCTCGGCTGGACCACGCACTACACCAACCACCGCTACGGCCAGGGCCTGCTGCCCGATACCTACGAGGCCTTCAAGAAGCAGCGTCACCGCTGGGCCTATGGCGGCCTCCAGATCGTCAAGAAGCACTGGCGGAACTTCCTGCCCGGACGGAGCCGGCTGACGCCCGACCAGAAGCGCGAATATGGCCTGGGCTGGCTGAACTGGCTGGGTGCCGAAAGCCTCGGCGTCGTCGTGGCGCTGCTCAACCTCGTCTGGGTGCCGATCGTCGCCTTCGCCGACATCGCCATCCCCGACAAGATCCTGACGCTGCCGATCATCGGCGCCTTCATCGTCTCGCTCGTACACTTCTTGTCGATGTACCGCGCGCGCGTCGCGATCAAGCCCGGCCAGATGCTGGGCGCGATGATCGCGGCGATGAGCGTGCAGTGGACGGTGTCGCGCGCGGTGGCGCAGGGACTGATCACCGAGCACATTGCGTTCGCGCGCACCTCCAAGGGCGGCCTGTCCAGGATGTCGATCGAGTTCCAGGCGTTCTGGGAGGCCGTGATCGGCGCCCTGCTCCTGATCGGCGCCGGCGTGCTGGTGGCCTCCAACAGCTACCGCCAGATCACCGAGATCTACATCTTCGCCGGCGTGCTGGTGCTGCAGAGCCTGCCGTTCCTGGCCGCGGTCGCCATCGCCATCCTCGAGCTCAGCCGCATCAACTCGTTCCAGTTCTGGCGCGACAGCGCGATCCGCACCGCCGAGCTGATCGGCTTGCGCCCGGTCGCGCTACCCACCCCCGCCGGCACGCCGCAGCAAGTGCCGGTGCCGAGCGAGGTCCGGCGGGAAGCGAACTGACGGGGCTCCGAACGTGGCATCCTCCGTCCCGTGGGCGGACGTCGCGGCTTCTTCGGCGTGGATGACGGCCGCCATTCGGGTTGAAAATCCCGGCTCAAGCATTGGAAACGGCGAGCGAATTCCCGCTGTTGCCTTCAAGTTCGGCAACCACCCGAGCTATTGACCTCCGCGCCCCATCCCCCTACACAGCGCGGGCCGAAAGCATGATCCGGAAACAGCCGGTTTTTCCGCAACGCTTGCGTCGATGTGGCGGCAAGACATGCTTTTCCAAATGACCGAAGACGATGGCGATTTCTTTGAAGCCATCAGCGGCCATGGGAGCGCGTAGCTCAGCCGGTAGAGCACGTGACTTTTAATCACGGGGTCCTGGGTTCGAGCCCCAGCGCGCTCACCAACACAATGAAGCAGTAATCCCAAACGCAACTTCGACAGAAAGCTCCATGTCGGCACTGTGTCGGCAGCTGGAATTCCGCTGCCGACGCGTCCTGCCGCCGCAAATGAGCGGCGCTTTGATGTCGGCGCTTGCCGACGAGACTCTTCCGGAAAACTGGTGTGCCCAAAGCCATTCCGCCCCAAATAGGCCGCCTCAGTTGCCGCTCTCTCAGACGGTGCCGACGTCCCGCACGCCGGGCTCCGCCTCGTCACCGGAGCCAGAGAACAAGTAAAGTAAGGCGGCGCCGGTCGTCCCCGCCTTAAGCGCGCAATCTTGATTTGGGCTCTCTCCCCGGCGACAGGCCAATCCTATATGATAACCAACGGACCATCGGCAGGAGCCACTCCATGCTTGCCTCAATCATGTTTGGCTTGGTCATTGTCACCCTGATGATGTGGTGTGGGCGCGTGACCGCCAATTTTGCGGCACAGAGAGGCCGGTCTAGGCGCATTTGGTTCATCTGGGGAGCGCTGCTGTTTCCACTGTTTCCGGCTCAATGGTTCGTCTTGGGACTTCTGCCAAAGAAGTAAGACCGCTTCTCAAACGTCCGCCTCTTTCATTTGCCTATCGGCCTGAGTTCCGGGCGGAACGAACGGACAGTCGAACGATTGCTCCTCTTGAGTAGGAGTTGCGTCATGCGTCATGCGCCGTCGATTGTGCCGCTGGATCGGCTTGACCGGGAGATTTACCTGGTGCTGGAAGACTTCGGCGCGCGCGCCGGCTGCTCCTGGCGCGAGACCGACGAGCAGGACACCGACGTCGAGAGCATCATCCGCGACCTACTCTCCGGGCAGTACGCCTATCCCGTCCGTATCGTCGCCTTCAACGCCATCGAAGGCCGGTCTCGCGATGCCACCAGCGAGATCGCAGATGAGCTTGCCAAGCGTGTCACGAGTAGCGAGATCACGCCGGCCTTGCAGGCCTTCGTCCGGGCAAATGCTTCCCGACCATTTGCTGTACAACTGGCGCTCCCTCTACGGGGCGCCGCCTGACTTCAATCTGTGATCGACATGTTGCGTGGGGACTGCGGTGACAGTGCACCAAGCAGGCGCAGTCATCGGAAGTTCGCGCTTCCCCTCCGCTTGATTTTTTGGTACCAAAATAAATGAAACCAGCAAAAAAGATTCGTGCCAAAAAACATCGCGGCCGCCCCGCTACTGGTCAGGGCGTCCAGATCGGCACGCGCTGGCCGGAGGCGACTGTCGCTCAGATCGACTCATGGGCGTCGGGGCAGCAAGACACTCCCGCTCGTTCTGAATCTATCCGTCGGCTGGTCGAGATTGGCTTGGGCAAACCCGCCCCTGCCCTCGCGGTCACGTCTGCCGCCAAGGCCTCGTCCGAGCGGGCTCGGGAAATGGCGGGCAACGCGATCGACAAGCTCAAAGACAACAAAGCGAGCCCGGATGATCAGGCCAGCCGCAAGCGGCGGCTCGTCAAGGGACCCGAGGAATTCCAGAACGTTCGACGCGATCGGCCAAATCGAAAATGATTTGACCGGCGCCCGCGTGGTCAATCTCGGCCTCAAGGCAAAAAGCAAATGATCAAACCCAAACGGTCGGCCGAGCAACAAGTCGCGGACGAAGCCGAGCGAAGGACCCTCAATCCGATAGGATCGAGACAGACAATAGCGGACAGCCAAGCCACTCCGGAGTTTCAGGAAAACCTCAAACGCCTGAAGTCCGAGCGGCTGGAGCGTGAGGCTAGACTGAATCCGAAGCACAAGGTCTGATTTGAGCTTATCGACCCCTCGCCTCGCCTGGCTGGGCCGGTCAGGCGAACGGGCCGCGTCGGATGGCGGGTGCAGAAGGTCATGGGAATGTTGAACCGACGGTGGATGATCTTCCTGCTGGTTTCCGTGGTGATTGTTTGCTCGATCTTCGCAGGCGCTCGGTACTATCTGAGCAAATGCCATGGCATGGATGCGTGCGCGGCCGCCGAAGCCGAGAGCCATGAGCGAGACAAGCCAACCGAGCCACAATAGTTCTTGGGTGAAAAGCCGGCTGCGGAGGCGGATGAAGCCACCGGCGAGTTCGCGAACGAATGTCAGTCGACCCCGACGACGGCCTACACCACGCCGCCGAAGTCGATGCCTTCCTTGGCAAGCGCCTCGGCTTCGTCGGCGGACGTTGTCGGCTTCGTGTCGAGGTAGGGACGCTCAGTCGCCGGCATTATCGTGCGGATGTTTTGGCCGTCTGTCCGCGTGATGCGAGCAACCCAGCGCTTGGGGCCGTGCTCGACTTGCTGGATATGGTACTGCTTATAGGTAATCATGACTCACGGACGCAACTGACGCTAACGGCGGCTCCCTTTATATCCAACGGCACGCCGCCGAACAACGATTTCCTAAAGTGAGGTTAAGATCGCCGGCGTGAACCCGTTCAGCGATCATTCAGCCGCTCAGGCGTAGGCATAGTGCGATTGGGAGAAGTCCGATGATCGGTGCAGTTGTCGCAACCTTGCTGGCTCTACAGCTCGGTGAGGTTCATCAGGTTCAATACCGTGTCCCTGTGCACCCACCGCCGTGCGGCCACGGCTGGGACGTCAGCGCCCGCGACGGCATGTGCTACCCCAACGGCTACTTGCCGCCGCAAGAACAGGCTGCACGGCAGTACTATGGTGGCGGTAGAGGCTATGGCCATTATCCCGTTCCTTGCGGAAACGGTGCCGATATCGATACCCGCGACGGCCAGTGTTACCCGACCGGAACGGTTCCGCCGCAGTTTCAACAGGGCCGGCAAGGCTATTACGGCGATGACTATTACGAGCGCCGTCCGCGGCGTCGTTACTATTGAACGGCCCCTCAGGGCAAACCGGCGGGCCCCTGGTCGCTTCTTAGGATCCGGTGACAGTGCCGGAGCGCACTGTCACCAGCATTCCGTAGTTCCAAGTCGGGTAAAAAGCCGCGCTCACGTGAGCCCGCCAAGTGAGCGCGGACAAAGTCCCAGATCACTTGCCTGACCCTATCCTCAGCTCTCCGGGCCCGAAACGGTGGCAGGCACGCTCAGCGGCGCTCCTCCAACTGAAACGGGACCTGCAGATTTCGACTGCCGAACGATCCGCTTGCGCATCGCGGCGGACAGTCCATAGCGCGCATGCGCTCTTCGAACCGAGGACGTGACGTCCGACATCATGGCATTTTGCAGCGAGTCGATCTTCGCAATCAGCGTGGACAGCTGCGAAGATACCTTCCTCACATCGACCCGTTCATCCGTGATGCTCTGCCGGAGCGAAAGCAGCACCATCGAATCCGCCTGCAGCACAGCCGCGTTTTGTTGCAAGGCCTGATTGCTCTCCTGCAGCGAAGCCGTGTGTTGCTGCTGGGTCGACTGAATATCCTTCAAGGCCGCGACAACCGGATCCGGCTTCGGCGCTGAAGGCTCTTGGCGCGGGAGCAGATCAGCCAGGCTGCTCAGATTCAGCGATGGCAAGCCGGACGGCCATGTGTAGATCGCCGCGGCGCCGTTGATGGCCAGGGCACACACCGACAGCGCCATGACGGACGTCCGGCTGGATCGCTTGATCGGTTCCGGAGCGTCCAAACTTGCGGGTTCGCCGGCGGCGATGGCCGCAGCCAGTGCTGCAGGGTCGAGCTGTTCGACAAGGCCTTGCGTTTCGAAAGTCGCGGTCATGGCATTGACCCCAAATGAGCGAGCAACGGGAAGCCGTCGCCGGAACGTCCTCGCGACAGCTCCCTTACGCAGCACCCATCTACAACTGTCTAAAATTGTGGGCTTTTCAGCTTAATTCCACGTTAGCGGCCGCGGCCTGCTGCAGACCCCGGCCATCCCGGCCGACTACGGGGTCGTGCGAGGGTCATGACAGGCAGGCCGGTGCGCGAGCTCCTCCCCATCCCGGGAAGCCGCCCTGGTCCGAAGCGGATTTTCCGAAGTTGGCAGACTACCCCTGTTTTGCCCGACGCGTCAACCGGCGTCTCCGCCGGATGCAGGACCGCCGTGGGCCAAAAAGAAAGCGTTGCGCCAGCGGGACTTAGCTACTGTGCATGGGGTTGTTTTCGCGATTTTGGCCATCGCCTGCTCGTGCGCCGGGCCCCTGTCCCAAAAGCCGCGAGACAACCCGCTCAAAAAGTGTAGGATTCGACAAAACAGGGAGGAGCGGCATGTTTGAAATCAGCGGTTTCGACACGGCAGGAATCGTCAGCCTCAAGCGGCTGTCACTCACCGCCGCCCTCAAGAAGGCCAAGGAGCTCATCGCCGACGGGTGCTGGGGCGTTCAGGTGATCGGTCCAGGTGGCCAGGTCTACACCTCGTTCGAGGAGCAAGCCGCGTAGTCGCCCGCCTTCGGCACCAGCCTTCGGCATCATTCGAAAAGCACCCGACCGATCGCGCGCCCCGCGCTCTGGCCGTGGCGGTGATCGACGTGAAAACCCCAGCGCCTGGTGGAGCGCTGGGGCGTTTTCAAAATATCAATCGGTCAAGCAATGAGGCCTTCGTAGCAGCGATCTCGACCATCGCTTGTGAACTGCTTCACACGGCCTTCGATCTTTCCACATCTTGACGAGGCTCAACTGCCGCGCGCCGTGCCGTTGCCAATCAACTCGTTTGGGAGCACGCTCTCTCCAGGCGCGCAGACGCCGCTCAGGGAGAAAGCCATGAAGGACACGGGCCTGGATCATCGCCACCGCGACAAGGATGGCGCGATCAGCAAGAAGCACGGCAACACGCTGGTCGGTACGTTGCGCAAGATCTACGGCAAGGGTTTTGCTGCCGGTTATCCGGATACGACTGAACTCAGCGAGGTCTTGCATCAGTTGAACGAGACATCGCTGAGCCAGTTGCGGCGCGATCACGACACCGGGCATCTCGGCCACAAGATCGACCACGTCCCGAAGTGACGGACGTCACGAGTCCCAACTTCAGGTAGTTGAATCAACTGGGCTGCCGGGCGTCTCGGCGAACTTGCCGTTTGAGCCCTCGCCGCCCGAGCGCTAGGATGAGCCTTTTACGGAGGCTCATTTGAAACAGTTCATGATCATCACCGCCATTGCACTCGCCGTGACGGCTCCCGCCCGCTCGCAGGCTCTCGTCGATCCCAACAAGGTTGCTCCCGAATATCGCGAGGCGGCCGAGAAGCGGCGGGCCGAGCAGATGCGGCAGCGCGAATGCGCGCTGAAGGCGGATCTCGAGAAGGTGCTGCCCAGGGATCGCACCGTCTATCTCAACCATTGCCTGGACACGATGGCGGCCAAGCAATAGCGCCTGATCGAGCGGCTTGAAGTCGCCGACGCGTTCAAGCTTTCTTCAGACATTTGGGATCACCTGACGATCCATTTTCATCAGTCATTGTCGATCGACCGCGCATGAGTTTCGTCCAGATTCAGTGCACGCGCTGCAAGACCGTATTCCGCGACCGCGCGGGACGGTTGCAGGACGGCTATTCCAGGCAATGTCCGAGCTGCGAGGTGGTGCTGTTCTTCGCGGAGGATTCACCGAACCCTCAGGTCAAGCAGGCCATGAAGCGCGCGCGCCAGGCTCGCAAGGAGCGGCGCGAAACCGAAATGGCCAGGGTGTCCGCGCCGCAAGTGCGCGGCAATTTTTCGCGGACCCGGACCGGACGGATACAGCACTCGTCGGAGGACGAGGAGGACTAGCTCACCCGCGCTTCCGCGGAAACAGGCGGTCGCGGATGTAGCGCGAGGTCGGCGTTAGGCGGATGCCGCGCGGCTTCTGCCAGACGGCGCGGTCGATCTCGTGCTTGTCGCCGATCGCGAGCCTGCCCTTGGCGCCCTTGGCGATGAAGATCGCGTCGCTCATCTTGCGGCCGGAACGCTTGTTCCTGGCCGTCACTTCCTTCCAGAGGCTGATCCGGCCGAGCTTCAGCTTGGGCAGCTCTTCCTTGATCTCCCGCCGCAGGCAGTCCTTGTCGGACTCGCGCGCGCGCTTGCGGCCGCCCGGAAACATCCACAGGCCGTCCGACCGGCGTCTGACCAACAATACCTTGCCGCGCTTGGCGGCAACCAGTTTGGAAGACTTCGCCATGTCCGCCGTAATCGAAAATAGAATCGAGCCCATGGTAACTTGTCTAGTCGGATAGACAAGTTCCGGATGGATCTTGATCACCCGGGCCAAGGCCGTCAGATCTGATTAAACCCGGCAGGCCGATCCCGCCGTTCGAGGCGCCAGATCAGCCCTCGCCCGCCGCTGTGCCCGCCCTTGCCCCCGCCTCTGCCCGGTCCTCCGTCCTGATCCAGGCCATCATCATCTCCCAGGCCACCGACAGGATGATCGGGCCGATGAACAGGCCGACGATGCCGTGGGCGAGCGTGCCACCGATCACGCCGACGAAGATGACGATGGTCGGCGTGGTCAGGCCGCGCCCCATCACCAGCGGCTTCAACATGGTGTCGAGGAAACCGACGAGGACGAGAAACACGGTGAGCAGCAGCGCGGTGGTGACGTCCTTGGCGGTCCAGATCCAGATGATCACCGGCAGCAGCACCAGGAAGGCGCCGATCTGCACGATCGAGAGCAGCAGCACAATGAAGGCGAGCAGGCCGGCGCTCGGCACCGCGGCAAGCTTGAAGCCGATGCCGGCGAGCAATGCCTGCACGATCGCGACGCCGATCACGCCTTGCGCCACGGCGCGGATGGTCGCGCCCGCGAGCCCCAGGAAATGCTCGCTCTGTTCGGGCACGATGCGAAACAGGAAACCGCGGCCGGCCGCAACCAGCCGCGGCCCGTGCGGAAACAGGAAGCCGGCCACGAACACCGAGACCAGGAACTGGAGCGTGCCGACGCCGGCATCGCCCGCGAGCGACAAGAGCGGTCCCGCCAGCGGCTGGAGATACGGCGCCACCTCGCGCAGCACTGCGCGGATGTTGTTGTAGGCCTGCTCCCAGAGGTCGAATAACCAGGGGCCAACGACCGGCCACGACTTGAGCTGCTCCGGCGCCGATTGAAGCGCGAGGTCGCCGGTGCCGAGCTGGTGCGCCAGCTCGCGCACTCCGTCCACTGCGCTGATACCGAGCCAGGTCGCAGGACCGATGACGATGCCGAGCGTGATCAGGGTCAGGATCGCCGCTGCGGTCTTGGGCCGGCCGCCGAGGATCTTGGCGACCCAGCTGAAGGCCGGGTAGAACGCGACCGCGAGCACGCCGCTCCAGGCAAGGATCGGCACGAAGGGGCGGATGATCAGCAAGGTCCAGATGATCAGCAGGCCGAGCAGGCCGACGCGGATCACGAGCTGGATGATGTCCTCGCCCGTCAGGAGCTGACGCAGACTTTTCACGGGCACGGCTTTCCTTGCGGCATTGACGCGGGTTCCGGCACTTGCGCGGCCCCGCGTTATTGCCAGCCGCGCACCCGGCGTCAAGACGACCGGGCCGGCACGAGCCGGCGATTAGGAACGCATCGGGCCATTCTGCATTCCGAGACGATGGCACGCCGCCCCAGAGAGCCCGTCGCACACGCGGGAATTCACCGCGGCATCCGCTTTTCGCTGAAGCCAAACGGCGCACCGGGCTATTGGCGCTACGCCTATGCCGTCGGCGACAGGGCCCGCACCGGGCGCGTGCAAGGCAGGCTGCCGTTGCTCGCCATCAGGCGCGTTCAGATGTGCATCGACCGGGACATGCGAAGCATCCGGACCGGCGATTGATCTTGCGGCGGCGCCGTGGGCGAGCGCCGGCAAGGTGCGCGACGTGATGCCGGCTTGGCTAACGGTGATTAACCGGATTTCGGCCGACCGGTTTACGTCGATGCAAAGGCGTGCACCTACGCTTCCATCGAGGTCCCTCAAACCACTTCGGTGCAATGGCCAATACCATCTGGACGATCGAAGAATTCACCTGCGCGGGTTGCAGCATGAACTACACGGCGACAAGGGAGGAGCACGCCGAAGCGCATTCCGGCACCTTCAAGTGCAGCATCTGCAGCGGCGTGGTGCACACATGGTCCGGCAAACATCATTTCTTCGGCTGGGAAGCGGTGAAAACCAAGCCACCCGTGTTCGGAAGGCGTTGGGCCGGAGCCGGCGGGTAGACTGCTTCCACCGGACCCAGACCAGCTACTCCCGTCAACGCCCCCTGCCCGAACTGCGGCTTCTGCTACTCTGCGGCAACGGTTAAACTCTCCGCCCCGCAACTGAAGCCGACACGCAATGACCTCACCCTTCGTTCCCCAGATCGCCCTTTACCGCACCTGGCTCGCCGAGAAGCGCGGCCTCAACTTCGACAGCTACGAGGAGATGCGGCAATGGTCGGTGCGCGATCTCGACGGGTTCTGGCACGCCATCTGGGACTATTACGATTTGCAATCGCCGACGCCGTTTGCCGCCGTGATCACCGAGCGCAAGATGCCCGGCGCGCTCTGGTTTCCCGGCGCGCAGGTCAACTATGCCCGGCAGGTGTTCCGCCACGTGGACGCGGCTGACGCCGCCGGCCTGCCCGCAATCGTCAGCTGTGGCGAGGACGGCAGGCTTTGCGAGACGAGCTGGCCGGAGCTGCGGCGCAAGGCGGCTGCGCTCGCGCTGCATCTGAAAGAAAAAGGCATCAAGCCCGGCGACCGCGTCGCCGCCTATCTGCCCAACATCCCCGAGACCATCATCGCATTCCTGGCGAGCGCCAGCATCGGCGCGATCTGGAGCCTGTGCGCGCCCGACATGGCCGCGCCCGCCGTGATCGACCGCTTCAAGCAGATCGAACCGAAAGTACTGATTGCCTGCGACGCCGTCACCTATGCCGGCCGCCGGCACGATCGCAAAGACGTCCTCGCCGAGCTGCGGCGGTCGCTGCCGACGGTCGAGCACGTCATCCTGCACAGCGAGGCCGCCGCGCCCGCAGCGGCCGACGCCCTGCTCTCCGAAATTAGCGCAACAACCGGCGCGGAGATCGACGCGTTCGAGCCGGCCTGGCTGCCGTTCGATCATCCGCTCTGGATCGTCTATTCCAGCGGTACCACCGGCCTGCCGAAGCCGATCGTGCACGGCCATGGCGGCATCGTCATCGTGGTGCTGGCGCTGCTCGGACTGCACAACGATCTCGGCTGCTCCTACCACGAGACCTCGTTCGGCGAGCGCTATCACTGGTACTCTTCGACGGGCTGGATCATGTGGAACAGCCAGGTCGGCGGCCTGCTCAGCGGCACTACCTGCTGCATCTTCGACGGCAGCCCCGGCGGCGCCAGGGACAAGCCAGACTGGACCACGCTGTGGCGCTTCGTCGCGCAGTCGAAAGCGACCTTCTTCGGCGCGGGCGCCGCGTTCTTCGCCAACTGCGCCAAGGCCGAGGTCGACCTCGTCGCCGCCGGTGATCTCTCACAGCTTCGATGTCTCGGCTCGACCGGCTCTCCGCTGAGCGCCGACACCCAAGCCTGGTTCAACAACCGCTTCGCTGGCCTGTCGAAGACCAACGGCAGCAAGGCGCAGGCCGATATCTGGTGGGCCAACATCTCCGGCGGCACCGATTTCGCCGGCGCGTTCATTGGCGGCAATCGCGAACTGCCGCAGACGCCGGGCGCGATGCAGTGCCGTCTGCTGGGTGCTGCCGTGGAAGCCTTTGACGAACAGGGCCGCGCCGTCATCGGCGAGGTCGGCGAGCTCGTCTGCACCGAGCCGATGCCGTCGATGCCGCTCTATTTCTGGAACGACAAGGGCGGTGCGCGCTATCGCGCGAGCTATTTCGAGACCTATCCGGACAATTTCGACGGCACCGGCCGTGGGCCGGTGTGGCGGCATGGCGACTGGCTCAAGGTCGACCCGGACGGCTCCTGCATCATCTATGGCCGCAGCGATGCCACCATCAACCGGCATGGCCTGCGCATGGGCACGAGCGAACTCTATTCCGCGATCGAGGCCTTGCCGGAGGTGCTGGATTCCCTCGTCGTCGATCTCGAATATCTCGGCCGTGACAGCTACATGCCCCTGTTCGTGGTGCTGCGCGAAGGCGTCGCCTTCGACGGCGCGATGCAGGCGAAGATCAACCAGGCGATCGAGGCCGGCCTCTCGCGCCGATTCCTGCCCAACGAGATTTTTGCGGTCGCCGAAATTCCCCGCACGCTCTCGGGCAAGAAGCAGGAGCTGCCGATCAAGAAGCTGCTGCTCGGCCAGCCCGTCGAGAAGGTCATCAACCGGGAGGCGATGGCCAATCCCGCCTGCCTCGACTGGTATCTCGCCTTCGCACGCGACTATCTGGCGCGGAGCGAGACTTGAGGGAGATCGCCGCAATTGCGCCGATGCCGTTTGGACTCCGTTCACCGATCGCCGCTAGAGCAGGATGCATCTTCCGCAACGAACGCGCGCCATGGCCGACCTCAACGCCGTCCTCTCCAGGCTGAACGACCGTCTGCTCCGCCTCGAGGGCGAGCTGTTCGTGCTGCGCTCGCTGGCCCGCGCGACGCTGACGGCGGGCGATGACCACGCGGCGCGAATGCGCAAGCTGGTCGAGGCCGCCAAGGTCGCGCTCGACGACGAGGCCACGCGTCCCCTCGACAAGCCGACGCGCAAATATGTCGATGCGGCGGCCGCGCTGGTGGAGGAATTGCTGGTCGAGCCGACCCAGGCGCGGCCGTTGTTCACCGTCATCGACGGTGGCCGGCGCGACTGAACGTCAAACTGGCCGTCCGTCGTCCGTCGCGGCGATATCGCCCGACTTGAGCCGGCTGAGGCCGGCTTCGATGATCGCGATCTCCTCGTCGATCTGGCCGATCGGCAGGCTGAAGTCGTAGCCGGACCTGCTCTTCAGATCGACTGCAAGCCGTTGCCTGTGCATCATCAGCTCGTCGAGGCCGCGCCGGTTCTTCAGCCGGACATAGACGTCGACGATCTGCTCAATCGCGCTCGGCATGAAATAGGTCCCGGCGAAAAAGCCCGCACGGCGCACCCGCGCCGGCGCGACAATCTCGGTGTCGCGGTACGCAATACAAATCCGCGACGGATTCGTCGATACGCCAAGCTGGTTGAGATCACGTTACCGTCAGATGATTTCGTGATGGCCGAGCATGAAAAAGCCGCTGGCGATCACGCCAGCGGCCAAATCCGGGTTCGAAAACGGATGCGGGTTGAAATGTCGCCAGCCCCGGTCGGTCCACGTTCTAACGGCAAATCCTGGGTCTCTCTGTTAAAAACGAAACACAGGAACCGGCCGTCGGCACTCGCCGCACCACCGTGGCGGCGCGGCAACGCTAGTCTGTGACGCAGAAATATTTGCGCGGCAGCCTGCGGTAGGCGCTGTAGCGGTAATGCGGCCGGTACGCGTAGCCGCGATAGAGCGCCGGCGGCTCCTTAGCCGTAATAGGCGCCGTGATAAAAATTGGTGACCGGCCCTTCCGCGCAGCGATAGGTGTCCCAGGTCGGGCCGATGAAGGGCGCCACCCCGACCTCGGGCGGAACCACGGGATAGGGCGGTCCGCCAGCGCGCGCCGAAGTGGTTGCAACCAGGGCCGCGAGAAGGACAAACCACGCGCTCCGCATGCGTTCACTCGAGCCGATGCCATGCGCATGGAAGCACCGGACCGGCCGACACCGCAATCGCGGAATTCATCGCGCAGCCTCGCCCGGCGCGTTGTTGATAACCGGCGCAAACCCAGCGCGGGTGGTGACAGGACGTCCGGACGTGTTATCGGGAGATGACGCAGTTGCGAGACGGATCGGACACCCATGCGCATTACTCTTGTCGGCTCCCGCCATTTCGGCGTGACCACCCTGAACATGCTCCGGGAGCATGGTGTCTCGATCGTGCGCGTCGTGGTGGCCGACGCCGAGGATCGTCTCGCCGCAACAGCCAAGGCGGCGGGCATCGACGTCGTGGTCCAGGCCAATCCCAAACTGGTGGTGGCCTCCGAGATCGCCCCCGACACCGATCTGATCGTCACCGCGCACAGCCACGCCCGGATCGGCAAGGACGCGCTTGAGGCAGCGAAGCTGGGCGGGATCGGCTATCATCCCTCGCTGCTGCCGCGTCACCGCGGCAAGGCGGCCGTGGAATGGACCATCAAGGAAGGCGATCCGATCGCCGGCGGCACGATCTATCACCTCGCCGATCGCATGGACGCTGGCGCCATCGCGGCCCAGGAGTGGTGCTTCGTCAAGAAGGGCGAGACGGCGCGGGAACTGTGGGAGCGCGCGCTCGCCCCGCTCGGGCTCAAATTGCTGGCCGACGTGATCGACTATGCCAAGGTCCACAAGGCGCTGCCGTCCAAGACTCAAGACGAGCAGTTCGCGACTTCAGCGCCAAGTCTTTCCTGAGGCCCTTTTCCTGAGTCGATCTCCTGACGTTTACTCTTAACGTGACGGGGCATTGATTTTGCTTCAAGAATCCCAGCCTGAAACCCAAATAAACCATTGTTCCCACAGGAACAATTTTCGATTTGGCACTGCACCAAATTTCCGTCACATTTGGCCCGAATAAGGGTCAGCATATCAGACAAATTCAAGGACGGATTTTATGCGTTTTGCTCGCATTGCGGCGTTCTGTGCCGCCTCAGTTACCACCCTCGCCGCGCCCGCCTTTGCCCAGACCCCCTATGACGGCAACTGGCACGTCACCATCGTCACCAAGAGCGGCACCTGCGAGCCGACCGCGAGCTCCTTGCTGACGGTTGCCGACGGCAAGATCACCGCGCCCGGCGCTAACGTTTCCGGCACCATCGGCAGCGGGGGACTTGTGAAAGTTTCGATCAATGGTGCATATGCCAACGGTCAACTCAGCGGCAACGCCGGATCGGGGAAGTGGAATGGAGCATCTGCAGGCATACCGTGCAGCGGGCGGTGGGAAGCATCGCGCCAATAGAAAAATCGTGACGAGCGGTGTGGGCCGGCGGCTGCTGATCGCGGCCGCCGTTATGTTTGCCGCCGGAATTGCCAACTCCGAGAGCAAGGCCCAGTCCGGCCCGTTCGCCCCGCTGGCCGGCAGCTGGAGCGGCTCAGGCACGGTCACCCTGGATGACGGCTCGACCGAACGGATCCGCTGCCGGGCGAAATACGCTCCGATCGGACCGACCATGGAGTTGTCTCTGACCTGCGCCAGCGACGCCTACAAGTTCAACCTCGGCGCCAACGTCAAGGCTGAAGGCAGCGCCATCGCGGGCAGCTGGTCCGAGGCCAGCCGCAATATCAGCGGCTCCCTTTCGGGTCGCGGCGCCGGCGGAAACTATGAGCTGCTCGCCTCCACTGCCGGCTTCAACGCCAACATTTCGCTGAAGACGTCCGGCAACAAGCAGAACGTCACGATGCGCGCCGACAGCCAGTTCCGCGGCGCCAACATCTCGCTGTCGCGCTAAGCCGATACGAGTAGATTGACAATCGACCCGGCGATCTCGCCGGGTCGATTTTTTATGTGCCCGGCACGAACGCCGTGACCTCGATCTCGACCTTGGCCCGGTCGTCCACGAGGCCGCCGATGTAGAGCAAGGTCGAGGGCGGGAAATTGCGCCCCAGCGTTTCCTTCCAGGCCGCGCCGATGCCGGCCCCGGCTGCCTCATATTCGCTGCGGCTGGTCAGGTACCAGGTCAGGCGGACGATATGCTCGGGGCCGGCGCCGGCCTCGCCCAGGAGCTTGATGATCCGCTTCAGCGCGGTCCCGACCTGCGCTGCCATGTCAGGCGCGTAATTGCCAGTCTCGTCGCCGCCGGTCTGCCCGGCCAGCACCACCCAGCGGCCCGGCCCCTCGACCACGACACCATGGGAAAAGCCGCGCGGTTTTTTCCACTCGGCCGGCTGCAAGATGTGCATGAGCGAAGATCTCCCGATTGTTCTCGTTGTTCACTGATGCCTTAGCACGGCGCCCTGCATCGCTGCACCGGCAGATTTGACCGTTGCAAACGGCGAGGATGTCGCCGATACCGGCCTTCCCTCAAGACCCTCGCCTCTCACACCCGCGCCGATGAACACGACACCGTCCAAAACGATGGCTGCCCTGTGGATGGCTGGCTGGCTGTCGCTGATGCTGGTCATGGCGGTCGCCGGGCGCGAGACCACGCGCGAGCTGAATGTATTTCAGATCATGGAAGTGCGTTCGCTGCTAGGATTCCTGTTGCTTTCGCCGTTCATCTATCGGGCCGGCGGCTTCAAAGTGCTCAGGACGTCGCGCCTGCCGCAGCACATCGGGCGCAATTTGGTGCACTATGTTGCGCAGCTCGGCTGGTTCTTCGCGCTGACGCTGATCCCGATCGGCCAGGTGGTGGCAATCGAGTTCACCATGCCAATCTGGACGGCGCTGCTCGCAGCGAGCCTTCTCTCCGAGCGCATGACGCCGTGGAAGATCGCCGCCATCGCGCTTGGCCTTTTCGGTGTGATCGTCATCGTCCGACCCGCCACCGGCGAGATCAATCCCGGTCAACTCATCGCACTCGGCGCCGCCATGGGCTTTGGCGTGTCCATGGTGCTCGTCAAATCGCTGACCCGCACCGAAAGCGCGCTGTCGATCCTGTTCTGGATGCTGGTGGTGCAATCGGTCGCAGGCTTCATTCCGACGCTGTTCGTCTGGACGTGGCCCTCCGCCTACGTCTGGGCGTGGGTCGGCGTGATCGGCGTCTGCGGCACGTTTTCGCACTACTGCCTCGCCAGCGCGATGCGCTATGCGGATGCGACCATCGTTGTTCCCATGGACTTCCTGCGAGTTCCATTGACCGCGACCGCTGGCTGGCTGCTGTATTCGGAGCGGCTTGACACCTGGACGGTGGTCGGCGCCGCGCTGATCCTGTTCGGCAATCTCCTGAATCTAAAGCCAGCTCCGGCAGATCCTGCTCCCGCGCGCTGAACCTCGCGCCGCCTCGCGCGACAAAACCAAGTGGCCGTGTGATTTGGATCACGTTGGAAGGGTATTCCATCGTGCACATTCTGCCACACAGCAGCGGGTTGAACGCGACGAACTGCCGTTTTGGTGGCGCCGAGGCGGGCACTTCATGTAAGTTCGTGCCAATTCGTTGCTGCCTGCAATTTCGATTCTGTTGGGGATTCCAGATGCGCACTCTCACCCTCCTCGCGTCGCTGATGTGCATGGCACTGTCGGTCAGTGCCGCGAAGGCCGACCGCCGCGTTGCTTTCGTCGTCGGCAACGGCACCTACAAGAACGTCGCACAATTGCCGAACCCGCCGATCGACGCCAAGGCGATGGCGGCAACGCTGCGCAATGTCGGCTTCGAGGTGATCGAAGGTTCGAACCTCTCGCGCGACCAGATGACGGAGAAGCTGCTGGACTTCGGCCGCAAGGCGCAGGGCTCCGACGTCGCAGTGTTCTATTATGCCGGTCACGGCATCGCGGTCGGCGGCTCCAATTATCTTCTGCCTGTCGACGCCGACATCAAGTCGGAGATGGACGTCAAGCTCGGTGCCGCCATCAACATCGATCTGACGCTCGAGCAGACCATGGGCGACGCCAAGGTCAAGCTGGTGTTCCTTGACGCCTGCCGCGACAATCCGTTTGCCGCCAAGATCAAATCGAACTCCGCGACCCGCAGCGTCAACGTGCAGAGCGGTCTTGCCGAGATGAAATCCGGCGAAGGCACGCTGATCGCGTTCGCCACCGGCCCGGGCCAGACCGCGCTCGACGGCCAAGAGGGCAACAACAGCCCGTTCACCCGTGCGCTCATCGACAACATCACCAAGCCTGGTGTCGAGATCCAGCAGGCGATGACGTCGGTCCGCGCCCAGGTCAACGAGGAGACCCACAAGGGGCAGCTGCCCTGGGGCCACACCAATTTGACCGGCGCGGTCTATCTCAACCAGGCTCCGACGACGCAGGTCGCCAATGCGGCACCGACGGCTGCTGGCAGCGTGCCAATGGCGACGGGCGGCAGCTCGGACGGTGTCGAGCTCGAATACTGGCGTTCGGTCAAGGAGAGCAATAAGTCGGAAGAGCTCAACGCTTACCTCTCCGCCTACCCGAACGGTCAGTTCAAGGCGCTTGCGCTGGCACGCCTCGCGGCCATCAAGAGCGGCCCCTCGACCGCGACGCGCACCCTCACCGCTGGCGTCGATCCCGCGACCTTCACCGAAGAGGCCACCCAGCTTACCGAGGACCAAATCGGCCTCGACAAGAACCAGCGCCGCGACGTTCAGCGTCGCCTGGGCGGGCTCGGCTTCGACAACAAACAGACAGGCGTCTTCGGCGACGAGACCCGGTCGGTGCTCAAGCGCTGGCAGGCGGCGCGCGGCTATCCCGCGTCTGGCTACCTGAACAAGCTCCAGCACAAGGCTCTGCTTTCGGAAGTCGTGGCCGGCCCGCCGACCGCGAGCGACAACAGCCAGAAGGCAGCTCGCCGGGCCGCCGCCCCCGCGGCCAGCAGCGCGCCCGCACCGGCTCCCCATCGCAGCAGCGGCGGCGATCCTGCCGGCGCAGCCTTCGTCGGCGGTGTCGTCGGCGGCATGATGGGCGGCATGTTCCGCCGCTGAGGCGAGGCCAATCGCAGATACAAAAGCCCGGCTCGCGCCGGGCTTTTTCGTTACGAATAACCAAAGCTTTGGCGTCTACTTCCCGGCGGCCTTTCGCAGCGCCTCGTTGATGCGGTCCTGCCAGCCGGGCCCGCCGGACTGGAAATGCTCCAGCACGTCCTGGTCGATCCGCAGCGTGACCTGCTCCTTGACCCCCGGCGCCACGTTCTGCTTTGGCGGCGCCGCAGCGACCTTCGCCGTCACCTTCTTGAACGCCGCCTCGGCCTCCGTCCTGGCGTCGCCCAACGTCCGCGGCCGCCTCGGTGGTTGATCCGCCATGTCCTAGATTCCCTCAAACAGAGCCGTCGAAAGATACCGCTCGGAGAAGGACGGCACTATAGCCAGGATGGTCTTTCCCGCAGCTTCGGGTCGCTTGCCGATCTCGACGGCCGCGGCAATCGCGGCGCCCGAGGAGATGCCGCCCGGAATGCCCTCATGCCGCGCCAGTGCCCGCGAGGTCTCGATCGCCGTCGTCGAGTTGACCTTGACGATCTCGTCGATCACCGAGCGATCGAGAATGTCAGGGACGAAGCCCGCACCGATGCCCTGGATCTTGTGCGGCGTGTGCTGGCCACCCGACAGCACCGGGCTCTCCTCCGGCTCGACCGCAACCACGCGCAGCGAGGGCTTGCGCGGCTTCAGCACCTGGCCGACGCCGGTGATGGTGCCCCCGGTGCCGACGCCGGCGACGAAGAAGTCGATGTTGCCGGCGGTGTCATTCCAGATCTCCTCCGCGGTGGTGCGGCGGTGCACCTCGGGATTGGCGAGATTCTTGAACTGCTGCGGCATCACCGAATTCGGCGTCGTCTTCAACAGCTCTTCGGCCGTCGCGATCGCGCCCTTCATGCCTTGCGCGGCCGGTGTCAGCACCAGCTCCGCGCCCAGAAAGGCCAGCATCTTGCGGCGTTCGATCGACATCGACTCCGGCATGACCAGCTTGAGCCTATAGCCGCGCGACGCCGCGACGAAGGCCAGCGCGATGCCGGTATTGCCGGAGGTCGGTTCGATCAGCACGGTGTCGGGCTTGACGATTCCGGCCTTCTCCATGGCGATGATCATGGCCGCGCCGATGCGATCCTTCACGCTTGCGGCGGGGTTGAAATATTCAAGCTTTGCCAAAATGGTCGCGTTCACGCCATGCATGCCCGGCAGCCGGCGCAAGCGCACGATCGGCGTGTCGCCAAAAGCATCGACGATCGAGTCATAGATCCGGCCGCGGCCGGGTTGGTGCGCTGCACCCGTGGTGGACGATGCGTCCATGATGAACTCCCTGTGGCGACGATTGTGCTTCTAGACAGCCTGCGGCGACACGCAAGCGAGATTGCGTTACATGTTAAATACGCTGCATCGCAAAATCGCGTGAGCAATAATTATCAGAAAACCAACGCATTTGTGTTGCGACCTCGTCAACTGATTCTGCTTATGTTAGACTTAGGTCTCAAGCCGGGAGGTCACCACGATGTCAGCAGTCGCTGAAGTGTTGTCGACCGTCGCACCGAACCGCGCTCCGCGTTGCAGTGAGTTGCCGGCCTGTCCCGTCTGCGCCGACTCCATGATCGCCGCCGAAGGTTCTGCGTATCTGTCGGAACACGTGATCAGCTATCTCTGGACCTGCGACAATTGCGGCTACGGCTTCGTGACCAAGCACTCCGTCAAGCAGCGCCTCGTCTGCAACTGACGTTTTGCACTTGACCTAGCGCGGGGCGATGTCGCCCCTCCCCCAGTCTTCGCGCGTACGCCGATAGAACTCCTCGAACGTTCCCTGTGCGATCGCGTCCCTGATGCCCTGCATCAGGAACTGGTAATAAGCGATATTGATCTCGGACAGCAGCATCGCACCCAGCGTCTCGCCCGCCTTGACGAGATGGTGCAAATAGGCGCGCGCGTAGCTGCGCGCCGACGGCCAGGAGCTCTCTTCGTCGAGCGGACGGGGATCGTCGGCGTGGCGCGCGTTGCGCAAATTCACCTGGCCGAAGCGTGTGAAGGCAACGCCATGTCGGCCATTGCGCGTCGGCATCACGCAGTCGAACATGTCGATGCCGCGCTTGACCGCCTCGAGGATGTCGTCGGGTGTGCCGACGCCCATCAGGTAGCGCGGCCGCTCTCTCGGCAGCAGCGGCGCTGTCTCGTCGATCATCGCCAGCATCACCGCCTGCGGCTCACCGACGGCGAGGCCGCCAATGGCATAACCATGGAAACCGATCTCGATGAGGCCTTGCGCGCTGGCATGGCGAAGCTGGGGTATGTCGCCGCCCTGCACGATGCCGAACAGCATGTAGCCGTCGGGCGCGCTCTCGAAGGCGCGCTTGCTTCGCTCGGCCCAGCGCAGCGACAATTGCATCGCGCGGTCGATGTCGGCGCGCTCGGCGGGCAGTCGCACGCATTCGTCCATCTGCATGGCGATATCGGAGCCGAGCAAACGCTGCACCTCGATCGAGCGCTCCGGCGACAGCTCGACCTTGGCGCCGTCGATATGCGAACGGAAGGTCACGGCCTGCTCGCTGACCTTGCGCAGATCCGCCAGCGACATCACCTGGAAGCCGCCGGAATCCGTCAGCATCGGCCCGTTCCAGCCGGTGAATGTCTGCAAGCCGCCAAGCGCCGCGATCCGCTCGGCGCCGGGACGCAGCATCAGATGATAGGTGTTGCCGAGCACGATGTCGGCACCGGCCTCACGCACCTCGCGCCAGTGCATGCCCTTCATCGCGCCGGCGGTACCGACCGGCATGAAGGCGGGCGTGCGCACCACGCCGTGCGGCGTGGTCAGGCGCCCGGTGCGCGCGGCGCCATCGGTGGCGAGCAGTTCGAAATGATTGGGCAGACCGGTGTCAGGACGATTCATGACGGTGCTTATTGCGTGTCGGAGCAGGCCGATCAACCCGCTCGGGCGATGCCTCGGCCGGCTTATGCATCAGACTGGGACAATGGGTTCAAATATTGGGGGACACGGAATTGTGCGCCTGCGACGCTTGTTAAACAAAACGACACAGTGTAGTTTTACCTTGGGCTGGACGAGATGCCGCGGCGATGTTGCCGGCGGCGGTAGATGCGTGATCGCCAGCCACCGCAATGCCCCTCCCTTCAAGTTCGACTGACCCAGCCGGCCGTTCGCATGGCTGGACGAGGTGGACCGGCGCCCGCCTGTTCGGATTGCTGGTCCTGACGTGCAGCTTGGCGCTCGGCGCCTGCACCTCCCTGCCCCGCACGCCCTATACGGCCACCGAAGCCAGCACATCGCGCGTGCTCGATATTGATGGCCTGCGGCGCTACGCCGACGAACCCATCACGAAATTCAATTTCGAGAAGGACACCAGCACCGCGACGAAGTCCTACCTGGCGCTGTCAGGCGGCGGCGCAGATGGCGCCTACGGCGTCGGTGTGCTCAACGGCTGGACCGCGGCCAAAACCCGTCCCACCTTCTCGGTGGTCTCGGGCGTGAGCACCGGCGGCCTGATTGCGCCCTTTGCGTTTCTCGGCTCGCGATATGACGACACGTTGAAGGAGGTCTACACCAGCGGTGTCGCGGAGAGCCTGTTGAGTGATCCTAGCATCATGCGCGTGCTGTTCGGGTCCGGCCTGTTCGGCAACACGCGGCTGCGCGAGCTCGTCGCCCGCTATGTCGGCCCCGAAATCATGGCGCAAGTCGCTCGTGAAAACGCCAAGGGCCGAAGGCTGCTGGTGGTGACGACCGATCTCGACACCCAGCGCACCGCGATCTGGGACATGGGCAAGATCGCCGCGGTCGGCACGTCCGAGGCGCTCAAGCTGTTTCGCGACGTGATGGCGGCCTCCGCCAGCATCCCGCTGGTGTTTCCGCCGATCATGATCGACGCCGAAGGCGAGGGCCGCAGATTTCAGGAGATGCATGTCGACGGCGGTGTGACGGCCCCGGTGCTGACGCTGCCGGAAGCCTTGCTTTTCCAGGGCAGTCGCCTTCCCGGCCCTGCGAAGCTGGACATCTACATCCTCGTCAACAAGAAGATCGAACGCAATTTCGAGCTCGTCTCCAACAGCACCATCGACGTTGCCTCCCGCAGCCTGTCGTCGATCACCCAGTCGCAGACCCGCTCGATCATCTTCTCGACTTATGATTTTGCGAAGCGCAACCGCCTGGGCTTCCATCTCTCCTATATCGCGCGCGATTATCCGGCCGCCCCCTCGGAAGGGTTCGACACCGCTTATATGCGGGCGCTGTATCAGTACGGATATGAGAAGGCGGCTTCGGGCGAGGCCTGGACTTCGACGCTTCCGTGAGCGCTCGGTGAGGAACGGGGCCGTGCCGAGACGGTTGACGATGCGGTCATTCGGCCAGATTAGCCATGACGCACTCGTTGCCGCGCGTTATAGAGCAATGACTGATGTCACGACCGCGCAGGAATCATTGGGCATGGGATTGACTGCGACCAGGACAAGACCGGCGGCGCCGCGGCGCGAGGTGCCGAAATCGCGCGGCGGCCGGCCGACGAAAAGCGCCGCGATCGAGCGCGATCAGCGGCTGATCGAGGTCGCCACCCGCCTGTTCCTGGATCGCGGCTTTGATGCGACCTCGCTCGATGCGGTCGCGGAAGCCGCGCGAGTGAGCAAGCCCACCGTCTATGCCCGTTACGGCGACAAGCGCGGCCTGTTTGCAGCCGTGCTGAGACGCGAGATCGCGCGATGGCTGGCACCGCTGTCCGCGGCCGCCGAGACGCAGCTCGGCAGCGCCTCGGATATCTCGGTCGAGCAACGGCTGGTCGAGATCGGGCGCGAGATGCTGACATTCACCTGCGGACCCGATGCCGTCGCCTTCAGCCGCATGATGACGTCGCAGGCCATCAACTTTCCCGACATCGCCAAGCTCGGCAAGGAGGAAGGCTGGCTCAAGGCCGTCGCCACCACGGCACGCTTCTTCGACCATCTGGTGGCGCAAGGCGCGCTCGACGTCGACGACACCACCATCGCGGCGGAAGTGTTCCTCGACGTCGTCGTCGGTCATAACCATCGTCTGGCGACGTTTGGAACGCCGCCGGAGATGAAGGCCGCGGAAAAGCGCATGCGCGCTGCGATCAAGCTGTTCCTGGCAGGCGCGCTGGGATCAGCGGACGGCAGCCAGAGTGCCGCCAAGGGCACTCAGCGACGCCGCCCGTCGCGCTGACAATTCCGTGAGGTTGCGAACTTTCCGGGAGATCTCGTGGCCGCGCCGTTGACCGAAACAAAACGATACGGTATGGTTTAATTATAGGGCGATGCGGATCGCTTTTTCACCAGCCCCAAGAGGTCCGCACCGCTTCGATCGTCCCGGCGGTACAGCCCGTCGCGACGCTCAGCGGCCGACCGATGCCCAAGGTCGGCCGCAAATTCTTGACGATCATCCGGCATACTCGCTGGCCGAGGGTTCGAGCATGACGACGGCCAAACGACGGATCTCGGGACTGCTCGCGATCGCCCTGTCCGCACTCCTCCTCGCAGCGCCGGCGCGGGCGATCGTGAGCACGGGCACGCCGACCACCCTTCACAACGACACAGATGGTGACGCCGAGGCCGACCGCCAAGCGGTCAGCCGCGAGATCGAGCGCTTCCGCAGCTCGTCGATCTCGATCAACCAGGCCATGGCGATTGCGGAAGCCCGCCACGTCGGTGCCACCACGGCGGATGTGAGTTTCGACGGAGCCTCAGGCGTGCCGGTCTACCGGGTGAAGACCCTGCACAACGACCGGATCTGGCGCCACACCATCAATGCCGCGACCGGCGAGCTCGTCGGCGGGGAAGCCGCCCTCCCTCTCGCCGAGCTCGACCTCGACGATCGCAGCAATCTCGCAGCGCTCGGTGCCATCAAGCACCGACTTGCGGATGCCGTCCACGTCGCCGAACGCGCGGCCTCCGGCAAAGCCATCAGCGGCGGACTGGTGCGCGAACGCGGCCGGCTGAATTTCGCGATCGTCGTCATCAGTGGCGACAACCTCAAGGAGGTCATCCTCGAACCGCCGGGCGCCCGGACCAAATAGCGGCAGCCCCAATCCCGCCGAAAAGCCATTGACGGGGGCAGGACTCTCCCGCATAAGCTCCCGCCATGTTCGCGACCACCAAACGCACGACTAAAACCACCACGGCCTTCGGGGCCCGGGGAGGCGTGCGCGTGTAGTCGTCGACTAGAACGCAATCCACTCTACCGAAGCCCCGCCCATGATGGTCCGGGGCTTTTTTGTTGTTTAGATCGCAATTCAATGGAGGACAAAGTGAGTAACGATCCCGTCGTCGCGATTGTCGGCGTCACCGGTGCGGTGGGCGCCGAATTCATCGCCACCATGGACAAGCGCGGCTTTCGCGTCGGCAAGCTCAAGGCGCTGGCGAGCGCCCGCTCGGCCGGCAAGACGGTGTCGTTCCGTGGGCAAGACGTCATCATCGAGGAGCTGACCGAACGCGCCTTCGAGGGCGTTGACATCGCCCTGTTCTCCGCTGGCGGCAGCATCTCCAAGAAGTTCGCGCCGATCGCGGTCAAGGCCGGCGCCGTCGTCGTCGACAACTCCTCCGCCTTCCGCATGGACCCGAACGTGCCGCTGGTGATCCCCGAGATCAACGCGAACCGCATCCGCGACCACAAGGGCATCATCGCCAACCCGAACTGCGCCGCCATCACGGCGCTGGTCCCGCTGTGGCCGATCCACCAGAGCAACCGCATCAAGCGCGTGATCATCTCGACCTACCAGGCGGCCTCCGGCGCCGGCGCTGCCGCCATGGACGAGCTGGTCGAGTCCACCCGCGCCAATCTCAACGGGCAGGTTTATACGCCGAAGGTGATGCCGCATCCCTACGCGTTCAACCTCTTCAACCACAACACGGCGATCGACCCTGACACCGGCTACAACGACGAAGAGACCAAGGTCATCAACGAAACCCGCAAGATCTTTGAGGACGACAAGATCGCGATCGGCGTCACCTGCGTGCGTGTGCCGGTGCTGCGGGCTCATTGCGAGGCCATCACCTTCGAATGCGAGAAGCCGATCAGCGAGGACCAGGTCCGCGCCATCATGGCACGAGCGCGCGGCGTCAAGGTCGTCGACGACCGTGCCAGGAACTACTTCCCGATGCCGATCGACGCCTCGGGCCAGGACGACGTCCTGGTCGGCCGCATCCGCAAGGACTTCAGCGACCCCTCCGGGCATTCGATCTCGATGTTCGTGGCGGCGGACCAGCTGCTCAAGGGCGCTGCGCTCAACGCGGTGCAGATCGCGGAGCTCCTGCCACAGCGGGTGATGGCGTAACGGAAGATGCGTAAGGTGGGCAAAGGCGCGCAAGCGCCGTGCCCACCACTTCGCATCAAGAAAGTTGGTCGGCACGCTTCGCCTTGCCCACCCTACAATGGCAAATAGCGCGGTCAGGTCAACGCGGGGAGAATGTCTGTTGAAGAGCAGCGGTTGCGAACGCGCTTTCGCCAAGCGTAGACCGCACAATCGACGATGTTGAGCTGCGCCGGATGTCCCCCGCCCTTGCCGAAGCGTTGAAATGCCTCGAACGCGCCTTTCGCCATGTCTGCGTCGAACGGCACTACGACAATCCCGGCAGTCTCCAGCAATTCGTCGAAGAACTTCACGGCCGATGCTCCGAGGCGAGCAGAGAGAACGATCTTGTTTCCAGGATTGCTACTGCTGACATCGACAGGCTGGCAGCATCCAGCATGGCTTTCCGATAGCGCTGCCCATCTGGCTCGTTGGTGACGGTCGCGACGATCGCAGACGTATCCAGCACCATCAGGACGGCAGCCCGAAACGGTCATAGCCGAGGATTTCGTCTGCAGGCCGAGAATCGAGAACGGGCAAGCCAGCGGTTCGCTCGAGGAACGACGTCAGGGCGGCCCTCCTATCGACCGCCGGCGATGCCACGCGAGACAAGCGCTCCTCGATGGCGCGTTCGAGCGCCGTCTCGATATCTTCCCCCGTCAGGCGGGCGAGGCGCTGGGCAAGCTCATCGACTTTCGCGGAACGGATGTTCATCGGCCACTCGATCCATGCAAAACGTATGAGCAGTATAGCACGAGAACGCCGCCCGCGTCACTCCCGCGCCGGAAACAGCAAACAGGCATCCCCGTACGAATAGAACCGATAGCCGGTTGCGATCGCGTGTGCATAGGCTTGCTGCATCGCCTCCAGCCCGGAGAACGCCGACACCAGCATGAACAGTGTCGACTTCGGCAAATGGAAATTGGTCAGCAGAATATCAACGGCGCGGAAGCGATAGCCGGGGGTGATGAAGATCGACGTCTCGGCGGCGAACGGCTCAATGGTGCCGTCCTCGCTGGCTGCGCTTTCGATCAGGCGCAACGACGTGGTGCCAACCGCGATGATACGGCCGCCGTTCTTGCGCGCAGTGTTGAGCTGCTCCGCCGTTTCGGCCGACAGCGTGCCCCACTCGGCATGCATCTTGTGGCCTTCGGTGTCGTCCACCTTCACCGGCAGGAAGGTCCCTGCCCCGACATGCAGCGTGACGCGATTGATGCCGACGCCGCGCGCGTGCATCGCCTGCTCCAGCGCCGGGGTGAAATGCAGGCCTGCTGTCGGCGCGGCAACGGCGCCTTCGTTCACAGCGAACATGGTCTGGTAGTCGGCGAGATCCTGATCATCAGGCGTGCGTTTCGAGGCGATGTAGGGCGGCAGCGGCGGGCTGCCGAGATCGGCGATGGCTTGATCCAGCGTCGGGCCGTGAAACGAAAATGACAGCGTCACCTCGCCTTCCCCGCCCTTCGCCTCGACCTCGGCGTCGAGATGGCCGAGCAGGCAGACCTTGCCCTCATTGCCGAAGCGGATGCGGTCGCCGGCGATGAGTTTCTTGGCAGGCTTCACCAACGCCTGCCAGCGCGAGCCGTCGAGGCGCTTGATCAGCGTTGCCTCGATCTTCGGCTCGGTCTCGCGGCCGATGCGACGGCCTTTTAATTGCGCCGCGATCACCTTGGTGTCGTTGACGACGAGCTGGTCGCCCGGCTTCAGCCATTGCGGCAGGTCAGCCACGACCTGGTCGCGCAGCGTGCCGTGATCGACGACCAGCATCTTCGCGGAGTCGCGCGGGCTCGCCGGGCGCAATGCGATGCGCTCGGCGGGCAGGTCGAAATCGAAGAGATCGGTGCGCATCTCGGACTCAGGGCCGCACAGTCACTCCTCATCCTGAGGGGTGCGGAACGCGCGTCTCGAAGGATGAAGGCCCCACTGCTGCAGCTCGGCCTTCATGGTTCGAGACGGCGCTACGCGCCTCCTCACCATGAGGGTTGAACGCCTACGCCGCGTCAGCCGCCATCCGCGCCTTGACGATCTTGTCGGGATTCTGCACGGGCTCGCCACGCTTGATCTTGTCGACGTTCTCCATGCCCTCGGTGACCTTGCCCCACACCGTGTACTGGTTGTCGAGGAAGCGGGCATCGTCGAAGCAGATGAAGAACTGGCTATCGCCGGAATCCGGGCTGGCGGCGCGCGCCATCGAGGTGGTGCCGCGCACATGCGGCTCCTTGTTGAACTCGGCCTTCAGCTTCTGGCCGGAGCCGCCGGTGCCGGTGCCCTGGGGGCAGCCGGTCTGCGCCATGAAGCCGTCGATCACGCGATGGAACACGATGCCGTCGTAGAAGCCTTCGCGCACGAGTTCCTTGATGCGTGCGACGTGGCCGGGCGCCAGATCAGGCCGCATCTCGATGGTGACGGGGCCCTGCGTGGTCTCGAGGATCAGTGTGTTTTCGGTGGCGCTCATGCTCGTCTCTCTTGGGTTGGGGGTGAAGTCCTGTCAGGTGAAGACTTGCGGTTGCGAAACTGGATCGCGAACGGACGCCCCGCAGCGGCGCCGGCCATCGCATCGGTAAATGGCATCGGCGTGCAGCGTTGCAATGCCTCCATCACCGCGACCCGGTATTGCAGCCGGTCATTGTCGGAAGCCTCCGCGGATTCATAGGTAATCCTCGGATGGCCCAGAATGTTTCCAGCCCGGTTGAAGCTCACCACGACGGTGATGTCGATCGGGCGGGCCCTGGCGGCGGGCGGCGGCTTCCAGCAGGTGCGCAAATGCCGGAAGATGTCCTGGATGGTGTTGACCTGTGCGTCCTCGGCGACCGCGCCCGGGACGCCGAGCAGCAGCACCGCGGCAACCAGCAGGAGCTTGCCACCGGAGCGCGCCATCGCCGCTCCTACTTGATGTCGGAAGCGACCTGCACCTTCACCATCTTGTCGGGGTCGGTGACGGTGCCGCCGCTCGATCCGGGAGGCGCCTTCTTCAGCTTGTCGACGACGTCCATGCCCTGCACGACCTCGCCGATCACGGTGTACTGGTTGTCGAGGCTGCCGCCGTCGGCAAACATGATGAAGAACTGCGAATTGGCGGTGTCGACGCTGTCGCCGCGCCGGGCCATGCCGACGATGCCGCGCGCAAAATGCACCTTCGAGAATTCCTGCTTCAGGTTCGGATATTTCGAGCCGCCGGTGCCATTGAAGTTCTGACCGTCGCCGGTCTGCGCCATGAAGCCATCCATGACGCGGTGGAACGGCACGTTGTTGTAAAAACCCTCGCGCGCGAGCTGCTTGATGCGCTCGGCGTGCTGGGGCGCAAGGTCCGGCCGGAGCTTGATGACGATGCGGCCCTTGGTGGAGTCGATGACGATGGCGTTGGCCTTGTCGAGGCCGGCCGGCAAGGCTTGCGCGAAGGCCGGCACCGCGAACAGAACCGCGGCAAGAACTGCGAGAATTCGGATCATGACAACTCCGGATCAGAGATGAGAAAGGAAACGCGCCGTTATCAGGCGAATTTTGCCTTGAGCTGGGCCGCAACCAGCGGCGGAACGAAGGCCGAGACATCCCCGCCCATGGCAGCGATCTGGCGCACCAAAGTGGCGGTGATCGGGCGGACCATGGGAGAGGCCGGCAGGAAGATCGTATGCACCTCGGGCGCCATGGCCTCGTTCATGCCGGCGAGCTGCATCTCGTAGTCGAGGTCGGTGCCGTCGCGCAGGCCCCGAATCATGATCGTGGCACCGTGCTTGCGCGCCGAGGTCACCGACAGATCGTCAAACGTCACGGCCTCGAGCACGCAGCCGGCCTGGGCGGCCACCGGCCCGCAGACGTCATGGAGCATCTTCAGCCGCTCCTCGGTCGAGAACAGAGGCTTCTTGCCGGGGTGCACCCCGATCGCGACAACAAGCCTGTCGCACAGCGACACGCTGTGCCGGACCACGTCCAGATGGCCGTTGGTGATGGGGTCGAAGGAACCTGGATAGAAAGCAATGCGCGGCATGGCCACGTCCTACCGCGCCCTGCCCGGCCCGGCAAGCCGGTCAGGTTCCCTGGCGGTTTTTCCGCAGAAGCGTGTCGGAATGCGCCGAATTGTTTCGTCCTGAGGGCGGCCACGACACAAAACGGAGCGCGAACGAAACCATTTCCCGCGTTCGCGAAGACGTCCGGAAACTGGCCATGGTTACTAATCCAGCCAACGAACGACGGGCCGCACACTGGGCGTAGCGGCCGCATCACAGGGGACTGTCATGATCAAGGCTCTTTCGGCGATCGCCATTTCTGCGTGTGTTGCTGCCACCCTCACGCTCCTGCCCGGCTTCGCCCCCACCGTCGAGGCGAGCGTGCCGCAGCCGCTTGCCAAGAGCGACCGGCTCGATATCCGTACCGTCGGCAAGGACTGCTCGCAGCAGGCCTGGCCGAATTTCGAAGCGTCCTGCCTCCGCCAGGCCGGCACCAAAGCCAACATCCGCGAGGCTCGCCTTGTGACTGCCAACCGTACTCCGTAGTGGGGGTCTGTCAGTTTCGCGTCAGCTAACTCTCAAGATAAACCCCAAAGATATACCCCATGGATATTTGCGACGTCCCGTCGCACACTGCCTGATGCTCGCGCCCGTCGGAATGACCCGTCGGGCGCGATCCCATCGGGGGGTCGCCATTGTCCAGCACGCCTGCAGTCGCCTCCGGCCATCAACCTGATCCACTGCCGATTGCCATGACCATGGGCGCCCTCGGGGTGGTCTATGGCGATATCGGCACCAGCCCCCTCTACGCCCTGAAGGAAGCCGCCAAGGCCGCCGCCCATGGCGGCACTTTGACGAACGATGCCGTTCTGGGCGTCGCCTCGCTGATCCTCTGGGCGCTGTTGCTGATCATCTCACTGAAATATGCGCTGTTGATTCTGCGTGCGGATAACCGCGGCGAAGGCGGCATCGTCGCGCTGCTGGCGTTGCTGCATGCCCGCAACGCTCAACCCGGTACCTGGCGCGCGCATTTGCTGGTCGTCGGCCTCGTCGGCGCCGCGCTACTGTACGGGGACGGCGCGATCACGCCGGCCATCTCCGTGCTCTCAGCCATCGAAGGTCTGAAGGTCGACGCACCCTCGCTCGCGCCGGCGGTTGTGCCCGTGACCGTCGTCATCCTGATCGGACTGTTCATGATGCAGAAGCAGGGCACCGGCTTCATCGGCCGCATCTTCGGACCGGTGATGCTGGCCTGGTTCTTCGTGCTGGCAGCGCTCGGCATCCACGGCATCGTCAAGGCGCCGGCGGTGCTGGCGGCGCTCAGCCCGCTCTATGCGTTCGACTTCCTGATCCATCAGGATTTTCATGTCTCCTTCGCGATCCTGGGGGCCGCCTTCCTCGCGGTGACCGGCGGCGAAGCCATGTACGCCGACATGGGGCATTTCGGCCGCCTGCCGATCCGGCTGGCCTGGTTCGCGATCTGCCTGCCTGCGCTCGTGCTGAACTATTTCGGCCAGGCCGCGCTGCTGATCACCGATCCCACCATGATCGAAAATCCGTTCTTCCAGCTCTGCCCCGACGCCCTGCATTATCCGCTGGTCGCGTTCTCGGCGGTCGCGACCGTGATCGCCTCGCAAGCCATCATCTCCGGCGTGTTCTCGTTGACGCAGCAGTCGATCCAGCTCGGCTTCCTGCCGCGCATGCAGATCCGTCACACCACGAGCGACGCGATCGGTCAGATCTACGTGCCGTTGGTGAACTGGCTGCTCGCCGCCGCAACGCTCGGCGCCGTGCTGAGTTTCGGCAGCTCGGAGGCGCTGGCCGGCGCCTACGGCATCGCGGTGTCGCTATTGATGGCGATCACCACGCTGCTCGCCGCCCTGGTCGCGATCCAGTGGGGCTATTCACCGTGGCTCGTGGTTGCCGTGAACGGCTTCTTCTTCGTGATCGATTTGATCTTCTTCTCGGCCAATTCGATCAAGCTGTTCGAGGGCGGCTGGTTTCCGCTGATGCTGGCGGGCTTCGTCGCCTTCCTGATGCTGACCTGGCGCAGCGGCGTGAAGCTCGTCGAAGCCGCACGCGCGAAGCTGCGCCAGCCCGAGGAGGATCTGATCGAGACCGCGGTCAACCAGTGCAGCGCCAGACTCCCCGGCACCGCCGTGTTCCTGGCCTCGGCGCCGCGCGGCGTGCCGCTGGCACTGACCCAGTTCGTCAAGCACAACCACGTGCTGCACGAGCGCATCGTCCTGGTCACCGTGCTGATCGAGGAGCTTCCTCACATCGCCGACGAAGACCGCATCGAGGTGATCGAGATCATTCCCGGCATTACCCGCGTCGTTCTGCATTACGGCTTCATGCAGAACCCGACGATTTACGAAGGGCTGACCTTCGCCTGCCGCCACGGCAAGCTGCCCGGCATCGATCTCTCCGACATCACCTATTACGTCGGCCGCGAGACCATCATCCCGCGCGAGGACGTGCCGGGCATGTGGGTCTGGCGCGAAACCGTGTTCGCCTTCCTGCAACGCAACGCCGAACGCTCCGCCGCGTTCTTCGGCGTACCGACCAAGCAGGTGGTGGAATTCGGCACGGAGCTGGAGATTTAGCTGGTCAGTGAAGTATCCGGATCGAGCACAACTCAATCCGGGACAGCCGTCCGAATGAAGAACCCGGATTTCGCTTGCGCTCCATCCGGGCTAGGGGGTGACGCATCACTCCCCGTTCGACTCCCCATTCGCCCCGTTTCCGCTCTCGGCCTCTTCCGTGATGTGCTCGACCGAGACGACGTGTTCGTCCTCCGCGGTGTCGAACACGATCACGCCCTGGGTCGAGCGGCCGGCGACGCGGATGCCTTCGACCGGGCAGCGGATCAGCTGGCCCTTGTCGGTAACCAGCATGATTTGATCAGCATCCTCCACGGGGAACGACGCTACGAGGTTGCCGTTGCGGTTGTTGACGCTCATGGCGACGATGCCTTTGCCGCCGCGGCCCGTGGTGCGGTACTCGTAGGACGACGTCCGCTTGCCGTAACCGTTGACGGACACGGTCAGCACGACCTGCTCCTGCGCTGACATCTCGACGTAACGCTCCTGGGCGAGTTGGAAGCTGCCGGAGGTCTCCTCGGCCTCGGCGTCCGCCGCCGGCTCCTCGGCCGCAGCTTCGCCGGCGACCGCACGACGCATCTTCAGGTACGCCGAGCGCTCGTCGGACGTCGTCTCGACGTGGCGGAGGATCGCCAGCGAGATCACCTTGTCGCCCTCGGCAAGCGCAATGCCGCGCACGCCCATCGAGGTGCGGCCGGTGAACACCCGCACGTCGGTCACGGGGAAGCGGATGCACTGGCCGCCGGCGCCGGTCAAAAGCACGTCGTCGTGCTCAGTGCAGATCTGCACGTCGACGATCGCTTCATTGTCGTCGAGCTTCATCGCGATGATGCCGGAGCGGCGGACATCCACGAAGTCGGACAGCTTGTTGCGCCGGACGTTGCCGCCTGTCGTGGCAAACATCACGTCGAGATTGCCCCAGGTGGACTCGTCCTCCGGCAGCGGCATGATGGTGGTGATGCGCTCGCCCTGCTCCAGCGGCAGGATGTTGATCAGCGCCTTGCCGCGCGCATTCGGCGCGGCCATCGGCAGGCGCCAGACTTTGATCTTGTAGACCTGTCCGCGCGAGGAGAAGAACAGCATCGGAGTATGCGTGGACGCCACGAACAGCCGGCTGACAAAATCCTCATCGCGGGTCTGCATGCCGGCGCGGCCCTTGCCGCCGCGGCGCTGGGCCCGGTAGGCCGACAGCGGCACGCGCTTGACGTAGCCGGCGTGCGAGACGGTGACGACCATGTCCTCGCGCTGGATCAGGTCCTCGTCCTCGACCTCACCTTCCTGCTCGATGATGACGGTGCGGCGCGGGGTTGCGAACTCGGCCTTCACTTCGGCGAGCTCGGACTTGATGATGCCCAGCACGCGGTCGCGCGAGCGCAGGATGTCGAGATAGTCGGCGATCTCGCCGGCGAGCTTGTCGAGCTCCTCGCGGATTTCGTCGCGGCCGAGTGCGGTGAGGCGTTGCAGGCGCAGATCGAGAATGGCCCTCGCCTGCTCCATCGACAGCCGGATCGTGCCGTTCTCGCTGATGCGGTGGCGCGGATCGTCGATCAGCGTCAGCATGTCCTCGACGTCCCGGGCCGGCCAGTCGCGCGACATCAGGGTGTCGCGGGCGGTGGTCGGGTCGGGCGAGGTCCGGATGACGCGGATCATCTCGTCGATATTGGCGACTGCGATGGCGAGACCGACCAGGACATGGGCGCGATCTCGGGCCTTGGCGAGCAGGAACTTGGTGCGCCGCGTGACGACCCGCTCGCGGAAGTCGACGAAGATCGCCAGCAGGTCCTTCAGGTGCATGACCCGTGGACGGCCGCTGTCGAGCGCCACCATGTTGACGCCGAAGCTCGTCTGCAGCGGCGTGAACCTGTAGAGCTGATTGAGCACCACATCCGGCACGGCGTCTCGCTTCAATTCGATGACGACGCGGTAGCCGTCGCGATCGGATTCATCGCGCAGGTCGCCGATGCCCTCGATCTTCTTTTCCTTGACCAACTCGGCGATGCGCTCGACCATCGTCGCCTTGTTCACCTGGTAGGGAATCTCGGTGATGATGATCGCCTCGCGCTCCTTGCGGATGGTCTCGATCGCGACCTTGCCGCGCATCATGACCGAGCCGCGGCCGAGGTGATAGGCGGCGCGGATGCCCTGCCGTCCGAGGATGACGCCGCCGGTCGGGAAGTCCGGTCCCGGCACGATGTTGATGAGCTCGTCGATGGTGAGCGCGGGGTTGTCGATCAGCGCGACGCAGGCGTCGATGACCTCGCCGAGATTGTGCGGCGGGATGTTGGTCGCCATGCCGACCGCGATGCCGCCGGCGCCGTTGACGAGAAGGTTCGGGAACTTGGCTGGCAAGACCGACGGTTCGGTCTCGTTGTTGTCGTAGTTCGGCTGGAAGTCGACCGTGTCCTTGTCGATGTCGGCCAGCAGAGCCAGCGCCGCCTTCGTCAATCGGGCTTCGGTATAACGATAGGCAGCCGGGGGATCGCCGTCGACCGAGCCGAAATTGCCCTGGCCGTCGATCAGCGGCACGCGCATGGAGAAGTCCTGCGCCATCCGGACCATGGCGTCGTAGATCGACTGGTCGCCATGCGGATGATATTTACCGATGACGTCACCGACCACGCGGGCGGACTTGACGTACTTCTTGTCCGGCGTGTGCCCCTGCTCGTTCATCGAGTACAGGATGCGGCGATGCACCGGCTTCAGGCCATCGCGGGCGTCAGGCAGCGCCCGCGCCACGATCACGCTCATGGCGTAGTCGAGATAGGACTTCTTCATCTCCTCGAAGATGGAGACGGGGCGAATATCCGAGGGTTGCGCCGGCTGGTCGCCGGGCTTGTCGTCGTCGTCAGCCAAGGGGAAATCCGGTGAGGTTTTATCTGGGAATCATATAGCGCATCGAGCCTCTGATAACCACCCTCGCGGCGTTCTGGGAAGCGCTTTTTCCGCCTATTTTTCCAACAACTTAAGCCCTTGCGAGCGGTGTCTCGGACAGCACTCGCATCGGCCTTGCAAAATCGCCGCTCACGCGTGGAAAACCGCGCGGTGAGCTTGCCGCGTCGGCGCGTTTGCCAAGCCGCAATCCGAGCTCACCCCAAACATGAAGCGGGCCCGGAAATGCCGAGCCCGTCCTGTCGATTAGTGGGATGTTCTGACATGAGATGAGAAGCGCCGCCCATCCGGCCGGCGCGTCCGCATCAGGCGCCGCGTTCTTGGAGCGGAATCGCTCAGAACGGGATATCGTCGTCCATGTCGCTGTTGCGGCCACCGCCGCCGGCGGGAACAGGGCGCCGCGGCGCGCTGCTGACCGGACCGGAGGAGCCGAAATCGCCGCCCGGCTCGTCGCCGAAGCTGCCGCCTCCGCCACCGCCGCTACGACCGTCCAGCATCGTCAAGGTCGAGTTGAACCCCTGGAGCACGACTTCGGTCGAGTACTTTTCGACACCGCTCTGGTCGGTCCATTTGCGGGTCTGGAGCGCACCCTCGACGTAAATCTTGGCGCCCTTCTTCAGATACTGTTCGGCGACCTTGCAGAGCCCTTCATTGAAGATCACGACGCGGTGCCACTCGGTCTTTTCCTTGCGCTCGCCAGTCGCCTTGTCGCGCCACGTCTCCGAGGTCGCGACGCTCAGATTGGCGATCGGCCGCCCGTCCTGGGTGCGGCGGATTTCAGGATCCTTGCCGAGATTTCCAACCAGAATGACCTTGTTGACGCTTCCCGCCATCTCCGCTCTCCGCTCCGAATGCCACTGAATTCAAGAAGGCCGGTCCGCTCCCGCGTTCCGCCGTGCCTGTTGAGGCGACCCTATACGCTCGCCGAACACTTGCGGACGACGATCAGTCCGTCACCCCTCCGGTTATCCCCACATATAGCATCGACCTCCGGTTCGTTCCAGATTTGTTCTTGGCGGAGGACAGCAATGAGGTGTGGGATCGATCGGCTAAACGTGTTGCGGAAGGCACGCGTCGATTGGAACCTTTGTAGGTTCCCAAAAATGGAAGAAAGAACTTAACATTCAGCAAGTTGTGGGTACTCGCACTGCCCCGGTCTTGTTGCATTTGGGAGACGGACTCTGCCGCTCCGTAGAGCTACGGTTGCCTCGGACTTAGTTCATATGGGCCCTCGCGCCTGATCAGCCGCTTCGGGGAAATAAGAAGCGGACGAAACCTGGGGAGACTGGCAATGAATAAGCTTCTTATTTGTGCAATCGGTGCAGTGGCGATGGGCTTGTCCGCTCCCGCAAGCGCGGCGGACATGGCCGCGCGTCCCTACACCAAAGCCCCGCCGCCGGCGGTTGCCGCCATCTACGACTGGAGCGGCTTCTACATCGGCATCAACGGCGGCGGTGGCTCCAGCCACAAGTGCTGGGACTTCGTCACGCCCGCGACCGGCGTTCTCGTCGGCGAAGGCTGTCACAATGCAACAGGGGGCACCGTCGGCGGCCAGATCGGCTATCGCTGGCAGTCCGCCAATTGGGTGTTCGGTCTGGAAGGCCAGGGCAACTGGGCTGATTTCCGGGGCGACAACGTGAGCACCCTCTTCCCTGGTACCGCTTTGGTGACGGGTGATCGCAACCGTTCCCGCATCGACGCTTTCGGTCTCATCACCGGTCAGGTCGGTTACGCCTGGAACAACGTGCTGCTTTACGTGAAGGGCGGCGCCGCCGTCGTCGGTGACAAGTACGACATCTACGCTGCTGCGGGTACGCCCGGCGCGGGCGCGCTGCTGGCTTCGGCCCGGGAGACTCGCTGGGGTGGCACGGTCGGAGCCGGTCTGGAATTCGGCTTCGCCCCGAACTGGTCGCTGGGCTTTGAGTACGACCACATCTTCCTTGGCGATCGCACGATCGGCTTCACAACGCCCGCGGGTGCGGTATTCGGCAGCGACCGGATTCGCCAGGACGTAGACATGGGCCTGGTCCGCTTGAACTATCGCTGGGGCGGTCCGGCCATCGCAAGGTACTGATCGCGCTGGACATATCGCACTTCGAAGGCCGGCCTTGCGCCGGCCTTTTGCTGTGCAGTTCTCCAATATTAATCGGTCAATAACCGTTCCGTTTTCCGACCGTTGTTGCTTTTGAGTGACACAACTTGCGGCTTCACTGGTGTAAGTACGGCATCAGTTGGGCAAGTGAGTCCGATGCCCTCCCTATCGTGGAAGGCACAATCAGAAACTGGGACTGGGATTAGTTGAAAATGAAAAAGGTTTTGTTGGCTTCGGCCTGTTTGTTCGCTCTCGCCGCCCCGGCTTCGGCCGCTGATCTCGCGGCGCGCCCCTACACCAAGGCCCCGGTGGCCATGGCTTCGGTCTACAACTGGACCGGCTTCTACCTCGGTATCGTCGGTGGCGGCGCTTGGGAAAATTCCTCGACCGACCCGAAGATGAAGGGCGGCTTCGTCGGCGGTACTGCCGGCTACAACTGGCAGACCGGCAATGTCGTGCTCGGCGTCGAGGCCGATGGTTCCTGGGCTGATGTCAGCGCGTCGGTCACCGGCCCCGTTGCCGTCCCCGGCTTCGGCCTCGTCAGCACCACCCTCAGCTCCAAAACCGATGCGATGGGAACCGTGCGCGGCCGCATCGGCTACGCCGTCAACAACGTCCTGTTCTACGGCACCGGTGGTTACGCCTGGATCGACAACAAGCTCAGCGTCAGCGCGCTCGGCGTGACCGTTTCCGACAGCAAGTGGCACTCCGGCTGGACCGTCGGTGCGGGCGTCGAAGCGTTCTTCGCTCCGCAGTGGTCGGTCAAGGGCGAGTACCTCTTTCGCAGCCTCGGCGGCGAGACCTACTTCTCGGGCGCCCTGCCCTCCGGCACGCTCGAGTTTCACACCGTGCAGGTCGGCGTGAACTATCACTTCGGGGGCCCGGTGGTCGCCAAGTACTGAGTTCAGTACTTAGCCCCAACGCCATCCGCGTTACGAAAGGCCGGCCTTGTGCCGGCCTTTTTGTTTTGTCGGGCACGTTGCCGCGCAGTTCCACCCTGCTCCTGCCAGATGCCGCCAGTGCGCCAACAATCCGTTGACGATTCGCAAGTCCCACTGGAAATCCGTCTCCGTTCTTCCTACGTTCGCTGACAACCCCATCGGCGCCGATCCCGGTTCCGGGCGAAGCGCGCCTTTTTTGTTGGCGCGATCGCGCGCCTTTGGGATTCCTTGAGGGCAACCCGGATGGATGAAGTGATCAAGGCGAAGCGCCAACAGCAGAACGTGGGATCAAACCTGCGCGCAATTACCATCCGTGGCGCGCGCGAGCACAATCTCAAGAACGTCGATGTCGAGATTCCCCGCGACAAGCTGGTGGTGTTCACGGGGCTGTCGGGCTCCGGCAAATCCTCGCTCGCGTTCGACACCATCTACGCCGAAGGCCAGCGCCGCTACGTCGAATCGCTGTCTGCCTACGCCCGCCAGTTCCTGGAGATGATGCAGAAGCCCGACGTCGACCAGATCGACGGCCTGTCGCCGGCGATCTCGATCGAGCAGAAGACGACGTCGAAGAACCCGCGCTCCACCGTCGGCACGGTGACCGAAATCTACGACTACATGCGCCTGCTGTGGGCGCGCGTCGGCGTGCCCTATTCGCCCGCCACCGGCCTGCCGATCGAGAGCCAGATCGTCTCGCAGATGGTCGATCGCGTGCTGGCGCTGCCCGAGGGCTCGCGCCTCTATCTGCTCGCGCCGGTCGTGCGCGGCCGCAAGGGCGAGTACCGCAAAGAGCTTGCCGAATGGCTCAAGAAGGGCTTTCAGCGCGTCAAGATCGACGGCGCCTTCCACGAGCTCGCCGAAGCCCCTGTTCTCGACAAGAAATTCCCGCACGACATCGACGTCGTCGTCGATCGCATCGTGGTGCGCCCCGACATCGGCCAGCGCCTCGCCGAAAGTTTCGAGACCGCGCTGAAACTTGCCGAGGGCCTCGCCGTCATCGAATTCGCGGATGCGCCGGCTGCGGCAGCACCCGCGGAAGAGAAGAAGAAGACCGCAAAGATCCACGACAAGAGCGGACCCGAGCGCATGCTGTTCTCGGAAAAGTTCGCCTGCCCGGTGTCCGGCTTCACCATCCCCGAGATCGAGCCCCGGCTGTTCTCGTTCAACAACCCCTATGGCGCCTGTCCTGCGTGCGGCGGCCTCGGCGTCGAGCAGCATGTCGACGAAGACCTCGTCATTCCCGACAAGGAGCTCGCCATTGGCAAGGGCGCAATCGCGCCCTGGGCCAAATCCTCGTCGCCCTATTACATTCAGACGCTGACTGCGCTCGGCAAGCACTACAAGTTCACGCTGACCACCAAATGGAAGGATCTGCCCAAGAAGACGCAGAACGCGATCCTCCATGGCTCCGGCGAGGACGAGATCAAGTTCTCCTACGAGGACGGCGTCCGCTCCTACGACACCAAGAAGCCGTTCGAGGGCGTCATCACCAACATCAACCGCCGCTATCGCGAGACCGAGAGCGAGTGGGCGCGTGAGGAGCTGGCGAAGTACTTCCACGACGTGCCCTGCGAGGCGTGCCACGGCTTTCGGCTGAAGCCCGAGGCGCTTTGCGTCAAGATCGGCGGCAAGCATATCGGCGACATCTCCGAGATGTCGGTGAAGGGCGCCGGCGCGTGGTTCGAGACCGTGCCGGAGGCGCTGAACACCCAGCAGAACGAGATCGCCGGCCGCATCCTCAAGGAGATCCGCGAGCGCCTCACCTTCCTGCTCGACGTCGGCCTCAACTACCTCACGCTCTCCCGCTCCTCCGGCACGCTCTCCGGCGGCGAAAGCCAGCGCATCCGGCTGGCTTCGCAGATCGGCTCGGGGCTAACAGGCGTGCTCTACGTGCTCGACGAGCCCTCGATCGGCTTGCACCAGCGCGACAACGCGCGCCTGCTCGACACGCTCAAGAGACTTCGTGACCTCGGCAACACCGTGATCGTGGTCGAGCACGACGAGGACGCGATCCTGCTCGCCGACCACGTGCTCGACATCGGCCCCGGCGCCGGCATGCATGGCGGCAACATCATCGCCGAAGGCACGCCCGCCGAGATCATGCGCAACCCCAACTCGCTGACGGGCAAATATCTCACCGGCGAGCTCGAGGTCGAGGTGCCCGAGCGGCGCCCGCCGAACCATCGCCGCACCATCAAGGTGGTCAACGCGCGCGGCAATAACCTCAAGAACGTTACGGCCGAAATTCCGCTCGGCCTGTTCACCTGCGTCACCGGCGTCTCCGGCGGCGGCAAATCGACGCTGCTGATCGACACGCTCTACAAGGCGATCGCCCGCAAGCTGAACAATGCCAGCGAAGGCGCCGCGCCGCACGACCGCATCGAGGGCCTCGAGCACATCGACAAGATCATCGACATCGACCAGTCGCCGATCGGTCGCACGCCGCGCTCCAACCCCGCGACCTATACCGGTGCCTTCACGCCGATCCGCGAATGGTTCGCCGGCCTGCCCGAGTCGAAAGCGCGCGGCTACGAGCCCGGCCGGTTCTCCTTCAACGTCAAGGGCGGCCGCTGCGAGGCCTGCCAGGGCGACGGCGTCATCAAGATCGAGATGCACTTCTTGCCCGACGTCTACGTCACCTGCGACGTCTGCAAGGGCAAGCGCTACAACCGCGAGACGCTGGAGGTCCTATTCAAGGGCAAGAGCATCGCCGACGTGCTCGACATGACCGTCGAGGAAGCGGCCGAGTTCTTCAAGGCGGTCCCACGTGTACGCGAGACGTTCCAGACGCTGCATCGCGTCGGCCTCGACTACATCCATGTCGGCCAGCAGGCCACGACGCTCTCGGGCGGCGAAGCCCAGCGCGTCAAGCTCGCAAAAGAGCTGTCAAAGCGCGCCACCGGCCGCACGCTCTACATCCTGGACGAGCCGACCACCGGGTTGCATTTCCACGACGTCAAGAAGCTGTTGGAGGTGCTGCACGAGCTGGTCGCGCAGGGCAACACGGTCGTCGTCATCGAGCACAATCTCGAAGTGATCAAGACCGCCGACTGGGTCATCGACCTCGGCCCCGAAGGCGGCGATGGCGGCGGCGAGATCGTCGCCTGGGGCCCGCCAGAGGACATCGCAAAAGCGCCGCGGAGCTATACGGGGAAGTTCCTGGCGCCGGTGCTGGCGAAGGCTCGGAAGCCGAAGCGGAGACGCGCGGCGAGCGAGGCGGCCGAGTAGGTTACGCCGCGGGAGCGGCCGACACATTGTCTGAGGGAGACTGAGTTTGCCTGCCGGACTTGTGCAAACCTATCGTGCGTTCGCCCACAATAATGCTTGGGCAAACCACCGGCTGCTCACCGCTTGCGCGGCGCTGTCTCAGGCCGACTTCGAAGCCGAGCGGACCGGCTTCTTTCCGAGCCTGCAACGCACGCTGAACCACATCCATGTCATCGACCTCTTCTATGTCGATGCACTGGAGGGCGGATGGTTGGGACCGGCAGCTTGGAAGAACGACGTGCCGCACCTTTCCCTTGCTGCGCTGAAGCCTGCGCAAGCCGCGATCGACAAGCGCTTGATCGCCATGTGCGATGCACTGACGCCCGAGATTCTCAACGGCATTGTGCGGATCAACCGCGACACGCGGGTCCAGGCCGAACGCCGCGACCGACTGCTCATGCATCTGTTCCAGCATCAAATTCATCACCGCGGACAAGCGCACGCCATGCTGTCCGAAACGAGCGTCGCGCCGCCTCAGCTTGACGAGTTCTTCGCCGAGGGAGAGGCGCCGCTCAGGGCCACCGAATTCGACCAACTCGGATGGACCGAGGAAACCGTGTGGAAAGCCTAGCGGTGTAGCTTCGTCTCCATGCCCTACTCCCTCGCCATCTTTGATCTCGACGGCACGCTGGCCGACAGCTTTCCGTGGTTCCTGCGCACCATCAACGACGTCGCCGATCGCTTCGGCTTCCGCCGCGTCGCGGACGAGGATATCGAGGGGCTGCGGCATGCTTCTTCGCGGGAGATTCTGAGCCGGCTCGAGGTGCCGCTGTGGAAGCTGCCGGCGATCGCGCGGCATGCGCGGCGACTGAAGGCGGAGGCTGCAGCGGAGATTTCGCTGTTTGCGGGGGTCGAGACAATGCTGCGGACGCTGGCGGAGAGTGGCGTGCAGCTCGCGATGGTGACGTCGGACAGCGAAGCCAATGCGCGCGAGAAGCTCGGCGATTGCGCGACGCTGTTCGCCCATTTCGATTGCGCGGCCTCGCTTTTCGGCAAGCCCGCGAAGTTCCGACGGGTCATCCGCCGCGCCGGCGTGGAGCCGGGCAAGGTCATCTCGATCGGCGACGAAGTGCGCGACATCGAGGCGGCGCGGACAGTGGGAATTGCCTGCGGAGCGGTGGGCTGGGGTTATGCGGCGCCGGCGGCGCTGCGGGCGATGGTGCCGGATCACATGTTTGATCAGATGGATGAGATTGTATGGACGCTGTGCCCCGGTGCCGTAGCCCGGATGAGCGAAGCGATATCCGGGAACGCCGGTGGATGAGGAGAGCCCCGTCCCGCATGTCGCTCCGCTCACGCGGGCTACACGCCCCTACTCCGTCCTGCGCAAGAATGCCCCAAACGCGCGCGGGCCGTCGCCGGTATTGACCTCGCCGATCAGCTTCAGCTCGACCGCATCGATGATATCGAGCGTGTTGCTTTCCCAGCAGGCGACGATAATGCGCTTGCCGTCGGCAGTCGCGGCAATGCCTTCGGGATAATCGCCGACATTGATGCGCTTGAGCGGCTTCAAGGTCGCCAGATCGAACACGCTGACAGTGCCGCCATACTGATCGGTGACGAAGCCGCGGCCCTGCGCCAACGCCACCGCATAAGGGCGCATCCCGACCTGCACGCGGCCGGTCTCGGCCCCAGTGGCGATGTCGATCACGGAGACGTCGTTGGAGCCGACATTGGCGGTGTAGGCGCGCTTGCCCTCGGCATCGATGGTGACGCCGAACGGACGGGTGCCGACCTTGATGGTCGTCGTGCGCTGGCGCGTCGCGGTGTCGACCACCGACACACTGTCGTCGTCGCGGTCGGCCGAGAGCAGCAGCTTGCCATCCGGCGTTACCGCGAGCCCCGATGGCGAGGCGCCGACCGCAATGCTGGCCGTGACGCTGCGCGAGGCCGCGTCGATCACCCGCACCGCCGCCGCATACCAGTCCGCGACATAGACGGTGCGGCCATCCGGCGCGACGGCAATGCCGAGCGGCCCGCCGCCGACCTCGATCCGCGCCGCAACCTGCCGCGTTGCTGCGTCCACCACCGTCACGGCTTTGGCATCCGGGCTCGTGACATAGGCAAAACGTCCGTCCGCGCTGACGGCGACGCCGGCCGGCTTGCCGCCGATCGGGATGGTCGCGACGCTGCGCGCCGTGGCGAGGTCCACGACCATCAGATCGTCGCTGAGCTGGTTGGTGACGAATGCCTCTTCGGCGAACACATGCGCGATGCCGGCCAGGCAAAAGCTGGCGGCGAGCGCCGCCAGGACCAGCGCCCGCACCGTCAGCTTCCGCTCTCGATCTTCTTCTTGAGTGCCTCGAGGCCCGCCTGGTACAGCCCCTTCACCGCCTTGACCGCGGCCTCGTCACTCAGCTCCGGCGGCGGCTCGTTGTTGGGAAAGCCACGATAGAACGCGCCGGCCCATTCCAGCGTCGAGCCCTTGCCGTCAGCGCTCGGCGTCACCGTCAATGTCGAGGAATAATTGGTGACCGGCAGCACCTTCACGTCCACATTGGTGATCCGGTAGGAATAGCTCATCGCGGCGGCGTCAAACTTGTAGAGCTCCTCGTCGACGGTCGCGCCTCCCGTCAGCGTCAGCTTGCGCGTCGCGCCGATCTCGTTGCCCTTCTCGCCCTCGGTCTTGGTGACAGGTGGCAGCCAGCTCATGTCCTGGAAATTGCCCATTGCGGCCCACACCTTGGCCGGGGCGGCGTTGATCTCGATGGATTCGCGCACCTTCTGACGGGTCGGCCCGTGGGCCCAGGCCGATGTCGAAACCGGGCCAAACGCCGCCGTCAAAGCCACCGCGCCCGCGGCAATCAGCACCGCGGCCAGGACCGTGCGCCGTCCAATCGTCACCCTCATCTCGTTTCCTCATACGTGTCGGTGATCATGCGCGACTTGAAGCGCGCTGGAATCATGGTAGCGCATTTTGCGGCCGCGGGGAGACCCGTTCGTGGCCGCGTTGCGGCGGGGCTCGCGCGCCCCACAACCCCTTGCCGCCCCGGCGGGCAAAACACCAATAAGCGGGTCAATCACGGCGCTTAAAAATATTTCTCTTTATCCGCATTTCGGATTATCATATAAAGAGCCATCCCAACCCGGCCGAGGGGCGGATCGCGATCGTCACGAACGCGGGATGGGACGTGGTGGACGTGGGCCACACCGGCGCGAAGGCTTCGCAGGGCGGGCAACCGTGAGCGAAAGTGTCGCGCACACGACCGGTGCAGCCTGCGTACGGCAAAATCGTGTGGTCCTGGCGCCCGGGGTCTGTGCGCCAAGTCTTGCGGTGATGCGTGCGGGCCGACCGGGCCGCAGCGTCAGCCATCCGCAAGGCGACGGGGGCAATAGTGCATCGCTCCCCGGGGAGATCACGACATAAGCCGTAAAACCACTGCGCAGGGAAGGCCGTGTGTTGGGCTTCACCTGTATGCCGCTGTGCAGCCTCTCGTAGCGCAACCTTCGCACAGTGGACCGTGGGTGCCAGCCGGCACCCGGCCTTCCCTGCGCCCTCGGCATTTTGGGGGCAAAGAATGCCGCAAAGCTCGGGCCGCACAGGCCGCGAGAATGCGAAACCGCGCGTATCACGCGAATAGCAATGCCAGATGACTTCGGGCTCTCGTGCCCCGGACGCGGCGCAGCGCCCCTTCGGCGATGCGCCCCAGAGCCGTGACCCATCCTGCGGCAGAATGCACGGCTTCTGGATCCCGGCTCAACGCCACACCGCCGTAAGCGCGTTTACGCGCGTCTTCGACGCGCTATGGCGCTGCGTCGCGTTCGGGACGAGAGCCATTCCGATCGATCTCTTGATCGGGACATATCCGGAACGCAACCCTCACGAAAGCTGTATCTGAGAAACATGCAGCAACAAAACCCGATATGCCTCGCGAGGGCAAACTTGAATCTGGGATCGCGGTCCGAAAATGGCCTTGGAGAACCTGGCTCTGAGACAGTTTGCCGGCATGAGGCCAGCCCCACCTCGCGACCCCGCAATGATTGACGGACGTCCGGGACCGTAGGAGTGCGCGATGGTATCAACGTATTTCAGTTACAGCTACATCACGCGCAATCTCAAGCAGTCCCTGACGCGGGTCGAACAGCAACAGGACGTAGCGCGAGAGGCCGCCTATTACAAAGCCCACATCGGCAAGGTGAAGTCCGTCGACGACTTCATGAAAGACTATCGCCTTTATCATTATGCAACGAAGGCGTATGGCCTGGAAGACATGGCCTACGCCAAGGCCTTCATGAAAAAGGTGCTGGAGAGCGACCTCTCCGACGCAAACAGCTTTGTCAACAAGCTGGTCGACAAGCGTTACCGTGAGTTCGCCGCCGCGTTTTCCTTCAATGGCAGTGCCACGCCGGTGGCGCAATCGGAGAACCAGACCGACGAGATGATTGGTCTGTACACGGCGACCAGGAAAAGCCAGGTCGATGCACTTGCCGGCGATTCGAATTACTACAGCGCCGAAATCGGTAACATCAGCGGTGCAAACCAGTTCCTGAACAACGACCGTCTTCGCAACTATGTCTATTCGGCGTACGGGATCGATCAAAGCAAGTGGTCGCGTGACACCATAAGCCAGGTCTTGCGCAGCGATCCATCCGATCCCAACAGCTACGTCAACACCACTTTCGCTTCTCAGCTAAGTGGCCTCAACGCCGACCTTGCTCAGGCCCGATCGGATGTCACCGCGGCCAATTCAAGGATCGCCGACTACACCGCCCAACTATCGCAACCGGGCGCGAACGTGACCCAGTTGAACGTCCAGATTCTGGTCGAAAAGCATCATTTGGAGTCATATGCGAGCAGCATTTCCAGCCTTAGCGAGCAGATAGGGACGATTGGCGGGTTCGTCGACCTGGCCGGTGCGTTCGAGTTTTCCTCCGACGGGTCGCTTCCGTCAGGTGTGTCGGCGCAGACTGCTGCAAATGTCACGATCACGAAACAGAAGTTCGACGACAGCAAGTCCGCCGTCTATTCGGCGGCAAGCCCGTTGAATGAAGCTTTTGCAATCAGGCAATTCAGAACTGCCATTCTCAAGATCAATTCAGTCCAGGCGTTCGTATCGACACCGGGCGTTTATGATTTTGCGCTGGGAGCTGTCGGCCTCGATCCCGCAAACGTCTCGCCGGCGACTGTCAAGGCTGTGCTCGAAAGCGACATCAACGACCCCAAGAGCTACGTCTATACCCTCAAGGACAATCGATATTTGGAGCTGGCCCGCGCCTTCAACTTCGACGCAAAAGGCAATCTGACGACCCCCTTGGTGGCTCAGGACCCGGCCGAAGTCCTGCAGATCGCGAAGGACTATGTCATTGGAGCGGTGAAGAGCGCCAGCACGGCAACGCCCCAGCAGCAGGCCGCCGTTCGGGCACAGGCCACGAAGGATGCGTCGGAATATCAGCAAGCCATCACCGGCATCGACAGTGTTTCCGATCTTCTCGCAAACAGGCCGATGGTCGATTTCATTCTCTTGGCCAAGGGTCTGGATCCCAGGAAGGTCAGCACCGAATTTCTCAAGAAGATCTTCAGCTCCGACCTGAACGATCCAAAGAGCTTCGCGAACACCGAGAGCGATCCTCGCTTTGCCGAAATCGTGGCGTCGTTCAATTTCGACAGTAAAGGCAACGTCGCGCGTCTTCCGATGATGGGTCCGCAGAAGCGGGATCAGTTTCGGGAAACACAAGCGAACTATGTCGAGCAAAGCCTGGAGCAGCAGCAGGGCGATGCCAATCCCGGCGTGCGCCTTGCGCTCTATTTCCAGCGAAAGGCGGGGGACATCACGTCCGCATACGACATCCTTGCCGACAAGGCTCTTTCGGAGGTGTTCAGGACCACTTTCGATTTGCCTGACTCGATGGCGGCGATGCCGATCGATCAGCAGGCCAAGTTCGTAGACAGATTCATGAAGATCAAGGATCTGTCCGATCCCGCGAAGGTGACAAAGCTGTTGAGCCGTTTCTCCGCCATGTATGACATCAGAAACAGCCAGAGCACCGGCCAGGGTCAATCCCCCCTGCTCAACCTGTTTCAGGGATCCAGTTCGGGGATCAGTGACTCCACATACTTGGCCATCGCCAAGCTGCGCACCCGCTGATGATCGCTCGCCGATACTAGCCCAACACCTCGAGCACCAGCTCCATGGTCATCAGCACGGGATTGTCGCCACGAATCAGACGGCCCTCCGCTATGCCGCCAGTGTAGTCGATCAGGGCGACATCGAGTGCGGCTTCGAGGGCGCCGGAGGAGCCGGCCGCAATCGCGCCGCCGGTTACCGCAAGCTCGGTCGCGAAGGGCTCAGTCACGCCGCCATGGGTGAAGCGCGCCCCAATGGTCGAGCCGACACCGCCATGGATCCTCGCGCGCGCGATGCCTTGCGCGCGGCAGAAGTCTTCGAGACAGCCCGCGAAATCCTGATTGGGGCGCAGCCGCAGCGCGAAAGCGCGGCTGGTCGTGCGTGCGCCGGTGCTCGCAGCCGCCACGGGCCCGAACAGCTTGAAATTGGTCTCGGGATCTGGCTCTGCGGCGAACATCGCACCATCGATGCCGAAGGCCTCGACCTCGAACGGCTCGGCGACATCGGTCACGTCCGGCAGCATGTGGCCACCACCGGCGCGGCCATCAGCCTCCGTCCACAGCCCATGGCAATGAAAGAACGGGGCGCCATCGCGCATGCCCAGCGTCATGCTGCCGAGCCTGGTGCGCGTCACGCCGCTTGGCCGGAATGTGTCGCTATAAAACGCGGCGTTCTCGCTGGTCTTCGACAGCGCCGGCATGACATAGCCGAACGGCCCGAGCGCGCCGCGCCCGAAGCTGAGCACGCCGCCGGCGAATCCCTCCGCGGCGAAACCGCGGCGCGCCGCCTCCAGCAGCGGCAGACCTGCTTGAAGCGTGAAGGAGAAAGCGCGTCCCCTCGCCTCCGCCCATTGGATGCGCTCGGCGACCGGCGCGCCGGGCTGCTTGATGCTGCGCATGACCTTCGCTCAGCCCGCCCGTGTCTTGTCGAGATCGAGCAGCCCGCGCGCCTCGAGCTCGTCGCGAACCATCCGTTTGGGAACCTTGCCGTAGCCGGATTTCGGCAAGGCCTCCCAAAAGAAGAACCGCTTCGGCATCTTGTAGCGGGGGACCTTGGGGCCGAGGAATGCCGCCATCTCCGCTTCGCTCACCGGCTTCGCGCCTTCGCGGGCGACGCAGACGGCAACGCCGACCTCGCCCCAGGTCGCATCGGGTACGCCGAGCACCGCGACCTCGCCGACGCAAGGATGGGTCAGAATCTTCTCCTCGATTTCGCGCGGATAGATGTTGGAGCCGCCGGAGATGTACATGTCGGAGGCTCGTCCCGTGATGTAGACGAACCCCTCCTCGTCCATGTGGCCGAGATCGCCAGTGCGGAACCAGCCGTTGCGGAAAGCCTTCGCATTGGCTTCGGGATTGTCATAGTAGCCGGCCAGCACCGCGGGGCCGATTACGCAGATCTCGCCGCTCTGGTTGGCGCCGAGTTCACGGCCCTCGTCGTCCTGGATCGAGACCTGCATGCCGGTACGCTCGAAGCCACAGGTGCCGATCTTCGCGTGCGGCCCGTCCTCGGGGTCATGCAGCGCTGCCGGCAGCACGGTGATGTTGCCGGTCACCTCGCCGAGGCCGAAATACTGCACGATCACCTTGCCGAGCTTCCTCAGCGCAGCCTTCTGGTCCTCGCGATACATCGGCGCACCCGCATAGATCACATGGCGCAGCGAGGAATGATCGTATTTGTCGGCGGCGGGATGCTCGACCATCATCTTCAGAATGGTCGGCACCACGAAGAGATTGCTGACGCGATGCGCCTCGATCAGGCGGAACGCCTCGTCAATGTCGAATTTCTCCGTCGGCAGCAGCACGGTGCACACGCCGCGCGCGGTCTGCACCAGCTGATGCACGCCGGCGCCATGCGACAGCGGCGCCACCACCAGCGAGGCATCTGCTTCGGTGACGCCGGGCGTAAGATCGGCGAGATGGTTGGTGACGACAAAACCCATCTGACCGTGGGTGAGCACCGCAGCCTTGGAGCGGCCGGTGGTGCCCGATGTAAAGAAGAACCAGCAGGGATCGTCGTGCTCGACTGCGACGTTCTCGACCACCGTGCCGGCGCGCGACGCGACGGCATCCGCAACCGACGTCTCGGCAAACGGCGCCCGACCGTCGATGCTCCAGGTGAATTCCAGCGCGCCACCGCTTACGGCCGCGGCGTGCTCGGGAAAATCGACATGGCACAGAAACGCCTTCGCGCCGGAGGCCCGCGCGAGATAGGCGACCTCGTCCGGCATCAGGCGGAAATTGGTGGGTACCCAGACCGCGCCAAGCCGGAACGCGGCGAACATCGAGAAGAACATCTCATCGCCGTTCTTGGAATGAACGAGGATGCGGTCGCCCTTCGCGATCCCGCGCGCCGCGAGAGCGGCTGCCAGTGCCGAGACCTGCGCATCGATCTCGCGCCAGGTCCAGGATCTGTCGCCCCAGACGAAACCGGGACGCGCCCCATGCCGCCGCGCATTCTGGGTCAGCATGTGAGCGAGATTCATGACGCGGCGGGACATGCGCAGGGGCTGCATCGGGCTTCCTCTTCGGCGGCGGACGGCACGCGAGCCGCCCGCTCATTGCAGCCCATTTATCGCCATCGCCAGGAGCCCTGCAAGGTTGCCGGGCGCAGCGCAGCCCATCCAACCGTTCAGGAAATTTTAAACATGATCGGCGCAACCTCGCTCAGTTCTCGCGTACAGAGTGCCGCATCATGGTCAAAGCGCCCGCCCTCCTCATGTTATCGCTGGCGCTTGCCGGATGTGCCGTGGGCCCACAAGCGCACCTCGCCTCCGATCCTGCCTTCAAGCCCGCGCGCTATGCCTGGGACGGCGCCGGCGAAAATCCCAATCACCCGCGCGCTGCTTCAGAACCAGTGCGCGCGGCCCGATCCGAGCGCAACAGGTCGCAAGCCGCGCTTCAGCCCTATTCAAAGGAATGGTGGCAGGCGAAGGATGGCATCGAGGAGGAACGGGACGCCATGGTCAACCGTTCCCTCGTCATCTGCCAGGGATGCCTGCGCCCGCAGGCGCAGCCGGAGGATTCCAGGCTCGCCAAGGCGACCGATTGAAGCATCCGGGCGATCAGGCCTAGGAAGAGATCCAACGCCGGCGTTGCGAGAAGCGGCGGGGGGCTACAACGCCCCGAGCTTCCATAACGACTCCTGCACCGTCGGCAAGCCCGGCTTCAATTCCAGGCTGAGCGGGACACGCAGTTTCCGGATATCTCCCCTGCGGCAACCACTCTTGCTCGCACCTTGGCAAGGACCGGTTGAGGCGCCTAGATCAGAGGCAAGCAGCATGTCGGAAGGATTTTTGCATGGCGCCGTCGGTACGGGATAACAAGGACAGAAGCCGCTTCGAGCTCGATGTCGGCAGCGAAATCGCCTTCGCCAATTACCGGCTGACGCCGTCGGCGGTGATCATCACCCACACCGAGACGCCGCGCGCGCTGCGCGGCCGCGGCATCGGCTCCGAGCTGGTCAAGGGCGCGCTGGAATTGATCCGGCGCGACGGCAGGAAGGTGATTGCCGGTTGCGGTTTCGTCGTCGATTATCTCGACAGGCATCCGGAAGATGCGGATCTCGTCGCCTGAATGCAAAAGGGCCCGCGCGATCGCGGGCCCTTGGATTGCGACCGGGCGATCGGTCAGTGCTTGATCTCCGGCGGCAGCTTGCCGCCATTGGCGGCGAGCTTGGACATCACCTGCTTGTGCAGCCAGACGTTCATGGTCGCGGAATCGTTAGTGTCGCCGCTGTAGCCGAGCTCCTTGGCGAGGTCCTTGCGCGCAGCGAGGCTGGAATCGATGTCGAGCGCCTTCATCAGATCGACGATCGAGGTGCGCCATTCCAGCTTTTCGCCCTTGTGCGCAGCGGCCGCCGCGTCGACGATCGAGGCAACGTCCACCGTCGCCGCGGATCCGCTCGGCGCGGCCCCTGCGGGCGCGCTGCCCGACGGTGCGCTGCCTGCGGGCGCGGCGGAAGCTGGCTGGCTACCGAAGATCGCGCCCATAATTTTCCCGAAAATGCTCATGTCTGCTCCCCGAAAAGGACCCGCTGGAAGGGCCTTGAGTGGCACTTATAGACCAAGTTGCGTCGTTGCGCCCGCCAAAGTTCCGCGAACAAGCACGCAGCATCAGCTTATCTGCGGCGAAATAACGACCGAATGACACTGTAGAGATTGCACCGCGGCATCGAATCTCACCCAAGCGTGAGGGACAGGACTCGCAAATGGGCGTACGATTGACGTTCAGTTCGCGATGCCATCCGGAATTCGCGTCTGGTTGGGGATCGCGAAACTCAGAATAGCGGCCGCTTGCGCCGTTGCTGGCGCCAGATGCGGCCGCATGGCAAGGGAGCTAGCGACCATGGCCACACTCTACCCGGGCAATGTCCCGTCCATGGCCCAGACCGCCGAAGCGGCTGGACCGGTGATCCGAACCATCCAACTCTCCGATCTGCAGGATGCGCTCAAGCGCGGCTGGGACGATTTCAAGGCGGTGCCGAGCCACGCCATCATCCTCTGCGTGATCTATCCTGTGCTGGGCCTCGTGCTCGCCCGCGTGGTGATGGGCTATTCAGTGTTGCCGTTGTTGTTCCCACTGGCCGCAGGCTTCGCGCTAATCGGCCCGTTCGCCGCTCTCGGTCTCTACGAGCTCTCCAGCCGGCGCGAGCGCCATGAGGAGGCCAGCGCCTGGGACGCCATGGAGGTGCTGCGTTCGCCCTCGTTCGGCGCCATGCTCGGTCTCGGCGCGCTGCTGCTGGCCCTGTTCGTGACCTGGGTTGCGACCGCGCAGGCAATTTATGTCGCCGCTTTCGGCTATGAAGGCGCATCCGGGATCTCGGATTTTCTGACGCGCGTGCTCACGAGCCGGCAAGGCTGGTGGCTGATCGTGGTCGGCTGCGGCACCGGCTTCCTGTTCGCCCTTGCCGCGCTGTGCATCAGCGCCGTGTCGTTCCCGCTGATGCTTGACCGCCATGCCGGCGCGTTCGAGGCCATGGTGACGTCACTGCGCGTCGTCGCGAAGAACCCGGTGCCGATGGCGGCCTGGGGCCTGATCGTGGCCGTCCTGCTGGCGCTGGGCACCATTCCGGCCTTCCTCGGCCTTGCCGTGGTGGTCCCCGTGCTCGGCCATGCCACCTGGCATCTCTACCGCAAGGTGATCGCGGCCGATCCGGGCGCGCGTCCGGTGCCGCCTCCGCCGCATCGTGCACGCAAGCCGGCCGCCGACTTCCCCGCCAACCTCTTCCCCTGGCGCAATCGGACCGACGCCTGACGATATCGTGACATGCGATCCTGCCCCGGTGCGGGCAGGATCGCGCACTGTCATACGCCTTGCTTTGGCCGCGGTTTCCATCGAGATTGCGCGCGCCGTTCAGATCACTTCACGGAATTTATTTGCTCGAATGACCCCGACGATTTCTCGTCTCGCCCTCGCAGCCTTAGCCATCACCGCGTCCATCCTATCCGCTCAGCCAGCGCTCGCCGCTGTTGCCTGCGGTTCAGGCAATTTCGACGCGTGGCTTGCAGACTTCAAAACGGACGCCGCGGCCAAGGGCGTCTCGCAACAGGCCATTTCCGCCGGGCTCGCCGGTGTGACGCTCGATCAGAACGTGCTCAACCGCGACCGCTCGCAGAAGGTCTTCGGCCAGACCTTCGAGGAGTTTTCCGGCCGCATGGTGCCGCCGCGCCTGACGCGCGGCTCCAACATGATGAAGCAATACGGCTCGGTGCTGTCGCGTATCGAGCAGACCTACGGCGTGCCTGGCGAGGTGCTGGTCGCGATCTGGGGTCTCGAGACCGATTTCGGCGTCAATACCGGCAAGTTCGCGACCATCCGCTCACTGGCGACGCTGGCCTATGACTGCCGGCGCTCCGAGCAGTTTCGCGCCGAGCTGTTGGATGTGCTCCGCATTGTCCAGCGCGGCGACCTCGCACCGGCCGACATGAAGGGCGCCTGGGCCGGCGAGCTCGGACAGACCCAGTTCATGCCGTCGTCATGGATGAAATACGCCGTCGATTTCGACGGCAATGGTAAGCGCGATCTCCTGCACAACGCCCCTGACGTGCTCGCCTCCACCGCGAACTATCTTGCCGGTTATGGCTGGCAGAAGGGTAAGGATTGGCAGCCGGGCAGTCCGAATTTCGCGGTGCTGCAGCAGTGGAACAAGAGCGAGGTCTACTCGAAGACCGTCGCCTATTTCGCCACCCAGCTCGCGCGCGCCCCTTAGATGAGATGCTTGCAGGACAAAAGCGTAGGGCCGATCGCTCGGCGACCGGCCCTCTCCTAATGCGTTCCTGAAGTTCCTATTTGCCCATGGTGGCGTGCATCGCTTTGTTCAGATGCGCGCCGCACGCACCCATTTTGCCGTTGAGCAGCGAGTCCTGCGCGGCCGCGATCTCCTTCTGCGCGACGAACTTGCCGTCACCATCGGCCATGTTTTCGATCGCGGTCTCTGTCTTCTCCAGATTGGCCGAGCTGCAGCCGCCGGCGGCGTGCTTGGCGGCCTGGGCCGGCGTGACGGCGAACGCAACGGCGGCAATTGCGATAACCCCGAGTAACTTCGTCATGACGTTACCTTCCTTCTCTTGTTCTTGGGCCAGAGCCAGCGACATTGCCGGAATCTGCGACATCACCTTCCTCCGGGCGCGGCAACTTGACGCAATGAATTCCCCGCGAGAATTGCGTGATGTTGCGCGGCGCGCAGAGCTGCATGCAAAATTTCTGATTTTCATTACACGCTTGTAATCAACGCCACACGTTCAGCGTGTGTGCACTGCGAGCGGGGACGGTTGTGGCTAACCAAGCGGGATAGTCCTGACTCGCCGCCCTTCGTCATGTGGATCCGCTGCAACCAGGCGAATCGCTGGCGAGAGTTGGCAAAAGTGTACGCACGCGCCAAGTAATGAGTATCAATTCATTAGAATCATGCGATTCTCGCATGTGAGACTTGGTTATAGAAGCTAGTCGATCCGCTTGCGGACAAGAGCAAAGCGACTTATTTCGCTCCGAACGGAACCGACTAGCCCATAGCAAATCCGTGAATTCACGGGACTTCAGACCTGTGCTCCCCGTTCCGCCTACCCTTTGGGCGGGAGTGCTTTCGGGTTAATCGTCCGTTACCAGCGCCATGCACTCAGCGCTTAGCTGCATCGCAGCATCGGAACTTTCGCACTGCACCACTCTCACCTATATTCATTTCAACGATGAGGCTCGGGCAAGAGCTGAATCGAACTACAGGAGATTACCAATGCTGCTCTCGCTCATCCGCATGATCCAAGCTTTCCGGGACTATCAGCGCAATGTTGCCGAGCTGTCCCAGCTCAGCGATCGCGAGCTTTCCGATATCGGCCTCGATCGCTCGGACATCCCGCGCGTTGCCGCCGGTCAGTATCAGGGCTGATATCGTTCAGCCCTGAACCGGACGGACCGATAGCGCCCGCCTCGTGCGGGCGTTGTCGCATCCGGAGGCAGAAAACTCGATCTCGGCGATTCCACTGATCGCCGAAAAGCGCTACCTGTCCGCCCCATGACAGGACCCCAATCAAATACCGTGCACGTGATCGGCGCAGGCCTTGCCGGCTCCGAAGCCGCCTGGCAGGTGGCCGAATCCGGCGTGCCCGTGGTGCTGCACGAGATGCGGCCGACCCGCATGACCGAGGCACACCGCACCGATGGGCTTGCCGAGCTCGTCTGCTCCAATTCGTTCCGCTCGGACGATGCCGCCAACAACGCCGTCGGCCTGCTGCATGCCGAGATGCGCCGCCTCGATTCGCTGATCATGCGCGCAGCCGACGCCAACCAGGTACCCGCCGGCGGCGCGCTGGCGGTGGACCGCGACGGCTTCTCGGCGGCCGTCACCAAGGCGCTGAACGATCATCCGCTGATCGAGATCGCCCGCGGTGAGGTCGCAGGCCTGCCGCCGGCCGAGTGGAGCAACGTCATCGTTGCGACCGGCCCCCTCACTTCGGCGCCGCTGGCCGATGCGATCCGCGAGTTGACCGACGAGAACGCCCTCGCCTTCTTCGACGCGATCGCGCCGATCGTGCACCGCGAATCCATCGACATGTCGGTGGCCTGGTTTCAGTCACGCTACGACAAGGTCGGTCCCGGCGGCACCGGCGCCGACTACATCAACTGCCCGATGACAAAGGAGCAGTATGACGGCTTCGTCGCAGCGCTGGTCGCCGGCGAGAAGACCGAGTTCAAGGAATGGGAGACCAACACGCCCTATTTCGACGGCTGTCTGCCAATCGAGGTCATGGCGGAACGCGGCCCCGAGACTCTCCGCCATGGACCGATGAAGCCGGTCGGCCTCACCAATCCGCACGATCCCACCACCAAGGCCTACGCGATCGTGCAGCTGCGCCAGGACAACAAGCTCGGCACGCTCTACAACATCGTCGGCTTCCAGACGAAACTGAAATACAGCGAGCAGCAGCGCATCTTCCGCACCATTCCGGGGCTGGAGAAGGCCGAATTTGCTCGCCTCGGCGGCCTGCATCGCAACACCTTTCTCAACTCGCCAAAGCTGCTCGACGGGCAATTGCGCCTGCGCGCGCAGCCGCGGCTGCGCTTTGCCGGCCAGATGACGGGCTGCGAGGGCTATGTGGAATCCGCCAGCGTCGGCCTGATTGCCGGTCTCTATGCGGCAGCGGAGGTGCGCGGCGAGACGCTTGCGAGTCCGCCGGTCACGACTGCGCTCGGATCCCTGCTCGGCCACATCACCGGCGGCCATATCGAGACCATCGAGCCCGGCACGCGCTCGTTCCAGCCGATGAACATCAATTTCGGCCTGTTCCCGCCGCTCGCCAGCGCACCGACGAAGAAGCCCGACGGAAGCCGGCTGCGCGGGAACGAGAAGACGGTGGCCAAAAAGCAGGCGATGAGCGCGCTGGCGCTCGCCGATCTCGATCGCTGGATCGCCGATCACCTGCGCATTGCCGCCGCGGCGTGAGTTTTCGATGAACCTTCCCAAAGACGACGCCGCAACACTCTCGGCGCGCTGGACCGAGGGCGTGCTGCTCAAGCGCGACGTGTTCTCGACCGTCGAGCGCGGCCGATTCCGCGACGATGACGGCGAGGTCGACGCGGTGCAGCGCCGCCTCGACGAGGTGCCGTGGTGGTCATTCCTTTTGGCGCGCCACCTGTTCGCCCGCGAGAAGCATGCGCTGGCACTCGCTAAGGGACTCGATGTCGGCCCGGAGCTGCTGTGGGCCGGACGCCGCGCGCTGGTGCGCAGCTTCGTCGATGGTGTCGCACTGCATCTGGCGAAACCGCATGGCGACCTCGCCTATTTTCGCTCGGCGAAGGCCGCGCTGCGACGGCTGCGCCGCGCCGGAATCTGCCACAACGATCTTGCCAAGGAACAGAACTGGCTGGTCGGCCGCGACGGTCGCGCCTATGTGACCGACTTCCAGCTCGCCGCCTGCTTCGACCGTCGCGGCCGGCTTTACCGGATCCTGGCCTATGAAGATCTCCGGCATCTGCTCAAGCACAAGCGATCCTACGCGCCCGAGGCGCTGACGCCGCGCGAGCGCAAGATCCTGGCGAAGAAGTCGTTCGCCGCCAGCCTCTGGCTCGCCACCGGCAAGAAGGTCTATCGGGCAATCACCCGCGGCCTGTTCAACTTCACCGACCGTGAAGGCGGCGGCCGAAGGCTCGTCAACGACGCGCCGGTGCTGGCAGAATTGATCCGCAAGAACCCCGCCGTGCGCGACACCGCCATCGTCGCCTTTGCCGACCGCCGCTCCGGTGTCGGCCTCTATGCCTTCGTCGAAGCCGATCAGGCCGCGCTCGAAGGCCAATTGCGCAACGAGCTCACCGCTGCCAAGGGGCCAAAGCCGCCGGAACACATCCAGGTCGTGCACGCACTGCCACGCAATCCGGACGGCAAGCCGCGCACGGAGATCCTGCAACTGGTCGCCATGAACCAGCTCGACCTGATCGAGCCGATGATGAAGAACGACCAGGACCGTGCTTTCCTCAAGGACATCCTGGAGCAGCGCAAGAACCTGCGCGACCGCTTCAATTTCGAGGCCGACCTGCCGGCGAGCTAACGTGGATCACGCCTTGAAGCGTCCACATTGGCGATAGAGAAGCGATCCGATAATTCGAACTTGGTGGGGGGACTTGGCGGGGTCATGGGCACTCGGGGGTACATGATGCATCGTGTGGTTGGCGGCCTGATCGCTAGCCTTCTGCTGCTCGCCACCACGTCCGCAATGGCCGAGTCCCCCGCCGAGCTGATCTCGAGCTTCCGCCTCAAGCATGGTGAGGTCCGCGTCGTCCGCGATTCGACCCTCGACCGCATCGCCATGGACCAGGCGCGCGCGATGGCGACGAAGGACGACCTCAGTCACGACGCCCTCGGCCCGTTCAACCGCCGGGTCGCACCGGCCGGCGCAGGCCGCGCCGCCGAGAACATCGCCTACGGCTACGACAATTTCGAGAAGACCCTCGGACAGTGGATCGACTCGTCGGGACACCGCAAGAATCTGCTGCTGCACAACGCTTCCCGCGTCGGGATCGCGAGCGCGAAAAACGCTAGCGGCAAGCGCACCTATTGGGCAATGGTGATCGCCGGCGACTACGAGCCGAAGGGCAAAGGCAAAGGCAAGAAAGACGGGGAGCCGCTGGTTGCGGTGAAGCGCGAGGCTGCGCCCGCCAGCAAGCCAAAATCCAGCGGCTGCCACATCAAGCTGCTCGGCCTTTGCATCTGAGACCAAGCTTGGCCATCTTGTTCGCATCCCTCGACGCGTTTAATCCATGCATGAGGATCGCGAGACGCGGAGGCATGGATGATGGATATCGACCGAATTCGTCGCGACACCCCGGCTGCCTCTCGGCTCGCCTATCTCCACAACGCGGGCGCAGCGCTGATGCCGGCGTCGGTGGTTGCGGCGATGAAGGAACACATCGATCTGGAGAGCGAGATCGGAGGCTATGCCGCCGCCGACCGCGAGGCGCGCCGACTTGAATCCGTTTACGGCTCGGTCGCCCGCCTCCTGAACGCCGCGCCCGATGAGATCGCCCTCATGGAGAACGCGACGGTTGCCTGGCAGATGGCTTTCTACGCGCTTCCATTCAGCAAGGGCGACCGGATCCTGACCGCCGAGGCGGAGTACGCGGCCAACTATGTCGCCTTTCTTCAGGTCGCCAACCGAACAGGCGTCGCGATCGACGTCGTGCCGAGCGATGCCAGCGGCGAGCTCGACGTCGACGCGCTCGAACGCATGATCGATGAGCGCGTGAAGCTGATTGCGATCACCTGGGTTCCGACCAATGGCGGGCTGGTCAATCCGGCTGCAGCCGTCGGCAAGATAGCGCGGGCGCACGGCATCCCCTATCTGCTCGACGCCTGCCAGGCAGTCGGACAGATGGTGGTCGACGTCGAGGCCATCGGCTGTGACATGTTGTCGGGGACCGGGCGTAAATTCCTCCGCGGCCCGCGCGGCACCGGCTTTCTCTACGTCGGCCGAAAAATGCTGCAGCGGCTCGAACCGCCAATGATCGATCACTTCGCCGCACCCTGGGTCTCCCGGGACGCTTTTCGGCTGCGTGACGATGCGCGGCGTTTTGAGACCTGGGAGAACAACTACGCAGCCCGGCTTGGGCTCGGCGCGGCTGTCGATTATGCCCTCGATATCGGGATCGGCCCGATCGAGCGGCGTTGCCGCATGCTGGCGGACCGCCTCCGGGGCGGCCTTGCATCCATTCGCGGCATCAGAGTTCGCGACCTCGGACGCGCTCCGGGAGCCATCGTCAGCTTCACGGTGGAAGGGTACGAGGCGGAAGCGGTCGTCAGCGACGCGGCCGCAGCCGGCATCACGATCGGTGCCTCAGATCCGTCGAGCACGCGCATCGATGCCGAAATCCGCTCGCTGCCGCCGGTGGTGCGCGCCTCCCCGCACTACTACAATACGGACGCGGAGATCGATCGGCTGATCGTCCATTTGGCGGGTTTGACGCGGCGATAGCGGCGATCATGCACGCTCAGGTACAGCGCGCACTCAATCCGGATGCGCCAAGCTTCGCCATGACCTCGTCGAGATGGGCGCTGTCGCGGGTTTCAATCACCAATTGCAGCAACGTCGCCTTGGCCGGAAGATCCGAGAACGTGCGCTGGTGCGAGACCTCGATGATGTTGGCGCCGGCCTCGGCCAGCAGTGCCGCGACCGCAGCCAATTGGCCGGGCCTGTCGGGAATGTCGAGCGACAATTGGGTGAGCCGCCCCTCGCGCGCCAACTCGCGGGTCAGGACCGATGCGATCAGACGTGTGTCAATATTGCCCCCGCTCAGCACCAGCCCGACCTTCTGACCGGCGAAACGGGACGGGTCGGACATCAGCGCGGCGAGGCCAGCGGCACCGGCGCCTTCGACGACCGTCTTCTCGATCGAGATCAGGGTCGCCACCGCGCGCTCGAGCTCGGCTTCGTTGACGAGCGCAATGTCGTCGACAAGGCGGCGGACGATTTCGGTCGTGATCTTGCCGGGCGACTTCACCGCGATGCCTTCCGCGAGTGTGTCGCCACGTGCCGGCAAATTGCCGTCATGGATGGCATTGTACATCGAGGGGTAGAGCCAGGCCTCGACGCCGAGGATCCGCAGCGACGGCTTGATCGATTTCGCGGCAATGGCGATCCCGCTGATCAGGCCACCGCCGCCGATCGGGACGACCAGCGTATCGAGCTCCGGCACGGCCTCGAGAATTTCCAGCCCGACCGTGCCCTGCCCTGCGATGACAAGCGGATCGTCATAGGGATGGACGAAGATCATGCCATGGACTTCGCCGTGGCTGCGCGCATACGCGGCCGCCTCCTCCAGCGTGGCGCCCGTCACCACCACCTCGGCGCCGTGATGCCTGGTGTTCTCGACCTTCACCATGGGCGTGCCGACCGGCATGACGATAGTGGCGGGAATGCCGAGCCGCTTGGCGTGATAGGCGACGCCCTGCGCGTGGTTACCCGCCGACATCGCGACGACGCCCCGCGCGCGCTCCTCCGGCGTCAGCGCCTTGAGGCGGTTGAGCGCGCCGCGCTCCTTGAACGAGGACGTGAACTGGAGGTTCTCGAATTTCAGCCAGATGTCGCAGCCGCAGATATTGCTCAGCGTGCGGCTGTAGCTACAGGGCGTCTCGACGACGGCGCCGCGGATCGTCTCGGCGGCGGCATGGATGTCGGCCGGTACGACCGGAAGGCCGCCCAGATCGGAAGATATGGTTTGGGACAACTCAGCCATAGGACAGCATAGAGCATTTGCCCGGCTCCGGCGATAAGCCAACCGCTATTTGGTAAATTCCCGCGAACGTGAAGCCCGCCACAGCGTCCACAGCGTACGCAGCCGCGATGACGGTTGCGGCGTAAATGGATTGCGCCCGGGTTGCGACAGGCGCTTGAGGTCGGCCCGCGCTTGTCCGAGCGGAAGGAACGCTGGACGCACTGATGCCGGCACCTCCACCAGCAGCGACAAGGCCGTCGTCAAATGTTGCTGCGCCTCGCCCGAGAGTTGGCCCAGCGCGGCGCGCAAGTTTGGCGTCTCCTTTCCGGCGAACACGTCTTCCACGTCGCAATCGTGGCTCGCCAGCACCTGCTGCGGCAGGAACAATTGCCGGCGCGCCGCATCGCGCGGCAGATTGGCGATGACCTGTACGATGCCCTGCGCCAGCCCGGCATGGCGGGCGAGATGCTCGGCCGCCGCCGACGGTGGTCCCATGATCCGGGCGGCGAGATCGAACAGCGCCGATGAGGTCGCCGCGAGGTAGCCCTCCAGCGCCGCCATTGTTGGCATTGGGTCGTTGTAGAGATCGAATTGATGCTCGTCGGCGAGCAGCGACAGCGGCTCGACCGGCAGGTCGAAATCACGGATTGCGCGGAGCAGCTCCGCCGCCACCGGATTGCCCTCGGCACTGCCATGGACTTGGCCCGACAGCATGTCGGTCCACCATTGCAGGCGGATTTCACCGGGCAAGGGCTGGCTCACCTGATCGCGGACGCGGACGATCTCGACATTGAAGGCATAGAGCGCCAGCAGCCCGCGGCGCTCGGCAGCGGGCGCGAACAGGGTCGCGGCATAGTGCCGAAAGTCGTGGCTGCGCACGAGGTCAGCACAGAACGCAACAGAATCCGGCGGCGGCGCGGAGCCACTCATGGCACGGCGATCAGCGCGGCCGCGACGCGCCGCCGTTCGCCCATCATGATGTTGTAGGTACGCACGGCGGGACCGGTCTGCATCGCATCCAGCACCACCCTCGCCGCTTTGAGCGCCTGGCGCAGTTCCGGCGGCGGCAGCCAGACCCCGGTTCCGGTGCCGACCAGGAGCGTGTCGATGCTGTTGGCAGACTTGAAGACTCGATCCAGCGAATAGCGGTCGATCTTTGCAGGGTCCGTTATGTCCCAGGCCCAGATCGCGTCGGGCAGGCAAAGCAGCGATCCCCGATGCGACATGCCGGCAAAGGCAAAGCCGCCCTTGCCATAGGCTTCGATCGGCGCCGAGCGGGGGAAATGCGGTGCGTTGGGATCGCCGGCCATGAGCTTCGTCCGAATGAGCTTACTGCCCTCCCAAACTCCTGCGAGGGCATGCGGTTCGGATCATGCCTTGCTTTTCTTCGCCGGCGTAGCCTTATCGACCGCATCCTCGCGATGCTCGCCGACGCCGAGATAGATCAGGATCGGGGCCGCAATGAAGATCGAGGTATAGGTGCCGACCAGCACCACGCCGAACATCATGACCGCGGTGAAGCTGTGGATGGCATGGCCGCCGAACAGCAGCAGGGCCAGCAGCGCCAGCGTCACAGTGAAATGGGTGATGATCGAGCGCGACAGCGTCGAGTTGATTGATTCGTTGAGGAGCTGCGGCATCGGCATCTTCTTGTAGCGCCGCAGCATTTCACGGATGCGGTCGTAGATGACGACGGTGTCGTTGAGCGAATAGCCCAAAATCGTCAGAAGCGCCGCGATGCTGGTCAGGTCGAAATCGACCTGACTGATCGACATGAACCCGATCGTGAGCACGATGTCGTGCACGTTGGCGATCATGGCGCCAAGCGCGAACTGCCACTCGAATCGGAACCAGAGGTAGATCAGGATCGAGACGATCGCCAGCATCAGGCCGAGCATGCCGTAGGCGAGCAATTCGCCCGATACGCGCGGTCCCACCACCTCGACGCGGCGATAGTCGACGGAATCGCCAAGCGCGGTGCGGACCTTCTGCACGGCCTCCTGCTGGGCGGCGTCGCCGCCCGGCTGCTCCGCGACACGGATCAGGACATCGGCGGGGCCGCCGAATTGCTGCAACTGGACTTCGCCCAGACGCAGGGCATCCAACGTCGTACGCATCGCCGCAATATCGGCGGTGCCGGACTTGGCCTGCACCTCCAGTAGGGTGCCGCCGCGGAAGTCGATGCCGAAATTCAGTCCATGGGTGAAGAACAGCGTGATCGCGACGATCGACAACGCCGCCGAGATCGGGAAGCTGATCCGGCGAAAACGCGTGAAGTCGAAATGGGTATCGTCGGGGACGATGCGCAGCGACGGCAGCCAGCCGAATGCCGCAACCACGGTGAGAATGGCAATGAGGACGCCGAGCCCGATGAGAACAGTGTGATTCACGATCAGGCTCCTAGATCGGCACGCTCTGCGGCCGCTTCCACCGCACCCACCAGGCCACGATCAGCCGGGTCAGGGTGAAAGCGGTGAACACCGTGGTGATGATGCCGATTCCGAGCGTCACGGCGAAGCCGCGCACCGGACCGGTACCGATGTAGAACAGCACCGCGGCGGCAATAAAAGTGGTGATGTTGGAATCGAGGATGGTCGCAAGCGCCCGCTTGAAGCCGGCGTCGATCGCCGAGATCGCGTTGCGGCCGCCACGCAACTCCTCGCGGATGCGCTCGTAGATCAGCACGTTGGAATCGACCGCGATACCGACGGTGAGCACGATGCCCGCGATGCCGGGCAGCGTCAGCGTGGCGTTGAGAAGCGACAACAGGCCGAAGATCATGGCGACGTTGATGGCCACCGCGATGTTGGCGAACACGCCGAACAGCCGGTAGGTCAAGAGCATGAAGATGATGACCAGGATCGAGCCGACATAGGCGGCGAGCTCGCCCTTTTCGATCGAGTCCTGGCCGAGGCCCGGACCGACGGTGCGCTCCTCGACCACCGTGAGCGGTGCCGGCAGCGCGCCGGCGCGCAGCAGGATCGCGAGATCGTTGGCCGATTGCACCGTGAAACTGCCCGAGATCTGGCCTTGTCCGCCTGTGATGGGCTCGCGGATCACGGGAGCCGAGATGACCTTGTTGTCGAGCACGATCGCAAAAGGCAGCCCGACGTTCTCTTGCGTGGCCTGCGAGAACTTGCGCGCGCCCGACGTATTGAACTTGAAACTCACGACGGGTTCGCTGGTGCGCTGGTCGAAGCTCGCTTGGGCATCGGTCAGGTCGCCGCCGGCGACCAGCACCTGCTTCTTGACCACATAGGGTGTGGGCGGCGGTGACGCGCTCATCAGAAGCTCGGATTCCGGCGGCAAACGTCCTTGCTGCGCCTGATCGGGCGGCACCGACGTATCGACCATGCGGAATTCCATCTTCGCGGTCTTGCCCAGCAATTCCTTCAGCCGGGTCGGGTCCTGGAGGCCGGGGACCTGCACCAAAATGCGATCGTTGCCCTGGCGCTGGATGACGGGCTCGACGGTGCCGAGCTCGTTGACGCGGCGTTCGACGATCTGGATCGACTGCTCGATGGTCTTGCGCATGCGGTCGAGCATCGCGGCCTGCGGGATGGTAAGGCGGATCACGCCACCGCCGGCGTCAGTCACATCCAGGTCGCGCTGACCGCTGGATCCGACCAGTCCGCCCAGCGGCTGGGACAGCTCGCGCAGCTTGGCGAGCGCAGGCTGCAGGTCCGATTCCTTGGTGATCCTAACCTCGGCCGCGTCGTTGCGCACGGTGACGCCGCCGGTGAAGCCGATCTTGGCATCGCGAAGCGTCCGGCGAACGTCGTCGCGGACCTGGTCGAGCCGCTCCTTCTTCACATAGTTGCCGTCGACCTCGAGCAGCAGATAGGAGCCGCCTTGAAGATCGAGGCCGAGCACGAGCCGACGCTGCGCCCAGGCGGGCCAGGTCTTGACCTGCGCTTCGGGGAAGAAGTTCGGGACCGCGCAGAGGCACACGATCAGCGCCGTCAGGATAATCCCGAGCGCCTTCCACCGCGTGAAATACAACATCGACTGGACCTGTCAGATCAGGAGATTTGCAGGAAAACTTGAGAGACTCGCGGAAGCACTCACTTCGACGCGGCGTCTTCCTTGGCGCTTTCCTTGGATTCCTTGGCCGGCTCGCCCTTGGCGCGCACGCCGGAGACCATCGAGCGCATCTGCCGCACGCGCACGCCATCGGCGATCTCGAACTCGATCTGGTCGTCGTCGACAACCTTGGTGACCTTGCCGACGAGACCGCCCGAGGTCACGACGGTGTCGCCGCGGCGGATGTTCTTCACCAGGTCGGCGTGGTCACGGACCTTCTTCTGCTGCGGACGCAGAATCAGGAAGTACATGATCACGAAGATCAGGGCGAACGGCAGCAGAGACATCAGCATGCCGCTGGTGTCGCCGGCGCCCGCAGCCTGGGCATACGCAGGGGTAATCAGCATTCGGACGATCCTCGTGAGAACGGGGGAAAACCGGTCAGGCCCAAATGGCGACCGGTTCGGTCAAATTCGCGCGGACTATAGCGGCCATTGCCCCAATTGCAACGCTGCCAGACCGCCCTTTTAGCCACCTTGCGGCGCGCGCACAGGCCCGATAAGGCTGCATTCTCAGGAACTTCGGACATGCCCCAAAAACCAAGCAAAAGCCCGGCCGGCAAAGGCCCTCGCACCCCTGCCGCGAAGGCAGCCCGCGTCGCGGCAAAACGTCCCAAGGTGGCCCTCAAGGCGGCTTCCAAGACGATTTCCAAGACGACGTCCAAGACGAACCAAAACGTCTCCCAGCAGCGCATCGTTCGCGCGCTGGAGACGATTGCGGCGCACCTCTCCGCGCAAGGCAAGCCCGCCGCCGAACGCGAGTCGTTCAAGCAGGCGGATGCTTTCGTCTGGCACCCGGACGGCCGCCTTGCGGCGGTGCCGCGGGTCAGCCGCGTCGAAATGTTCCTGCTCAAGGGCGTCGACCGGATGCGCGACATCCTGATGGAGAACACCGAGCGTTTCGCCAACGGATTGCCCGCCAACAACGCGCTGCTCTGGGGCGCGCGCGGCATGGGCAAGTCGTCGCTTGTGAAGGCGGCGCATGCCAGCATCAACGCGGAGCGCAAACCGGCCGACAGACTGAAGCTGATCGAGATTCATCGCGAGGACATTGAGAGCCTGCCCTCCCTCATGGAGCAGCTTCGTGCCTCGTCCTTCCGTTTCATCGTGTTCTGTGACGACCTCTCCTTCGACGGCAATGATGCATCCTACAAATCGCTCAAGGCGGTGCTGGAAGGGGGCATCGAGGGGCGGCCGGAGAACGTCATCCTCTACGCCACCTCCAACCGCCGCCATCTGCTGGCGCGCGAGATGATCGAGAACGAGCGCTCGACCGCGATCAATCCCGGCGAAGCGGTCGAGGAGAAGGTCTCGCTGTCGGATCGCTTTGGCCTCTGGCTCGGCTTCCACCGCTGCAGCCAGGACGAATATCTCGCCATGGTGCGGGGCTATTGCAGCCATTTCGGCGTGAAGATCGACGACGACGCGCTGGAACGCGAGGCACTTGAATGGTCGACGACGCGCGGCTCGCGCTCGGGCCGTGTCGCCTGGCAGTTCGTCCAGGAGCTTGCGGGACGGCTCGGCGTCAAGCTGGCGGCGACGTAGCCACAGTCATAGCCCAACCCAAAACTGTCATCGCCCGCGAAAGCGGGCGATCCAGTATTCCAGAGACGGTTGTGATCGATCGAGAGGCCGCGGCGTACTGGGTCGCCCGGTCAAGCCGGGCGACGACAGCTTCAGTTGGGAGACAATGTAGGCCTCATCACGCCCCGTTCAGGAATTGAAGCGGATCAACCGGGCTCGATCCCTTGCGGATCTCGAAGTGGAGCTGCGGCGACGCCACCTCCCCGGATTGACCCGACTTGGCAATGACCTGGCCGCGCTTGATGGTATCGCCGCGCTTCACCATCAGCTCACTCGCATGGGCATATGCGGTGACGTAGCCGTTGGAGTGCCGAACCAGGACCAGATTGCCGTAACCTTTCAGCTCGTTGCCGGAATAGGCAACGACACCGTCTTCGGCCGCCTTGACCGGCGTGCCCTCGGGCACCGCGAGATTGATGCCGTCGTTGGATTTGCCATTGGTCTTGGCGCCGTAGCTCGTGACCACCTTGCCGCGCACCGGCCAGCGGAAAGTCGGCAGCGCGCTGGTGGTCTCCGCAGCTTTCGCGGGAGTGTCCGCGGCCTTGTCTTCGACGTTGGCGGTGGCCTGGGCCAGGCGCGCGCTCTGCACCGGCGCGGCGACGGCGGCCATCTTGGTGGCGGGCGCAGGCGCGGCAGCAACCGGCTGCAGCGTCCCCGCGACGGGAGCGGCTCCGACCGGAGCCGCGGCAAGCGGTGCTGCGACAGCGGCGGTCTTGGCCCCGGGCACGGCCAGCCTGGCGCCGAGCTTGAGTTTTGCAGAGGGATCGAGGCCGTTGGCGCGGGCCAATTCGGCCGCCGAGATATGGTTCTTGCGGGCAATGCTGGCGAGCGTGTCGCCGTGGTTCACGAAGTGCGTGCTTGACGGCGCGGCAACGGCCGCAACCGGCTTCGCAGCGGGCGCTGGGGCAGCGGCAACGGGAGCCATGAGCGGCGCGGGCGCAGCCGCCGTAGCTTGGTGCGGAATGATCAGTTGCTGGCCGGGCGAGAGCGCGCGCGGCCCCTTATAGCCGTTGGCGGCGAGGATCGCCTGCGGCGTGACGCGATAGCGTTTGGCAAGCAGGTCGAGCGTATCGCTGGTGCCGACGATGATCTTGGTTCCGCCGACCGGCTGGGCGGCTGCAACCGAGCGTGGCGGCACGGTGGCCGTGGTCTCGAGATGCGGCTGCGCCGGGGGTGCGTAGGAGCCCACGCCGCGTCCGCCTCCGGACACACCGCCTGCTGCAACGGGGTAGGATTGCGGCGTGGATACCGCCGGCGGCAAAGGCTGCGACTGATAATAACCGGACTGCGTCTGCGGCCGCGAATATTGCGGCAACTCACGCTGCGGCGGCGGGGCCTGCTGCACCGAACCGGTCGATTCCTGCGCGAAGGGATTGGAGAAGTTCGACTGGGACATGCGCGACGACATGTCGGCGCTGCACCCTGCGAAGCTGAAGGAGATCAGCGCCAGCACCGCGACCTGCGGCACACGGCGCGAGTAAAGCAACTCGGCGGCAACGGACATGGTTACTCACTCGTACGCAACAGAACTGGTGTTTTAAGTAAACACGCGCCGAGTAAATAACGGCTTAACCCTCCCAATAAGATGTTGGCAGCGCAGCCAATCTGGAATTCTACAGCTCCCGCGCCACGCCGGGCAGCGCCGGCACGAAGCGGACCTCGACGAGTTCCTTGCGCTCGATCCCGGCTTCGGTCCGGCTCAGCCGGATCAGCGTCTGCACCCCCTGATGCGGGCCGACGGGCGCGATCAGGATGCCACCCACCTCCAGCCGCTCGACCAGGTTCTCCGGGAGCTGCTCCATCGCGGCCGTGACGATGATGCGATCGAACGGGCCAATATTGGGGGGCAGATTGAGTCCGTCGCCCAGCATCACCTCGACGTTGTGATAGTTGAGTTTTTCAAGCCTGATACGTGCGGCATCCGCAAGCTTGCGGTAGCGCTCGACCGTCAACACCTGGCCGGCGAGCCGCGACAGCACCGCCGCCTGGTAGCCCGAGCCGGCGCCGATCTCGAGGACGCGGTGCTTCTTCTGAAGCTGGAGCTGCTCGGTCATGTAGGCGACGACAAAGGGCTGGCTGATGGTCTGCCCGCAGGCGATCGGGAGCGCGCTGTCGCGATATGCGCCGTCCCGATCGGCGTCGTCGACGAATTGATCGCGCGGCACCTCCTCCATGGCCCTCAGGACCGCCTGGTCGCTGATGCCCCGACGCCTCAGCGTGAGCTGAAACATCATCTTTTCCGGCGGGTGCTGATGGGGGGTCATTGCCTGCTTGTGCTGTGTTTGCGGTCCGGGACGCCCAACCCGGGCGCGAGATTCCTGTTCCGGCTCAGGGAACCCATGATAGGCTTCGGATGGCGTAGTTGACCATAAATTGGCTTGCAACGGGCGAGCCGCGATGGCCATTTTCAGGCATCCGTTCGTCGAAACGCGCATTGCGTCGATTCATGTTATCTGCGAACGTTTTTGGCAATGGGCAAGGACTCGACCATGACCGCGACGGGGCTTACTGGCCGCTCTGTATTCCTCGTCGAAGACGAGGTGATGATCAGGATGATGGTCGCGGACATGCTCGAAGAGCTTGGCTACAAGATCGCAGCCGAGGCGGGCGACATCACCGAAGCCATGCGGCTCGCCCAGGCAACCGAGTTCGACATCGCCATTCTCGACGTCAACGTCAACGGCAAGGTCATCTCGCCGGTCGCCGATGTCATCAAGGCGAAGGGCTGCCCGTTCATCTTCGCCACCGGATACGGTTCCTCGGGCCTGCCCGAGCAGTACCGCGATCGGCCGGCGCTTCAGAAGCCATTTCAGCTCGACGCCCTCGGCAAGACCATCGAAGCCGCGCTTCGCGGCGGCTAGGCCCCATTCCAGGTCGGATTACTTCAGCGTCGGACTTACTTCAGCGTCGCACTCAGCGCCTCGGAAAACGCCTCGTTGGTCCGGTCGAGCCTGAGCGGCGTGACGGAGACGTAGCGTTCGCGGAGCGCCGCGAGATCGGTGCCGTCGGCCGGCGTATCCATCATCGCGGTGCGCTCGAAGCCGATCCAGAAATACGGATTGCCACGGCCGTCCCTGCGCTCGTCGATCCTTAGGAAGCCGAGATTGCGCTTGCCTTGCCGCGTCACGCGGATGCCCAGCACATCCTCCGGCGCGCAGGCCGGGAAGTTGACGTTGATGACGGTGTCCTTCGGGATGCCGGCGGCGATCACCTTGCGCAGGATGTCGGGCCCGAATTTGCGGGCCGTGTCCCACAGCGGCCGGTCGCGGGTCTCCACGCTGAACTCCTGCGACAGGGCGAAGGACGGCAGCCCCAGGATGGTGCCCTCCAGCGCGCCGGCGATGGTGCCGGAATAGACCACGTCCTCGGCGACGTTGCGGCCCTTGTTGACGCCGGACAGCACGACATCGGGCAGCTTGGCGCCGAGGATGTGGCGCGCGCCCATGATGACGCAGTCGGTCGGCGTGCCGCGCACCGCGAAATGCCGCGGTCCGACCTCGCGTAGGCGCAGCGGATCGTTCAGCGACAGCGAATGCGACACGCCGGACTGGTCGAGCTCAGGCGCGACCACCCAGACGTCATCGGACAATGCACGCGCGATCTCCTCCAGGACCTTGAGGCCGGGGGCGTGGATGCCGTCGTCATTGGTGCAGAGAATGCGCATGGGAAAGGTCGATTCCTGAAGCGGGTCTGAGCCGTCTTATCCGGCCGGGGCCGATCAGGCAAACCGGCCGGCTGGGGGCGGCACCCGGTTGTTGCCGGCTTGGCCGGCTATCGGCGAACGCGCCATTGCGGCAGGAAGCGCGCCAGCCGGCCCTCCGCGTGCAATTTCATCGCCGGCACGACCGGGCTCACGATGGGAGCCTCGATGACGCCGAGCGCCTCCAGCTGTGCGACGAACGCGTCCGGCACCGGCGCCTGCGGAAAGCGTTCGCGTGCCAGCGACAGTGCCTGGTCGAAATCCGCGGCATTCACACCGGGCTTGGCGCGCCGGCTCTGGACCAGATCGTCGTCCCAGAGCCGCGTGATCGCGATGTCGAGCACGCCACGCAGCCGCTGATCGACGGCCTGGATACCGGCACCCGTCACCGCCCATTGTCTGCCGACCCAGAAGATATCGCGGTGCAAGGCCATGAACGATCGGTTCGCGTTGTCGGGTGGCCGGCAGGATAACCGGCCGCCCGATCTTCGCAACCAAACGTTTCTCCGTTTCAGATTGGCGGCACGCCTAGTCGCGTGCGACCACCTTCAGCCCGCCCATATAGGGCTGGAGCACGCTGGGGACCGCAATCGAGCCGTCCTCTTGCTGATAGGTCTCCATCACGGCGATCAACGCGCGGCCTAGCGCTGTGCCGGAGCCGTTGAGCGTGTGCACGAACCGCGGCTTGCCATCGGGGCCGCGCGAGCGCGCGTCCATCCGGCGGGCCTGGAAATCGCCGCAAACCGAGCAGCTTGAGATCTCGCGGAATGCCCCGCCGTCGCCCTGACCCGGCATCCAGACCTCGATGTCATAGGTTTTTTGCGACGAGAAACCCATATCCCCGGTGCACAGCGTCATCACGCGGTAATGCAGCTCAAGCCGTCGCAGCACTTCCTCGGCACAGGCGAGCATGCGCTCGTGCTCGTCCTTGCTCGTCTCCGGCGTCGTGATCGAGACCAGTTCGACCTTGGTGAACTGGTGCTGCCGGATCATGCCGCGGGTGTCGCGCCCTGCGGCGCCCGCCTCCGCGCGAAAACACGGCGTCAGCGCAGTCAGCCGCATCGGCAGCTGCTTTTCGTCGAGGATGGATTCTCGGACGAGATTGGTGAGCGCCACCTCCGCGGTCGGAATGATCCCGAGACGCTCGGTCCGGAGCCGCTCATGGTCGGGCGCGGCGAGCAATTCGCCCTTGATCGCCCAGAACTGGTCGTCCTCGAACTTCGGCAATTGTCCGGTGCCGAACATGATCTCGTTGCGCACGAGCAGCGGCGGATTGATCTCGGTATAGCCGTGCTCGTCAACGTGTAGATTCAGCATGAACTGGCCGAGCGCGCGTTCGAGCCGCGCCAGTCCCTTCTTCAACACGACGAAGCGCGCGCCGGAGAGCTTCGCTGCGGTCTCGAAATCCATGTCACCGAGCGCGGCGCCGAGATCGTCATGGGGTTTTGGCACGAACGCGTAGTTGCGCCTGTTGCCGAAGACATGGCGCTGCACATTGCCGTGCTCGTCGACACCATCGGGCACCTCGCCGAGCGGCAGATTGGGGATCGCCGCCAGCTCCTTGGCGAGCTCCTCGTCGGCAGCCTTCGCGGTCGCCTCGAGCTCCGGCATGGTGGTCTTGAGCTCGGCGACCTCCGCCATCAGCTTCGCCGCGCGCGCCTCGTCCTTCGTCTTCTTGGCATCGCCGATTTCCTTTGAGGCCGCATTGCGCCGCGCCTGCGCCTGCTCGGAAGCCAGGATCGCCGCACGCCGGGTCTCGTCGATCGCAAGCAGCGATGCCGACATCGGCTTCAGGCCGCGTCGTGCGAGGCCGGCGTCGAAGGCTTGCGGGTTGTCGCGGATCGATTTGATGTCGTGCATGGCCGTGGTCCTGGGGCTTGTTGCAACCCTGCAAATCCTGGATTTGCATTTATGCAAATGGCTGCTTCCCCTAGCACGGCTGTCATCGCCCGCGAAAGCGGGCGATCCAGTATTCCAGAAACATCACTGATTCCCCGATAGGCCGCGGCGTACTGGATTCCCCGCTTTCGCGGGGAATGACACCGGAGTATGGGGCGCCCTACTCTGCCGGATTGGCCGGCGTCGATACGTCGGTGCCGCTAGAGGCTTGCGAAGCTGCAGCCTTCTTCTCCACAATTCCCACCGCGATGATCGAGCCCTCGTAGAGCGCGAGCAAGGGAATCGCGAGCGAGCACTGGCTGAGCACATCGGGCGGGGTCAGAACGGCCGCGATGACGAAGGCAACGACGATGAAATAGCGGCGCTTCTCGCGCAGCATTTTAGACGTGACGATGCCGATGCGCCCCAGCAGCGTCAGGATCACCGGAAGCTGGAAGGCGATGCCGAAGGCGAAGATCAGCGACATCATCAGCGACAGATATTCGCCGACCTTGGGCAGCAGCTGGATCTGCGCGGTCTCGTCACTGCCGGCCTGCTGCATGCCGAGCGAGAAGCGGACCAGCATGGGCAGCACGACGAAATAGACCAGTGCTGCGCCCAGCACGAAGAAGAACGGGGTCGCGACCAGATACGGCAGGAAGGCCTGCTTCTCGTGCTTGTAGAGTCCGGGAGCGACGAACTTATAGATTTGTGTCGCGACGATCGGGAACGAGATGAAGCCGGCGCCGAACAGCGCGAGCTTGAGCTGGGTGATGAAATATTCCAGCAGCGCGGTGTAGATGAATTTCGAGTTCTCGGGACCCGCGATCCACACGAACGGCCAGACCAGCACGTTGTAGATCTGCTTGGCGAAGAAGAAGCAGAAGATGAAGGCAATGCCGAAGCCGAGCAGCGCTTTGATCAGCCGCGAACGCAGCTCGATCAAATGGTCCATCAGGGGAGCTTTGCTGGCCTCGATATCGGCGGCGCTCATGACGCTTTGGCGCCCTTAATCGCCTCGGCCGGCGCAGTGTCCTGGGTGACCGAATCTTGCGTGACCGAACCTTGAGCGACCTGCGCCTGCTCGACCTCACGGGTGATGGCGAGCGGCTCGTTCACGGCCGCATGTGCCTCGGCTTCCACGAAGGTCTCCGGCGTCGGCGCTTCCGGCGTGGTGGGCGTCGTCAGCGCTTCGCTTGAAGTCGCCGACGGTTCGACAGCGGTGGAGATCGAGGTCTCGGCGGGCTTGTCCAGCGCATCGACGCGGAGCGCGTCGCTGACGTCTTTCTGGAGCGAGGTCATCAAATTGTTGCCGGCGAAGCCGGAAGCCGCTTCCTTGACCTCGTCGAAGCTCTTCTTGAGGTCGGCCATTTCGGCCTCGCGCATCGCTTCCTGGAATTGGCCCTGGAATTCGGCGGCCATCTTGCGCGCCTTGCCCATCCACTGCCCGACCATGCGCAGCACGCCCGGCAGCTCTTTCGGGCCGATGGCGATCAGGGCCACGACCCCGATCAGGACCAGTTCACTCCACCCGATGTCGAACATGAGGTCTTCCGTTCACGCCAGCCGCAGCCGGCCCAATCCCTCGCGCGCAGGATCGGGTCCGCTACCCGCGTCTCGCGTGCTCTCTGGCTCAGACGGCCTTGCTGCCGACGTCCGACCGTGCCGCGGTCGGCGCGGCATTGTTGTGCTCGATGGACTTGGCCGGCTCGGGCTTGTCGGCGACCTTGTCGTCGTCCTGCATGCCCTTCTTGAACGCCTTGATGCCCTGCGCCACGTCGCCCATCAGATCCGAGATCTTGCCGCGACCGAACAGCAGCAGGACCACTGCGATCACCAGGACCCAGTGCCAAATGCTGAGTGAACCCATCCTGCAACCCTCCAAACGCGCATGGCCGGGGACCGGCCGATCTTCACCGAAACCTAGGCTTGGCAGGTGTCAAAAACAAGGACCAAGGCAGCGCCAATTCGCTGTTGGCGCTACGTAATTTTGCTAGTGTTAACTGGTCGCAGGCGGCCGGTAAAAGGCCGGGACTTCAGTCCTCGCTGCCACCCCCGCCCCCCTCATGGCCGCCTTCCGGCGGCGTCTCGGGCTCGACCGCGGGCGCCAGCGCCAGATCAAGGTCCTCGCCCGGCTCCAGCGGATCCTCGTCTTCCCGCAAAGTCGGGTCATCCGACGGCGTCGGCACGCTGAATCCGGTCGGCAGGCGCGAATCCAGCAGGCCCGTGCCCTTCAGCTCCTCCAGGCCCGGCAAATCGCCGAGCTGTTCCAGAGTAAACTGCGACAGGAAGTCCTCGGTGGTTCCGAAGGTCAAGGGACGGCCCGGCGTCTTGCGACGACCGCGCGGCTTGATCCAGCCGGTTTCCAGCAGCACGTCCAGCGTGCCCTTCGAGGTGACGACGCCGCGGATCTCCTCGATCTCGGCGCGCGTCACCGGCTGGTGATAGGCGATGATCGCCAGCACTTCGATCGCGGCGCGCGACAGGCGGCGGGTCTCGGTGCTCTCGCGGGTCATCAGCCAGGCGAGATCGCCCGCGGTACGGAAGGTCCATTTGTTGGCGACCCGCACGAGATTCACGCCGCGCAGGGAGTAGTCGGCCTGCAACTGCTCGAGCGCGGCCTTCACGTCGACGCCCTCGGGCATGCGCTTGGCCAGCGTCGCGGTGTCCAGCGGTTCATTCGAAGCGAACAGCAGCGCTTCCAGCAGCCGCAATTCTTCGGGACGTGCCTGGGACTCGTTCTCCATCGGCTCGGCCTCTTCTACCCGCACTTCAGCCAGGCTTGCCATGGCAGATTCTCCTTGTTGCACTAAGCGACCGGCGCATCGGGCGCAGGAGCTGCGTCCATGACCGGCTTGGGGCGCCCCTTCCGGAAATAGATGGGCGCAAACGCCTCTTTCTGATTCAGCTCGAGCTGACCTTCGCGCACCAGCTCGAGCGCAGCCGCGAAACTCGAGGCGAGCACCGTCGCGCGCTGCGTCGGATCGGCGACATGCTGAAGCAGAAAATCGTCGAGAACGCCCCAATCGTCTTGCTCGCTGATGCTGCCGACCAGCCGCTCCAGCGTGGCGCGCGCCTCGGCGAGCGACCACACCGTGCGCTTGGCCAGATGCACGCTCGCCAGCACGCGCGACTGGCGCTGCGCGGCATAGGCGGTGAGCAGGTCATAGAGCGTCGCGGTATATTTCGGATGCCTGATCTCGGCGATCTGCTCGGGCTCGCCGCGCGGGAAAATGTCGCGCAGCAATTGCTGCCGGTTCATCAGCCGGTTGGCGGCTTCACGAATGGCCTCCAGCCGGCGCAGCCGATTGGCGAGCGCCGTTGCCATCTGCTCGGCGCTCGGGCCTTCCGCACTCGGCGGCTCCGGCAGCAGCAGACGCGATTTCAAGAAGGCGAGCCATGCCGCCATCACGAGATAGTCGGCGGCGAGCTCGAGGCGGATCTTTCGCGCGGCTTCGATGAAGTGGAGATATTGGTCGGCGAGCGCCAGGATCGAGATCTTGGCGAGATCTACCTTCTGCTGCCGCGCCAGTGCGAGCAGCAGGTCGAGCGGACCTTCATAACCCTCGACGTCCACCACCAACGCCGGCTCACCCTCGGCGAGCTCTGCGGGCCGCCCGGTTTCAAACGATAGGATTTCTGCGGTCATGCCGATGCCGTGTTTGCCCGTGCGATCAATGCCTCCAGTTCGGCGCGCGCGGCCGCGCGATCGAACGGTTGCGGTCCTTTACGCGCAGCGAGCGCGGCGTTCGCCCGCTCCAGCGCCCTGCCCGCCAGTTCGGGTGTCTGGCCGGCGACCTCACGCATTTCCTCGATGTTGCCGTTGCAATGCAGGGCCATGTCGCAGCCGGCCGCAAAAATGGCGCGGGTCCGTTCGGCGATGTTGCCCGACAGCGCGTTCATCGACACGTCATCACTCATTAACAAACCCTGGAACCCGATTGCGCCGCGAATCACCTCAGCGATCATTGTCGCAGATGTCGTCGCCGGATGGGCGGGGTCGACCGCGCTAAACACAACATGTGCAGTCATGGCCATCGGCAAATCCGCCAAAGGCTTGAATGCCGCGAAGTCGGTGCGATCCAGTTCGTCGCGCGACGTGTCGACCGTCGGCAGATTGAAATGGGTATCGGCCGTAGCTCGGCCATGGCCGGGGATGTGCTTGAGCACCGGCAACACGCCACCCTGTTCCAGGCCCTCAGTGACCGCGCGGGCGATCGCGGCGACCTTTCCCGGTTCGGTGCCGTAAGCCCTGTTCCCGATGACGGCGTTGGCGCCAGCCACCGGCACGTCGGCCAGCGGCAAGCAATCCACGGTAATGCCGAGATCTGCGAGATCGCACGCGATCAGCCGGGCGCTGAGGCGCGCCGCGGTCAGCCCGAGCGCCGAATCAGTATCGTAGAGGCCTGCGAAAATAGCGCCCGGCGGATAGACCGGCCAATGCGGCGGCGTCAGGCGCTGCACCCGCCCACCCTCCTGATCGATCAGGACAGGGGCATCAGCGAGACCCGCAACCGCCCGCAATTCCGCAACGAGTGCAGCAACTTGAGCCGGCGTCTCGACATTGCGCTTGAAGAGGATGAAGCCCCACGGGCGTTCGCTGCGGATAAACTCCCGCTCGGCGGCGGTTAGTTCCGTTCCGGAAACGCCGGTAATGAAGGCCCGCGTGCTCATACGGCCGATTAACCCTGACCCGCGAGAGGGTCAAGGAAACGGCCGTTAATTCCTCTGGACGAAGCAGGCAGACAGGCCAGCGGATTTCAAACTGTTGCAGGCCTGGTTCGCCTCTTCGAGCGATCCGTACGGCCCAGCGAAGGCGCGGTAGACGATTCCCTTGCCCTTGTCGGTCAGGTCGACCCGCTTGACCACGGGTGCGCGGGAGCCAAGCACGCTGCCGTACTTGCTCTGAAGCACCCGGTACGAGGCGTGGGCGCTATCCTCGGTCTGCTGCGAGGAGACCTGCACGACGTAGCCGCCGCCACCGCTGCTCGCGGGCGCAATTTGCGTCGGATTGGTCGCAGCCATCCGCTGCGGTGGCTCCGCGGCCGACGCCGATTGCGGCGCAAGCGAGAGCGGCTGATTGGCACTGGCATTGGCCGAGGTCGGCGGCGTGCGTGGTGCAGCTGGTGCCGCAACGGGCTTCGGGAGAGCTGTCGGTTTCGCGGCCGTGGCCGCTTGCGACGCGGTGGCGTCGGTCTGATCGCCCTTCACGGCCACGGTCCTGATCGCGCGCGGCGAATTGTTCGGCAGCGTGCCGTTGCTCGGATTCGGGCCCGCACTCGACAGCGGAATGCTGGACGGCGACACGCTCGCGACTGGCGGCGGGTTCGCGTTCTGGTTCAGCGCCGGGAACACCACGCGGGGACCTCCCGCCTTGGCGTTGACGTCGACAGGCGCCTCCTCGCGCGGCACGATCTTCTCGGCGCCATCTCCGGTGACCATGCGGTCCGGTACCTTGGCCGAGGAGTCCGACGGCGCCGGCACGATTTTGGTCGGCGTGTTGTCGGCCTTGATGATCGGCGGCTCGCCGCTGCGGGGCGAGCCCACATAGGTCTTGTAAGCGAACGCAGCGCCGGTCCCGACCACGGCAAGGGCCAGGATCGCCGCGACGGTCATCATGCCGCCGCGCTGCTTCTTCGGCTCGTCGAGATCGGCCTCGGGATAGTCGCTCTGGAACGCGTAAGGATCGTCGGGATAGGCGGGATCGCGCTGATAGTCCTGCTCGCCCGCCTCCAGCCGTCCGTAGAGCGCCTCGTCGTAGCGCGCCGGATCGGGCTGCTGGTGGGCTTGCTCCTGGTAAGCCTGATCGGGCTGCTGATATGCCTGATCCTGATAGGCCTGCCCCTGATGGGTGCGAGCTTGATAGGCCTGATCCGGATAGGCCTGCGGCTGACGATAATCAGGTTCAGGCTCGGGCGCAGTCGGCTGGGCTGAATAACGATGCAGTGGATGAACCGGGTTTACGGAAGCGGGATAGGCAGGCTCAGCTGGCACCGTCTGCGGCTGCACATTGGCGCGCCGCATCCATGAGGGTGGCCCGGGCGGCGGCGGGGCCTGCTCGGCATAGTCCTGCTGGCCATCGTCCTGGCGATAGTCGTCGTCCTGGTAGCTCTGGGCAGGCGCAGGTGCTGCAGGCGGGTGCACGCCCGGCCGCCCTTGCGCTGCGAACGGATCGGTCTGCCCGATCAGGCGGGCAAGTTCGGCCAAGGGATCACCGCTCTCCGCCCTCCCATGCTGATCGCCACCGCGATAGTCATCGGAAGGAAACGGTCTGTCCTGATATCGTTCGGCCATCGTGATGATGCGTCCCTTCGGGAAAGCCGCGCGCCCCTCGACCAAGGCGCGGCTTTCGACCCACAAGGCTTTCAACCAAGTCTAAGCGATCCGGCTTCTGCCGGTTACCCCCGAAATCCCTTAAGTAGTTCGCCCCAAACTACCGCATCTCGTCCGGAGCATGGACGCCGAGGATGGCGAGGCCCGATGCCAGGACAGAGACGACGCCCTGGACCATGGCCAGCCGCGCCTTCGTTAGATCTGCATCATTATTGATAATGAAGCGTAAATAGGGCAAATCGCGCCCCTTCGTCCAAAGTGCATGAAATTCGCTGGCTAAATCATAGAGATAGAAGGCAATTCGGTGCGGCTCGTGGGCGGTTGCGGCCGCTTCCAGCATGCGCGGAAATATTGCGAGCCGCTTAAGAAGGTCGAGTTCAGCCGGGTCCGACAGCCGTTCCACCGCCGACTCACCCAGCCAGGCGATGCGCTTTTCCGTTTCCTCCGGGAGTTCCGGGAACACCTCGGCCCGGGCGTTGCGGAAGATCGAGTGGCCGCGGGCGTGGCCGTACTGCACGTAGAACACCGGGTTGTCGCGCGACTGTTCCATGACCTTGGCGAGGTCGAAGTCGAGCACCGCGTCGTTCTTGCGGTAGAGCATCATGAAGCGGACGGCGTCCTGGCCGACTTCATCCACCACCTCACGCAAGGTGACGAAGTCCCCGCTCCGCTTGGACATTTTCACCGGCTCGCCGTTGCGCAGCAACTTCACCAGCTGGACGATCTTGACGTCGAGCGCCCCCTTGCCGGAGGTCGTCGCCTTCACCGCCGCCTGCATCCGCTTGATGTAGCCGCCATGGTCGGCGCCCCAGACGTCGATCATCTCCGCGAAACCACGGTCGAACTTGTTCTTGTGGTAGGCGATATCGGCGGCGAAGTAGGTGTAGGAATTATCCGACTTGACCAGCGGGCGATCGACGTCGTCGCCATAGGCGGTCGCCTTGAACAGCAACTGCTCGCGATCTTCCCAATCCTCGGCCGGAGCCCCCTTTGGGGGCGGCAGACGGCCCTGGTAGACGTCGCCCTTGGCGCGCAGGAAATCGATGGTCTCGGCGACCTTGTTGTTGCCGGCGTCCTGCAGCGAGCGCTCGGAGAAGAACACGTCGTGGCGGATGTTGAGCGCGGCGAGATCATCCTTGATCTCGTCCATCATCATCGCGATCGCCTTGGCGCGCACCGTCGGTAGCCACGCGCCCTCGCTCACGGCGAGGAGCTTGTCGCCGTGCTCCTGCGCCAGCGCCTGCCCGACCGGCTTCAGATAGTCGCCGGGATAAAGGCCTTCCGGCATCGCGCCGATGTCTTCGCCGAGCGCCTCGCGATACCGGAGGAACGCGGAGCGGGCGAGCACGTCGACCTGCGCGCCGGCGTCGTTGATGTAATATTCGCGCGTGACGTCACGGCCTGCGAATTCAAGCAGGCTCGCCAGCGCATCGCCGAACACGGCGCCGCGGCAATGGCCGACATGCATCGGTCCGGTGGGGTTGGCGGAGACATATTCGACGTTGACCTTGGAGCCGCCGCGGACGCGGCCGTAATCGGCGCCCTCGCGCAGCACGGTCCGTAGCGCCTCGGCCCATGCGGCCGGCTCCAGCGTCAGGTTGATGAAGCCTGGACCTGCGATGTCGACCTTGGCGATCAACGGGTCCGCGCGCAGCCGTTCGGCGATCTGCTCGGCGAGGTCGCGCGGCTTTGCCTTTGCCTCTTTCGCAAGCACCATGGCTGCGTTGGTCGCCATGTCGCCATGGGAAGCATCGCGCGGCGGCTCGACCACCACGCGCGAGAAATCGATGCCCTCGGGCCAGTTGGCTTCCGCCGCGAGCGCGCGGCAGACCGCGTGCACGCGTGCGAGCACGTCGGCGAACAGGTGCAGTGCTGAGGATGTGTCGGGCATGGGCGCCGCCTAACGCAAATCCGGGGTCGAGTCAAAGAGCCGCTGGTGCTCGGTCAGGGCGAAACGGTCGGTCATTCCGGCAATGAAATTCCCGATCCGGCGGGCCCGGTCGCCCTCATTGTCCGCCTCCGCCCCGACCAGCCATTCCGGCGGCAGCTCGCCGGGCGAGGTGAGGTATTTTGCGAACAGGTCGAACAGGATCTGTTCCGCCTCGCCCATCACCCGCATGACCCGCTTGTGGCGGTACATGTGCTGATAGAGAAAGCGCTTGATGGCGGCCTCCTCCTCGGCGACCGCGGCGGGGAATGCGATCAATGCCCGGCTCTGCTGGCGCACGTCCTGTGCGGATTGCGGTTTCACGGCGGCAAGGTTTATCTGGGCCTCGGCGAACACGGCACCGATCAAGTGTGAGATCAGCTCGCGCACCAGCTCGGCGCCGCGCCTGACGTCTTCGAGATCGGGGTAATGCGCAGAAGTCTCGGCGATAATCTCCGCGGTCAGCGGCATCACCTTGAGGTCGTCGAGGTGAAACAGGCCGGCGCGCAGACCGTCGTCGATATCGTGGGCATCATAGGCGATGTCGTCCGCGATCGCGGCGACCTGTGCCTCCAGCGAGGCGAAACTCCACAATTCGAGATCATAGATCTTGATGTAGTCGGCGATGCCGACGGGAACGCCGCGCTCGCGATAACGCCCGGCCGGCGCACCGCTGCGATCGGTCAGCGGGCCGTTGTGCTTGACGATGCCCTCCAGCGCTTCCCAGGTCAGGTTGAGCCCGTCGAATTCGGGATAGCGCTGTTCCAGGGCCGCAACGACGCGGAGCGTCTGGGCGTTGTGATCGAAGCCGCCAAAATCCTTCAGGCAGGCGTCCAGCGCCCGCTCGCCGGCGTGCCCGAACGGCGGATGGCCGAGATCGTGGGCGAGCGCCAGGGTTTCCGTGAGGTCCTCGTCCAGCCCGAGCTGCCGGGCCAGCGCGCGGGCGATCTGCGCCACCTCCAGCGAATGGGTCAGCCGGGTGCGGTAGTGGTCGCCCTCGTGGAAGACGAACACCTGGGTCTTGTATTTCAGCCGGCGGAACGCGGTGGAATGGATCACCCGGTCGCAATCCCGTCGAAACGGGCTGCGGGTCCGGCTTGGCGGTTCCGCGACCAATCGGCCGCGACTGCGCTCCGGATCGCAGGCATAGGGCGCGTGGGGGGCAGCCATTCCGACGGACACGGCGAATTTAGTCTCTATCCATTTGATTCTGCGTATGGTGGCACTTAACTATGCCGGACGCGGGATACCAACTGAATAGGGCACGTGACCTTCAGGTGACCTTGGTGTGACCGCGGGCCTATCGGAGACGAACGATGACGACTGACGTGACCATCAGTGACAAGGCCGCACGCCGGATTGGGGAGATCCTCAAGGGCGAAGGGTCTGGCGCGATGCTGCGGATCTCGGTCGAGGGCGGAGGCTGTTCCGGCTTCCAGTACAAGTTCGACATTGACCGTGCCCGCACTGACGACGATCTCGTGATCGAGCAGGACAATGCGGTGGTGCTGGTCGATTCCGCCTCGCAGCCGTTCCTGGCGGGGTCGCAGGTCGATTTCGTCGACGATCTGATCGGCGCCTCGTTCCGCGTCAACAATCCGAACGCCACGGCGTCCTGCGGCTGCGGGACCAGCTTCTCGATCTGACGTCGCCGGCTAGGCGCCGGTCATCTGCCTTTCCTCGTCCGTCCACTCCACGTCGACCGACATGAGCTCCGGCTGAAGTGGTGCGTCTCCCGCCATCACATGTCCATCGAGCGCGCGCAGCAGCGCCGCCAGCAGCGCGGGTTTGCGTAGCGGCTTGGCCAGGAAGTCCGACATGCCGGCCTCGCGGCAGATCTTGACGTCCTCGGGGAAGGCATTGGCGGTGAGCGCGATGATCGGCAAGGATTCGAATCGGCCACCTTGCGCACGGATCGCCCGGGTTGCGGCAAGGCCGTCCATGTCGGGCATCCGCACGTCCATCAGCACGAGATCGTAGTCTTCCTCCGAGGCCGCCGCGACGGCCTCGACGCCGTCGGTGACGACGCGCAGCTCGACGTCGAAGGCCCCTAACATCTTGCTCACGACCATGCGGTTGACGGCGTCGTCCTCGGCGACCAGCACCCTCAGCGGTCGGTCGAGACTCGCGATACGCGCCTTGAGGTAGTCGGCTTCGTCGCGGTCGGCAATGTAGTCGGATGCCTGCTCCTGGCTCCAGGGCAGCACCAGCGTGAAGCTGAATGTCGAGCCCTCGCCCGGCGTCGAGGTGACGCCGATGGTGCCGCCCATCTGTTCGATGATGCGCCGGGAGATCGCAAGCCCAAGCCCGGTCCCGCCGAAGCGGCGGCTGATCGAGGCGTCGGCCTGCGCGAAGTCGGAGAAGAGCTGGCCAAGCTTCTCGGGGGCGATGCCGATACCGCTGTCGGTCACGCTCCATTCGACGGTGGCGAGCAGATCGCGGCGGGCCTGACAGACGGCTGCGATCGTGACTTCGCCTTGGTCGGTGAACTTCACCGCGTTGGATGCGAGGTTGAGCAGGACCTGGCGGATACGCGCGACATCGCCGCGCAGCGTCGGCGGCAGGTTCGGATCGAGCTTGACCTTGACCGTGAGCCCCTTGCTCTTGGCACTCGCGCGCACGACGGTCGCCAATGTCTCTACCAGCGCCTGCGGCGCGAAGTCGATCACCTCGAACGCGAAGCGTCCAGCCTCGAGTTTGGAGAGGTCCAGGATGTCGTTGAGGATGCGCTGGAGATTGTCGCCGGACTCGCGGATCGTGATGACGGCCTCGTGCTGCTCCGGATCGAGTTTTGTCTCCAGCAGCATGCTGGCAAGCCCGAGCACGCCGTTCATCGGCGTGCGGATCTCGTGGCTCATCACCGCGAGGAAATCCGATTTGGCGCGGCTCTCGGCCTCGGCCTTTTCCGCGCGCCAGCGCTCGGTCACGTCGCGGCCGAAGCCGCGATAGCCGAGGAATTGACCGTCGCGGTCGTAGGCCGGCTTCGCGGTGAGCGACCACAGCCGCGCCTCGCCGCCGGCGACGACCTTGAGGTTCATCTCGTGCAGCGGTTCGGCGTGCTCCATCAGGCCGACGACATTGTAGGCCGCGCTCTTGTCTTCGGGGCACAGCATGTCGAGCACGTCGGCGAAATGCGAGCCCTTCAGCAAGGCCAGTGGCAGCTGTGCGACCGCGGCGAAGCGCTCGGGCACGTCGACCAGATGCCCCTCGGCGTCCGTCTGCCACAGCCAGTCGCTGGCATTCTCCTGAAAATCCTTCAGCAACAGCGAAATGATCTCGGTCTGCCGCTCGAGCTCGAGCTGGGCCTTGAGATTGCCAAGGAACAGATTGCCTTGCGAGACGATATTGCGCGCCATGAAGAACGCGAACAGCAGCAGGAACACCGCGGTCACGAGATACGGCCCGGTGCCGCACAACAGCAACGCCGCGACGCAGGCGATCGTCGTCGTCGCGAGATAGACGAGGCCCGCGCGCGGGAAGGTCGAGAGCGTGAAGGCACCGCCGGACATCATGCCGACCATCAGGCAAGCCAGGACGAGCTGGCTGGTCGGCTCGATGCGGCTGAACAGCGCGACCGGCAGCGTGCCCCAGATTGCGGCGAGGAAAAACGCCTGCCGCAACATCTGCCGCGCGGCGCGGGGCGAGGCTTCCTGCGGCGGGCTTTGGTGGGAGCGCCGCCACGCGCGCACCGCGAGCGAGGCGGCGGTGGCGAGGGTCATGCCCCAGATCGCGTTCCAGCCACGGCCCCAGAACAAAATCAGCACCACCGCGACGTTGAGCATAGTGACGGCCATCGTCACCGGGATCAGGCGTATCACCGCGTCGATCTGCTTGGCACGGATGCGGCTCAGCTCGCGCTCGCTGAGACCGGCGGTCAGGCCGTCCTCGATCTCGTAGCCGCCGAGCCAGTACAGGAACGCGCCGATCAACCCGTCGCGGGGCTCGGTTCGCTTCATGGCTTTGTTCGGCCGTCCCATTCGAAAAACCTTTTCACGATCAATGGCCCAGGCCCGACTTAAGCCGGGTTAATTTTGTGGGAGATTTCGCAGCGTCCTTGACGGGCGCGTTTGCATTTTGTTCTAACCATGGCCCCTGCCCGGAGCCGCCAAGATGCCCATCAGAATAGCCACCTGGAACGTGAACTCGGTCCGGCAGCGCATCGATCTCCTCCTGACCTGGCTGAAGGAGTGCCAGCCGGACATCGTCTGCCTCCAGGAGATCAAATGCGTCGACGACGCCTTCCCGCGGCTGGAGATCGAGGCGCTCGGCTACAACGTGGTCACCCACGGGCAGAAGACGTTCAACGGTGTCGCCCTGCTCTCCAAGCTCCGGTTCGACGAGACCAAGTCGGGGCTGGCCGGCGACGACGAGGATGCGCATGCCCGCTTCCTCGAAGGCGTGGTGACGCTTAAGTCCGGCGTGCTGCGCATCGCCTGCCTCTATCTGCCCAATGGCAACCCGGTCGGGACCGAGAAATATCCCTACAAGCTCAAATGGATGTCGCGGCTTCTTGAGTATTCGAAGGAGCGCCTCAAGACCGAGGAGCCGCTGATCCTCGCAGGCGACTTCAACGTCATCCCGCATGCCCGGGACGTCCATAATCCCGCCGCCTGGACCGAGGACGCCCTGTTCAAGGCCGAGACGCGGGAGAGTTTTCAGTCCCTGCTCGGCCTCGGCCTGACCGATGCGCTTCGGGCCGTCACCGACGAGCCCGGGCTCTACACTTTCTGGGACTACCAGGCCGGCGCCTGGCAGAAGAACCATGGCCTGCGGATCGACCACCTTCTGCTGTCGCCACAGGCCAGCGACCGGCTCGCCAATGTCGGCATCGACAGCTATGTGCGCAGCTGGGAGAAGCCGTCGGACCACGTGCCGGTGTGGGCGGATCTCGATCTTGAGGCGGCGTGAGGCCGCCTCAACCCATCACTCCCGTCGACCCTGCACCCATTGCTCCAGCATCTGCAGGCACATGGCGCGATCGTCGTCGGAGGCCTTTGCGAAGGCGCGGTTGTAGTTTTCCTTGATCCAGGTCTCGTCGCTGCCTGCGCTGTCGCGCGCCAGCGTCAGCCACATCAGGCCGCGGGCGGCCTGCCGCGGCAGGCGGTCGCCGTTGAACAGCATCTGGCCGAGCAGCGCCTGGGCCTCGTGCTGACCCTTCTGCGCGGCGAGCCCAAGCCAGCGCGCGCCGTAGCGGAAATCCTCGCGCGAAGCGTCCGGCGTCTTCAGGTACAGGCGGGCGAGATCGTATTGCGCATCCGCATTGCCGAAATAGGACGCGGCATAGGAAAACATCTCCCGCGCCCGCTCCTGGTCCGGCTTGACCTTCGAATTCGGGATGCCGCTGAGATAATAGCGGCCGAGCGCCACAAAGGCGTTGGCGACGATCTGCGCCTGCGGCGCGGACGGGCTGTCTTCGGCGTGCGCGTTGGCGATGCGGGTGAAATACTCGAACGCACGCACATCGTCCTGGGCGACGCCGTCGCCATTGGCGTACATGCGGCCGAGCTTCCACTGCGCGATGGGGTGGCCACCCTCCGCGGCATATTGCAGGGCGCTGAGCGAGGTTTCCTGGGGCACGACTGGCGGTACATTGCGCACCTTGCCTGCTGCGCCCGGCAAGGTCGTGACCACCGGGATGGTCGCATCCTTCTGGCTGACGGGTGCGCCGTCAAAGGCGAGCGCCGGCGCGGCCAGCGCAGTAGCCCCCAACACAAATGCAACGATGGTACGCCTAGATGTCCGCATAGCACTGTTTCTCGTGCGCGCCGCCCGGATGGGTCACTGCCCCACCGACCGCTGGTCCAACCTGCTGAGCATATTTCCAGAGCGCGCCCGTCGTGTGGTTAGTCGCGCGAGCGGTCCATTTGGTCTTGCGTTTGGCAAGCTCCTGGTCGCTCAATTTTACGTTAAGGGTACCGGCGACCGCGTCGATTTCGATGATATCGCCGTCCTCCAGCAACCCGATCGGGCCGCCGATGGCGGCTTCCGGCCCGACATGGCCGATGCAGAAGCCGCGGGTGGCGCCGGAGAAGCGGCCGTCGGTGATGAGCGCGATCTTGCCGCCCATGCCCTGGCCGGTCAGCGCCGCGGTGGTCTGGAGCATTTCCCGCATGCCGGGACCGCCCTTCGGCCCCTCGTAGCGGATCACGATGACTTCGCCTTCGCGGTAGGTGCGCTTCTGGACGGCCTCGAAAGCATCCTCCTCACGGTCGAAGCACCTGGCCGGACCGGTGAACCTGAGGTTGGACATTCCCGCGACTTTCACGATCGCACCTTCTGGCGCCAGATTGCCCTTCAGACCGACCACACCGCCGGTGACGGTGATGGGCTTGTCTGCCGGGTGCACCACGTCCTGGTGCGGATTCCACTTCACGCTTTTGAGGTTTTCGGCGATCGTTCGACCGGTGACGGTCATGCAGTCACCGTGGAGAAATCCGTTGTCGAGCAGCGTCTTCATCAGAAGCGGTATGCCACCTACTTCAAACATGTCTTTGGCGACATAACGGCCGCCTGGCTTCAAATCCGCGACGTACGGTGTCTTTTTGAAGATTTCGGCGACGTCGAACAGGTCGAACTTGATGCCGCACTCGTGCGCGATTGCCGGCAGGTGCAGTGCAGCATTAGTCGAGCCACCGGACGCGGCGACCACGGCGGCGGCATTCTCCAGCGCCTTGAGGGTGACGATGTCGCGTGGCCGGATGTTTTGGGCGATCAGCTCCATGACCTGCTCGCCCGCGGTCATGCAGAAGGCGTCGCGAATTTCATAGGGTGCCGGAGCACCGGCCGAGTACGGCAAGGCCAGCCCGATCGCCTCGGAGACGGTCGCCATCGTGTTGGCGGTGAACTGCGCGCCGCAGGCACCCGCCGAGGGGCACGCCACGCGCTCGATCTCGTCGAGGTCCTCGTCCGACATTGCGCCGACCGAGTGCTTGCCGACGGCTTCGAACATGTCCTGCACGGTCACCTGCTGGCCCCGGAAATTGCCGGGCAGGATCGAGCCGCCATAGATGAAGATCGAGGGCACGTTGAGACGGACCATCGCCATCATCATGCCCGGCAGCGACTTGTCGCAGCCGGCCAGGCCAACGAGAGCGTCATAGGCGTGGCCGCGGATCGTCAATTCGACGGAATCGGCGATGCATTCGCGCGACGGCAGCGAGGAGCGCATGCCGTCATGCCCCATCGCGATGCCGTCGGTTACGGTGATGGTGCAGAATTCGCGCGGTGTGCCGCCGGCGGCTGCGACGCCCTTCTTCACCGCCTGCGCCTGGCGCATCAGGGAGATGTTGCAGGGCGCGGCCTCGTTCCAGCACGAGGCGACGCCGACGAAGGGCTGGTGGATCTGGTCGGTGGTCAGACCCATGGCGTAGAGGTAGGAGCGATGGGGCGCGCGCGCAGGACCTTCCGTCACGTGACGGCTCGGCAGCCTCTGCTTGATGTTGCTCTTCGCGTCCATCGCAAACCAGTTTCCCCGGCCAACCCTTTCAGACCCGAAAAATCAGAGCCAAGATTTGAATCGACCTTTTGAATCGACCTTGGGGATTTCCGTCGTCTTCCAGGATCACCGCTGCCGCTAAAATATTCGAGTGATTTTATTCATGCTCGGGTGTGGCCAAAAAGCGGCGTCGTTGCGAACGGACAGAGAAGATGGTTAAATCCGTGACGGGTGTTGCACGGACGGCACAATCGTGGCCGTGAGGACACGATCGAGCTTACTGCGATACCCCCGGCGGGAGGACAATCCACAACTTCAAGTTTCCGGTGCGTGCCTGCGTTGCAACTTCGGCGCGACCACGAGGCGCAGCCAAGGTGAGTCGGCGCTTCATCATCTCCCCGCCTGTCCGGACGCGCCGCAAGGGCGCTGCGTCCAGGCCACAGATCGAAGTGTTGTGCACACTCTCTCCACATCGTCTTTGAGCGCAGCAATGACGGACTATGAGGCGGCAGCGGCACTCTTCCAGCTCGCATTTTGATTGCAGACACGCTTCGCGTCCTCGCGGCATATTTCGCCCGAGCTTTGCTTGGTCATTCCGCCCCTTTATCCAAGAGGGCGCAGGGAAGGCCGGGTGCCGGCTGGCACCCGCGGTCCGCTGCGCGAAAAGCACACGCAGAGAGAACCGCACAGCAGCATACAGGTGTAGCCAATCACTCGGCCTTCCCTGCGCGATGGTTGGACGGCTTATGCCGTGCTCTCCCGGGAGCCGAATTCTCTCTGGCCTCCCTCGCCCTTGCAGAAGTCACCGGTACCGCGCCGGTTGACGCAGATGCCGCATCCGCAAGAGCTTGACGGTAGCAACGACGGCCAGGACCACACGGTTTTGCCGTACGCACGGCTCGCCATTTCGCCGCAGTTTTTCCAGCCCTGTCGTGGAGCCGAAAACTTACAGACGAGACGAAGCCTAGCAGCGCCGCTCGTCGGAACGCAGCCTTGGGCTCACGGAGAGCAATCCGCCCTGCCCTTGGCCTCTCGCACCCGAACGCTGCCGCGTCCACCGCAAGCCCGGCTCGCGAACATGACGACCACAAGATCGCCCTCAAGGATGAGCCGGGATGCGCGACACATACGCCATTTCCGAATTTCGGTAAAGCGGAATATTTTGGATGCCCCGGCTTGACACGGACATGTCGGGAAATGATCAAGTGTTTTGCCCGACAGGCAACCGCAACGGCATCGTGCACTTCAAGGCGCTATCCGGGATCAGGCGGGCCCGCATCCTGGCTGCAGGATCACGCAGTCCGGCGCAGCACTGCCGCTGCACGTCGTCTCACAGCCGCTGACCAGCGCGACCATGGTCGCTTCCAGTGTCCGCAACTCCGCAATTTTCTTCCTGATCGATCCGAGATGCTTCTCTGCAAATGTCTTCGTATCGCTGCAGGGCAAGCGCCGCTGAACCGATGCGAGGATGTCGCGCGTCTCGTCGATGGAGAAGTCGAGCTCACGGCAATGCCTGACAAGGCTGAGCGTCCCGAGAGCGTCGCTGCCGTAGATGCGCTGGCCGCCCTGGCGCGCCGGCGGCGTCAGAAGACCGATGCTCTCGTAGTAGCGGATGGTGGGAACCGAAACGCCGGCCGTCTTGGCGAGGACGCCAATTCTCATGGAGCTCTCACTTTTCGCTTGAACCTCAAGTGGCTTGAGGGCGTAGCGATCCGGTCCGTGGCGCACAAGCATGAGGAGAATCACATGAGCGTTATAGGACCGTCCTGCAGCCTTTCGTCCGAGACGTCGCCAGGATGCGGCTGCGGAGCCCAGACCGAACCAAGGGTCGAACCAGGCGGCGGCAAGGCCGCCGGCACGGCGGTCGCAACCGCGGTTGTCGCGGCAGCCTGCACGGCGTGCTGTGTGCTGCCGTTCACCCTACCCGCTGTCGTGCTCGCCAGCGTGGGCAGCCTGATCGCGGTGCTCGACCATGCGCACGGGCTGATGACGAAACTGTCCATCGCCGTCGTGGTCTGCGCCTGGGTCTGGATCGTCTGTCGATCGCGGACGCGCGGCTTGAAAATCCGATCGTCCGTGCTGGCTGCAATGTGCGCCGCGACCGTTCTGACCGCGACGGCCGCGCTGTGGCCGGTGATGGGGCCCGCCGTCTTCCACACCCTCGGTGTCGCCAAGAAGCCGAAGCCTCCGGCCGGCTGATGCACGCAATCACAATCTTCGGACTGCTGTCGGTCAGTGCGATGCTGCTGTTTTACGCGCTCGAGCCGCGCGGACCGCATTTCGTGCTGGCCTTCGCGGCAGCCTGCGCGCTCAGCGGGGTCTATGGCTTTCTCCAGGGCGCCTGGCCGTTCGAGTTTGTCGAGACGGTTTGGACAGCGGTCGCCTTGCAGCGCTGGGCAAAGGTCCGGTTATCGGCATGACCGGACTTCAGTGCCTTGGTTGGCGCTCAGGCGTTCCGCATCGCGCGCCCGAACGGATCGGCCAGACGGACGATCTCACAGGCGGCGACGAGGCCGGCGAGCCAGATGGCGCTGGTCAGCCCGATCCGGGTCTCGATGGCGGCGGTGAAGGCGCCCTCGCCGCCCAGGACCGGCGTCGCGGCAAGCAGCGCGAACTCATAGACCGCGTAGGCGGCAACGAATGCAATCGCAAGCATCAGCGGCGTGCGGCCTTGCGGCAGCCTACGGAGGACCGTCGATGCTGCTGCGGTCGATAGCAGCGCAGCAGCGCCGATGACGAAGCCCCAGGCGATAGTGCTGGGGTCGATCGGATAGTGCAGCGCGCCGAAGCCGATGCCCTGGTTCACCAGCCAGGCGCCCGTGACGACGAGCAGCGCCGGACGCAGCGGCAGCATGGCGGCGGCGACAACCGCGCAAGCCGCAAACGGCGTGGCACAGGCCAATGCAAAGCTTCCCAGCGCGCATGACACGATCAGCAGCGCGAAGCCGAACAGCGGCGCAAGGCGCACCGCGACCGGGTTAAGGCGGAAACGGCCGCCGAGGGGCGGCAGGATTGGACGGGGCATGGATGAACTCATGCCGACGATCCTAGCACATTTGCACCTGCTTGGATCACCTCCCGCGGCAGTTCCAACCGCCTCATCAGAGGTCCCGACGGATGGTGACGCGCGCCCTCTTGCCCTCAGCTGGCTGCGCTCGGCCCTCTTCTCCTTAAACGGCGGGCTACGCTCGCCCTCTTGGGCGCTGGGCCTGAGCCCAGGCCGCGGTGACGTCGCGCGGCGGGACGTCGACGCGCCGGATCGGCGTCAACTCGCCGGAGGCGGAGATGATCGCGGTCTCCTCGCGGCGGCAGCGCGGGCAAACGAAGCGGACCTCGTTCGGCGAAGCCGACCAGCTCGAACGTCTTACATTGGCGGCCATCGGCCAGGCTGCGCAGTGAGAGCATGACACCAGGAACCGACCGGGATCGAGCATACCCATTCCAAAGGACTCCGCGTCCTGCCATCCCTTCAATGATTGATCCATGTGAATCGTTCCGGTGCCAAAACACCGTCGAGACACCATCGGCCCCGAACCAGGAGGCGGAGCCGCTCAGCGGGCGCCCTTGAGCGTGCACGACGTGCTGCAGGTGACCGTGTTGCCGTGGTCGCACGCCTTGCAGGCGGCAACGCACTGGGTCATGTCGCGGGGATTGAAGGAAGTGTAGTTCCGCATCGCGCAGACCGGGGTCGAGCCGGTGATCTCCTGCTCCTGGTTGCAGGCTGCCGTCATGAGTCCAAACATGATGACCGCAAAAAGGCGCATGGGATCGCCCTGCTAGGCACGACAAAACAATCTCGCGACGCGCGCTGCACCGCAGCGAGCCCCGGCATTACCACAGCGGGAAATCACCGGAGGCGTCCCCGCATCTGCATTGAGGATGCGCGCCAAGTGTTAAGAACGGATTGCCGGCGTCAGGCCGCAGCTTGGCTCGCTATGGCCTGCCGCATGTCCACCGCCAGCTGGCGATACCGCTCCGAGAGCTTCAGATAAAACTCACGCTTGGTGCTGTCGGTGGCGAGCCTGGCGATCAGCTCGCATTCGGCGGTGAGCGTCTCGAACCGTTCGAGCCTGTTCTCAAGTTCTGTCATCGGCGTGTCCCCATCAAACGCCTCAAGGACACCAAACCTAAGCCCGGGAAATAGGTCACTGCGAACATCGTTATCGAGTAGAATCAATTTTTCCCGCGCGGCCGACTATTTCTGCTCCAACCGCCAGGCGCCGTCCCAGCCCTCGTCCGGCGGATGGGCCTCGAACCGCGTGATACGAGCAAGCATTGCCCGCGAGGGGCCGTCGCCTGGGACGGCTTCAAGTGCCGCGTTGAAGCCCGCGCGGGCCTCGTCGAAGCGGCGGGCGCGATAGGCGGCGAGGCCTTCGGCGTAGTGAGAACGCAGGCTCTCATGCGCGGCCGTGAGTGCGCCTGCCCGGCCCATCACCTCGAAGATCGTTTGCGGCGCGCTCTGGCCGGCGACCGCAAGACGGTCGACCTCGCGCAATCCGAGGTGCGAGCCGATCGCGTCCGCCGTCGCCTGCGAGATCAGGATACGGGTGCCATAGGTCTTGTTGACGGCCTCCAGTCGTGAGGCGAGGTTCACGGCGTCGCCCATCACGGTGAAGCTCATCATCAGCTCGGAGCCGATGCTGCCGGTCAGGACCTCGCCGGTGGCGATGCCGATCCGCAGATCGCAAAGCCCGGGCATGGCGCGGATGCCGAGCAGATCCGGCAATTGCTTCTGCAGCGCGGGCACCTGATCGGCCATTTCGATCGCAGCAAGGCCTGCGAGCAGCGCCGGCTCTTCCTCCTCGATGAAGGGAGGGCCCCAATAGGCCATGATGGCGTCGCCGATATATTTGTCGATGATGCCGCGGTTGCTCCTGATCGGACCGGACATGACGGTAAAATAGTGGTTCATCACCTTGACCAGGCCGCGCGGGGTCATGCCCTCGCTCATCGCGGTGAAGCCGCTCATGTCGCAGAACATGATGGTCATCACCCGGCGCTGGCCGTCGACGGCGACCTCCGGCCGGTCAATCAGCCCCTGCACCACCTTGGGATCGATGTAGCGGCCAAAGGTCTCGCGGATGCGCTCGTTCTGGCGCAATTGCTCGACCATGCGATTGAAGGCGGAGGCGAGTTCGCCAATCTCGTCCTGCGTCGAGACACTGATGGTCTTGTCGAAGCGGCCCGCCTCGACTTCGCGGGTGCCGGCCAGCAAGAGCCGGACCGGTCGCGTGATCCCGGTGGAGACCATGATCGCAAAGGCAAGTCCGACGATCGCCGCGAGGATGGTCACGATGCCCGAGACGATGATCGCCTGGCGCTGATGGCGGATCACCTGCGCGGTGCTCACGAACACCTGCGAGAGCATCTCGGCGCGGATCGCATCGATCCGCTGGGTGAAGAGATCGCGGAGCGCGTCCACATGGACGAGCACGTCGCGCGTGGCCGCAAAGTCCTTGGCATCGAGCAGCCGGAGCAGCTTGGCGTCCTCCTCGTCGAGTTCGCGGCGAAGCTCCTTGACTGCATTCTCGATGCGCGTCTCGATCCGGGCGAGTGCCGCGTTGTCCGACGGTGTGCTCTCATCGTCGATGATCGCGTTGATCAGCTTTCGCGCGGCTTCGGCCTCCTGCTCGACCTGGGCGTCCGTTTCCCTGAAGATCTTCAGCCGCGCCGCAAAGCCCTCCTCGTCCGGCGGCGTTTGCATTTTGGCGATCACCATGCGCCGCATCGCCAGCGCCCGCTCCAGCGAACGCACATTGGACCGCGCCAGGTGGCCGTAAGCCGGAATATACCGCGCGGTCAGCTCATCCAGAAGATGGCCGACGCGGCTGGACATCACCATCGACAGGATCGCGGTGACGACCATCAGGATGATGAGGCCGAGCGCAATCCCGACGATCTTGCGCCGGATCGACTGGTTGAAAATCGGCATGGGCGCGGAACAATGGGCTGAAGGGGAAAGGCTTTGGAACCCAATACAACGGATTTGCCGCCGGGAATACGCGCAATTTGGCCGCTTCGAGGCGTCCTGAACCGCCGCAACCGTCGCGCGAGCCGTATTCGTTAATGAAGGTTAAGAGACCCGCTCGCCCCGCCGTTGCACAGGTTCCCTGGCTCCATCCGTATTTCGCCGCATTGTTGGAACAGCTTCAGGATGCGAAACGACGTCGTGTCACCATTTTGACGCCGTTTTGATTCTCGAGCCGCATCTCGTCGCGGACTTTGGTTTGTACTGGTTTCGCAGGGGGACCACGGAATGAACCAGTGCCTACGCTCGCTCGCGTGTGTCGTTGCCGTGGCCGCTTTGGCCTTCATCCCTACAGAGCTGGCAGCGAAGAGCGGTCACAAATCGTCCGCGCCGAAGAAGACGCATGAGGCGAAAACCGGCAAGCAGCGCCACGCCTCCGCCGGCAAGGCGCGGCACGGCAAGCATGCCGAGGCCAAGCGCAAGTCGAAGAAGCAGGACGACGCGCCCTCGGACAAGCCGGCAGCCCCGCCGCTGACTGGCGATCTCGCCGCGCTGAAGGATGCCATCGATCTCGCGCGGAAGGGCAAGACCGAGGACGCCAGCGCGGCGCGCGACCGCATTGCCGACCCGGCCGGACAGAAACTCGCCGACTGGTTCATGCTGCGCCATTCCGAAAGCACGGCGAATTTCAAGCGCTACGCCGCCTTCCTCGCCGCCAATCCGGACTGGCCGAGCAGCGAGCTGCTCCGCCGCCGCGCCGAGGCGCGGCTGTGGCAGGAGAAGGCCGACGCGGCGACCGTGCACAAATTCACGATGGACCGGCCGACCAGCGCCAAGGGCAAGTTCGCGCTCGCCCGCGTGCTAATGACCGAGGGCGACAGCGACAGGGCCGCGCGTCTTGTGCGCGATGCCTGGCGCACGGACGAATTGTCCGAGCGCAGTGAGGAGGATTCCTACCAAGCGTTCCGCGATCTCCTGACCGCCGAGGATCATCGCGCCCGCATGGACAAGCGGCTCGGCGCCAAGGACTATGCGGGGGCGCGGCGCGCAGCCAAGCGGCTCGGCGAGGATGCGCTCGCGATCGTCAAGGCCTGCGCCGCAGTCACCGGCAAGGCCAGCAAGGCCAAGGATTACCTGGAGGACATTTCGGCCGAGGCGCGCCGCGACCTCGGCTATGTGCTGTGCCGCGCGCAATGGCATCTCCAGAATGACCGCATCGACGACGCGGCCGAGGTGATCCTGGCCGCCGCGCCCGATACGATGGCGGCGCAAGACACCGACGCCTGGTGGCGCGAGCGCCGCCTGCTCGCGCGAAAGCTGCTCGATCAGGGCAAGTTCAAAACCGCCTATGATTTGGTGCGCTCGGCAGCCGTGCCCGCGATGGAGGTCTATCGCGCCGACTATCACTTCATGTGCGGCTGGATCGCGCTGCGCTATCTCGATGATCCCAAGGCGGCGATGACGCATTTCGCCGCGATCGACGAAGGCTCCGCCAATCCGATCGCGCTGTCGCGCGCGCATTATTGGCGCGGCCGCGCGGCCGAGGCAATGAACGCACCGGCCGATGCGCGCCTGAGCTATCAGGCGGCGGCGCGCTATCCGACCGCCTATTACGGCCAGCTCGCCCGCGCCAGGCTCGGTCTCGACCGCATCGAGCTGCGTGCGCCCTCGCCCGTGCTGGCAGCAGTCGACGCGCCGCCCGCGGACGAGCGCGTGCGCGCCGCCGACATGCTCTACGGCGTCGGTGAGCGCGACATGGTGTTTTACTTCGCCGAGGATTTTGCCAAGGAGAGCACCGACGTCGCCGCACTCGAAGCGCTCGGCGAGCTCGCCGGCCGGCGCAACGATGCGCGCGTGATGCTGGAGGTCGGCAAGTCGGCGCTGGCGCGCGGGCTCGCGCTCGATCACTACGCCTTCCCGACCATCGGCATCCCTGAACATAAGCAGGTGGCGCCCGCGATCGATCCCAGCGTGATCTATTCGGTGGCGCGCACCGAAAGCTCGTTCGACCAGCGCGACAAATCGGCCGCCAACGCAGTCGGGCTGATGCAGGTGACGCCGGAAGCGGGCCGCGACACCGCAAAGCGCTTCGGCCTGACCTATGACTGGGACAAGATGGTCTCCGATCCCGTCTACAACACGCAGATGGGCGCGGCCGAGCTCAGTGCGCTCATGTCGGAATATCGCGGCAACCAGATCATGACCTTCGCCGGCTACAATGCCGGCCGGGGCCGCGTGCGCGAATGGGTGCAGGCGCGCGGCGACCCCAGGGATCCCAAGGTCGATCCGGTCGACTGGGTCGAGCGCATCCCGCTGTCGGAGACGCGCAACTACGTCCAGCGCGTGATCGAGAACGTGCTGGTCTATCGTGCGAGGTTTGAGGCCAGCAGCGTCGTCGCGGGGAAGTCCGAGCAGCGCGTTACGACGCCGAACAGGGGCGCGATGCCGACGGCATCGGCCGCAGCCGCCGCGCCCTAGCTTCGCGACGCCGGGGCTGGACGCGGCGTGAAGCTGGATGCAGTGACTGCGACCGACCTCTCTGCGCGGGTCCGCATCGTTTGGCGAGCCGTCACCTCCTTCCGTGGTCAGAGGGTTCGTACGCGCGCAGAAATGCTTCCGTCAGCGAGCGCGAGAGCGCGCCCGTCTGCAGTATCCAGTTCCAGCTCGACACCGTGATCGCTTCGAGCGAACTGCGGTAAGGCCAGAGCATTTCCACCGCCGTCTGCTGATATCGACGGTAGCAATCATAGTCGCAGTACCGCCGCTCAGCGGGCACATGGCGGACGTAACTCGCGCCCAGCGGCTGCGCGCACGCGCTGCAGGTACCGCCGTGGCGAGGCCCTTCCTGATTGACGAACATGAATCTCATCGCGATGTCCTCTCGCCCGGACGGCAAATCCACCGCCCGTTTCGCCCTCCTATCCGCTCAAGACGCCGCTCGTGTGCGCCCCTCGATCAGCGGCGCAGCTTCGCCATGAAGCGCGTAACACTCGTAGCCGCAGTAGGGCAGCAGCGTCTTCGCATCGCGCAGATAGCCGCCGCTGATCTCCTCGCAGCACCAGAGGCAGGACGTTTTGCGAAAAGGGGTCCTGCCGTTCACCAATATGAACCTCATGTGGCACCTCCGAGCGCAAAGCAGTAGACCGTGTCGACGAGAGAGGCGGACGGCGGCGGCGCGCAAAGATGGTTGCGGCCGTCGGGATTATCCCTGTTTCGCTCGACCTTCTGAGGCGGAATGAGGATGTATTTCCCGTCTTCCCGGCGCAGCGCGTAGATGCTCCCCTCGACCCGCCGTATCTCGGTCGGGTAGCAGTCGGCGTTGTTGCAGCAAGTCAGCACCGGATTGTCCGGCATGTGCCAACTCGAATAGAACTGCTCGTGGAGGAGCAGATCCCGAGGCGGATGACGATGTGCGCCATCCTGTCCGGCCTCGTCCGCCTCCGCTCCAGTCATCAACGAAAGCGGCAGCGTGATCGCCAAGAGGAGCTTGCAACAACGGTTCAACGCGCAGCCTCCCGATACAGAATTGCCGAACGCAGCAGATCCGGTGACTGGTGCTTACGCCGCCTGAGACCGAAACAGCCATCGGCGATCGCGTTCGCGGCGCGCTCTGAAGCGATCGAGACATTTCCGGGAGCAAAGCGGCGCTCGCCAGGAATAATACCGGATCAGGCCGAACTTCCCGCTGCAGACGGCGCAGCTTTTTGCGGCGGAAGGGCGCTCGGAGTGTTCGGGCTTATCGCACATGATCCTCTCCTCCTGGCCTCTGATGGGCGCCTCTGACGGTCGAGGATCCCCACGGGCGCTGATGCACAATCATCACGTTCGTCAACGAAATGCGGCTTCTCAATCGTGACCAGATCATCGGCAAGTCAGCGCCGGCGGAGGCGAAGCTGGCCTCTTGAGTGCACGACCCCGCGCTACTCAACTGTTCAAGCGTTGCGATCGACACCACTGGATTGCCGGTGAGACTAGTCCCCATGTGACGGGCCGCTCAATTGTACGGAGGTAAATGCAGCGTATGACTAGGATTGCGCGACCTATACATAGGTTTGTCCGGTGATTTACCGGAGTTTCGTCCGCTCGCAACGAGACGGCGCAACGCTGGCAAGCTGCACGGAGCCCGCGAACTTTCGATGCGGAATCCTGCTTTGATCAGGGAATTGCCCCTGCTGTCGCAAAGTGCTCTACTCTCCCTGCCCCACGCGGGCCGGGACGCTTGCGATGATGCCTGGCCAGATCGCAAAACTAGGGAATTCGGCCGCGCAATTCCTGCTCGGCGGCCTTGCGGCGCTTCGATCTCTCGGCAATGCGGGGAAAGGCGAGTCCGCGACTGGGGATGGCTGGCGGCAGGACAATGCCGACCTGCGCGACGCCGTGAAGCAATGGCGACAAGTGTTCGAGCACAATCCGGTCATGTATTTCATGGTCGATCCGGCCGGAACGGTGCTCAACGTAAATACATTTGGCGCCGCGCAACTGGGCTACACGGCGGCCGAGTTGACCGGCCAATCTGTGCTGAACGTCTTTTTCGAAGAGGACCGCGATTTCGTCCGTCGCTGTGTCGGGCTGTGCCTGGAAACCGTGGACCAGTCGCACACCTGGGAGATTCGCAAGATCCGGAAGGACGGCTCGGTTCTCTGGGTCCGTGAGAACGCCAAGGCCATGCGACGCGGCGACGGCACGCCGATCGTGCTGGTCGCCTGCGAAAACATCACCCAGCGCAAGGAGGCGGAGGATGCGCTGCGGCAGAGCGAGGCCTACCTTGCCCAAGCGCAGGAGTTGAGCCGCACCGGCAGCTTCGGCCTGAGCCTGGCAACCCGCGAGGCCGTCTGGTCCAGGGAGACCTTTCGCATCTTCCAATGTGACCCGCAGGTCAAACCGACGCTCGATTTCGTTTTCCAGCGCATTCATCCGGAAGATCGCAATGCGGTCAGCAAGACCCTTGATCAGGCCTTCCGTGAGGTCGGCGATTTCGACCATGAATATCGCCTGCTGATGCCCGATGGAACCATCAAATATCTCCATTCCGTGGCACGCGTGGTGAGACATGGATCCGGCCACATCGAGTTTGTTGGAGCGGTCACTGACGTCACTACGGCAAAGGAAACCGAACAGCGGCTGCGTCGCAGCGAAGCCTATCTGACCGAAGCCCAGCGCCTCAGCCACACGAGCAGCTGGGCCTGGAACGTGCGCAGTCAGGAGTTTGCCTACCGATCGGCCGAACTCTATCGCCTGTTCGGATTCAACCCGGACCAGATCGATCTGTCGGCGCAGGCTTTCCAACAACGGATCCTCGCCGAAGACTTTCGCCGGATCGTCGATGTGGAACGTCAGGCAATCCGGCAAAAGCAGCCTTTCGAAGTTGATTTTCGGATTTTGCGTCCGGACGGTTCCGTACGACACGTCCATACGGAGGGGCATCCCGTCGTCGGCGGGGACGGCGATGTCACGGAAATCATCGGCACCCACGTCGATGTCACCGAGCAGTTTGCCGCCAGACAAGCGCTGCAAAAAGCCTTTGACGAGCTCAAGCTGTCCGAGCAGCGATTTCGCGACTATGCCGAAACCGCCTCGGACTGGTTTTGGGAGAGCGGGCCGGACCACCGTATCACACGGATTTCGGAACATGCCGACACGGCCGGTCCCGTGCCCACGGGCGTGATCGGCCTCGCCCGTTGGGACATTCCACCCGATGCCGAGCTCGAGCCCGAGAAGTGGGAGCGGCATCGCGCGACGCTCGATGCCCACCTTCCGTTTCGCGACCTGGTCTACCGAAGCAAGGATCGCAACGGATCTCCGATCTACGTGCGCACCAGCGGCAAGCCCTTGCACGACGCGAACGGCAACTTTCTCGGTTATCGTGGCGTCAGCAGCGACGTGACGGCGGCCATCCGCGCCGAGCAGGCCGAAGAAGCACTGCGCAAGGCGCAAGCCGAACTAGCTCACGTGACGCGCGTCACGATGCTCGGCGAACTCACGGCCTCGATCGCCCACGAGATCAATCAGCCCTTGGCCGCCGTGATCTCCAATGCGGATGCCTGTATCGGATGGCTCGGCCGCGAACCAGCCCAACTGAATGCCGCACGCCGTTCCGTGGAATGGATCGTCGAGGACGCCAATCGCGCCAGCGAGGTGATCCGCCGGATCAGAACGCTTGCGAAGAAGACCGAGATCGAGATGGCTCCGGTCGACATGAACCAGCTCGTCAGGGAGACGGTGGCGCTCGTCCGCCGCGAGCTTGCCACCCATGCCGTGTCGGTACGAATGGAGCTGGCGTCCGCTCTACCCAGCGTTTGCGGCGACCGGATCCAGCTGCAGCAGGTGCTGATCAACCTGGTCATGAACGGGATTGAAGCCATGCACGCCAATGTGGACCGTCCGCGCGAGCTTGCGATCCGCTCCAGCCAGGCGAGCGAGCACGGCGAAGGCCGCATGCTCCTGATCGTGACAGACAGCGGGGTCGGCCTCGGCGACGGCGCGACGGAGCGCATCTTCACACCTTTCTTCACGACAAAGCCGAGCGGCCTGGGGATGGGACTGTCGATCTGCCGATCGATCATCGAGGCTCATGCGGGCCGGCTCTCGGCCTTCCCCAATGACGGAAGCGGAGCAACATTCCAGATTGCCCTGCCCTTGCCGATCGAGGACACGTCGTGACCGACCATCTCAAGGTGGCGACGGTGCAGACGAGTTCCGACGATCCGATCGTCTTGATCGTCGACGACGATCCATCGATGCGCCGTGCGCTCACCAACCTCTTTCAATCCGTCGGCCTCAAGGTCGAGGCTTTCGGCTCCGCGGCGGAGATCATGGAAGCCAAGCCACCGGCGGTCCCCAGCTGCCTTGTGCTCGACATCCGCCTGCCGGGCTCAAGCGGCTTTGACCTGCAGTCGGACCTAGCGAAGGCGAACATTCACACGCCCATTATCTTCATCACCGGTCATGGTGATATTCCGATGACCGTCAGGGCCATGAAGAGCGGCGCCATCGATTTTCTGACCAAGCCGGTGCGCGACCAGGACATGCTGGATGCGGTTCAGGCCGCGATCGAACGGGATCGCAAGCGACGCAATGCCGAGGAGTCGGTCGCGGGAGTGCGGTCCCGATTCGAGGGTTTGAGCGCGCGCCAGCGCGACATCCTCGCCCTGGTGGCGTCCGGCCTGATGAACAAGCAAGTCGCTGCCGAGCTCGGATTGGCTGAGATTACCGTCAAGATCTACCGCGGGCAGATCATGCGGAAAATGGGCGCCAAGTCGTTGGCCGATCTCGTCAGAATGGTGGAGGCGCTCGGAATCTCACGCCCGGGCGGAAAGGTGCAAACCTAAGTATGCTTTTCAAGCTCGCTCCAAGGGCTCACTTTCGTCAAGTGCGGCACCGTGATCGGCGGCTCCCCGATCAGGAGCGATCATTTTGTCAATCCCCTCGGCCATTTCCGTCATCGACGATGATCGATCAGTCCGCCTTGCGACCAATAATCTGCTGACGTCGCGGGGATACACGGTCAACATCTTTCGCTCCGCTGACGAATTTCTTCAATCGGCCGAACTGAAGACGACGTCCTGCGTGATCGCGGATGTGCAGATGTCGTTGATGGGCGGCCTTGAGCTCTTGACGCACATGCGCAGCCTTGGTCACCACACGCCCTTCATTTTCATGACGGCTTTTCCCGACGATGCCGTGCGCGACCGCGCGCTGAAAGCGGGCGCTATCTGCTTTCTGGCGAAGCCGTTCTCCACGCCCGCTCTGCTTGAATGTCTGCGGATGGCCCTGTCCGGCTCCGATCAAACCGAGACGTGATACGCTGGCGCCGAGCCCTGGCGACACGGCGCTCACTCTACCTTGATGTTCGCCGCCTTGATCATTGGCCACCACTTCGCGATCTCCGCCTTCTGGCGGGCGCCCAGGGCCTCGGGCGTGAGCTGATCCTGGGGTGTCATCTCAAGCCCCTGACTTTCGAGCTGCTTCTTCACGCCGGGATCGTTCAGCGCTTCCACGGCAGCGGCATTGAGCTTGGCGACGATCGCCTTTGGCGTGCCCTTCGGCACCCACATGCCGGACCAGAGCGTCATGTTGAAGCCCTTCAGGCCCGCCTCCTCCGCCGTCGGGATGTCGGGCGCCGACGACAGGCGCCTGTCATCGGTGATGGCGTAGGCGCGAATGGTGCCGGCGCGGACCTGGTTGATGGAGTTCGAGGTCTGGTCGACGATGATGTCGATCTGGCCGGCAATGAGATCGTTCAGGGCGGGCGCGGTGCCGCGATACGGTACGTATTGCAGCTTGATGCCGCTGACGCTCTCGAAATAGACCCCGGCGATGTGGCTACCCGAGCCCGCGCCGGCGGTGCCGGCGGTCGGCGGCGACGGTCGCGACTTCAGCCAGTCCAGCAGCTCCTTCAGCGAGGTCGCGGGCACCGCGTTCTTGCTGACGACGATCATCGGATTGCTCGGCAGCAGCACCACCGGCTCCAGGTCCGCGACCAGGTCGTAATTGAGCTTGTAGACGGCGCCGTTGGCGACGTGGGTGCCGAGATGGCCGAACGAGATCGTGTAGCCGTCGGGGGCCGAATGCACGGCGCGGCCGACGCCGATCGAGCCGCCCGCGCCGGTGACGTTCTCGATCACCAGCGGCTGTCCAAGCGATGTCCGCATCCGCTCGGCAAGCACTCGCGCCATCGCATCCGACGGACCGCCGGCGGCGAAGGGAACGATGATGGTGATGGGACGCGAGGGATAGTCGTCGGCGCGCGCGGCGCCTGCAACAGCGAGAATAGCAATCAGCGCAGCCCAGGCGGCCTTCATTGTCTTCTCCCAGCAATGTCATTGTTGTTTTTGTCTCTTCCCGCGTACGGGAAGAGGGATCGTTCGTGAAGGGACGAAATGCCGCGCTAGAACTGCGAATAGTCGATCGGCTTATGACGATCGAGCGTGCGGGTGACCGGCGGCAGCGGGTATTTCAGGCCTGTGGCGCAATTGAACAGCATCACGCGGTCGGACTTGCTGACGCGGCCGTCGGCGAGGCTGTCCTTGTAGGCGGCGTAGGTGGCAGCACCTTCGGGGCAGAGCAACAGCCCCTCCTCGCGCGCGACCTCGCTGAGCGCCGATGAGATCTTATCGTCGTCGACGGCAATGGCAAAACCGTTGCTCTGCCGCACCGCGCGCAAAATGAGAAAGTCGCCGATCGCCTGCGGCACGCGAATGCCTGACGCGATGGTGTGAGCGTCCTCCCAGCGCGTCGCATGCTCGGTGCCGGCCTCATAGGCGCGCACCATGGGCGCGCAGCCGGAGGCTTGCACCGCGACCATGCGCGGGCGCTTGCTGCCGATGAAGCCGATTTTCTCTAGTTCGTCGAACGCCTTCCACATGCCGATCAGGCCGGTGCCGCCGCCGGTCGGATAGAAGATCACGTCGGGCACGTCCCAGCCGAGCTGCTCGGCGAGTTCGAGCCCCATCGTCTTCTTGCCTTCGATGCGGTACGGCTCCTTCAAGGTCGAGGTGTCGAACCAGCCGACTTTCGCCTTGCCCTCGCCGACGATCTTGCCGCAATCGTCGATATAGCCGTTGACGCGGTAGACGGTGGCGCCCTGCAGCTCGATCTCGCTGACGTTCACCTCCGGCGTATCGGCCGGGCAGAAGATCGTGGTCTTGATGCCGCAGGAGGTCGCATAAGCCGCAAGCGCCGCGCCGGCATTGCCGTTGGTCGGCATCGCCATATGCTTGATGCCGAGCGCCTTGCCCATCGACACCGCCATCACGAGGCCGCGCGCCTTGAACGAGCCGGTCGGCAAGCGCCCCTCGTCCTTGACGATGATCTCGCCGCCGCCGAGTTTTGCACCGAGCTTGGGCAGCCGGATCAGCGGCGTCGTGACCTCGCCGAGCGAGACGATATCCTGACATTTACGCACCGGCAAAAGCTCGCGGTAGCGCCACATGTCGGCGGGGCGCTGGGCGAGCGCGTCTTTCGTCAGCGCCGTCTTCACACCGGCAAGGTCGTAGCGCACCAGCAGCGGCTTGCCGGCCTTGGAGAGGTTGTGGACCCGGTCGGCGGCGTAATGATCGCCCTCCATCGCGCATTCGAGATGGGTGACGAAGGTCGGGCGTTCGATGGTGAGGTTGTCGTTGTCTTGCATGGGGTGATTTCCTTCTTGTTTTGCAAACAGATCCCTCCGCTCGTCATTGCGAGCGCAGCGGAGCAATCCAGAGTCTTTCCGCGGAGGCAGTCTGGATTGCTTCGCTTCGCTCGCAATGACGGTGGTGGGCGGCGATGCGCGCCCGTCAAATATTCAGCACCCGTCCATACGCATCCAGCACGGCTTCCTTCATCATCTCCGACAGGGTCGGATGCGGGAACACCGTGTGCATCAGCTCCTCTTCCGTGGTCTCAAGGTTCATGGAGACGACGTAGCCCTGGATCAGCTCGGTGACCTCCGCGCCGATCATGTGGGCGCCAAGCAGCTGGCCGGTCTTCTTGTCGAAGATCACCTTGACCAAGCCCTGGTCCTCGCCGAGCGCGATGGCCTTGCCGTTGCCGACGAAGGGGAAGCGGCCGACGCGGATCTCGCGGCCGTTCTCCTTGGCCTTGGCTTCGGTGAGGCCGACGGAGGCCACCTGCGGCTGACAATAGGTGCAGCCCGGGATCAGGTTCTTGTCCATGGCGTGCGGATGCAGGCCCTTGATCGCCTCGACGCAGATCACGCCTTCATGTTCGGCCTTGTGAGCCAGCATCGGCGGCCCCGCGACATCGCCGATGGCATAGATGCCGGGGATGTTGGTCTTGCCGTAGCCGTCGATCACGATGACGCCGCGATCCGTTTTCACGCCGAGCTTCTCGAGTCCAAGGTTCTCGATGTTGCCGACGACGCCGACCGCCGAGATCACACGCTCGAACTCGGTCGTCACAGGCTTGCCCTTGCCGTCGTCAATGGTAGCGACGACGCTGTCGGCCTTCTTCTCGAGCTTGGTCACCTTGGTCGAGGACAGGATCTTGATGCCCTGCTTCTCGAAACGTTTGCGGGCCAGGCCGGCGATCTCGGCGTCCTCCACCGGCAGGATCTGCGGCAGCACTTCGACCACGGTGACGTCCGAGCCCATGGTGTGGAAGAAGGAGGCGAACTCGATGCCGATCGCGCCGGAGCCGACGACCAGCAGCGATTTCGGCATCCGCTCCGGCACCATCGCCTCGAAATAAGTCCAGATCAGCTTCTTGTCGGGTTCGAGGCCCGGCAGCACCCGCGGCCGCGCGCCGGTCGCGACGATAATGTGTTTGGCCTGATACGTCCCCTCGCCCAGCGCACCCTTGGGGCCCTCGACGTCCGACTTCTTCACGGTAACTTTGCCGGGCGCATCGATCGAGGCCGCGCCCCAGATCACGCTGACCTTGTTCTTCTTCATCAGGAAGCCAACGCCATCGTTCAGCCGCTTCGAGACACCGCGCGAGCGCTGCACCACCGCCTTCGGGTCGAACGAGACGTTGTCGGCCGACAGGCCGTAGTCCTTGGCGTGCTGCATGTAGTGGTAGATCTCGGCCGAGCGCAGCAGCGCCTTGGTCGGGATGCAGCCCCAGTTCAGGCAGATGCCGCCGAGATAGGATTTCTCGACGATCGCGACCTTGAAGCCGAGCTGGGCGGCGCGGATTGCGGTGACATAGCCGCCCGGACCGGAGCCGATGATGATGATGTCGAAGGATGTGTCGGCCATGGCGGCTCCCATTCAACTCAAGAGGCGCCGCGGGCGCGGCGCTTGATCAGAAAAGACCTCACCAGCCATTCGAGCATCGTCGCCAAAGCCATTACGGCCAAGGCAATCAGCACGACCGGCTGGGCGATGTTCCGTGCCAGTTGTTCACTGGCAAAGAACGCGGAGTAAAGAAGATCGAGCCCAATCGGGTTGAGCGCGACGACTGCTCCAAGCAGCAGCGACATCCATGGCCAGCGGGTACGGACATGCAACGGTGCCCCCTCTGCCGCGCGTCAGACCATCATCATGACGGGATTTTCGATCAGCTGCTTGAAGGCGCCGATCAGTTCCGCGCCGAGCGCGCCGTCGATGGCGCGGTGATCGCAGGACAGGGTCACGCTCATCATGTTCGCGATCTCGATCTTGCCGCCACGGACCACAGGCCGCTCCTCGCTGGTGCCGACTGCGAGGATGGTGGCATGCGGCGGATTGATCACGGCGGTGAAGTGGCTAATGCCGAACATGCCGAGATTCGAGACGGCCGTCGTGCCGCCCTGATATTCTTCGGGCTTCAGCTTGCGCGAGCGGGCGCGTGTCGCAAAATCCTTCATCTCGTTGGAGATGGTCGACAGCGTCTTGGTCTCCGCCTTGCGGATAATCGGCGTGATCAGGCCGCCGGGCATTGCCACCGCAACACCGACGTCCGAATGGTGGTGCTTGACCATGCCGGATTCGGTCCAGCTCACATTGCAATTCGGGATCTTCTGCAGCGCGACCGCCATCGCCTTGATGACGAAGTCGTTGACCGAGATCTTGTAGAGCGGCTTCTTCTCCTTGTCCTTGGGAGCAGCCGTATTGATCTCCTCGCGCGCGGCGAGCAGCTTGCCGATGTCGCAGTCGATCGTGAGATAGAAGTGCGGGACGTTCTGGATCGACGCGGTCAGACGCTGCGCAATCGTGCGGCGCATGCCGTCATGCGGGACGACCTCGTAGGAGCCGGGTTCGAACAGCGCCAGGATCTGCTTGTCCGACATGGTCGGCGCGGTCGAGGGTGCGCCTGACGGCGTCGCCGCGGGAGCCTTCAGGCCAATGCCGGACTTGGCCTGCTCGACGTCGCGTGCCACCACGCGGCCATGCGGGCCGGTGCCAGTCACCATCGCAACATCGACGCCGGCTTCCTTGGCGAGCCGGCGCGCCAGCGGCGAGGAGAACACGCGGCCGGCATGGCCGTTGCTCTGCGCAGCCGGTGCTGCGGCCTGCGGTGCAGGTGCTGCGGCGGGCACCGGCGCCGCTTTGGGCGCAGCAGGCGCAGGAGCCGATGCAGCAGCAGGGGCTTCAGCAGCTTTCGGAGGCGCGGCGGAGGCACTGGGCTTGGCGGCACCTGCCGCTTTCACGTCCTCGCCCTCGCCGGCCAGCACCGCGATCACGTCGTTGACAGGCACGTCCTGCGTGCCCTCTGGCACGAGAATCCTGGCGATCGTGCCCTCGTCGATGGCCTCGACCTCCATGGTCGCCTTGTCGGTCTCGATCTCGGCGATGATGTCGCCGGATTTGACCTTGTCGCCTTCCTTCTTCAGCCACTTGGCGAGGTTGCCCTTCTCCATCGTCGGCGAAAGAGCGGGCATCAGGATGTTGATGGGCATGCTGACCTCAAGAAGAACTTTGCAAAAATCCGTCTCCGGACCGAAGACGAACAGACCAGGTTAGTTGCCGATATCGCCCTGCCACAGGCGCTCATTGGCAGGGATGGAACGCCAATTCTTCATCATGGTGATGGAGCGGTCGTCGGCAAGGTCGATCCAGGAGATGCCGAACTTGTCGAGAATGTCCTTGGAGCCCTCGAAGGTGACGGACTCTCCAATCACCACGAGCTTCACCTTGAACAGTGCGAGCGCACCGGCACACATCGCGCATGGCGACAGCGTGGTGTACATGACGGTATCGTGGAACGAAATCGCACCCGCCTCGCGCAGGCAACTCATCTCGCCGTGCAGGATCGGGTTGTTTTCCTGCACGCGGTTGTTGTGGCCGCGGGCAATGACCTTGTTGTCGCGGGTCAGCACGGCGCCGATCGGCAGGCCGCCTTGCGCGATCGAGGCTTCCGCCTCGCGGATCGCCTCCAGCATGAAATCGAAATGATAGGCTTCGATCGCCACGGTCAGTGCCCCTTCCCGCGCGGCGTCGTGGTGCCGGTGTCGGTGGGACGCTCGATCTCGGCCTGGAACATCTCGATGATCCGGTTCAGCGCGTCCTCCTCGGTGTATTCGCTCTCGCGCGCATAGGCGCGCGCGGCGTGACGGGCGAGATCGACGAGCAGCAGGCCCCACATGTCGGGCTCGTCGAAGGCCCGCTGGAACGCCATCGACAGCCCGCCGTCCAGCACGAACACGCGCAGGATCTCGACCGCATCATCGCGGACGAGGACGTCGGGTGGCAATGGCTGCTCCTTCGGACCCGCCATGGTCTACCTGTAGCAGACGGCTTTGGCGGCCTCGACCACTTCGGCAGCCGAAGGCAGCGCGAGCTTTTCCAGGTTCGCGGCATACGGCATCGGCACGTCCTTGCCGGAGACCCGGGTTACAGGCGCATCCAGATAGTCGAAGGCATGCTCCATGATCCGCGCGGCGATCTCGGCGCCGACACCGCTCTGGGCCCAGCCCTCTTCCACCGTGACGGCACGTCCCGTCTTCTTGACGGAGTTGACGATGGTGTCGGTGTCCATCGGACGCAGCGTGCGCAGGTCGATCACTTCGGCCTCGATGCCGTCCTTGGCGAGTTCGTCGGCGGCCTTCAGCGCGTAGCTCATGCCGTTCGACCACGAGATGATCGTGACATGGCTGCCGGAGCGCACGATGCGCGCCTTGCCGATCGGAATCACGAAATCGTCGAGCTTCGGCACCTCGCCAGTGTGGCCGTAGAGCATTTCGTTCTCGAGGAAGATCACCGGATTGGGATCGCGGATCGCAGCCTTGAGCAGGCCCTTGTAATCAGCGGCCGAGAACGGCGCGACGACCTTGAGGCCGGGGACGTTCGAATACCAGGACGAATAATCCTGGCTGTGCTGGGCGGCCACGCGGGAAGCGGCGCCGTTGGGCCCGCGGAATACGATGGAGCAGCCCATCTGGCCGCCGGACATATAGAGCGTCTTGGCCGCGGAGTTGATGATCTGGTCGATCGCCTGCATAGCGAAGTTGAAGGTCATGAACTCGACAATCGGCTTCAACCCGGTCATCGCGGCGCCGACGCCGATGCCGGCAAAGCCGTGCTCCGTGATTGGCGTGTCGATGACGCGCTTGGCGCCGAATTCCTGAAGCAGCCCTTGCGTCACCTTGTAGGCGCCTTGGTATTCGGCAACCTCTTCGCCCATCACGAAGACGTCGGCGTCGCGGCGCATCTCCTCGGCCATAGCATCGCGCAGGGCTTCGCGGATGGTCTGCGTCACCATCTCGGTGCCGGCGGGCACTTCCGGGTCGGGTTCTGCGACGGCCTGCGGCGCCGGCGCAGCCTTGGGAGCTGGAGCCTCGGTCTTCGCGGCGGCAGGGGCTACGGATTCGGCAGCCTTCTGCTGCTGGGCAGGCGCGGGCGCCTTGGCGAGATCGGCGGCACTTTCGCCATCGGCCAGAATTGTCGCGATCGGTGTGTTCACGGCCACGTCGGCGGTGCCCTCGGGGATCAGGATCTTGCCGAGCGTACCTTCATCGGTCGCCTCGACCTCCATGGTCGCCTTGTCGGTCTCGATCTCGGCGATGACGTCGCCGGACTTGATCGTCTCACCCTCTTTTTTCAGCCATTTGGAGAGGTTGCCCTTCTCCATCGTGGGCGACAACGCGGGCATCAGCACTTGAATTGGCATATCGGCTCCAAAAGAAAGCTTGCGCGCGTTCAGCGGTAAATATCGGTCCAGAGCTCGGCGGCATCCGGCTCGGGATCATGCTGGGCGAAATCGGCGGACGCGTTGACGATGTCGCGCACCTCGGCGTCGATCGCCTTCAGATCCTGCTCGCTGACCTTGGCGGCCAACAGGCGGTTGCGCACCTGCTCGATCGGATCCTGGTCGTGGCGGACTTTTTCGACCTCCTCGCGCGTTCTGTACTTTGCGGGATCGGACATCGAGTGGCCGCGATAACGGTAGGTCTGCATCTCCAGGATGAAGGGTCCCTTGCCGGCGCGGCACCAGGCCGTCGCCTCGTCGCCGGCGGCCTTCACGGCGCGGACGTCCATGCCGTCGACCTGCTGGCCGGGAATGTTGAAGGAGGCGCCGCGCTTGGAGAAATCCTGCTGCGCCGAGGCGCGCGAGACCGAAGTGCCCATGGCGTAGCGGTTGTTCTCGATGACGTAGATCACCGGCAGCTTCCAGAGCTCCGCCATGTTGAAGCTCTCATAGACCTGGCCCTGGTTGGCCGCGCCGTCGCCGAAATAGGTGACGCTGACATTGTCGTTGTCGCGATAGTGATTGGCGAAAGCGAGCCCGGTGCCGAGCGAGACCTGTGCGCCGACGATGCCGTGGCCGCCGTAAAAGTGCTTCTCCTTGCTGAACATATGCATGGAGCCGCCCTTGCCCTTGGAATAGCCGCCGCGACGGCCGGTGAGCTCGGCCATGACGCCTTTGGCCTCCATGCCGGTGGCGAGCATATGGCCGTGATCGCGATAGCCGGTGATGACCTGATCGCCCGGCTTCAGGGCCATCTGCATCCCGACCACCACGGCCTCCTGGCCGATATAAAGGTGGCAGAAGCCGCCGATCGCGCCCATGCCGTAGAGCTGGCCGGCCTTTTCCTCGAACCGCCGGATCAGGAGCATGTCGCGGAGCGCCTTGAGCTCCTGCTCTCTGGTGAATTCCGGGGGCGAACCGCCGTCGGTCTTGTCCTGTGCAGTACTCGCGGCGGCTTTCTTGGGTGCGGCCATGGGAATTCCGGGTCAGAGAAAACTTCAGCCCTGTCTAACCCAAGTCAAACGCCCTTGGAAAGCACCGCGGCGGCATGGCACGCCTTTCATTATGCCGCACTGCAACGCGATCGTAATATTGCAAAATCTTTGACGCGGATCGGGCAACATTTAGCTCCCCGACTCCCGCATCGTGTGTGGAATACCGATCGCAGACCCGCTCACGTCAGCCGCAGGAAGCAACGGGCTGCTTGCATATCGCAATCGCGCTGGCTCGATGGAGTCAGCGGCAGACCGCAAACCCCGCAAATGGCGCTTGTGCCGCTCGCGTGTCAGTTCGCCGGGATCGTCCGGACGAGATCGCGCGGATTGACGTAGTCGAGCTGGAAGCGCGCCCGCTCGTCCAGCATGTCGGGGTCGATCTTCGCGGAGCGCAGCAGCGAAACGCGCTGCTCGCTCCTGGCGCGCTCGCGCTTGAGCTGCGCCAGTTCGCTGGTCAGCGCCACGATCTCCTGGTCGAGCTCCTGGCGGGCGTTGAGGCCGTATTTGCCGGTATAGGCGTTGACGCCGAAATAGCCGACGATGGCGGCCGCCATCGCATAGAGGGCAAGACCGGTCAGGATCGATTTCAGGCGCGCGCGGGAGACCATCCTGGGAAGATGGGACAGGTTGGTTAAGGGCGTGCTAATTGCCCGCCCGCTTGGCGTTCCAATGCCTGGCTCAGCCGTCATGCCCGGCCTTGTGCCGGGCATCCACGTTCTTCGTCAATTTGGCAAAGACGTGGATGGCCGGGACATCTAGCGCGAAGACGCGCTTCGCGCTTTTGCCCGGCCATGACGGAGACCCGGGGTTCGCGGCCTCAGCCGTGATGCTTCGCGACGTGCACCGCAAACGCGTCGATATAGGCCTGGAGCACCGGCTTCAAGGACTCCTTGGTCAGGTTGCCGTCGGCATCGAACGCGTCGCCCACCCCGTTCAGATAGGCCTCCGGCTGCTGCATGATCGGGCCGGAAATGCCCGGCAGGATGTTCTGGAGCGTCTTGGCGGCACTGACGCCGCCGAGCGGGCCCGGCGAGTTCGCGATGATGCCGACCGGCTTGTCGTTGAACGAGCTCTTGCCATAGGGCCGCGAGGCGACGTCGATGGCGTTCTTCAGCACCCCCGGGATCGCGCGATTGTATTCCGGCGTGACGAAGATGACGCCGTCCGATTTCTGGATTTTTTCGCGGAAAGACAGCCAATCCGCCGGCGGCGCTCCCTCGAGGTCCTGGTTGAAGAACGAGATGCCGGCCGGCGTGATGACCTCGAGCTTGAGCGAGGCCGGCGCGAGCTTGGCGAGCGCATTGGCGATCTTGAGCGAAAAGCTGTCCTTACGCAGGCTGCCGGCGATCGTGACGATATTGTAGGCCATAGAGTGTCCTCGAAATCTTCAGCGGGAGTGCGGGGTCGGCACTTAAGCGATCTCGACCGATAGATGCAAGTGCATGGACTGGTCGGATTTGGAAACGCTGGGTTTCTGAACGGTTGCCCAAACAATCAGGCCGCCAAGTGGCGGCCCGATCCCTGGTACAAATCTGCAAATCGGCTCAGATGGTCGGATTCCACGCCGACGGGATCAGACGATATTTGGCGCCGTCCTTCTCGACATGGCCGACCGAGGGGAAGGTGAAGTGGAAGCCGATCACGGTCGCCTTCTCGGCGGCCGCCATGTCGTAGAATTTGTGGCGGGTTTCCTGCGCCAGCGCTGCATCGGTGTCGAACACCACATGCCAGTTCGGATTGCGCAGGAAGAACTCCGGGATGTTGGTGACGTCGGACTGGATCAGCACCTTGGCATCGCCTGAGGCGACCGCGAACGAGGTGTGCCCCGGGGTGTGACCGGGCGTCGCGATCGAGGTGATGCCCGGTGCGACCTCCTTGCCCCACTCGTACTTCGTCACCTTGGATTCGAGGCCGGCAAAGGTCTTCTTCACGTTGGCGAAGTAGTTCTTCATCATCGCGTTGGACTCGGCCTTGGCGGCGTTATCCTCGCTGGTCCAGAACTCCCAGTCCTTGCCTGGCACCATGATCTCCGCATTGGGGAAGGCAAGCGCGCCGTCGGCGAGACGAATGCCGTTGGTGTGGTCGGGATGCAGATGCGAGAGCAGCACGACGTCGATGCTCTTGGGGTCGACGCCGGCGGCCTGGAGGTTCTGCAGCGTGCGGCCGACCGCGCCCTTGCTGGGCTCGAGATTGGCGACACCGTTGCCGGTATCGATCAGCACGAGCTTGGAGCCGGTGTTGATGAGCTGCGGGTTGAACGGCACCGTGACCATGCCCTTCGGCATGTAGGCCGCCTCGCCAGCGGCCAGCGCTTCCTCCTTCGGCGCGTTGACGACGAACTTGTCCGGCATCGGGAAAGTGCGCGCACCGTCATTGATGGAGGTGCACTCGTAGCTGCCGACCTTGTAGCGGTAGAAGCCCGGCGCCTGCGTGCCGGCTTGCGGTACTGAGGCATTGGCGGCGGTCGGCCCAAAGCCGGTCACGGCAGCCGCACCGAAGGTGGCGGCGCCTGCAAGCAAATGGCGGCGATTAAGATCGGTCATGAGGTCCCCTTCTGAGCGCCCCGCGGTTTTCCCGCGTGCAAATGGCGGCGGAATAATCCCCGGCTTCGCTCAGAAGGCAAGACCTTCTTTCGGTGACGTGCCGTCGCACGTCCCGATTATTTGTTCGGGTTGATGAGGAATTTTTCGCCAGTGGCGCGTTTGGCGTACACCGCGATGTTGGCGGGATCGAGCGCCTCGGAAAGCGACACCACCTTGGTGTAGTGGCTGGCAAACGTGGTCTTCAGTTCGTCGACGACGCGCTGGCGCAGCCTGGCCCCGTCCGCCTGCCCGATCTTCATCAGGAACGGAAACAGCAGCCAGCCGCCGACGCCCCAGGCCATGCCGAAGCCGCGCGGCAGCTCAATCGGGCGGACATCGAGCGCGCCATAGACATAGACCTGCTTGTGCACGTTGGAGCCGTAGCGGCTGTATTCCTTCGCGGTCTTGTTGATCGCGACTTCCATGCAGTTGAGGATGTCGCCGGCGAGCTTCCCGCCACCGATGGCGTCGAAGGCGATGGTGGCGCCGGTCTCGACCAGCGCATTGGTGAGATCGCCGAGGAAGCTCGGTGCGGTGGAATCGACGACATATTTGGCGCCGATCTTGTGCAGGATGTCGGCCTGCTCCTTGCTGCGCACAATGTTGACCAGCGGGATGCCGTCCTTGATGCAGATCTTGTTCAGCATCTGCCCGAGATTGGATGCGGCCGCAGTGTGCACCAGCGCCTTGTGACCCTCGCGCCGCATGGTCTCGGTCATGCCGAGCGCGGTCAGCGGATTGACGAAGCAGGAGGCTCCTTCGGCCGGCGTGGTGCCTTCCGGCAGCGGCAGGCACTCGCGCACTTTCAACGTGCGATACTGCGTGTACATCGCGCCGCCGATCATGGCGACGGTCTTGCCCATCAGCGCCTTCGCGGCATCCGAGGAGCCGGTCCTGATCACGACTCCCGCGCCTTCGTTACCGCCCGGCATGGATTCGTCGAGCCGGCCTGCCATCGCCCGCATCGCGCCTTCCGGCACTTTCGCGGTGATGACGGGAGCTTCTTTGGTGCCCGAAGCCTTTGCCGTGCTCATGTCGGCCGCGCCGATCAAGAGCCCGAGGTCGGACGGGTTGATCGGCGCGGCCTCGACGCGGACGACAACCTCGTCCGCGGCGGGTTCGGGGGTCGGCACGTCGAGCAGCGAGATTTCGAGCTCACCGCTCTTCTTGATCAGCGAACGCAGTTGCAGGCCGTTCTTGCCGTCGCTCATGTCGATCCTCCCCTGTTCTTGTCCGACCGCTGGCTTATGCCAGCGCCTTCAGTGCCGCCTTGCCGCCGTAGAGCGCCTGCTTGCCGAGCTGCTGCTCGATGCGCAGGAGCTGGTTGTATTTGGCGGTGCGATCGGAGCGCGCAAGGGAGCCGGTCTTGATCTGACCGCAATTGGTGGCGACCGCGAGGTCGGCGATGGTAGAATCCTCGGTCTCGCCGGAGCGGTGCGACATCACCGAGGTGTAGCCGGCCTTGTGCGCCATCTCGACGGCGGCGAGCGTCTCGGTCAGCGTGCCGATCTGGTTGACCTTGATCAGGATCGAATTGGCCCGTCCGGCCTTGATGCCTTCGGCGAGGCGCTTGACGTTGGTGACGAAGAGATCGTCACCGACGAGCTGGCACTTCTTGCCGACGAGGTCGGTCAGCTCCTTCCAGCCGTCCATGTCGTCTTCCGACATGCCGTCCTCGATGGTCACGATCGGATAGCGCGAGACGAGATCAGCAAGGTACTTGGCCTGCTCGGAGATCGAGCGGGTCTTGCCCTCGCCCTCGTAGACGTATTTGCCGTCCTTGAAGAACTCGGTCGAGGCGCAGTCGAGGCCAATGACGATGTCGGAGCCCGCCTTGTAGCCGGCCTTGCCGATCGCGTTCATGACGAATTCGAGCGCGGCGTCCGCCGACGGCAGGTTCGGGGCAAAGCCGCCCTCATCGCCGACATTGGTGTTGTGACCGGCCTTCTTCAATTCGGACTTCAGGGTGTGGAAGACCTCCGCGCCATAGCGCAAGCCCTCGGCAAAGGAGGACGCGCCAACCGGTAGGATCATGAACTCCTGGAAGTCGATCGGATTGTCGGCGTGCATGCCGCCATTGATGATGTTCATCATCGGCACCGGCAGCAGCCGCGCCGAGGTGCCGCCAACGTAACGATAGAGCGGCATGTCGAGCGAGTTCGCGGCCGCCTTGGCGCAGGCGAGCGACACGCCGAGGATGGCGTTGGCGCCCAGCCGGCTCTTGTTCGGCGTACCGTCGAGGTCGATCATGATCTGGTCGAGCTGGGCCTGCTGCTCGACATCGAGGCCGCTCAGGGCCTCGAAGATTTCGCCGTTGACGGCGCCGACCGCCTTGGTGACGCCCTTGCCGAGATAGCGAGTCTTGTCACCGTCGCGTAGTTCCACCGCCTCATGGGCGCCGGTGGAGGCGCCGGACGGCACGGCAGCACGGCCAAGCGCGCCATCTTCCAGCACGACGTCGACCTCGACGGTGGGATTGCCACGGCTATCGAGAATTTCGCGGCCGATGATGTCGATGATGGCGGTCATGATGTGCACTTCCGTTCGTTAGAGCTGATCGGTGCCGCGGGTCTTACACGGACCGCAAGCAAATGTGAACGCTTGGAGGGTGGGCTTCGACTGACGCGTGAAGCGGCTCGGACTAAGGTTGACCGCATCTGGTCTGCGCGCAAAACCTCAATCTGAAACAGTCGGGGTAACGCCATGAATCGCCGCCAGTTTCTTGCCTCGAGCATCGCCCTCCTCGCGACCCGCCCGAGTTTTGCGCAGGAAGGCCCGTTCCGGACAAAATACTACCCCATTAGCTCCGGCATCGGTCTGCACGACCTCGCTCCCGCTCCCGATGGCACGGTCTGGTTTACGGCCCAGGGCAAGGGCCTGCTCGGCAGGCTCGATCCGAAGGATGGCAGCCATAAGACGGTCAGCCTCGGCCAGGGCGCCGCCCCGCACGGCGTGACCATCGGCCCCGACGGCGCGCCCTGGATCACCGAGGGCGGCCAGAATGCGATCGCCCGCGTCGATCCTTCCGACCTCAAGGTCACCCTGTTCCGCCTGCCCGAGAAGTTCGCCTACGCCAATCTCAACACCGGCGTGTTCGACAAGGACGGCACCTATTGGTTCACCGGCCAGTCCGGCTATTACGGCCGCCTCAAGCCGAACGCGGGCGGGATGGACGTGTTCAGGGCGCCCAAGGGCGTCGGCCCCTACGGAATCACCGTCACGCCCAAGGGCGACGTCTGGTATGCCTCGCTTGCCGGCAGCTATATTGCCAGGATCGATCCGGCGACGGGCAGCGCCAGTGTGGTCGAGCCGCCGACGCCGAGCCAGGGTTCGCGACGGGTCTGGTCGGATTCGAAAAGCCGGATCTGGGTCAGCGAGTGGAACAGTGGCCACGTCTCGGTGCACGATCCCGCGGAAGACTCTTGGAATACCTGGAAGCTGCCCGGCGAGCGTCCCCGCACCTACGCGGTCTATGTCGATGACAAGGACAAAGTCTGGCTGACCGATTTCTCCGCCAACGCCATCGTCCGCTTCGATCCCGCCACCGAGCGCTTCAACGTGTTCGCCAGCGACAAGGCTAACGCCAATGTGCGCCAGCTCGACGGGAGGCCGGGCGAGCTCTGGGGCTGCGAATCCGGCAACGACCGGATCGTCATGATCCAGACGGTCGCCGCCGGTTGACGACAGCGGCATTTGCGTCCATCCCGGCACGCGGAACAGGATGTGACGACAATGGCGAAGAAATCCCTTCAGCTGGGCCGCGCGGTCGAATGGCCGCACACACCGGAAGAAGCGCAGCTCGACCGCGTGCCGAACCCGCAAAAGGGCACGGACTATCTGGTACGCTTCACCGTGCCGGAATTCACCTCGCTCTGCCCGGTCACGGGACAACCGGATTTCGCACATCTGATGATCGACTACGCCCCCGGCCAATGGTTGCTGGAATCGAAGTCGCTCAAGCTCTACATCGCCAGCTTCCGCAATCACGGCGCCTTCCACGAGGACTGCACCGTGATGATCGGCAAGCGCATCGCGAGCGAGATCAAGCCGAAGTTCCTGCGCATCGGGGGCTATTGGTATCCGCGCGGCGGCATTCCAATCGACGTGTTCTGGCAGACGGGCCGCGCGCCGAAGGGATTGTGGGTGCCCGAGCAGGGCGTCGCGCCCTATCGCGGCCGGGGCTGAGCTTGAAGAGACCGTTTCTGACTCACCGCGTTCGGTCTCGACCGCGAAGATTTGCTCGCTCGGGGGACGAGGTATAGCGGCTAACAACCATGCCGCTCGAATAAGCCTTTGCCTCGAGTAATTTTAGCTTCCTGAACCCCGACGCCGCGAAGATCCTGACGCCGTCACCCAATACCGCCGGGTTGACGTAGAATTGAAACTCGTCAACGAGACCTTGTTCGATCAGCGCCGCGGCAAACCCCGCGCCACCGAACACGCCAATGTCGCGCCCTCGTTGGCTCTTTAAGGCGCCGACCACCTCGTGCAAATCTCCGCTGACAAGCGTGGTTCGTTCCCACGCCGGCTCCGTTGGCTTATTCGTCGGAACCATTTTGCTCATTTCTGTGATACGCTTAGCGAACGCGTAGAATGGCTCAGTTGGGTAGCGGTTCGCTGCGTTCTCCCAATGCCGTAGATACCCTTGATTCAGCATCTTCCGACTGAGAAGAATCGTGTCGATGCGCTCGAAGTGTGCATTGAAATCGCGCTTCAGTTCATCATCCCAAAAGTTGTTGTCACCCCAACCCCATAGCTGCCAATTTACCGTTCCGTAGGAGCCGACAAAGCCATCGGCTGACACCTGCATCTGAAGGATAAGTTTTCGCATCGGTCTATTCTCTCGAATCATGCAAGGATCGAAGCTGCGAACGATTCAGCAGCCCATTGTTTGAAGGTCGTTCGAGTTGTGTTTTCTGAAGCTGGCGTGTCGAGTGCCCATCGCTCTTGGCGATTGAAGCTCGCTGGGGTTTCGATCAACGCTTCCGTGAAGCTGGCTGATATCCCGTTTGCGATCATGCTGCTGCGGGCGTCATCGAGCGGGACAGATCGATAAGTCACGTCTTTGCGCAGTTTCCTGCCCGGGAGCTCTGTCACCTTCTGAAATATGTAAAAGCCGCCGCTTGCAACCTGATGGATATCTGCGGGCATTTTCCACCACTCCTCCAGCATTGAGACTTTATGATTGGTTTACATTTGGAAGCATTGACGTCAGCCTCGAATGATGTCAATAGTAAATCGATTTACAAAGAGAACTACGGATGTCGGGAAGACAGCGATCAGGTTGCCCAATCAGTCTGTCGCTGGAGTTGCTCGGCGATCGCTGGACGCTGCTGATTGTGCGTGACATCGTTTTCGCGGGGAAACAGCACTTCCGGGAATTTCTGCAGTCCGATGAATCGATATCATCGCGGACGCTTGCGGAGCGGCTTCAAACGCTGCAAGAAGGCGGCGTGCTTACCCGTCATGACGACCCCACGCATAAACTGAAGGCGATTTATCGCCTTACGGAGGCGGGCATTGATCTGCTGCCTGTCCTCGCCGAGCTTGGCTTATGGGGCAGCAAATATCGTAATGCTGATCCGGATCTTGGTGCGATTGCCGAGAGACTATCGGCGGGGGGCCCCAAGATGCTTTCCCAGATGAAGCATAAACTGAGGAAAGGAGGTTCTAAATGACGATACGCCGCGTCAGGCGCTAGACATCTTTTAGGCGACTGCATCCGATGGCGCCCGCTGTTTCAACAGCCGCGCACAGGCGAAGCCCAGCGCGACCATGATCGCGGCGCTCGCGAACAGGGTCGGCATCTTGCCGCCATGCTGGAGGCCAAGTCCATAGGCGAGCGGCCCCACCGTCTGCCCCATGAAGAAGAAGAACGAATGCAGCGACAACGCGGTTGCGCGCGCCTCGACCGAGAGTTCGCTGGCAAACATCTGAAGGCAGCCATGGGCGATGTAGAAGCCCCATCCCATCACGATGAGATTGAACGCCTGCACTTCCCAGCGCAGGCCGAAGCCGACGGCAACGAGCTGCGAAGCCACCAGCGTCATGCCCGCGATCATCATTCCCTTCATGCCCAGCCATGGCAGCAGGCGCGACACCGTCAGCGTGTAGAACAAGCCGCCGACCGCAAAGCCCGCGATGACGATGCCCGCGATCGAGAGCGAGGTCTGACCGAGCTCGAACAGGAACGAAGCGATGTAGGGAAACAGGCCGAGCACGCAGCAGCCTTCGATGAACACCGCCGCATAACAGACATAGGCGTTCGGGTTGGTGAAGATGGTGCGATAGCCCGCCTTCAGCGCCGACAGGCTCGTCTTCGGCGGATGCTTGACCTTGGCGCCACGAAAACCGGCGGCGACCGCGATCGAGGCAACGATCACCAGCGCGCCGAGCACCGCCAGCACGCCGCGCCAGCCGAGGAAATCGCCGATCAGGCCGGAGGCCGAGGCGCCGAGGAGATTGCCCGCCATCGCGCCGGCGAGCGTGCGGCTGATCGCGACCTGGCGCTTCTCCGGACCGACGAGATCGCTGGTCAGGCTGAGCGCCACCGGAAACACGCCGCCGGAGCCGATACCGGCGAGGATACGGGTCGCGAACAGAACCGAGAATGAGCTCGAGAGCGCCCCCAGGATGTTGGCAAGGCCGAGCAGCGCGAGGCAGCCGATCATCAGCCGCGTCTTGCCGAACAGATCGGCGGCGGCGCCGACGATCGGCTGGATGATCGAGAAGGTGAAGGCGAACACCGCGGCAAAACCGGCAGCGGTCGCGATGCTGACGCCAAAGTCCTCCGCGACGTGCGGCAGCACCGGATCGAGCGCGCGCGCGGAGAGCGCCGCGGCGAAGCTTGCACCGGAGATGACGTAAAGCGCGGCCGGCAGGCCGTGATCGTGCGCCCGCGCCTCGCCTTGCTGCATCAGCGCGGGTCGGCTTTGGTCGAATCCTTGGCGAGCGCGTCGAACGCCATCAGCCTTCGGATCAGCCCTTCGAACTCGCGCAGCGGCACCATGTTGGGTCCGTCGGACGGCGCGCTGTCAGGATCGGGATGGGTCTCAATGAAGATACCGGCAACACCGACGGCGACGGCTGCGCGTGCGAGCACCGGCACGAATTCGCGCTCGCCTCCGGAAGACGTCCCCTTCCCGCCCGGCTGTTGCACCGAATGAGTCGCGTCGAAGATCACGGGGGCGCCGGTGGTGCGCGCCAGGATCGGCAGCGCGCGCATGTCGGAGACCAGGGTGTTGTAGCCGAAGGACGCGCCGCGTTCGGTGACGAGCACGTTGGGATTGTTCGCGCTCGTGATCTTGGACACGACGTTGGCCATGTCCCAGGGCGCAAGAAACTGACCCTTCTTGACGTTGACGACCTTGCCGGTTGCGGCCGCCGCCAGCAGCAGATCGGTCTGGCGACATAGGAAGGCGGGAATCTGCAACACGTCCACCGCCTGCGCCACCTCGGCACACTGCCCGGCGTCATGCACGTCGGTCAGGACCGGCAGGCCGAGCGACGATCGGATTTCGGCGAAGATCGGCAGCGATTGTGCAAGTCCGAGGCCACGCGCGGCCGACGCGCTGGTGCGATTGGCCTTGTCGAATGAGGTCTTGTAGACGAGGCCGATCTGCAGCCGCGCGGCGATCTCCTTCAGCGCGGAGGCCACCTCCAGCGCATGCTGGCGGCTTTCGAGCTGACACGGCCCGGCAATGATCGAGATCGGCAGATCATTGCCGAATTTGACCTTGCCAATGGTGACGACCGGCGCCGCTGACGTCGAAGAGCTCAAGGCAAATCCCTCGTTCCGGCGCGACCATAGCCGCGATGAAGGGCGGATCAACCCCATTCGGCCTGGGCTCCCAGAATATCAGGGTTGCGCCCAGGCTCTCCGCGACGCCCTCGCGCCGGCCGCCTCTACTTCACCGCCGAGAAGGCGGTCGGCGCCAGGATCTGGCTGACGATGTTGCCGACGATCTGGCCGTCCGCCTCGCTCTCGGCGCGCCCCTTCATCCAGTCCGGATCGGTCATGAAGGCGGCCCACTTCTTCTCGCGCTCGGCGAGCGACTCCCAGGCCAGGAAATAGGTCAGCTCCTGGTTGGATTCACCGATCAGGGTCGTGAAGAACCCGGCCTGCTTGATGCCGTGCTTTTCCCACACCTTCAGCGTGACGGTCTCGAACCGCTTGAGCAGTGCCGGCAGGCGGCCGGGCACGCAGCGATAGATGCGCATTTCGTAGATCATTCATATTCCTCCCTGATCAGGTCCGGCGGTTATAACGGCCGGCCCCGACGGTGTCTTGAGGCCCGCTCAGCCGCCCCGGTAGCGTTCCGTGCATGGCTAGAGCCCGCTCAAGCCGCTTCATCGAGAGCGGGTTCCCGCAATGCTGCCGCAATGATACGGCCGCTAGAATGGCGCGATTGAGGTTGAGGTGCGGATCATGCGGATTTTGCTCGTCGAGGACGAGGTCGAAATGGCCGACGCGCTGGCGTCGGCGCTGAAGCGCTACGACATGGTGGTGGACCACGCCCCCACGCTCGCGGAGGCGGAAGAGGCCATTTCTGCCGACGTCCACGCCGCCGTCCTGCTCGATCGCCAGCTTCCCGATGGCGACGGTCTCACCCTGATCCCGAAACTGCGGGCGCGCGCCGACGGCGTGCCGATCATCGTGTTGACGGCGCGCGGCGAACTCGCCGACCGGGTCGCGGACTGGACTGCGGGGCGGATGATTATCTGTCAAAGCCGTTTGCGGTAGAGGAATTGCTGGCGCGGCTGCGCGCCGTGCTGCGCCGGCCCGCCGGGCTGCATCCCGACATCATGCACGCCGGCCGCCTCGCCTTCGATTTCGGCCATCGCGAGGCAAGCATCGACGGGGCTCCGCTCGAGCTGCCGCGACGCGAGCTCCTCGTGCTGGAAGCCCTGGTCCGCCGCATGGGCCGGACCGTGCTGCGCTCCGCGCTGGAAGAAGCCGTCTACAGTTTCGACGACGAGATCCAGTCGAATGCGCTCGATACGCACGTGTCGCGCCTGCGCCGCAAACTCTCGGAAGCCGATGCGCGCGTGGAGATCCACGGCATCCGCGGCGTCGGCTATCTCTTGAAGAAGCTGCTATGAGCAAGCACCACGAACCCTATTGCCTGCGCTCGCGGCTGAGCTGGCGCCTGCTGTCGCTCCAGGCGGTGCTGCTCACGGCGCTCGTTGCCGTCGTCGTCGGGGCATTGAGCGCGTCGGGATTCGTGATCGCCGGGCGCGACGAAGATCGCGTGATCGATATCGTCCAGCGCGCGCTCGGACGCGACGCGCAAGGCGACCTGGTCCTGCGGCCGACGACCGAGCTGAAACAATTGCGCAGCGAGACCCCCGATCTCTGGTTCCTGGTCCGCGACAGGCAGGGACATTCGCTAAGCGAAGGCGCCGTGCCGGCCGAATTCGCCGCCATCGGCAGCGGCCTCGACCAGATCAGCCAGGCCCGGCTCGGCTGGCAGCTGTTCGAGGACGATCCGCGCAAGCCCCCGGCGCGGCTGAAGCGGGTCGATACCGACGCCGGCAATGTGCAAATCATCACGGCGACGCAAGGCAAGCTCACGGGCGCCAAGGCGTTGATCATGACATCGCTTGCACTGCTCGGCATCGCCCTGCCTGGCCTGCTCCTCATGGGAACGGCGACGTTCATCGCCACGCCGATGATCGTGCGGCGCGCCTTCGAGGCGCTCGATGCGACGGCGGACCAGGCGCGGCGCATCGACATCCATCAACGCGGCGCGCGGCTGTCGCTGGACCGGATTCCGCTGGAAGTCGTGCCGCTCGTGACCGCGGTCAACGACGCGCTGGCGCGGCTAGACCAGGGCTATGCCCGCCACAAGCGCTTCGTCGCCGATGCCGCACACGAGTTGCGCACACCGATCGCGATCCTGAACACGCGGCTGGAGTCGCTTCCAGCGGGGCCGGACAAGACCCGGTTGCTGGAGGATTCCGCGCGGCTGGCAACGCTTGCCGAGCAGCTGCTGGACATTCAAAGGCTCGACCGCTGCGGCCATCCCTTCACGCGCGTTGACCTCGTCGCAATCGCGCAAAGCGCGGCCGCAGATCTTGCGCCGCTGGCCATTGCCGCCGGCTACGAGTTGGCGCTCGACGCCCCCTCCACGCCGGTCGAAACGATCGGCGATGCGGCGGCGCTGGAGCGCGCGCTGACCAACCTTGTGCAGAATGCGATCCAGCACGGCCCGCGCCGCGGCACCATAGGCATTCGTGTCAGCAGGCCCGCGAGCATCGAGGTCACGGACGAAGGCGCCGGCATTCCGGCCGATCAGCGCGAACAGATATTCGAACCGTTCTACCGGCTGACACCGCTGGATCGCGGTGCCGGCCTCGGTCTCAACATGGTGCGCGAGATCGTGCTCCTGCATGGCGGCCACATCTCGGTCGCGGACACGGCGATCGGCGGCGCGTGCTTCAGGATGTCACTGCCGCCCGTCCGGGAGAATTGACGCAATCGACAGGCGGCACGCAATGCTGTCGCAATGCACTCAAGCGATTGTTCGGCCGCCTCACCTCTGACCTGCGAGGCGCAACCAAGATGCCGGAGTGCGCATGCTCAACGAATTCCTCTCGTTCTTCCTGTCATGGATGTCAGCCCCGCGCCGCGTCGGCGCGATCGCGCCGTCAGGCGCGGCGCTGGCCGATCTCATCACCCGCGAGATCACCGCATCGACCGGCCCTGTTCTCGAGCTCGGCCCCGGCACCGGCGCGTTCACCTACAAGCTGCTCAAACGCGGCGTGCGCCAGCAGGACCTCACGCTGATCGAATACGGCTCCGACTTCATGAAGGTGCTCCAGATGCGTTTTCCGAACGCGCGCGTCTTGTGGATGGATGCAGGGCGGCTCGCAACGGAGCGCCTCTATGACGGCGCGCCCGTCGGCGCGGTCGTGAGCGGCCTGCCGCTGCTCAACATGTCGACGCGCAAGGTGGTCTCGATCGTCGGTGGCGCGTTCAGTCATGTCCGCCCCGGCGGCGCCTTCTACCAGTTCACCTACGGCATGAGTTGTCCGATCCCGCGGCCCGTGCTCGACCGGCTGGGCTTGCGCGCAAAGCTGGTGGATCGTGCCCTGCTGAACGTGCCGCCGGCCGCCGTCTACAAGCTGACGCGACGGCCGCAGATGAAGCTCGTCACGGGATCGCTTGCGCCTGATACGTCAATGCCGGCCGCGCCGGAGCCGATGCATCTTGCAGGTGACTGCACCGCCACGCGCTGAGCGATTACACCAGGCGGCTCTGAACCATTGCCGCGCGAATGAACGACGCGAACAGCGGATGCGGCTCGAACGGTCGCGACTTCAGTTCCGGATGGAACTGGACGCCGATGAACCAGGGGTGATCCTCGTACTCGACGATCTCCGGCAGCACGCCGTCGGGCGACAGGCCCGAGAATTTCAGCCCGTGCTGCTCGAGGCGATCCTTATAGGCGGTGTTGACCTCGTAGCGATGGCGGTGGCGCTCGGAAATCTCGGTCGCGCCGCCATAGACTTCCGAAACGCGGCTGCCGCGATTGAGCGCCGCGGGATAGGCGCCCAAGCGCATCGTGCCGCCGAGATCGCCGGCGTTGGTGCGCTTCTCGAGCTCGTTGCCGCGCAGCCATTCCGTCATCAGGCCGACCAAGGGCTCCTTGGTCGGGCCGAACTCGGTGGAGTTGGCCTCCTCGATCCCGACGAGATTCCGAGCTGCCTCGATCACCGCCATCTGCATGCCGAAGCAGATGCCGAAATACGGCACGTCGCGCTCGCGCGCGAACTGCGCCGCGCGGATCTTGCCTTCGGCGCCGCGCTGGCCGAAGCCGCCGGGCACCAGAATGCCGTTGACGTGCTCGAGGAACGGCGCGGGATCTTCCTTCTCGAAGATCTCGCTTTCGATCCAGTCGAGATTGACCTTCACCTTGTTGGCGATGCCGCCATGGGAGAGCGCCTCGATCAGCGACTTATACGCATCCTTCATGCCGGTATACTTACCGACGATGGCGATGGTGACGTTGCCCTCGGGATTGCGGATGCGCTCGTTGATCTGCTGCCAGCTCCGCAGCTCCGGCGGAATCCGCGAGCCGATGCCGAAGGCGGCAAGCACTTCGTCGTCGAGGCCTGCCGCATGGTAAGCCTGAGGGACAGCGTAGATGCTGTCGGCGTCGCGCGCCTCGATGACGGCGCTCTCGCGCACGTTACAGAACAGCCCGAGCTTGCGCCGTTCCTCCTTCGGGATCTCGCGATCGGTACGGCAGAGCAGGATGTCCGGCTGGATGCCGATCGAGCGCAGCTCCTTGACGGAGTGCTGCGTCGGCTTTGTCTTCAGCTCACCGGCGCTCGGGATGTAAGGCAGCAGCGTCAAATGAATGTAGATGGCGTGATCGCGCGGCAACTCGTTCTTGAGCTGGCGGATCGCCTCGAAGAACGGCAGGCCCTCGATGTCGCCGACGGTGCCACCGATCTCGACCAGCACGAAGTCGTAATCGTCGTTGCCGTCGAGGACGAAATCCTTGATGGCGTTGGTGACATGCGGAACCACCTGGATGGTCGCGCCGAGATAATCGCCGCGCCGCTCCTTGGAGATGATGTCCTGATAAATGCGCCCGGTCGTGATGTTGTCGGCCTTGGTCGCCGGCCGCCCGGTGAAGCGCTCATAGTGACCGAGATCGAGGTCGGTCTCCGCGCCGTCATCGGTCACGAACACTTCGCCGTGCTGATACGGCGACATCGTTCCGGGATCGAGATTGAGATAGGGGTCAAGCTTGCGGAGGCGGACCTTGTAGCCCCGAGCTTGCAACAGGGCACCGAGTGCCGCTGAAGCCAGACCCTTGCCGAGCGAAGAAACCACGCCGCCGGTGATGAATATGTACCGCGCCATGGGGCTTAACCTCTAATCCCTCGAATTCGATTCGCCAAAGCGATTCGTATTCCGCCCCAAACATTTTGCGGGGCTGTGGGTGAGCCAGAACTGAAAGTGGTGACAGAGCCTTGATAGGGATTGTTGATCCAGGACGGTAGAAGCCGCCCTGCATGGCCCCCCTGTTTTATTGCGAACGCGGTACCTGCGGGCCGCTCGGTGCCGGAGCCTGCTGCTGCTCGTCGGCCTTCTTCAGCGAATCCAGGATGCCACCCGAGGTCGGCGGCGCGATCGGTCCGCCCCCGGCCGGCTGTGTCTGCGACGCCGGCGCACCGATGATCGACGACGGCTTGCGGTCGTAGCCGGCATACCAGGACAGGAACAGGCTGGTGAGGAAGAAGCCGACGGCCAGAATCGCGGTGGTCCGCGTCAGAAGGTTCGCCGTGCCGCGGCTCGACATGAAGCCTGCGCCGCCTCCCATGCCGAGGCCCCCGCCTTCCGACTTCTGGAGCAGGACGGCGCCGATCATAACGGTGACGATCATGAGGTGAATGACGATGACAACGGTCTGCATAGTGTCCTTCCGTCACAAGCCGACAGCGCCGAGACGGCGGCCAATCGTGCTTCGCGGGGTTTTCCTGAAGTTGCGCGGTGTTACACGATCGGACGGGGCATTGCCACCCCCGATCAGCCCCGGACCAGTGGTTTGAACCAGCCAGGGACGGCCCTGCCTAATTAGGGCAGCCCTGCGCAATCGCAAGGAAATCGGCCGCCTTCAGACTGGCCCCGCCGACCAGCGCGCCATTGACGTTCTTCACGGCCATCAGCTCGGCCGCGTTCGAGGGCTTGACCGAGCCGCCATAGAGAATGCGCATCCCGGCGCCGTCGGCCTTGAACCTGGAGGTCAGGAATTCCCGGATAAAGCCATGAATCTGCTCGACATCCCGAGACGTCGGGGTCAGGCCGGTGCCGATCGCCCAGACCGGCTCATAGGCCACGACCAGATTGGCGGAGGTCGAGCCATCCGGCAGCGAGCCGGTGAGCTGGCCGCGCAGGATATCCAGGGTCTGGCCCGCATCGCGCTGGCCCTGCGTCTCTCCGATACAGACGATCGCCGTCACCCCGGCGCGCCAGGCGGCCTCAGCCTTCTGCCGGATCAGGGCATCGCCCTCGCCATGGTCGGCGCGGCGCTCGGAATGGCCGACGATGACGGCGGTCGCACCCGAATCCGCTAGCATTTCGGCGGCGATGTCGCCGGTATGGGCGCCCGAGGCTTTGGGGTGGCAATCCTGGGCCCCCACCGCGACCTTCTTGCCGCGTGCCTTCTCGGCAAAGGCAGCGATCAGGGTCGCCGGCGGGCAAACCAGCAGCTCGGCTTTGCCGGCCACCTCTGCCGCGCCATTGAGCATGGCGTCGAATTCGGCAGTCGAGGCCTTGAGGCCGTTCATTTTCCAGTTGCCGGCGATCAGGGGGCGGATGGCATCGGTCATGTCAAATTCCAGCAAAATTTGGTTTGTTCATGCGCTAGCAGAGGTCCCGTGGCAGTTCCAGAGACCAGGGGCTTTTAACCGCAGGGATCGAAAGCCCGCTAGACCCGAGGTTGCGGGGGGAAAGCCACCACTTTATGATGATTGATCAATTTGGTGACGCGCTTTTGCGGAATCTGCATTAAGACGCGCTCCCGTTCCCCTCCTGCCAAACAAGTTGGACCAAATGCTTCGAGGAATGCGCAAGGCCTCATCAAACTGGCTCGGCAAGACCATTATGGCCATTGTGATGGGCGTGCTGATCATCAGTTTCGGCGTTTGGGGCATTGCCGACATCTTCAAGGGTTTTGGGCAATCCACCGTGGCCAAGGTCGGCGGCACCGAGATTTCGTTGAACGAGTTCCGCCAGATTTACACTGATCGCCTCCAGCAGATCAGCCGCCAGTTCGGCCGGCCGCTGTCGCCTGAGCAGGCGCGCGCCTTCGGCCTCGACCGTCAGGTGCTCCAGCAGACGATCGCGGAAGCCGCCCTCGACGAAGAGGCGCGCCGGCTCGGGCTCGGCCAGTCCGACGACCAGATCCGCCAGCTCATCATGAACGACCCGAACTTCAAGGGCGTCGGCGGCAACTTCGATTCGAACCGCTTTCAGTCCGTGATCCGCAATTTCGGCTATACCGAGCAGCGCTACGTTTCGGAGCAGCGCAAGGTCTCACTGCGTCGGCAGATCACCGGCACGATCGGTGCCGGCCTCGAGCCGCCGAAGGCGATGCTCGACGTGCTGACGCGCTTCCAGAACGAGCAGCGCGCCATTGAATTCGTCAGGCTCGACGCAGCCCAGGCAGGCACCATCGACGCGCCATCGCCGGAGGCGCTCGCCGCCTATTTCGAGGATCACAAGGTCCAGTTCCGCGCGCCCGAATATCGCAAGATCGCGTTCGTCGTGGTCTCGCCGGAGGAGATCGGCAAGTGGAGCGAGGTGTCGGACGAGGACGCCAAGAAAGCATTCGACCAGCGCAAGGACCGGCTCGGCACGCCGGAGAAGCGCCAGATCCAGCAGATCGTATTCCCCAACGCCGCCGAGGCACAGGCCGCACGCGAGCGGCTCACCAGCGGGACGTCGTTCGAGGACCTCGGCAAGGAGCGCGGACTGAGCGCGTCTGACGTCGATCTCGGGCTCGTGACCAAATCCTCGCTCGATCCCGCCGTTGGAGACGCTGTCTTCGCGCTTCCCGCCGGTGAAATCAGCCAGCCGATCCAGGGCCGTCTCGGCACGTCGATCGTCAAGGTCGAAAAGATCGAGCCGGGCACTGAGGCGAACTACGCGAGCGTTGCCGCCGACATCAAGCGCGAGATCGCCACCGAGCGTGCGCGCGTCAAGGTCGCCGATCTCCGCGACAAGTTGGAAGACGAGCGCGGCGGCGGTGCCAGCGTGATCGACGCGGCGCAGAAGCTCGGCCTCACCGCCTTGACCATCGACGCCGTCGACCGTTCCGGCCGAGCGCCGAGCGGCCAGCCGGTCTCCGGCATTCCGCAGGGCCTCGACGTGGTGTCGCAGGCCTTTAACACCGATGTCGGCGTCGACAATGACTCGATCTCGTTCAAGGGCGGCTATGTCTGGTACGACGTGCTTGCCATCACGCCCTCGCGCGACCGCAATCTCGACGAGGTTCGCGACCAGGTCGAGGTGCGCTGGCGCCAGGACCAGATCGCGACCAAGCTGAAGGCCAAGGCGACCGAGATGGTGCAGAAGCTCGAATCTGGCGGCAAGCTCGCCGACGAAGCAGCCGCGATCGGCGCCAAGGTCGAGACCGCCACCGGCTTCAAGCGGGACGACTCGCCCGCCAGCGTGCCCGCGGCCATCGTGTCGGCCGCCTTCCGCGTCGCCAAGGACGGCGTCGGGCAGACGGCAGTGACCGGCGGCACCGAGGTGATCGTGTTCCGCGTTACCGAGATCATCGATCCCACCGTCGATGCCGCTTCCGATGCGGTCAAGAAGCTGAAGGACAGTCTCGACCGCGCGCAGACCGAGGAGCAGGTCGCGTCCTACGTCAACAAGCTTGAAACCGACATCGGGACCACGATTAATCAGGCCGCCTTCGCGCAGGTGACCGGCGCGAACCAGTGAGTTGAAAGCACGCGATGGACGACCTGAAATCGATCATTGGAAAAGTGGCGACCGGCGCCAGCCTGTCGCGTGACGAAGCGGCTTCCGCCTTCGACGCCGTGATGTCCGGCGAGGCTACGCCCTCGCAAATGGGCGGCCTGCTGATGGCGTTGCGGGTACGCGGCGAGACCGTGGACGAGATCACCGGCGCGGTCTCGGCCATGCGCTCCAAGATGCTCACGGTCGATGCGCCCGCGGACGCCGTCGACATTGTCGGCACCGGCGGCGACGGCTCCGGCTCGGTCAATGTCTCGACCTGTGCCTCCTTCATCGTTTCGGGCGCCGGTCTGCCGGTGGCCAAGCACGGCAACCGCGCGCTATCGTCGCGTTCGGGCGCTGCCGACGTGCTGGCTTCGCTCGGGGTGAAGATCGATCTGAGGCCGGAGCAGGTCGGCCGCTGCATACGCGAATGCGGCATCGGCTTCATGTTCGCGCCCGCCCATCATCCCGCCATGAAGAACGTCGGCCCGACACGGGTGGAGCTTGCGACACGCACGATCTTCAACCTGCTCGGTCCGTTGTCCAATCCGGCCGGTGTGAAGCGGCAGATGGTCGGCGTGTTCTCCCGGCAATGGGTGCAGCCGCTGGCGCAAGTGCTCAAGAACCTCGGCTCTGAATCCGCCTGGGTCGTGCACGGTTCAGACGGCCTCGACGAAATCACCCTCACCGGCCCGACCTTCGTCTCCGCGCTCCACAATGGCGAGATCCGGAATTTCGAGGTGACGCCGGAGGACGCGGGCCTGCCGCGCTGCGAGGCCGGTGCACTCAAAGGCGGCGACGCCGACGCCAACGCTATCGCCTTGCAGGGCGTGCTCGACGGCAAACCGAGCCCCTACCGTGACGTCGCGCTGATCAACGCCGCTGCCGCATTGGTCGTGGCGGGGCGTGCCGGGGATCTCAAGGAAGGTGTCGTGATCGGCGCAAAATCACTCGACAGCGGCGCGGCGCGCGCGCGGCTGAAACATTTGATCGCGGTCTCGAACGGCTGAGCCTGACATGTCGGACATCTTGACCAAGATCGAAGCCTACAAGCGCGAAGAAATCGCTGCGGCCAAGCGCGCGCAGCCGCTGTCGGCGGTAGAGGCGAAGGCCAAGGCGCAAGCAGCACCGCGCGGCTTCCTGCGCGCGATCAAGGCCAAGCACGCCAATGGCGACTACGCGCTGATCGCGGAGGTCAAGAAGGCGTCGCCGTCAAAGGGCCTGATCCGCGCCGATTTCGATCCGCCGCTGTTGGCCAGGGCCTATGAGGCCGGCGGCGCTGCCTGCCTGTCCGTGCTGACGGACACGCCCTCGTTCCAGGGCCATCTCGACTTCATGGTGGCGGCCCGCGCGGCAACGTCACTGCCGGTGCTGCGCAAGGATTTCATGTTCGACATCTATCAGGTGGCGGAGGCCCGCGCGCACGGCGCCGACTGCATCCTGATCATCATGGCGGCGCTCGATGATGCCGCGGCCAAGGAGCTCGAGGATGCCGCCATCGCCCACGGCATGGACGTGCTGATCGAGATCCACGACCGCGCCGAGCTTGACCGCGCGCTGAAGCTGCGTTCGCCGATGATCGGCGTCAACAATCGCAATTTGCGCACCTTCGAAACCACGCTTGCGACCAGCGAAACATTGGCGCCGCTGATCCCCGGCGACCGGCTGATGGTCGGCGAGAGCGGCATCTTCACGCCCGCCGATCTCGCCCGGCTCGAGCGCGTCGGCATGTCGACCTTCCTGGTCGGCGAGAGCCTGATGCGGCAAGCCGATGTTACCGCTGCGACGCGCACATTGCTGGCGCGCGAGACGACGGCGCGCGCGACGGGCACGCGCTGACATGGCCCGCAAGCCGACCGCGACGAAACCAGCCAAGTCCGAGTCCAAGACCCAGTCCAACACCAAGACCGGCCCTGCCCTCACCCATATCGGCGCCTCCGGCGAGGCGCGGATGGTTGACGTGTCGGACAAGCCCGCCAGCGAGCGGCTCGCGGTCGCGGAAGGACGCGTCGTCATGACCAGGGCGACGCTTGACCTGATCGTGTCCGGCAACGCCAAGAAGGGCGACGTGCTCGGCACCGCCCGCATCGCCGGCATCATGGCCGCCAAGCGCACCGCGGAGCTGATCCCGCTCTGCCATCCGCTCGCGCTGTCGAAGGTGACGGTCGAGATCGAGCCAGACGCAACGCTGCCAGGCTGCCTCGTCCGCGCCAGCGTGAAGGTCACGGGCCCGACCGGCGTCGAGATGGAAGCGCTCACCGCGGTCTCGGTCGCCTGCCTCACCATCTACGACATGATCAAGGCGGTGGAGCGCGGCGTGCGCATCGAAGGCATCCATCTGGTCGAGAAGCTCGGCGGCAAGTCCGGCCATTACCGCGTCTGATTGCGGCTGCTACTTCAACGACGCGCTGATCGACCCGAATTTTGAATTGAGCTTGCTGCCCAGGCCGTCCACCACGGCGACGATCGCGAGCGCAATCAGCCCATACTCGATCGCATATTGATTGCTTTTGCGAGAGTCCCTTCACGGCCCATTAACCCAGCTTGCTAACTTCGCCTCCACTCCGTTCCCGTAAACCAACGGATGTTTCCGGGGGCACGATTGACCCTGGCGTGTGCACGACAACGATTGATCATGATGACGGGATTCAGCAGTCGCCTTTTTGACCAGGCCTTCGTGCGCAGCGGACCGATCCGCTGGCTGGTGGTGGGCGGCACGCTGTTGATCGCTGCGATCGCCGTCGGCGCGACGCTGATGGCGCAGAATTTCCGCGAACGTGCGCTGCGCAGCTCCGGGCGCGAGCTGGAAAACACCGTGCTGATGCTGGCCCATCATTTCGACCAGCAATTGCAGGATTTCGCGGTCATCCAGAAGGATTTCGTCGACTACGTCCGCGCAAGCGGCATCACCAGTGCGGCGGACTATCGCAAGCGCCTCGCCGGCCAGGACCTCCACCGGATGCTGCGTTCGAAGATCGAGGCACTGCCCTACATGGGCGGCGTCAATATCATCGATGCCGAAGGCAATTTGATCAATTCGTCGGCGGCATGGCCGGCCCCGAACGTGAACGTTGCCGATCGCGCCTATTTCCAGACCTTCCGGTACGATCCCGACGCTCCCGACGTCCTGATCGAGCCACTCTACAGTCGCATCTCCGGCGCATGGACCATCCTGATCGTGCGCAAGGTCGTCGGACCGAACGGCGAATTCATGGGTGTGGTCGGACGCGGCATCGAGCCGGCAAACTTCGAAAAATTCTTCGAGTCAGCCGTGCTCGGCGAAAGCACGACGATCTCGATGCTGCACCGGGACGGCACGATGCTCGCCCGTTATCCCCATTCCAGTGAATTGATGGGACGGAATTTCAAGAACGGTCCGTTCGCGCATCAAAGGGTTTTCGGGCTCGACCATTTTACCGGCCGCTTCATGAGCCCCGTCGACGGCGAGGACCGGCTGATTTCCTCACATGCCCTGCCTCACTTCCCGATCCTGATGATGGCCACCACGACGCGCGCGACGGCCCTGACGGACTGGCGCGAGCAGATCGGCATCCTGATCTCGGTCGCGGCCTCTTCCACGCTCGCCATCGCGGGCGTGTTGATCGCGATCGTTCGCAAGCTCCTGGAGCAGCATCGTCTTTCGCGGGAACGGCTGACGCTGGAAAAGCAGCGTCTCGACCGCGCCGTCAACAACATGACCCAGGGCCTGCTGCTGTTCGACGCCTCGCAGCAGCTCGTGATCTGCAATCAGCGCTACATCGAGATGTACGGGCTGTCGGCCGAAATCGTGAGACCCGGCTGCAGCTTTCACGACATCATTGCACACCGCAAAGCCACCGGCTCGTTCACCGGCGATGCGGACCAGTATGTCGCACGGGTCCTGCGCGACGTCCACGTGCGCAATTCCATGGTGGTCGAGACCTCCGACGGTCGCTCGATCCAGATCGTGAACGAACCGCTCACGGATGGCGGCTGGGTGGCGACGCATGAGGACATCACGGAGCGCCGGCGTATCGAGGAGCGCATCACCCATCTCGCTCATTACGACGCACTGACCGACCTGCCCAACCGCACCATGTTCCACGAGCATCTGCGTCAGGAACTCGATCTCGTCGCCGGCGGCGAACAACTCGCGGTGCACTACATCGACATCGACGAGTTCAAGGGCGTCAACGACGCGCTCGGGCATCTCGTCGGCGACGAGCTCCTGAAGTCGGTCGCGCAGAGCCTCCACCGCTGTGCGGGGCCGGCGGACTTCGTGGCACGCCTCGGCGGCGACGAATTTGCCATCGTCCAGAGCGCGGTGACATCACCGGATCAGGTCAGCGAGCTCGTCGCGCGGGTGTTTGAGGCCATCCGGGCGCCGTTCGACTGCATGGGGCATCATCTTGCCACCGACGCCAGCATCGGCATCGCGCTGGCGCCGCAACATGGAACGGCGCTGGACCAGATCCTGAAGAACGCGGACATGGCGATGTACGCCGCCAAAGCCGCGGGGCGCCGCACCTATCGCTTTTTCGAGTCGGAGATGGACGCCAAGATCCACGAGCGGCGGCAGCTCGAGATCGACCTGCGCCACACCATCGCTCAAGGTGGGCTCGAAGACGGCCTCGAGGTGTATTACCAGCCCTGCCTCAGCCTGAAGGACGACCGCATCACCGGCTGCGAGGCGCTGGTGCGCTGGCGCCATCCCGAGCGCGGCATGGTCTCGCCGGCGGAGTTCATCCCGATCGCCGAGGACACCGGCCTGATCAACGAGATCGGCGAATGGGTGCTGGCGACCGCCTGCCGGGATGCGGCGAACTGGCCCGACGACATCCGCCTCGCCGTCAACGTCTCGCCGGTGCAGTTCAAGAGCGGCACGCTGGCGCTGAAGATCATGGCAGCGCTTGCCGCCTCCAATTTGCCGGCGAGCCGGCTCGAGCTCGAGATCACCGAGGCGGTGCTGATCCGCGACGACGACACCGCGCTTGCGATCCTGCATCAACTCCGCGCCATCGGCGTCCGCATTGCGCTCGACGATTTCGGCACCGGCTACTCCTCGCTGAGCTATCTGCACCGCTTCCCCTTCGACAAGATCAAGATCGACCGCTGCTTCGTCAACGACATCGCCGGCCCCGACCGCTCCGCCAGCATCGTGCAGGCGGTCGTCAATCTCGCGGCCGCCCGCCGCATGACCACCACGGCCCAGGGCGTCGAGACCGAGGAGCAGCAGCGGTTGCTGCGCGCGCTCGGCTGCTCCGAGATGCAGGGCTATCTGTTCAGCGCCGCAAAGCCCGCCGACAAGGTACTGGAGCTGTTCGCAGCTCATCGCAGCCGTCTCGCCCGGCGTAATGGCGAGGAAGGCCGGCGCCGCGAGGCAAGCTAGTTCGGACCTCGTGGTCGGCGCAGCGGCATTCCCAGAAGCTCTCCTCGATACACACGACGCAGGGTGTCGCGGAGGTCATGCAATTGCTGGAGTTGCGGGTCCAGCGGCGAGGTCTGGTCGAGCGCGACCGCGCCCGCCGCTGGGCCGAGCGCGATGGCTGCTACGAGGCCACCTTCGCGGCCATGAACCCGAGCTGACACAGCGTCCCGAAACAAGTTCGCCCGGGAACGGCTATCCGCTCCCGGGCGATCAACACCTTACCGTCGCGAGCGCCTAGTTCGGCACCGCAGCCTTCGACGCCGGCTTGGCGGCGACCGCATTCGCGGTTTGGCCGTGCAGGAAGTCGTAGGCCGTATGCAGGGCCTTGTCGTCTTTCGCTTCCGGTGGGACATAGGACTGCGACCCGGTCTGCTCGGTGCCGTCGGCTGCCTGGAGATGACCGCGCATCTGGGACTCCGCCATGGTGTCCATCCGGCCCTTCAGCTCGGGCGGCACGTCTTGGAGGATCTCGATGTCGGGCGCGATGCCCTGGGCCTGGATCGAGCGGCCCGAGGGCGTGTAGTAGCGCGCCGTGGTCAGCGCCAGCGCGCCGTTGCCGGTGCCGAGCGGAATGATGGTCTGCACCGAGCCCTTGCCGAACGAGCGCGTGCCGATCAGCGTCGCGCGCTTGTGGTCATGCAGCGCGCCGGCCACGATTTCCGAGGCTGAGGCGGAGCCGCCGTTGACGAGAACCACCAGCGGCTTGCCCTTGGTGAGGTCGCCACCATGGGCGGTAAAGCGCTGGGTCTCTTCCGGATTGCGGCCGCGGGTCGAGACGACCTCGCCACGCTGCAGGAACGCGCTCGACACCGACACGGCCTGGTCGAGCAATCCGCCCGGATTGTTGCGCAGGTCCATCACGTAGCCTACCAGCTTCTCCGGCGGAACCTCCTTGGTGATCGATGCGATCGCCTTCTTCAGGCCATCGGTGGTCTGCTCGTTGAACGAGGTGACGCGGATATAGCCGATATCCCCGTTCTCGACGTGGAAGCGCACGGGACGCACATGGATGATCTCGCGCTTGATCGCGACGTCGAGCGGGGCGTCGGCGCCCTTGCGCACGATCGTGAGCTTGGTCTGGGTCTCGACCGGCCCCTTCATCTTGTTGACGGCCTGCTCGAGCGTCATGCCCTGCACGGCATCGCCGTCGATCTTGCTGATGAGGTCGCCCGACATGATGCCGGCCTTGGATGCCGGCGTGTCGTCGATCGGCGAGACGACCTTGACCAGCCCCTCCTCCATCGTGACCTCGATGCCGAGCCCGCCGAACTCGCCGGAGGTGGTCTCCTGCATCTCGGTCCAGGCCTTGTCGTTCATGTAGCGCGAGTGCGGATCGAGCGAGGTCACCATGCCGGTGATCGCGCCTTCGATCAGCTTGGCATTGTCAGGCTTCTCGACATAGCTCGCCTTCACCCGCTCGAACACTTCGCCGAACAGATTGAGCTTGGAATAGGCGTCATCCGCGCTCGCTGCCGCCCGTGCCGCCCATACGCCGCCGTGCGGACTGGCTACCAAAAGGGTCAGACACGCTCCGGTGAGCGCGCCCAGTGGAAACAGCAGGGTTTTCCGCATGGATAGGCTGGCCTTTTTGCTTCGCGGTTCGGTGGGGCTGGGAGCCGCCATGCAAATGGCGATCCAGCCTGCTTCTCACAATACCATTCTGGTTTCTTCAAGGCCGGGATGCCACGCCGGCGGGTACACCGTAAAAATCGGTTGGTCCGGACCTAAACTTTCGGCAACGTTGCAGGACCGGTTCGTGCGCAGCGGGGGTCGGCCGGCCGGCCCGCGCCTCGCAGCCATGCCATTTTAGGATGGTTTTGGCGCCCCGGACGGGTTAGGCGATCAGGGAAGGCTTCAAATTCTCGGGAGGATAACAATGAACGAAGCACCCCGCATCCAACCGGAAAGGAACGTCGAGCTCGGCGCCAGCACCGAGCCGTTCCAGAATCTGCATGAATTCATCCGGAAAGCCCGTGCCAACCTCAACCAGAATGCATGGGACTATATCGTCGGCGCGGCCGAGACCGAGACCACGATGCGTCGCAACCGCATGGCGCTGGACGAGATCGCCTTCCGCCCGCGCGTGCTGCGCGATGTTCGCAAGGTTACAGGTTCGGCCGAACAGTTCGGCCGCAAGATGCGCCTGCCCGTGGTCCTCGCCCCGGTCGGCGCGCTCGAGATCTTCGATCCGGATGGTGCGGCGAGCGTGGCACGCGCCTGCGGCACTTTCGGTGCGGCGCACATGCTCAGTTCGGTGTCCGAGCCCGGCCTAGAAAAGACCGCCGAAGCTGCGTCCGACGCGCTGCGGCTCTACCAGCTCTATGTGCGCGGCGATGACGCCTTCGTCGCCGACGTCGTCAGCCGGGCCGAGAAGAACGCCTACGCCGCCTTCTGCCTGACCGTCGACACCGCCCACTACAGCCGCCGCGAACGTGACATCGCCAAGCGCTACGTTCGCGAGAGCCGCTTGCGCGCCACCGGGGGCGATTACCAGAAGGGTCTGGAGTGGCGGACGGTGAAGATGATCAAGGACAAGTTCAAGATCCCGCTGATCCTCAAGGGCATCGCGACGCCGGAGGACGCGCTGATCGCGATCGATCACGGCGTCGAATGGATCTACGTCTCCAACCATGGCGGCCGTCAGCTCGATCACGGTCGCGGCGCCATGCACGTGCTGCCCGAGATCGTCGACGCCGTGAACGGCCGCGCCAAGATCATGGTCGATGGCGGTGTCTGTCGCGGCACCGACATCGTCAAGGCGATCGCGGCGGGCGCCGACCTCGTCGGCATCGGCCGGCTGCAATGCTGGGCGCTGGCGGCGGCCGGCGAAGCCGGCGTGGCGCGCATGCTGGAACTGCTCGAGGACGAAGTGCTGCGCTGCCTCGGCCTCTTGGGTGCGACCTCGTTCGCCGAGGTCAACAAATCCTGCCTGCACCAGGCGACCGCAACCAACGCGCCGAGTGTGTTCAGCGCGTTTCCGCTGTTCGACCACGAGCCGTATCGATACTGAGTGAAAGGACGCAGGTGACATCGCTCTCTCCCGGCAGCGCGGATGCGCTCCTGTTCGATCTCGGCCGCGTCGTGCTCGATATCGATTTCTCCAAGGCGATCGCCTGCTGGGCGGGACATGCCGGCTGCAAGCCCGAAGCCATCGTCGCGCGCTATGTGCGGGACAGCGAAGCCTATCGGTTGCACGAGATGGGGAAGATCAGCGATGAGGACTATTTCGCCTCATTGCGAGCCTCGCTCGGAATCGGCATTTCGGACGCGCAATTCCTGGAAGGCTGGAACGCGATTTTCGCCGGCGAAATGCCTGACATCGCCGAGCTGCTGCCGCGCGCAGCGAAACAGATGCCGCTCTATGCTTTCTCCAACACCAACCGGCCGCACGTGGACCATTTCTCGAGGGAATATGCCGACCTCCTCGGCCATTTCCGCGAGCTGTATTTGTCGTCCAGCATCGGCCTGCGCAAACCGGATGCGGAGGCCTTCGACCACGTCGTTGCGGCGATCGGCGTGCCCGCCGGGCGCATCGTGTTCTTCGACGATCTTGCCGAAAACATCGAGGGAGCGCGCGCGCGCGGCTTGACGGCGGTGCATGTGACCTCGCCGCGTGACGTCGGGAACGCATTGAAGGCATTGGGCATTTGACGACGTCCGTTCTCGCGAAACCCACGACGGCACGGCCCGACGGACCAATTTTGAAAAATTGAGGAACCGGATCACTTTGTACATTTTTATACAGAGTTCCGGGAACGGAATACCGCCTTCCGGACTCTTAGAGTCCGTTGGGACTTCTATGGACGGATGCATCATCGTGCTGGGCAAAACCTACCTCACCAAGCAGGCCTCTCTTCTTCTTGAATTCGCGAGGACAACTTCAGATTCGGACCTTTCCGCCAAGCTTGTGAGCAAGGCCGCCGACCTGAAATCCCAAGCCGACCCGCTGCCCGACAAGGATCAGGGATCCAAGGCGCCCGACGTAACTCCCGGGCAGGCAGGGAGCTGATCGATTCAGGCCATGGCGCGTTCTCGCCTTGCCATGATTTTCGTCGCTTCCATGACCACTCTCCTGCCGATCTGTGACCTCCTTCGGATCATGCCGCGACGCGCTTGATCCTGCCTTCCGGAACAATGTGAAGGGGCGGGATGACTGTGCCTGCTCACCGCTTTTGCCTCTGCGCCTGCGCTCGGCTAGAAGACGTGCGGAACATTCGCCCGAACGTGCCGAGCAGGAGTTTTCGCCGTGGCCTTGATGCCGGTTTCTGACGCGCTTGCCGCGGTGCTGGCGGGTGCAGAGCCGCCGCCGGAAGAAATGATTTCCCTCGACGAGGCCTACCATCGCGTGCTCGCGCGTGACGTCGTGGCGCGGCGCACGCAGCCGCCGCAGGCGATGTCGGCGATGGACGGCTACGCGGTGCGCGCGGCCGATGCCGCGACGATCGATTCGGAGCTCACCGTCATCGGCGAAGTCGCAGCGGGCCGACCGTTCGAGGGGACGGTCGGAGCCGGCGAGGCCGTGCGGATCTTCACCGGCGGCGTCGTTCCCTTTGGCGCGGACGCCGTCGTGATCCAGGAGGACACGGTCGCCGCCGGCAAGCGGATCACGATCAAGGAAGCCGCAATCGCCGGCCGGCACATCCGCCCCGCCGGCGTCGATTTCCGCGAGGGCGACGTGCTCCTGCGCAAGGGAAGCCGTTTGACCGAGCGAGACCTCGCGCTCGCCGCCGGGATGAATCATCCGCACCTTGCCGTTGTCAGGCGTCCGAAAGTCGCGATTCTCGCCACCGGCGACGAGCTGGTGATACCGGGCACCACGCCCGGCCACGGCCAGATCGTCTATTCCAACGGCTACGCCCTGCACGCGCTCGCCCGCAGCGAGGGCGCCGAGACCATCGACCTCGGTATTGCCGCCGACACGCTGGAGGCGACCACCGCCGGCATCCGCCGCGCCCGCGAGAGAGGCGCCGACGTCCTGATCACGACCGGCGGCGCATCGGTCGGCGACCACGATCTGGTCCAGCAGGCACTGCGGGACGAAGGCATCGCGATGGCGTTCTGGAAGATCGCGATGCGGCCAGGCAAGCCGATGATGCACGGGCGACTCGGCGCAATGGGTGTGATCGGCCTGCCGGGCAATCCCGTATCGTCCTACGTGTGCGCTTTCCTGTTCATGGTGCCGCTGATTCGCGCCCTGTCGGGCCGTTCAGTGATTCACCATCGCCGTGAACGCGCCGTGCTCGGCCGCGACGTCGGCGCCAACGACCAGCGCGAGGACTATCTGCGCGCGCATCTTGAGGAGCGTGACGATGGCACACGCGTCGTTGTTCCCGTCAATCATCAGGACTCTTCGCTGCTTGCGAATCTCGCTGCAGCACAGGTACTTCTCGTCCGCGCACCATTCGCGCCGAAGGCCGAAGCCGGCACGGCTTGCGAAGTGTTGCGGCTCCCCGTCTGAGCGCCCCCGCAACGCGCGTTCCGCGCACTTTGCTCTGTTCACGGTAAATTAAGCAGTTGCGGAACATGTATCGAACATATAGTGTCTGTTCATGATTTGTTTCGAGCATGCAGCGGCTTATGGCCGAATTCAGCGTCTCGGAATCGGACGACATCAACCGGGGGACTTTGGTCGAGATGTTAACGCGCAAACAATACGAGCTTCTGCGGTTCATCAGTGAACGTCTGAAGGAAAGCGGCGTGCCGCCCTCCTTCGACGAGATGAAGGATGCGCTCGATCTGCGCTCGAAGTCGGGCATCCATCGCCTGATCACGGCGCTCGAGGAGCGTGGCTTCATCCGACGCCTGCCCAACCGCGCCCGTGCGATTGAAGTCATCAAGCTGCCGGAGCTCCAGGCAGCCGCTGGCAGCCGCCGCGGCTTCACGCCGAGCGTCATCGAGGGCAATCTCGGCAAGGTGCGTGCGAGCGCGAGCCTGCCCGCTGACGAGGGCGAACGTCCCGTCGCGGTGCCGGTGATGGGCCGCATCGCGGCCGGCACGCCGATCGAGGCGTTGCAGACCCGCAGCCATACTATCAGCGTACCGCCTGACATGCTCGGCTCGGGCGAGCATTACGCGCTGGAAGTGCGCGGCGACTCGATGGTCGAAGCCGGCATTCTCGACGGCGACATGGCCCTGATCCAGCGCAACGAGAGCGCCGATACCGGCGACATCGTGGTGGCGCTGATCGACGACGAGGAAGCGACGCTGAAGCGCTTCCGCCGTCGCGGCGCCTCGATCGCGCTCGAGCCCGCCAACGCGGCCTATGAGGTCCGCATCCTGCCGCCCAACCGGGTGAAGATTCAGGGCAAGCTGATCGGGCTTTACCGGAAGTACTGATACCGGGAGTCTTTCTATCGGCAGTACTTCATATCGGAAGCACTTCATGCCGGAGGTGCTTGGCGCCTCGCGCGCTTCCGATCGGCATTGCCGGTCAGAGATTGGAGCGGATCATCGTCCGCTCCGGCTGGATAGCCTTTCTGGTTCTGCACAGACTATCCGGCCCCTCCTCCAACGCTGGCTCCTCGCCACGCCGACGAAGCAGCACCGCTTCAAGCAGCACCGCTTCGCGGCTCGGTTGTTCGAGGAAACAGCGACCAGCGGTCAAGTTCGGCCGTTGCAGCCAAGTTGGCAATGTTCGCGTACGCGCCTCCCGAATGCATCGCGGCGAGCTTTGTTCCTATTGAATTCGGGAAAGATAATGTGATCGCGGCTTGCGGAAGCCAGCCGCAGATTTGCCCACAACCAAGCAGAGCGTTCGTGCTTCCACTCTGATAGAGGCCTGCGCCTCGATAAGAGACGCGGGTTGCTATCCCAGCATGAGGAGCACCCGATGTGTGACTACAGCCTACATGCCGTCGCGTCGCGCCCCGCCGAAGTCGGCGAGACGATCGTCACGACAAGCTTCCGCGGCACCTCGACGCGCGGCTTCGCCTCTGCAGCCGATCCGTCTGTTGCCGTCTGCCTGCTGCCGGGGACGGAGCTCGCCTTCGCCGACGACGTCCGCTACGACAATCGCTGGATCTGGACGCGCACCATCAATTCCCGCGTGGGCAAGTTCGGCAAGATCGATCCGCACGTTCCCGACCGCCATCATGATGCGATCGAATTCCCCGACGGCAAATACGTGCTGGTGACGCAGCTCGTCGAAGGCCAGCGCGCGACGGTGCTGCAACTGCCGGTGACTCAGTCGGTCACCGAGCGCGAGCACAAGGCGCAGATCACCGCCGACAGGCAGCCGACCGTCACGCACCTGCCGATCGGCTGACAGAGCCGCCCTCCGGCTACGAAGTCGGAGGTCAGGATTGAATCGCCATCGCCGGCCGTGGCCGGCGAGATGGTGTGGTTTGCACCCCGCGAATCCGAACGGACGCACCGAACCACTGCGTTGCTCCGCACCATCAGATCAATCGTCGGCTTGCAGGTCGGTGTCCGCCGGCGTTGCGTCCTTGATGCGAGGCGCGGTCGACTTTGGCGCGAGGCTGCCGTCGAAATCACCCTCGCCGGCGCCGGCCGGCAACCAGGGGCGGCTCGTGCCTCTCGCCCTCACTGCCTGAACCACAAAACCGTCACCACGCTGCGTCAGCGCCAGCGCGCTCTGGCTGGCGAGCCGCTGCCGATCGACCACCATCGCCGCGCAATCGGGCGGCGCGGGACGTGTCGTCACCACCAGGGCGGCCCGACTGCAATCGTCTGCGAGAGCGTCGACGCGCAGTGCCAGCGCGACCAGCCTCCCGTCGGCCAGTGGCGTCACGCAGCCGGATTCGTCGCAGGACACGCCATCGGCAAGCGAGGCTCTGCCCGCATCGCGCGGATCGGCGTCGGCAGCGAGCCATTCCTTGAGCAGAAAGCTGTCCTTGTTCGTCCTGATCAGGTGCAGATATCCGTCCCTGCCCCGCACCGCGACGCTGGCGCCATCCCCGGCAATCAGGATGTCGGGCTGCCGCGCCGACAGTCCCCAGAGGATCGCTGCCAGCAGCACCAGGGCGCCGGACCAGCGCAGCGGCGTGCGCAACAAGCCGAGCACAATGATTCCCAGGCTCGCCGCGATCAGCGGCGCGATCCCGAACGCCGGGATGCGGCCCACCGCGCCCGGCAAGGCCGCGACCCAGCGCGAGACCGCGACCATCCACTCGATGCCAATCCCCATCAGCCACCAGAACACGCTGTCCAGCCCGAACGGCGCAGCAAGCAGCCCCAACAGCCCCGCCGGCATCACCAGCGCAGAGACCACCGGCATCGCGCCGAGATTGGCGAGCACGCCGAACGGCGTGACACGGTGGAAATGAAAGGCGGCATAGGGCGTCGTCGCAAGTCCCGCAATCAGCGAAGCCATGAACAGCATCGCAATCTCGCGCCCACCCCACATCGCAATGCGCGCAGTCGCCGAATTGTCCGGCGAGGCAAACAAATTGGGCATGCCGATCTGCACCAGTGCGACCAAGCCGAGCGTTGCCGCAAACGACATCTGAAAACTCGGATGCACCAGCGCTTCCGGCGCGACCGCCAGCACGATCAGCGCAGCCACAGCAAGCGTGCGGAAGGTGATGGCGCGGCGATCGACCATCACCGCGATCAGCACCACCGCCGTCATGAAGAACGACCTTTGCGTGGCGACCTCCGCGCCCGACAGCAGCAGGTAGAACGCAGCGGCGACCAGCGCGGCGGCGGCCGACCATTTCTTGATGGCGAAGCCGGCCGCCAATCCGGGGATCAGAGCGAGCAGCGCGCGCACCGCGAAGAACACGACGCCGGCAACGACGGCCATGTGATAACCGGAGATCGAGAGCACGTGGCCGAGGCCGGAGATGAACATCGCATCGTTGACGGGCGTGGTGATCGCATCGCGCCGCCCGGTGAGCAGCGCGGTCGCGATCGCCCGATTGTCGCCGTCGAGCGTCGCCCGGATGCGGGCATCGATCGCATCGCGCAGGCCTTGCATGAAGGCCGCGTAACGCAGCCGTAAGCCGCCGGTCTCAGGCGGCGACGCCACCGTGATGGCGCCCATCGCGAAGCCGGAGGCGCCGATGCCCTGGAAGAACATGTCACGCGAAAAGTCGTAGCTGCCGGGCCGCACCGGCGCGAGTGGCGGCATCAGCCGCTGAGTAATCGATTATCTAGCTGATATCATTATGAAAGTTTATATCAATGGATTAGCTCCCACAAAGCAACCCACAAATATCCGGTACTGGCATGTTTCCGACGCGGTGGCCTAGTTTAAAAATGAGGCGGCCCAATTGGTTGGCCCTTACGGAATCGAATAACTCCGCCTAGGGTTGAACCAATTGACCCGTTCGCTTCACCAAAATAGGTTCCCCAGATTCAAGGGGAAGGATTTCAGGGATGGAAATTACGTCTACCCTATGGGGATGGTTCAAGGGAACTGGACCGCTTTGGGTGCAGATTTGGATACGTGCCGGCGCTTGGTTTTTGGGAATTGTGATTGCGGCTCTACCTTCGTTCAGCCTGTCGGGAGCCGAATTTGGAACGCTATCGTCAATGGCTACGGCCGCAGCAAAAGCAGGCCATTACAAGGACTTCTACTTCCTAACGGTCGTGGCCTCTGTGCTGGGTCTCACAACCACCTTAGTCCACGTGTTCAAGTACACGGACAATATAGCGCATTGGGCGCGCTTCGTTTTTGGCGTACTTTGCTTCTACTTCATTGGAGTTGCGGTAATTGGCGTTAACCGGTTCGGCGAACTTGCCCGACTCCCCGACCATCAACTTCCCGTTTTCGGCCTCGATTTGTCTATATTATTCTGGACTTTGACTGCTGGACTACTAGCTGAGATTGTCGTTGTTTTAAGGGAACACGCGCCATAGTTGAGCGTTCCCGTTCAGGAGAAGGTGCCATGTCATACCTACCGCAAGTGGTCCTAGCTTTTGGAAAGCTATCCGTCGCTCTCACGCTGGTAGCTATTGTTGCCCGGTATGCCTCTACCCAAAATTTTCGCAACAACTTCCACAGCACCGTCTTCCATCCCCTTGACCGTGTCCGGCGGCTATTCTGAGCCGCCCCCTCGACTGAGCCATGATGACCGAGAGAACCAAGGCTCAATGAGCGAAAGAGGCCGCCTCAGTGGGCGGCCTCTTTTATTTTCATTCGTTTTCCTCGTCATCCTGTCGGCCTGGCGGCATGTAGGATCATAGAAGGCCGGCCTAGCCCTTGTCCGAGGGCCTAAATATAGAGATCGTCCTTGGTTGCTCTGATCAAGAGCGACGGCTTCCGGCTTCAGTGTCGATGTCCAGGCTAGTCAGCACGGCGCGAGCGCGTGTGGGGAGGTCCGTTTCATCGAAAAAGGGATAGCCGCTATCGGTTGAAGTGCAGCGGTCGCGAACTGCATCATCGAAAAAGATGGTGTGCTTGGCGTAGTCCCGCTCGCCATAGAGATGCCAACTGACCGTTTCGAGCTCCTGAACCAGAAAGCTCTGGTAGCGATGGAGCAAGCCGACGCGCGTGAGCTTGCGGCCACGCTGCAATGCTCCCACCCGCTTCTTTGGCACGATCGGACCGGCGGCCTTGGTCAGATCTGAGGAAATTTTCACAATATCGTCGACGTTCAGCACATCCTCGATCGAGGGGGTTTTGAGACATTCGATTTCAGCGAGCACCGCTCTGAGCTGGGCGGCCACTTGGCCCGCTGTCGCCGCGCGCCCAGACAGGATTGCCCCTAGAATCTTGTTCTTCAATTGACAGTAGTCATCCACCTCCTCATCTGTGGGCTGATAGTCCGGCCGATCGGTAAGCCGATCCACTGCATCGATGGCTTTGCGGTGCCAATGGCAGAGCATTTCTATGGACTGGCCCTCCAAGACGAACCCACCAGGCACCTTGCCGAAGATCTCGGGGTAGTCGGAGTAATCATACTCACACTGCGATCGGAGCTCCTGGAGCGGCACTGGCGCGGATGGAGCCGATTCGGCGTCGGTATCGGCTGTGCGACCCGCGAGCGCAACGGGGGCCTGATCCCCCGCCCCCGACCGTGAAGGTAGCGCGACCGCTGACGCGGCGGCACCGGCTGCCGTAATCACGTAGTTCATGAATATCCTCCTGTTCGGTGTTGCAACCCCAGTCCTGGGCGGAGAATCCGCAGGCCCGGGCTCGAGTTCACCTCGCTTAGAAGCGGGCTGGGATGCATTTGGATGGCTGGCCGGAATCAGGAGTGCAGGACAGACTGACGAAGCGCCTGGGGCGCTGCACGATCGTTTGCTGGTCATGGAGGTGCTCTGTGGCTCAGGGCTTTCGACGGCCCTTCTATGCAGCGGGACAGCCGCTGCAGCCGGGGGGTCGAAACTCGCCAGAGCGACGAGCCGAGCGCTTTTAAGGGTTGCCCCTCTGGACAGCACGCCCGACCCCGGCCATAAAGGCAGGGTTCGGAGCCGCACCGCCAAGTGCGTCCGTCGCAAACGTCCCGACGGGATGTCTGCATTCAGCCGTCACCCCCGACGCCAATCGGGAGCATCCTGACCAAGGATGTGCGGCTATAGCTCTGGTCCGGGTTTCGACGCCCACGGACACCCTACCCCGAATCGCTAACCAAATCACCCCTTTCGAGGGGCGCTTCGGCGCGTTCGGCGTTAGGTCAATGCTGCGCGACTGCCGCGGCCGGGTTCCATTGACAGGCGGTAGGGATTCGAAGTCATCTGCCTTGCCGTCGATAAGTTCGATCTTAACTGACCGTCGCTAACGAGCTTTTATGCCCATCTTTGTTCTCCTTCCGCAAAACGAAGTTGCTCAGCAGAATCTGCCGGGCGCAGTCGCGCGCGCTTATCCTGAGGCGAACAAGCAGCTCGCCAATCACAACTGGCTGGTTGCAGGCAAAGGCACAGCACAAGAAGTTTCGGCTAAGCTAGGCGTGACGAACCCTAAGGATCCTGCTTCGTCCGCTGTGGGTACGGTGATGGTGCTCGAAATTGCGAGCTACTACGGCCGCGCAACCACGGACATTTGGGACTGGGTTAAGGCGAAGTGGGAGGCGACTGGTGGCTAAAAAGCCGGCCGGCCCCCCAGATAGTTCAGCGCCGGTTACGGTGCCCAGCGATTTCCCAGCAGTCGTGCCTCGGGATTTGCACCCCACGTCCGACATACGATTCGTCATTCATGAGCTCGGCAAACTTACGTCTCAGGTCGAGCGCCTAGTTACCGACGTTGAGGGACATGGCAAGAAGATCGGCGAAGTCAAGGACGCGATCACTTTTGTAAAAGGCGCGATTTGGGTGGTAGGCGGCGTCATCGCGCTGCTAGGCGTGGTTTTCGGGCTTATCATGTCCGGGAAGGTCTCGATCGCCTTCCACTGATCTGGCGCGCCGCCCCCCTGAGGGCGAAATGCGAGTGGTTGATGCGTCATTAGGTGACGTAATGACTTGATAGACCAGAGACAAATATAACCCGAAATATAACCAAGGCCGCTTCAGCTGGTGACGGGGCACTTCGGCCCGACCGTTCACAAACCCTGCATATTTTTCCCGAGTTGCGGCTTTTTACGCGCGCAACCTATTGATCTCCCGCAGCGGTTGAGGTTCATTGTGCCTATTATTTCGGCCGGGGGGCTTTTCACATGCATAGATTTGCGACTGCGGCGCTTTGCGTCGCGCTGGGCGGCTGTGCCGCCGCACCGAAGATGGGCTGGATTCGCGTCGACGGACAGCCTGCTCGTGAAAATCCCGTTCTACAAACGCAGTTCGAGGTCGACAGGACTGCCTGCCTCGGCGAGCGCAATAAGGCGGCCCTTTCAGGAGTCACCTTTACAGGTGGCGGGCTGGCGGGAGCCATGGCCGCGGCCGATCGATCCAACGCTGCAGATACCGTCGCCCAAGGGTGCATGGCGGAAAAAGGGTATCTTCTCGTCAAAGAAGACGAGGCAATAACCAAGCAGGCCGAGTTGGCCAAAGTTGCGGAGTTGAAGAAGCAACAGGAGGCCGCGGCCGTTGCGCCCTCTTCCAAGCCAAAGAAGCCGAGCCCGCCGAAGCCGTCAACCTAGCCGCCTCGTGCAGCGGATTGCAGATGTCGCCTGGAGCTCTGGTGCAGGAGATTCCCAAATGAAAAAACCGGCATCCGTCAAAGACGACGTTTTAGGTCTTATCGCCAGCGGACAAGCCGACCACCTCGCCAGTTACTTATCTCGCGGTCGGACGCATCAGGGCCTGACTGGACCCCAACTTTCAGAAGCTTGGAAAGCTGCATTCAGGCACATGGCGGATGACGTTCGAGACTACGCCAAAAGACAGATCGAAGACGACCTGAAACAAGAGTTTTCAGCGCGCGGCGAAGAGCCGCCCTACGATTTGATACATGACGACATGGAGAGGTTCGTAGCAGAGGTTGACGCCGCCATTAAACATCAGGAGGCGACCGATCCGGACGCCTTCGGGAAAACGGCTGACGCGGTAGAAACGGACTTAAAGAACTATCGAGACCGCAAGCAGAATTAATCTTTCCCTCACCGTGCGGCCATGCGGACGGCCGGCCGGTGGGCCCCCACACGTTCAAACGAGGAAATTGCTACCGTGAAAATGACCGATGGTGAGAAACTTATCGTCCTCATGTTGACCGACATCTCGAAGCGCTTAAAGGGCGAACCGGACATCGATCCGGACTTCGTTGCGCAAACCATCTACGCTAACCAACTGTGGGGCTTCGATTGGGAGTTAACCGGCATTCCTTTCGATCGGGAGGGGGAAGATCCTCCCGTGGTCAAGGAGACAGCCGACATCCTGGAAATGTTCAGCCTGACCATGTTTCACTTCAAGGAGCTACCTCAGTCAGAGCAGGAGCAGGTTCGGACCGAATTGGGATACTCAGCGCACGGGCTCGACGAATTCCCCGGCTTTGATGGCAACAATGATGAGCATATAGGTGTGGCGCGCTACTTGGTTGAACATCTGAAGCGATTCAAGGATCTCCCTGGAGCCACGAACAATTCGCACACGCAAACATCGCTCCCGCGATACCGAAAGATGCTGAGCGTCTATTTGCCGATGCGCGATCGGCTGGGTAGCGGCCGACTCACTTCCAAGCAGATTATCGAGATTTTCTCGGCGTAATCCGGGCCATAGGCCGGCAGGTTCGAATCGTGGCAAGACGCCGCGCGGGAGAATAACTTTGAATTGCTCGCAGTGCCCGACGCCGGCGCTCTACGTTGTGGGACCCGACGACAGTGAGGGCGGTACACCCATGTGCTTGGCGTGCTATGGCCGTCTAGAGGATATCCGATTTCGGCAGTACCTGATGTTGTCGGCAAGCTCAAATCAGGCCTTGGACGATATGGATTTCATAGTTGGATTTGGCCGCACCGGCGGCCGCATCCCCGTAGAAGCGTTAGCCAGGGCAGCGTCCATGTCACGCACGTACAACAATATCAAAATAGCCAATTCAAACATTGGCGTCATTAACACTGGCAACCTAGCGCGCATCGACGCCGCAATCACAATAAGCCAAGGGACGGAGGGCGCTGAGTTCGGGGCCAGGCTGAAGGATCTCGTAGAATCCATCGCCAAGAATGATCAGGCATCTAATGAGAAGAAGAAAGAGCTTGTTGAGGTCGCAACGGCGATTTCCGATCAGGCGATCAGCAAAACCCCTAGCAAGACGGTCTTAGATGTTCTGTTCGGGAAACTAGTTAGCTTAGCCTCTGGCTTTTCCACGATTGAAGGGGCCGTGGAGAAGCTGAAAGTCGCTTGGGATGCTATATCCGGAGGATAGAGCCAGTCTTCGGGGGGAGACAGCATGCTATTGTTTATTCTTTGGATCGTACTGACCGGGATCGTCGCCGCAGCCGCCGAGGCCCGCGGTCGCAGTGGACTCGGGTGGTTCATCGTGGCGTTTCTTCTCTCGCCTCTCGTTGGCATTTTGCTGCTCCTGGTTTTTCCCAACCTAAAGCATGAGCGCCTACTGCAAGCGGCCGTAGCGGGACGCCAGGAACCGCGACAGGTTGCGGCGCCCCGTTTGCCGAAAGCTAGCCTTTTAGGACGCGCGGACAGAGTGATTATTGATCGTCGGCCGCGCCCATTCGAGCCAGACGGAGTCTATTCCGGGGTGCCGTACAGGGTCGAAGAGGACGGATCGATACACGCCATCATGCAGGGATCGGTGGTTCGCTTCGCCAATTTCGACAAATTTACGGGCGCGCTGAGCTAGAGACAGTTGATAGCAACATCCCTCGCTTGTTGTGGAGAACGGCAGATAACCAACACGCTCAACAAACTCAATGTTGCTAATACTACCGGACCCTATGCCGCGCGATCGCGGCACCGGAGGCGTCAACCACGATCACGACCGTGCCCGCATCACGGTCGCAATCTGGATCGCTGGCGATGTCCCGAGCGACACGCGCGCCGTACCGGGACGCCACTTCAGCAGAGCTAAACATCTCACCCACATCGTCCGTCTGTGTCTCGCCGTTGTGAAAAATCGGAAAGTAGTAACGTCGCATAGCCGCGGCCCTCGTCCTTTAGCCGCGATCATGCCCCCATGTCAGGAAGGCCCGCACCTGTCAAAAACGACAGGGTCCGCGCGGCAGTGGCGCTCACCGCGGTTTGCGCTCCTATATCTTTGGCGCAAATAGCTTTATGCTGCCACCGTCTGACTCGGGGGGAGCAAATGTGGGCTAACAGGCAGTTCTGTCAACGAATAGCGTTGGTGGCAGGCGCAGTGTGGCTTGGCTCGATGATCATCTGCTCCGCGATTTTTCCCAAGTTCTACTGGTTTTCATCGTGGCAATACGAGCCGCCGATAGGACCTGCCGCAATCACCTCGGTCGCTGGCTGCCTCGTACTGACGGCCCTTGCTTTTGGCATCCCTTGGGCAATGGAAGCCAACGCAAATGCCCGGGAGTGACCTGGGCATTGTTATCTGCATTTTATGCAACGAAGTCCGCCGTCGGCAGACGTATGTCGAGCATCCACTCACCGTCTTCGCGACCGATCTAGCCGATTTCGGTGACCGTTACCTGTGTCATAGCTTCTGTCCCACTTCATTCTGCGATCTAGCGAATGCTAGAGCGCCGCCACGGCCCGGAAGAACGCGTCGATCTCGTCCGACACCCGCTGACATCAGTTCGGCCGTCCCGTCGGTTCCTCGATGAGTCTAGCCGGATCTATTTCCAGCAAGCGCTCTCGATTCTTGATGATCGCCTGATATCCAAAAATGGCGCGCGCCACTACACCATGCGCTGTTTCGATCCACTGCACCAACTCCGCCGCGGCGAACTGATTCATGTTGGTTAGTTCGACCAGGCGCGGCCGGATGAAGACTTCGAACGGTTGGATGGGGGAGACATTATCGGTGGAAGAAGCAGCCGTGAACTGGTCAAGCCAGTCCTGGGCCCATTTCTCCGCGTCAGACTTGAGATCGATATCCAATAGAACTATCCTCTTTAAGATAAACTGTGCAGGCGAACGGTCAGAACCCTGCGTCGGCGGGGGGCCGTTAATGCCAGTTAAGGGCGGGTAGAAACTGTCGCCCACGTTCCCGGCGAGCCGCCTGCCGTGCACAAGATCCGCACCGATTCGGTCGACGCAGCTCCGTTAATGTCGACGATGTCGTTTGTGACATACGATCCGAAAGCCGGTCGAGCCGATGAGATGCCTGGCGTCCGATTGGCGACATAATGTCCGTTTTGCGCCGAGCCATTTAGGCCAAAGCGATAAACCGGAATGATATCAGCACCAGAGAAATATGTGTCCGAACCGTCATACTCATTGTCCCTGAAAACGTAGAGCGCAGTCGTCACGCTCGAACTTGCGATCTTGTAGGCGATGCCGCCTGTCTTAACCTGCTTGACTCTGTTCCCTATCACGGAGGTGGCGGCGGCATTCGCCGTGACACTCAGGCCGATCGAACTGTTGTCTTCATCCCCGCTCCCGATGAGATTGTTGATCACATAGGCGCGAACAGCGTAGTCAACGGAAATATTGCCCTGCGTTCCGCCAGAGGCGCAATTGCGCGAAGTGCGATTGTTGCGAACCGTCACGCCGGTCGGGCTAGGTGATGAGCTATCGCTGAGCAGAATGCCGGCCTCGTTCGCTAGTGTGACCTGGTTTCTCTCAATTACCGTATCTGCGGCCCCTTGGCCTGCGCGAATGCCAGTCTTGAAACCTTGAACATAATTGTCGGCGACGAGTCCACCCTTACTGAACTGAACGTAAATTCCCTCGCCGAGATAACCGCCGCCACTGGCAACCAGAGCATTGCCGACCATGCGAGTGTCCGCCGGATAACCGTCTACGGTCCCGATCGGAGAATATGGGTATTGCGAGTTCGCCGGATCATTGACCGCACGATATACGTTGTCCGGATACGCCTCGTAATAAATGCCGTACCAAGTATTGCACTGATGGAGCGCATTGCCTTCGATGACGATGTTCTTCATCGCCATGTATCGGATTGTTGCCGGCGCAAACTCGAACGACAAATCGCCGCCGGTAACGAAGATGCCGGCGAATGTGGTCTCAGCGATGTCGTTCCCGACAACTCGCGTGTTGTAGATGCCTGACAGACGAATCCCGTGGCTGCCGAATGGGCCAGCATAAGGTGCCATCGTCATCTTGCCGATGATATTGTGCTCGATCACGAGATCATGAGGATAGATGCCGTATGCCGTGCCATTGTTGTAGCTGGTCTTCGATCCAGCAATATCCGCAGATGACAGCGTGCCGACAAAGGCCCAATCAAAGCCGATTGCGATCGAAATCGTCGAGTTGTCAGGAATGGTGTTGTGATGGACGTGAACGTTGCTGATGCCACCGTACCCAATGATGAGGGTGCCTTGCCCGTTGTTCCGGGCGCTGTCGACGGTGTTCCACGCAACCTCAATGCCCCGCGCAATAGCATACGGACTGACACTCGCGACAGTACCGCAATTGCCGTAAGCGGCCCCCATTGAAATCGGAGCATGCCAGATTGACTGTTCGGCGCCAAGCGTAGCCGAAAGCCCCGTGGATACCGAAGTCTTGATGTCCCATCCGATGATCTTGGTGTTGCTCAAGGGGCGGATGCCGTAAACTTGGCCGTCGCATTCAAGGCGCAGCTTGGCGCCGCTTCCGATGAGATTGACACCGCTCTTAAGGATGAGTCCCTTGTCTGTCACACCAGAATTGATGACAATTCGGTAAGTGTCTCCGGAAACACCCTCGACCGTTCCGCCTGCAGTCATGGCGCTGACGAAATCAATCGCGTCCTGTACCGCAGCGCGGTCGTCCGTCACTCCGTCGCCGACAGCGCCGAACATGCGCGGGTTAACGCGGTACTCTTTCAGCTCCCACCACGACGCGCCTGCGGTGTTCTGCCAGTGCCACGAACGCGCGACGCCGGGCGCGACGCCGAGTTTCTTGTACAGGCCACCGCCTTGATCCGCCGAGGCGGCGCGCCCCAACAGCCTAGCAAGGCCGACACCGGAGGGGATCGTTGCCGCTATCGCCAGGGCGCGCGTGTCGTATTGATGCACCTGATTGCCGAGTGCCGCGGCCGAAGCTGCAGCCGCAGCAGCCGACGCTGCAGCGGCATCTCGCGCGTCGAGCGCATCATTGAGCACGCCCGTTGCGTCGACCGGTACCGAAACCAAGATTTGGTAATGGTCGACAGCCCAAGCCATCAATACCGGAATATCCGTGACGAAAGAGTTCGCCGCGAGACTCGATCCAAGCGCGTTCTTGACCGGCGCGCCGTTGATGGTCACAGCGCCAGTGTTGTTCGCGGTGGGCGTGATAAGATAGAGTTTATTCGCGGGCATTGCCGGCGCCTCGGTCGCTGATGCCGTGATCGCATCGGCTGTTCCACCGGTCACCGTGAGCCGCACGAGGCTTGTCGACAGATCGCCCAAACGCGACCAAGAACCGGTGCCTGAGGATCCCGCCTTCACATAGAGGCCGTTTGACGAACCATCATTGTAAACGACCGCGGCCGTATTCGCCGAATGAGCAAGGTCTCCATTGAGCTCCGAAAGTGTCGCGTAGTAGAACCCGGGACCTGCGGTGCCGAGGACATTTTCCCACCAACTTGTCCACGCGATGATCTCGTCCTTGTTTGGAGCATGTGCGCCCGACGCCGCCACGCCCTGAATGTTATATTTTCGCCAGATCTCAGCGCCGGTCTTGATGATGCTCATCTTTCAATTCCCTGGTTAGCATTTAATCCTGAAGCGCGGGTGCGTGGCGCGCGGAAGTGTTCGTTCATGATTGGAGCTTCATCAGCCGATAGCGGAGGACCAGGCCTTCGTTGCGCCCCCTGTGCCTCGCGGTCAGATCGCATCAGATGGCCCTTACGTTCCGCGCCTGCATCTTTCCGCGGCGGTCGTCGAATACACTGTCAAATGTGACCTTGTCGCCGTGGTTAAGCACGTCGCGATTGGTGATTTCCTTGGCATGCACGAAGATGTCCGCGCCACCATCCGTGGGTCGAATGAATCCGAAGCCGCGGTCATTCCAGCCTACACATACGCCCGTGAACATGGTCCCTCGCTCACTCGGCCTGTGAGTCTTCAGTCGAAGCAATCGCTCCAGCCCACTCCGCCGCGGTCGCGTCGCTGATCTCGCACGCGATCGTCTCGCCGGTAGACGCCTCGATAGAGACAATTTTGATATCCGGCGCGAGGCGCCTCACCTTCAGTTTTGGATTATCTAGCGTGCGCATATTCGAACCTTCTGTGTGAATTCATTTTGCTTGACCAGCCGGCCGTAGCCGACTGGTCATATTGGCGAGGACGGAGGACCCCACATAACAAAGGTCCATAGCTTCGCGCGGACTGGAGAACCGCGCGAATTAGTTAGAGGCCGACAAGGCCGGCCACCGGTCCAGGGTTGGTTGCGTCACCCACGTCATGAACGTTGATGTCGAAACGTTGTGTGCCCAGCGCGCCAACCTGGTCGGAATCCATATAACGATCAGTGGAGAAGCGGACCCTCACATCTCGCCGGTCGCCGAGCGTCGCTGCGAGGCTCAGGTCACCGAACGCGACCATGACCTGACCAGACAGGCTCGTAACGGCCTGTGGCATGACCTGCGTTAGCTGAACGGGAAAGCCCATGAAGGTGGGCGTCAACACTCCGTTCACGTAACGCGCGATGATGCCGCCGCCCGCCCCTGCCAACCGACAGAATGCCAATCCATATCCACGCTGGCTGACGAACCACCGCGCGCCAGGTACGGCGTTGGCAGGAACCGTACCCATCAAGCTCGAAAGATCGGTCATGGTGATCGTGGCGAAGGTGTTGGCGCTTGCGGTCACAACGCTGGCAGCGTGCGCCCCGTCGGTCAGGTAGGTGAAGAGCCCCTTGATGCCGCCGTAGGTCGATGTCCCGTTACCATAAAACCCGCAGAGATCTTCCTTGTCAGCGAACGCATAGGCGACTTCTTGCAGGAATGCGATGCCGACGTCGATCGCCGCATCTTCGACCAACTCGGCGGAGAACCTGGCCAGCACCAGAATCTTTTTGGCGACGAGTCGCACCGAATCCCAGGCCATCGTCTGCTCGGCGAGCGAAAGATTCTCGGTCGCGAAACTCGCTGTGAGCCCGGTCAGTCGCCGTGGCGCATGCTTCGTGTCGGATCGCATTCGCATTGGGCCCGCCGCCGCACGGAAAGCACCGCGCGTGTCCCTGAGCGCGATGATCGCATCGGCGATCTCGTCAGGCACCAAGGCGCCGCCGGCCGCCGTGGTTCCGGTACCCTGCGCCCGGTTAACAGTTAGACCCTGAGAGGAACACCAAGCGCGCGCCTCATCGGAGCCAATCTCCGCCTGAACCCAGCGCCCAATCCTGCGTACCCGATCCTCGGCCGAACGGCGGCCGCGCTGCCGACTGTCGACGACGGATCGCAGAAGTTTAACGGAAGACGAGAGGTCGTCGACGCTCCCCAGAAACTTCGTGAAATGATCGAGTCCCTCGCGAGAACGTCCAGACTGAGGCTGAGCGCGAAAGTGCTGCTTCATTGAGATTCATCCTTCGTGATGACGCCGGCTTCGACGCAAGCGTCGAGATAGCGGCGTGGCCAAATGTTCCAGTGTGATGGCGTGGAAGGCAGGCCGAATAGCCGGATCGTGAAGCCCTCGAGCGAGGAGTCGGCCGACGATCCGCCCACCGCTGTGCGTCCGCGAAGCGCTTCAATGTCTTCGTTCGCCTTCAAGAGCGACACAATCAGAAGCGCGCGATGACGGTGAAGGGACCGGCTGGTTTCCTTGTACTCTTCCGCCGCCTCCCGGCTGGCCGCGCTTGCCGCAAGATTCGCCTGGCCCTGCGCCAAAACGATCGCACGATCGATCACGGCGAGCTCTCGCTGGAGGCTGTTCAGCTTGACCGCAGGATCGCTTGCCTTACTTGGTGCCGGGCCGACAGCCGCGCCGTTCAGAAGCGCGAACGCCGGCGCGTCCAGATTCTTCGACTCGTCAGGCGGCTCGACGGGAAAAACCAGCGGAACACCGGCTGGGCCGACTTGCTCGATCTCGACAATCTGCCTTGCGACCTGGCGCCTGCGATCGGATAGCTCCGGAATCTTCGCATTGATTTTCGCGAACGCCTCGCGAGCTGCTGTTTCGTGCTTGGTGATGGGTGCTGCTGCTTTTGCCATGCCGCGACCATGGAGGCGCGGGCTGGCCAACTAAACAGCCCAACTTGGCCAACTCTAAGAAAAGCGTCGGCGCAGGGTCCTCACTGAGGGGATCCGACCATCGAACTCTTGGAGGATGCTGAACAGTTCGGCCGAAGAGCCCTCAGGGGCGAGACCCGCGGCGCGGTCCTGACCGTATCGCGAGGTTGCATACTCGCTCAGACGGGCCTGCAGGCCCCGCGCGCACGCACTGTAGTCGCCGCGACGCGCATCCTTTGCAGATGGAGCCGCCGCCAGCGCACGCCGACGCGAGAGGACCTGGCGTCCCTCCACCCGCCAGCGCCCGAAGCAGCCGATCGCTTGCTCTAGCGGGATACCCGACACCACGGCATCGTCCATAGCCCTCGCAAGATCGGTCAGCACGCCGCCAGCCGCAAGTGCGGCATCGCGGATCGCAAACCATTGAGCAAGAGCGACAGTGGTCATCAGCGGATCCAGCGCCTCACGCCAGGGCGGTGCCGTTGTGACGATCAAACTCGCCGCGGAATTCCACCAGCAACGCGCGCTCAGTCACCGATAGCGCCGCCGCGATCTCACGCGGCTCGGCGCCCAGTTGGATCATGGCTGCAACGAAACGACGGCTGCGCTCAATGACGCTATCGATGCTGACAAGCTGCGCCTCGATCGCCTCTGCGAGCACCGAAACACGCCGCTCCAGTGGATGGGCAACAGCGGACGGACGACGCCAACCGTTCTGCTTTGCGTGCTTCCGAATTGCAGTTTCGGAGAGACCATTTTCAACAGCAATCGCACGCACCGATTTACTTGAATGATAGTACGCTTCGCCAATACTGCTCCAGTCGATCGGCACAGCATCGCGGTCGTTATGCGTCGGTTGCATGAGTTGCTATCTCCTTAGACCCACCGTTGAGTTCGCGCGCAAACCGCGCGAACGTGATTGATATGCTTCGGTTTTTCTGAGAAAGGTTTGCACCCTGCCGATTGATGCAAACCAAGAATTGTCGAAATCGTCGGGAAAACCGCGGTTCGCAGGTGTTCTTTGTCCTATTGACCCAAAAATTGTGCGCATGGGGAAACGTGCGGTTCCGGAAAGCGATCGGTCTTGAGGACTCAAACCCCCTTGGCCGTTGCGACTGAAAAAGCGTCGTTTGTCGCAAATGAAACACCGCGATCATGCTGCACCCGCTCCGATCAAGCCGTACTCGACCATTAGGTGACGCGGAGCTCTACACGCTGGAGAACTCGGATCCGGCCCGTACACGTTGACGTGCCGGGTCCAAGCACGATTGGCTGCGAAGTTCCCAAGCACATCCCGCCAGCCTGCTTCCGATGGTTCTTCATTAGTCCGGACGATCGTGGATGATCTATCGGCGGACGGCCTGTCCGCATCCTCCAACACCCAAGAGCGCCAGCGAGCGTTCCAATCCGCGCTCAGCTCCCGTTTGTGCTGTTTGTGGTATCGGAAGCGCTCAGCCGACGTCTCCGCGGCGCTCTCCCTGCCGAGCAGCTGAACAGCCCACGCAAATGTCTCATCGTCCGGCTTCCAATCCTTCGGAATCTCAATCGCGCGTGCGCGCGTCTCACTCTCCTTCAGGAGAGTATTATTAGTTATTTCTTCTTCTCTTTGCGTCGATTTTGGATCAAGGGGTGCGTCGCGGACTGCGTCAAATACCGCGTCCGATTGCGCGTCAGCTGCGCTAACGCTCTCCCTCTGGGGCTTCTGAAAATCGTCGTAATTTCTGATCGTTATGACCGTTCCTTCCGGCGTCGCTTGCGCGTCAACAAGCGCGTCAAATTGCGCGCCGCTTGGTGCGTCGGTTTGCGCGTCGTTTGCGCGTCGGCCGGAAATGCGAAAAATGAAGCGCCGCACGCGCGGTTCAGGCCACTTCCACCGCTCCGCGAGGTAGCGGCTGGAGACCAGAACCTGCCCTCGCTTGATGTCGACCGAGCGCCTGCGCAACCGGATTTGCGTGGCCTTCCAAGCAGCGTCCGCCACCAGGCTGAGGAATGCCTCGCGCTCCGTAAACGGCTCATCGGCGAACATAGGGTCGCTCAGAATGGCTCTTGGCATCGCGATATAGCCGCGAGACGAGCTCAGCACACGACCCTCGCGTTGACGAACTCAGCGAGAAGGCGCGCCGCGGCCTCTGCATGGTCCTGAAGTGAAATTGGCGCGGACGTGAAAGCAACGTCGCCGCCTCCCGAAAGGTGGGAGACCCGAAAAACCGCTTCACCTGTGGCACGGTCGCACTGCTGATGGACGGTGACGACTCCCCGGAGCCGGCGAACATCGGATGCGAATATTGGGGTTCGACACATGGCTAGGCGCTCTTTGCCGCCCGCGCTGCGATGCGCGCCTCCTGCCACTTCTCGATCTCTGTTTCGAGCCAACCGACAGTTCGACCGCTGATCGGCACGGACAGGGGAAAGGTCCCGGCCTCCATGTCGGCATAAATGCTGCTGCGGGATTTGCCGGTTGCTTGGCGAACGTCAGGCAGACGAAGTATACGCTGAACCATTTGGGCACCGTCTATGAGGAGCCTCCGGAACACTCAAGGAGGCGACGGTCTATCCAGATATACCCACGGAACTGAGCTTCCACCCTTCATTTCGTTATCCCGGGTTTCCCACAACTTCCTTGAGCGTCCCGCCGGGCTCAACGCGGTCGCTCAACTCCATCGCAGAATGCAGCCCATTCATCCATTAGTGCGCGGCGCTTGTTGAACAGATCGGTACGCCTATATGCGTTTTCGACTTTGCCACCGACCTTGTGAGCGAGGGCCATTTCTGAGACCTCGTTGGGATAGGAAGTTTGTTCGGAGGCCCAGTCCTTAAAGGTAGAGCGAAATCCGTGCACCGTTAAGCCGGGTTGGATCGCCTTCAAGGCCTTCAGCATCTTTTCGTGTGGGAGCTTCTTTTTCGGATTTTCCCCGGAGAAGATGTATGCAGTGGTCGCGTCGAGATTGTTCAGTATCTCGATTGCGCGGTCGGTCAGCGGCACTCTCAAGTCCGCATCAGCTTTCATGCGCGCCGCCGGGATGGTCCAAACCCTCTTCTCGAAATCGACTTCCGGCCACGTTGCGGCGAAGGTGTTGTCGGATCTAACGGCGGTCAGGATCGTCCACTCGAGGGCCGCTGCGGCTGTGGTCGTTTCCTGCCTCAGCTTCATCATCAATGCTGGCACATCATCGTAGGGCATTGCCGCAAGGTGCTTAACCTTGACCACCTTCGCCGGATCTGGAAGCGCGTTTTTGATGTGCCCACGCCATCGCGCTGGGTTTTCACCGTCTCGGTAGCCGTGCGTTTTTGCCCAATTAAGAATCAGCTCGATCCTGAGACGAACGTCCACCGCAGTTTTTGTCTTCGTTTCCCAGATCGGCTTGAGCACCTTTAGTACCAAGGCGGTGTCGATCATACCAACCGGCACAGCGCCCATGACCGGCTCGGCGAACCTCTTCAGCGACCCTCGCCACAGCTTAACGTGCTTCTCCCCCTTCCAGCCGGCTTTGTGCGTGTCGATGTACTCGGCGGCGCACTGGGAGAAGGTGACACCACGGGCCTCCTCAAGCAGCCTGGCGGCCCGCAAGCCCCTCCTGGCCTCAATCGGGTCGAGGCCGGCCTTGAGGTCCTCCCTGGCCCTGTAGGCCCTCTCGCGCGCTTCCTTGGTTGTGATCAGGCCATCCCGCCTATTGGTGCTAAGCGCCCCGAGGCCCATTTCCCGGGAGATGGGCTTGCCGTTCCTGCTGACATGCCCACGCATAAACCGGAACAACCAACTTTTGGTCGCGCCACCGCCCTTTGCCGAGGCGACCTGCAAATAGAGCCCTCCCCCGTCGGCGTAGCGACCGGGTGTCTCGATTGATTCAATGAACTTCGGAGTGAGTAAGTTGAGACGCCGCACCATTTCCAGCCCACAGAAAAACCCACAAATAATTGCAGGATGTTGCCGGAAGTTGGCGGAAGGGTCTAGACGCCGAACTCACAAAAGGACTGGAAAAAAGGGGCGGATTGAACGTCTGCGGACACCAGCGGACACCATGTAAGCGGAGGCATCAGCCGTGCCTTCAGCTGAACGAAGCTACCGACCTCCGGCGCGGTGCCCTTGCGGACCGACAGGCGCACGCGCTCGAGCCTGACGTCGCTGCGCTGCGCCTCCATCGCCGTGACGCGCAGCACGAAACGATCGGTACGCTCGCGGATGTCGCGAGCCTCGACGAAGCCCGACAACGACACCGAATAGAGCGCCCTTGCCAGCACCGGGTGGGCGATGCGCGCCGTCTTCCAGGTTGCGACGGCAAAGCCGGCCGCGACCGCCGCGATCATGATGGCCGGGGCGAACAGCCGGCTCCGCCGCAACAGAGCCGCGCCAAGCAGGAGCGCGATGGCGGTCGTGGCAACGACCCACAGCACCGGCTCATGATCGGCAGAGAAATAAAGCGCGATGCCGCAGCCAAACGCGACGGGCACCCACGGCAACAGCCGCCCGGCGCCCGCCTCGGCGCGCAGCCAGGCGCGGAGGGTCTCGGCCAGCGATGTCCAGAGGTCGAGGCCTGCAGGCGCGAGGCCGCCCGCGGACGCGGCGCGGCCCGCGGGCCACGTCCCCGCGATCCCCTGCGATCGTACCGACCGGCCCGGCTCCGCCATTCCCTGCACTCGATGATACGCAACGAAGCCAGAAGCTACCGGAACGTGCAGGTGGGCGGATAGCGGTACGGATCAGGAACGAAGGGGCGCGGCCGCTACTTTTCCTCTTCCATCGTCACGGCCACATCCGCCTTGGCCGACAGCCTGACCTTGTTGCCCTCGATATCGGCGACGAGGCCCTTGTCGATGAAGTGATGATGGCCCTTGTGGCTGCCCTCGCCGCTGTCCTTCTTGGTCAGCTTGATGCGATTGCCTTCGACCTTGTCGACGGTGCCGATGTGGACGCCGTCGGCGCCGATCACTTCCATATGCTCTGCGATGTTCTGCATGGTGGGTTCCTTGTTGGACCCACCCCAACGCGCGGGGAGCACGTTCGTTCTCTCACGAGAATGACGAAGCCGTGTGCCCGCTCGTCAGATCAGCGGCGCCTGCGACGAAGCATGGTGATTGACGATCTTCCACTCGCCGTCCTCGCGCATGATGACCCAGCTCATCTTGACCGAGAAATCGGGGCGTTCGCCGGCGAGATCGAACGAGATGGTCGCGGCCATATTGATCAGATCAGGACCTGCCTGCGCCGCCGTCACCTCGGAAAACACCGCGCTCGGCTTGCGCCAGCGCGGCAGGCCGTTGAAATAGTCCGCGACGCCGGCCCTGCCCCGGTAGAGCTTTGGGTTGGAGCCGAAGAAGAAGGCATTCCTCGCATAGAGCGATGAGAGCGCGGCCGCATCGAGCGTGGCGAAGCCGGCGCGCCATTTCGCGATGATGCCGGAAACGATAGCGTCGGCTTCGTTGCTCATTGTGGTCTCGCAGCTCTTTTCAGCCTTTGGCAACTTCCTTCGCGAACGTGTCGCGCAGACCGATAGTCCTGGAAAATACCGGTCTGTCGGACGTCGAGTCCTTGTCGCGCACGAAATAGCCCTGGCGCTCGAACTGCATCGGCTCGGTCGAATTGCTTTCCGCGACCGATGCCTCGACGCGGGCATTAGCGAGAATTTCCAGTGACTGCGGATTGAGGTCGGCGGCGAAGTTCGAGGCGTCCGGGCTCGGTTTGGCAAACAGCTGATTGTAGATGCGGATTTCCGCGGGCACGGATGTCGCCGCCGGCAGCCAGTGCATGGTGGCCTTGACCTTGCGGCCATCGGGCGCGTTGCCGCCCTTGGTCGCGGGATCGTAGGTGCAGCGCAGCTCCACCACCTCGCCGGCATCGTTCTTGATCACGCCGGTGCACTTGACGAAATAGGCGTAGCGCAGCCGCACCTCGTTGCCCGGCGACAGACGGAAGAACTTTTTCGGCGGGTTCTCCATGAAGTCGTCCTGCTCGATATAGAGCTCACGACCGAACGTGATCTTGCGGGTGCCGGCGGAGGGATCATCCGGATGGTTGATCGCCTCGAGCTCCTCGGTCTGCCCCTCGGGATAATTCTCGATCACGACCTTGAGCGGCTTAAGCACCGCCATGCGCCGCTGCGACGTGCGGTTCAATTCCTCGCGGATGCAGAATTCCAGCATGCCGACGTCGACCACGCTATTGGCTTTCGCAACGCCGATGCGCTTGACGAATTCGCGAAGCGCGGCCGGCGGCACGCCGCGGCGGCGCATGCCCGCCATGGTGGGCATGCGCGGGTCGTCCCAGCCCGCGACATGGCCCTCGCGGACGAGCTGGGTCAGCACACGCTTGGACAGCAGCGTGTAGGTCAGGTTCAGCCGCGCGAATTCGTACTGGTGCGGCTTCGAGGGCACCGGCAGCTTCTCGATGAACCAGTCGTAGAGCGGCCGATGGTCCTCGAACTCCAGCGTGCAGATCGAGTGCGTGATGCCTTCGATGGCATCCGACTGGCCGTGGGCATAGTCGTAGCTTGGATAGATGCTCCACTTGGTCCCGGTGCGCGGATGGTGCGCATGCAGGATGCGGTACAGCACGGGGTCGCGCAGATTGATGTTGCCCGCACCCATGTCGATCTTGGCCCGCAGCACGCGCGCGCCGTTCGGGAATTCGCCCGCCTTCATGCGACGGAACAGGTCGAGGTTTTCATCCACGGTGCGATCGCGGAACGGCGAGTTCTTGCCGGGCTCGGTCAGCGTGCCGCGCGCGAGACGAATCTGCTCCTGGGTCTGGTCATCGACATAGGCGAGCCCGTCGCGGATCAGCTGCTCCGCCCATTCGTAGAGGCGGTCGAAATAGTCCGAAGCGAAGAACAGGTTCTTGCCCCAGTCGAAGCCGAGCCAGCGCACGTCGGCCTGGATGGAATCGATATATTCCTGCTCTTCCTTGACCGGATTGGTGTCGTCGAAGCGCAGATGGCAACGGCCCGGAAACTCTTGGGCGATGCCGAAATTGAGCGCGATCGACTTGGCGTGGCCGATATGGAGATAACCGTTCGGCTCCGGCGGGAACCGGGTCACGATCTCCTTGTATTTGGCCTGCTCGAGGTCGGCCTGGATGATGTCACGAATGAAATCGCGCCCAACCTCGTTCGCCACCGGTTCTGTCATTACGAAAATCCTGTAGGGAAATCAGCGGCCCTTCTGCCAAATTCCCTTGGCTGAGCCAAGGGCTTAAGCAAGGTCTCAAGCAACCCCTGGCGGTCCGCTGCCGGGCTTTAGTTATGCTCCGGTCCTGTTATATACCACCGCCTCCAATGCATAGGCCCTGCCAAGAATGACCTCTCCCGTCGTCACCCGTTTCGCTCCTTCGCCGACCGGCTTCCTCCATATCGGGGGCGCGCGCACGGCGCTGTTCAACTGGCTCTATGCGAAGAAGCACGGCGGCAAGATGCTGCTCCGGATCGAGGACACCGACCGGGAGCGCTCCACCGAGGCCGCGATCGGCGCCATCCTCGACGGCCTGAAATGGCTGGAGCTCGGCTGGGATGGCGACGTCATCTACCAGTTCAGCCGCGCCGCCCGCCACCGCGAGGTCGCCGAGCAGCTGCTCGCCGACGGCAAGGCCTATCGCTGCTACGCCACCGCCGAGGAGCTCACCGCGATGCGCGAGAAGGCGCGCGCAGAGGGGCGCACGCGCCTCTATGACGGCCTGTGGCGCGACCGCGATCCGGCGACGGCCCCGACCGACGTAAAGCCCACCATCCGGCTCCGTGCGCCCCAGACCGGCGAGACCGTGATCGAGGACCAGGTCCAGGGCCGCGTGGTCTGGCAGAACGAGAATCTGGATGACCTCGTCCTGCTGCGCGGCGATGGCAACCCGACCTACATGCTCGCTGTCGTGGTCGACGACCACGACATGGGCGTCACCCACGTCATCCGCGGCGACGACCATTTGATCAACGCGGCCCGCCAAAAGCAGATCTACGACGCGATGGGCTGGACGCTGCCGAGCATGTCCCACATCCCCCTGATCCATGGCCCGGACGGCTCAAAGCTCTCCAAGAGGCACGGCGCGCTTGGCGTCGATGCCTACCGCGCCATGGGGTACCTCCCGTCCGCGCTCCGCAACTATCTCGTCCGGCTCGGCTGGAGCCATGGCGACCAGGAAATCTTCTCGACGGAGGAGATGATCGCGGCGTTCGATCTTGCCAGCGTCGGCCGCGCAGCAGCGCGCTTCGATTTTGCCAAGCTGGAAAACCTCAACGGCCACTACATCCGCAATGCCGACGATCAATCACTCGTGAAGATGTTCGAGGACGTGCTCGACCACGTCGTGCCCAGCCGCGACGAGCTTAAGGCCAAGTTAAACGACACCACGCGCGCGCAGCTCCTGAAGGCCATGCCGGCCCTGAAGGAGCGCGCCAAGACGCTGATCGAGCTGATCGACAGCGCCTATTTCATTTTCGCGGACCGGCCGCTGGAGCTTGACCCGAAGGCGGCGGCGCTGCTGACGCCTGAGAACCGCAAGCTGATCGGCCAGCTTCATTCCGCGCTGGAGAAAGTCGAGACGTGGAGCGCGGCCAATGCGGAAGCCGCGCTGCGCGCCTTTGCCGAGGAAAATAGTCTCAAGCTCGGCGCGGTCGCCCAGCCGCTGCGGGCCGCGCTGACGGGACGGACGACGTCGCCCGGCATATTCGAGGTTTTGGACGTCTTGGGACGCCAGGAAAGCCTGGGCCGGCTTAAAGATCAGGCCACGGAATAGGCCTAGGACCGCGCTAAGGACCGGGCCCAAGGACCAGGCTACGACGTAAGTCGACCATGCGTGGCGCCATCTTGCAGCGCACACAGCAATAATATACCCATCTCAGCCGTACCTTCTGGAACATCCGGCCTGCCCCGCGATATCTCATCGGGGCCTCCGGGTCCGGCCCGTTTCACCATACATCGGGGACCTCTGATGGACGCAAAACCAAGCAATAAGACCGCCACACTGACGGTCGGAAACAAGAATTTCGATCTTCCGATCCACAGCGGCAGCGTCGGGCCCGACGTCATCGATATCGGCAAGCTCTACGGCCAGTCCGGCCTGTTCACCTACGACCCGGGCTTCACCTCGACCGCGAGCTGCCAGTCCAAGATCACCTATATCGACGGTGACGCGGGCGTGCTGGAATACCGCGGCTATCCGATCGAACAGCTCGCCGAGAATGGCGACTTCCTCGAGACCTGCTATCTGCTGCTGTTCGGGGAGCTTCCGACCGCCGCGCAGAAGAAGGATTTCGACGACCGCGTGATCCATCACACGATGGTGCACGAGCAGATGGCCCGCTTCTTCCAGGGCTTCCGCCGCGACGCCCATCCGATGGCGATCATGGTAGCGGCTGTCGGCGCGCTCGCCGCGTTCTATCACGACTCAACCGACATCAACGATCCGAAGCAGCGCATGATCGCCTCCATGCGCATGATCGCCAAGATCCCGACGTTGGCTGCGATGGCCTACAAATACACGGTCGGCCAGCCCTTCGTGTATCCGAAAAACTCGCTGAAGTTCGCCGAGAACTTCCTGCACATGTGCTTTGCCGTGCCGTGCGAGGACTACAAGATCAACCCGGTGCTGGCTGACGCGCTGGACAAGATCTTCATCCTGCACGCCGACCACGAGCAGAACGCCTCGACCTCGACCGTGCGTATCGCCGGCTCCTCCGGCGCCAACCCGTTCGCCTGCATCGCGGCCGGCATCGCCTGCCTGTGGGGCCCGGCCCATGGCGGCGCCAACGAAGCAGCGCTCGCGATGCTCGCCGAGATCGGCTCGGTCGACAAGATCCCCGAGTTCATCGCCAAGGTGAAGGACAAGAACTCTGAAGTCCGCCTGATGGGCTTCGGTCACCGCGTCTACAAGAACTACGATCCGCGCGCCAAGATCATGCAGAAGATGTGTCACGCCGTGCTCAAGGAGACCGGCCATGGCGACGATCCGATGCTGAAGGTGGCGCTCGAGCTCGAGAAGATCGCGCTCAGCGACCAGTACTTCATCGACCGCAAGCTCTACCCGAACGTCGACTTCTATTCAGGCATCACGCTGAAGGCGATGGGCTTCCCGGTCTCGATGTTCACCGTGCTGTTCGCGGTCGCCCGCACCGTCGGCTGGATCAGCCAGTGGAGCGAAATGATCGAGGATCCGCAGCAGAAGATCGGCCGTCCGCGCCAGCTCTACACCGGCGTCACCCGCCGCGACTACGTCGCGATCAACAACCGGAAGTAAGCTCGAGCCCATCACGGCTTTCGAAGCGGCGCCATCACAAGATGGCGCCGCTTTTGTTTGCGCTGAGACAATCTTGCTGCCGCGCACAACAACAAGTCAGCGCAATGCCTCGGCCGACGCTTGACGTTGAGACGCTTCGCGCGCAAATTCTTACTCTAAGTAAGAATGACGACAGGGATGGAAATGCCGGAGCAGCCGAGAAGTCGGCGGCAGACGCGTGCTGCCATTTTGATTCATCTGCTTCAGTCAGGCGCGTCGTTTCGCCCGCCGCTGGCCAAGGCCGTGCGCCTGTCGGAAGCGAGCCTGTCGCGCATCCTGTTCGATCTGAAGGCCGAAGGCCTGATCGAGGAAGTGCGGCGCCCTGCCCCTTATGTCGGTGGCCCGACGGGCCTCGTGTCACTCGATAAAGCGGTGGCGCTCGCGGCGTTCGAGCTGACCACTCAGCGGCTCAGCGTCGGGGTCGGGGGCCTGTCGGGCGAACTGCACTACACCGGGCATGTGCCGCTGCCGAAGACGCCGACCGTCGCGACGGTCGGCCGGGCGTTTCGCGAAGCGATGACATTGCTGCGCGAGTGGACGCGGCGTCGACGTATCCCCCTCGCACAGATCGGCGTCTCGATCCCGGGTCTCGGCCGGCTGGGCGCGTCAGGCAATCCGATCATTCCCTGCGATGTCGGGCGGATCAGCGAGATGTTCGGCGAGACGCTTCCCGGCGTGCGGGTCGAGTTCACCAATTCGGTCGTCGCGCACGCCATCTTTCACCGTTGCCGCACGGAGCATTATCCATTCAGCGGCGCGCATCTCTTCGTCTTCGTCGGTCAGGGCGTCGCGGGCACCTGGATGGATGACGCGGTCGAGGACGATGTCCTCCAGCCGGTCGAGCTCGGCCACATGGTGTTCGGAGCCGACGGACCAATTTGCCGCTGCGGTCATCATGGCTGCGTCGAGGCTTATACGTCGCTTCCCGCTTTGGCCGAGCTTCTTGGCGTCGCGGAAGCCGAGTTGCTTGAGCTCGGCAGCGAGTGGGTGACCGCGATGCCGCTCTCGTCGCGCGTGCGGCAGGAATTGCGCCGGCGGCTGTTCCGGCTTGGCCTTGCGATCGGCAATACGCTGAACGTGAAGCCATGCAAGGGCGTCGCGATCAGCGGCTGGCCGTCGCTCCTCACCCAGGACGATCGCAACGCGCTCGTCGAGGGGATCGACGCCAGCCTGTTGGGCGGCCGCAAACACGCGCAAGTGTCGCTCGCTTTCGTGCCGCCGTCGAACGGCAACGATCCGCGGGCGGCGCTGGCATTCGCGTCTTTCTGCCTCGCTTGCCGCGGCGGCATGCCGGCCGCATCGGCCGAGGCCGCCTGACGTACCTGATGCCGCGCGGCTCTCGCGCGAAAGAGTTCACACCGGGAGGAAATTGCCATGCCGATCACGACAACAAGGCGCCAACTGCTCGCCGGATCTGCGGCCGCGCTCGCGCTGCCGGCATTCGCCCGCGCGCAAGGCGCGATCAAGCCGCGTCTGACTGCGATCTCGCAATGGTCCGCAGGTAGCGATGGGGCGGCCATCACGGCACTCGGCAAGAAATTCGAGGAGAAAGGCGGGGTTTGGCAGCACTCGCCCGTCCCCGGCTTCACCACCGAGATGATGAACAAGCTGCGTGCCCAGATCATGGCCGGCGATCCGCCGGCCTGCTCGCAGCTCAAAGGTCCCGAGATCGCGGCCTGGTCCAAGATTGCCCCAACCGTCGATCTCGATGCCGTCGTCGCTGCCGCCGGCTACGAAAAGGTTGTCGCTCCGGATCTTGCAAAATTGCACAAGCCGGGGGGCAAGTGGATTGCACTGCCGTTGCAGATCTACAGCACCAACATGCTGTTTCTCTCCAAACGCGCGATGGACAAGGCCAAGGCCGACAAGGTCCCCGTCACATGGGCTGAGTTCAACGACCTCGCCGAGAAGATGAAAGCAGGCGGCGTCCCCTATCCCATCGCCAACGGTGGCACCCGCCCGGACGACGGCCAGAAATTCGAGGCCGCTTTGGCGGGCATCAGCCCCACCGCTTACCGCGCAGCCATCATGAATCTCGACAAGAAGGCCCTGGAGGGCCCCGAGATAAAGGCTGCCTTCGTACAGGTGCGCAAGATTGCCGACTGGATGGACCCCAACGTCGGCGCCCAGCACTTTTCGACCAACTTGAAGCGCTTTGTCGACGGCGACATGGGGATGATGATCATGGGCGGGTGGGCGCAGGGCGTCTTGCGCAACGCCGGCTTCAAGTTCGAGGACTTCATCATCGCCCCGGGCCCGAGCGACAATAGCAAGCCGGTCTTCCTGTTGAATGCCGATGCCTTCATATTCTGGCAGCGCAAGGAGCCCGACCTGCAGGCCGGCCAGACGCTGATGGCCCAGCTCGTCATGGATCCGGCGATCCAGACTATGTATTCGCAGATCACGGGATCGATCCCCGTGCGCACCGATGTCGATCTCTCCGGCGAAGGCTGGTCGGACGGGCAACGGCGGACCGCAGCAGCCCTGAAAGACGCGATTGCCAGCAATCAGGCCGTCCTCAGCCTTGCGCACAACATGGCGCAGGAAAACGGCATGACCGCAGCGATGATCGACGTGATCACGGAGTACGTGAAGAACAAGACGATCAAGCCGGAGCAAGCGGCCATACGCCTCGCCGAAGCCGTCGAGAGCTCACGTTGACGATCGCCGTCTCGACAACACCGGGCCGGCCGGCGGCCTCTGGCTGGGTGCGCCGGCTGCCTGAATATCTGACGATCTGGGTGCCGCTGCTGTTGTCCGCCGCGCATCTCATTGCGTTTACGCTGTGGACGATCTGGATATCGTTCACGCCGTCCACTCTGGTCCCGGTCTCGGGCTGGGTCGGCTTGCGCAACTATTCTGCGGTCGCCGCATCGCGGAACTGGCAGATTGCCTTGGACAATCTGCTGCTGTTTGGCAGCGCCTTCGTGTTGCTGAGCCTGGCGACCGGTCTCATCCTTGCGATCCTGCTCGATCAGCGCATTCGCGGCGAGAACCTGCTGCGGTCCATCTTCCTCTATCCTCTGGCGGTGTCATTCGTGGTCACCGGCACGGTCTGGAGTTGGCTGCTCAATCCCGGCCTCGGGATCCAGAAGCTGGTCCGCGACCTCGGCTGGACCTCCTTCCGGTTCGACTGGCTGATCGACCGCGACATGGCCATTTGGACCATTGTCATCGCTGCGATCTGGCAATCGTCCGGTTTCGCCATGGCGCTGTTCCTCGCCGGCCTCCGCTCCGTCGACGCCGACCTGATCAAGGCCGCGCAGATCGACGGCGCCGGACCGATCCGAATGTACCGGCGTGTCATCCTGCCGACCCTTTGGCCGATCACCATCACCGTCATCGTCATCCAGCTGCAGTTCGCGATTTCGACCTTCGACCTCGTCCGCGCGCTCACCAATGGCGGACCCGGGATCGCCACCCAGCTGCCGGCCCTCGTCGTCTATGACCTGATGTTCCAGCGCAGCCTGCTCGGACGCGGAGCGGCGGCGGCAGTGCTCATGTTGCTCATTCTTCTTGCGGTTTTGCTGCCCTATGCAGCGTGGCGTTATGTCCAGCGGCGGCGGGCGATCCATGCGTGAGCGAACCATCGCGCCAAGCCGGATTCTGATCTATCTCGTCGTCTCGCTGATCGCTGCAGCATGGCTCGCGCCATTGGTTGTTGTCGTGCTGAACTCGCTCCGCACCAACGAGGAGATCGCGCAGGCGTCGATGATCGGCTGGCCGAAGCAATGGGCATGGAGCAACTACGCCGCGGCCTGGAGCGGTTTCTGCGTCGCCGAGACCTGCGCCGGCATCCGGCCGTACATGCTGAACTCCGCGCTCGTCACGATTCCCGCGACGATTTTCTCGACCCTGCTCGGTGCTGTCGCCGGTTACGCTGTGTCGCTCTGGCGTTTTCGCGGCGATAACTGGATCTACGGCATCGTGACCCTCGGCCTCTTCCTTCCCCAGCAGATGCGCTTGCTTCCCTGGACCATCGTGTTGCGCGATACGGGCCTGATGAACACGCTAACGGGCCTGGTCGTGATCCACACGATCCAGGGACTCTCCTTTACCCTCTTGTTCTGCCGAAACTACTACGCTGCCATCCCGCAGGATTTGATAAGAGCTGCGCGCATCGATGGCGCAGGGTTCTTTCGTATTTTCTGGCGCATCATCCTGCCGCTCTCGCCGCCTATTCTGGTCGTCACCGTGATCTGGCAGTTCACGCATATCTGGAACGAATTTCTCTACGGCGTGACATTCACGACTGGTCAGCAACAGCCCGTCACCGCCGCGCTGATCGCGCTATCCGCAGCAGTCGCGGACATCCCGCAGCATGGCGTGCAGAGCGCGGCGGTGATGATCGCCGCCCTGCCGACCCTGCTGATCTATCTGATCGGCGGCAAGTATTTCGTGCGCGGCCTCACCGCCGGGGCCGTGAAATGATCGGATTGTCATGGCAGCCCTAAGCATTCGCTCCTTGTCCAAGCGCTACGCCAATCTGGAGGTGCTGAAGGGCATCGATCTCGACATCGAGAGCGGCGAATTCACCGTGCTCGTTGGCCCATCCGGCTGCGGCAAGTCCACGCTGCTCAACATCATCGCCGGGCTCGACCTCCCGAGCGCAGGCACCGTGGAAATCGGCGGACGTATCGTCAACGACATTCCGCCGAAGGACCGCGACATCGCGATGGTGTTCCAGTCCTACGCGCTCTATCCGTCGATGACGGTGCGCCAGAACATCACCTTCGGCATGGAATGCCGTCACGTCCCGAAGGCCGAGCAGGAAAAGGCGCTGGCGAATGTGGCCAGGCTGCTCCAGATCGAGCCGCTGCTCGGCCGCAAGCCCTCGCAGCTCTCCGGCGGCCAGCGCCAGCGTGTGGCGATGGGCCGGGCGCTGGTGCGCGATCCCCTGCTCTTCCTGTTCGACGAGCCGCTCTCCAATCTCGACGCCAAGCTGCGCGTCGAGATGCGGATGGAGATCAAGCGGCTGCACCAGCGCATCGGCGCCACCATCGTCTATGTCACACACGATCAGATCGAGGCGATGACGATGGCGACGCGCATTGCCGTGATGCATCGCGGCGTGGTGCAGCAGTTTGCCGACCCGGATACCGTGTATCGCTATCCCGCCAATCTGTTCGTGGCCCGCTTCATGGGCTCGCCGCCGATGAACACGATGCCGGCACGGCTCGACGCTGATGCCAGCGGCCCGGTGGTCGTGATCGGCGCGGGACGGCCGGACGAGGTCCGCCTCCGCCTTGGCCAATACGACGCGGCGGCCCCCTTTGTCGGCCGTGACGTGGTGGTCGGGATCAGGCCGGAATGCATCGCCGAGGGCAGCCGCGTGTTCTCCGCCGATCCGCCCGTCGTCGTCAACGCGCCGGTGGAGATGGTCGAGCCGACGGGAGCCGAAACGATCGTGCTGCTGCGGCTTGGGGGCGAGCCTGCGCTGGCGCGCATCACGCCGGACATCCGCCCCACACCGGGCGCCGCCGCCCCGTTCGCGCTCGACACGCGTCGCATCTGCCTGTTCGACCCCGAGACCGAGCGACTGATCGCATGACAAGAACGAGCTATGCCGGCCTTAGGGACCGCGTGGTGTTGATCACCGGTGGCGCCAGCGGCATCGGTGCCGCCTTCGTGCGGGCGTTCGCGGCGCAAGGGGCGCGCGTCGCGTTCCTGGATCTCGATGAAGCAGCCGGCCGGACGCTGGTCGCGGAAGTGAAGGCCGCGGCCGGGACCGTACCCTTGTTCGTGCCGTGCGATCTCCTCGACATCGACGCCTTGCGCGGCGCCATGGCGCAGGTCCGGGGATCGCTTGGCGATGCCGCGGTCCTCGTCAACAACGCCGCCAATGATCAGCGTCAGGTGCTGGCCGAGGTGACGCCGGCCGAATTCGACTGGATGATCGGCGTCAACCTCAAGCACGTCTTCTTTGCCGCGCAAGCGGTGGTGCCGCAGATGCAGGCGCGCGGCAGCGGTTCGATCATCAACATGTCGTCGATTGCCTGGATGCGGGGCGCGCCGGGGCTGCCTGTCTACGCCGCGGCAAAGGCCGCGATCGTCGGCTTCACCAACTCCCTGGCCCGGTCGCTCGGGCCCGACCGCATCCGCGTCAACGCGATAGCGCCGGGGATGGTGATCACGGAGCGTCAGCGCCGGCTGTGGTACCCGGACGACCAGGTGATCGCCGAGCTGCGCACGCGTCAGGCCATTCCCGACGCGGTGACGCCCGACGACATCGCCAACATGGCGCTTTTCCTCGCCTCGGACGACAGCCAGCGCATCACGCGGCAGTGTTTTCAGGTCGACGCTGGTCTCGGCTAGAGCGTGTACTCACAAACCCGAGCTGCCTCGTAGAGGTCCGCTCCGTATCTGATAGCAGTCGCGTTGGCGTAACTCTCCCTGGGTCCGAGTTGGGCCGATTTTGTTGCAAAAGTTGGCTGCAATGGATTTGGCCGCTGGGCCTTTTGTTGAGCCGCGCTTTGAAGCGCTGGCCCTGACGCATTTTTACGCAACTTTGACGCTACGCTACGCGATGCGCAG
>NZ_JBIXJX010000010.1:0-330752 GCF_052871955.1 Bradyrhizobium sp. CAR08
AATCACTCTCCGCCCACACCGCGCCGTTGAAGATCACCGTCGGTGCAAGCCAGACAGCGCAGAAGGCCAGGGAAGCTCGCAACGGCAGCTTTGTCGCTCGCCAGACGATCTGGGCCACAGTGATCGCAGCCCAACTCGAATACTGCCGAGATCGCTTTCACGAGGGAAAGTGGCTCGCCTAGCCAATCAAATCGGGCGGCAATCAGCAGGAGGTAGCTGTAGAACGGCGTGTAGTTGGTAAAGGCTTCGGCCAGCCCGGCGACTCCGTGATCGCGAGCAAAGACATACCAGGGGATCAGATGCTGAATGGCGTCATCGGTCGCGTGTTCCCGGGCAACGTAGCGGAGCGCAAGGCCGACAAGTCCACATCCGATCGCGACGGCGATTGCAAGCCGCCAACTCTCTGGCCGCGTCTTGTTCGGATTGACGTCATGGCCGGGCCCGCGGATCGCGTCGATTCCAACAATGTCTTTTGTCACGCGATTACTCGTGAGGCTCCATTTCGTGACCCAACCTCTACGGGCCATCAATTCATAGCTGGATAACGTCTGGTTTCGCAGGTCTTAAGATTGCCGCGAAACGGTTGCTTGGTTAGCGAATGCTTTAGAGGAATTGACGCTCGTCGAAATGGCTGCCGGCGGGAAGGTAAGCCCGGCAAGACCAAATCTTGACCAACTGATGAACTGTCCTGGAGCATGATTGCGGAGGCTGGAGCGGCACTATCGCTGCAAATGTCGCGTGAAGATCCGCACCACATGGCCCCTGACCCGCGGCGCCTCGTCGTAGAGGTCTGAGGCGAGCCGCTCGATGGTCTCGCGCAGCGACAGGAACTGGGCCTGCCGCGCGCTGCTTTCGGTGCCTTGCATGCCCGCAAGCTCGTCCATGGCGGCGTCGCTGATCTGGCACTGCACGACCTCGCCGTCGTTCAGCATGGTGAAGCGAAAGGCGAGCCGTTCGAGATCATGGCCAATGATCCTGTCGCGCATGAGTGGCATCAATTCGTCCCGTCGACCCCCGCGCCGAAAATGCCGAAAATCCCGCTGCTTGTCAGCAGCAAAGGCAATCCATGGCCTACTGAAATGCAACTTCGGCGAAACTGCGGAGCTTGCGGGAATGCAGTCGCTCGGATTCCTGCTGCTTGAGCCGTTCCAGCGCCTTTAAGCCGATCTCGAGATGCTGGCCGACGCGGCGACGGTAGAATTCGCTGGCCATGCCTGCGAGCTTGATCTCGCCGTGGAGAGGCTTGTCGGAGACGCACAGCAGCGTGCCGTAAGGGACGCGAAAGCGGTAGCCGTTGGCGGCAATCGCGGCCGATTCCATGTCGAGCGCAACCGCGCGCGATTGCGACAAGCGGCGAATGACATCGGGCCCGCTGATCTCCCAATTGCGGTTGTCGACGCTCGCGACGGTGCCGGTGCGCATCAGGCGCTTGAGCTCGAATCCTTCGAGCCCGGTGACGTCCTCGACCGCCTCCTCGAGCGCCACCTGCATCTCCGCGAGCGCCGGGATCGGCACCCACAGCGGCAACTCACGATCGAGCACATGGTCCTCGCGCACATAGCCATGGGCGAGCACGTAGTCGCCGAGCCGCTGCGTGTTGCGCAGGCCCGCGCAATGGCCGAGCATCAGCCAGGCATGGGGCCGCAGCACGGCAACATGGTCGGTGACGTTGCGCGCGTTCGACGGACCGGTGCCGATGTTGATCAGGGTGATACCACGATAGCCGGGCGCGGCCAGGTGGAAGGCAGGCATCTGCGGCGTGCGCGCGGGCGCAACGCCCGTCGTCGCGCCGCCGCTGCGCGTGATCACATTGCCTGGAGCGACGAAGGCATCGAGGCCCGCCTCGCCAGCCTGAAGCCGCTGCTGGCAAAGCTGCGCGAAGGCGTCGACATAGAACTGGTAGTTGGTGAAGATCACGAAGTTCTGGAAATACTCTGGATCCGTACCCGTGTAGTGGTAGAGCCGGCGCAGCGAGTAGTCGACGCGGGCTGCCCGAAACAGGGACAGCGGTTCGGGCGCGCCGGGCTGAAGTTCGAAAGTGCCGTCGGCGATGGCATCGTCCATGGTGGCCAGATCAGGCACGTCGAACGCATCGCGCAGCGACCGCGTCACCGGCGAATTCTCGCTGGTGGTGATGGCGGCCTCGATGTTGATGTCGCGGCGATAGGCGAAGTGAACGGGGATCGGTTCGCTGGACTCGCCGATTTCGACCGGGACGCCGTGGTTCTGGATCAACAGTCCGATCTGCTCTGTGAGATAGGTCCGGAACAGATCCGGCCGCGTGACGCTGGTCTCGTGCACACCGGGCCGCGCGACGAAACCGTAGGCGAGCCGCGAATCCAGCCGCGCATGCGTCGCAGTGGTGATACGGACGAAGGGGTAGAAGGCTCGCACCCGCGTCGTGATTAACTCGCCGTTGACGTAAGCTTCGAACCGGTCACGCAGGAACTTCGTGTTGCGCTCGTAGATCTCTTCGAGGCGGGCGACGGCGAGGCCAGCGTCGGAATAGGATTCGGTGGCGATGGTAGGTGGAGATTGCATTGTTCGACGCCGGGTTGCTGGGGCTGAATCGAACTATAGCAAGAATGACGCCTCGCCGTCATCGCTCGCAATGACGGATGGGATGACGCGCTTTCGCGCGTCACTTCTCCCGGAACGCCCGCATGAACTGGTCGTGCAGCGGCTTCATCAGGTAGGACAGCATGGTGCGATCACCGGTCTGGACGAACGCTTCCGCGGGCATGCCGGGGATCAGCCTGGAGTCCCCGAGCTTGGCGACCTCCTCCGCGGACAGCGAGACGCGGATGGTGTAGTAGCTCTGGCCGGTGCGCTGATCGGTGGTGACGTCGGGCGAGACGCGGCTGACGACGCCGTTGAGCTCCGGCGTGGTGCGCTGGTTGAAGGCGGACAGGCGCAGCAGCGTCTTCTGGCCGATCTGGAGCTTGTCGATATCGACCGGATTGACCTTGGCTTCGACCTGGAGATCGTCGGCCTGCGGCACGATCAGCATGAGGGCGTCGCCGGCGGTGATGACGCCACCAACGGTATGCACGGTCGATTGCAGCACCATGCCGTCCTGCGGCGCGCGAATGTCGACGCGGCGAAGCTGGTCCTCGGCGGCGACCTTGCGCTCGATCATTTCGCCGATCTTGTCGTTGGTCTCGCGCAGATCCTTGGAGACCTCGCTGACCATGTCTTTGTCGACCTGGATGATCTGGAGCTCGGTCTCGGTGATCTTGCCCTTGGCCTGCGCCCGCGAGGCGATGTATTGCGCGCGCTCGCCGTTGAGGCGGGCGCTGTCGCGTTCGAGCGTGGTCAGACGGGAGATCTGCACCAGGTGCTTGTCATAGAGATCGCGGACCCCCACGAGCTCCTGCTGCACCAGCGAGATTTCCCTGTCCTTGGCTCGCTCCTGCGCGGAGAGGCCCTCGATCTCCTCGTTGAGCTGCTGGATGCGCTCGCGCAGCTGCGCCTTCTGGCCGGCGCGTCCGTTGACGCGGACGTCGAACAGCTTGGTTTCGGCGGAGAGCAGCGCCTTGACGTCGGGATCGTTGCCGCGATCGAGCAACGCTTGCGGGTAGTCGATCCTGTCGATTCCGCGCTGCTCGGCCTGGAGCCGCGCCGCACGCGCCTGCGCCGCGTCGAGATTCTTGGTGACGATGGCGAGATTCGCCTTGGTGACGGTGTCGTCGAGCCGCACCACGATGTCGCCGGCCTTGACCACGTCGCCATCGCGCGCACGCACCTCGCCGACCACGCCGCCGGTCGGATGCTGCACCTTTTTGACATTGGACTCGACGACGATCTGACCCGGCGCGATCAGCGCGCCCGAAATCTGCACCGTCGAAGCCCAGCCGCCGAGGCCGACCAGGAGGACCAGCACGATCCCAAGCCCGAGCATCAAGTGAAACCGGATCGACTGCCGTACGGTCCTCTTCGCGGCAGGCTTCGCGCCGCCGAGCGCCATCGTGCTCATGCCTTGGCTCCGCCTTCGCTGACGATCTTGATCGGCGCCGGCGCCGTCACGCGCGGCTGGAGCACCTGGGCGAGCACCTGTTCCTTCGGCCCGAAGGCCTGCATGCGGCCGTCGCGCAGCACCAGGATCTGGTCAACCGCTTCCACGCCGATCGGACGGTGCGCCACTACGATGACGATGGCGCCGCGCTCGCGCGTCGCGCGGATGGCGCGGGTCAGCGCCTCGTCGCCTTCGGTATCGAGATTGGAATTGGGCTCGTCGAGCACGATCAGGAAGGGGTTGCCATAGAGCGCGCGCGCCAGCGCCACGCGCTGCGCCTGGCCCGCGGAGAGCGCCGTGCCCTGCTCGCCGACCTGGGTGTTGTAGCCCTCGCGCATCTTGATGATCATCTCGTGCACGCCGGCTTCCTTGGCGGCGGCGATGATGCCGTCAGACGTGGCCTCGGGATCGAAGCGGCTGATGTTCTGCGCGATGGTGCCGCCGAACAATTCGACGTCCTGCGGCAGATAGCCGATGTGGCGGCCAAGCATGTCCGACGACCACTGGTCGAGCGCCGCGCCGTCGAGCCGCACCTTGCCGCGGACCGGCTGCCAGACGCCGACCAGCGCGCGGATCAGCGACGACTTGCCGGAGCCGCTCGGTCCGATCACGCCGAGGCCATTGCCGGCTTCGAGCGCAAAGGTGATGTCTTGCACGATGAGGCGCTGGTCGCCCGGCGGCACCATGGCGATACCTTCGACCGAGAGGCGGCTGGTGGGCGCCTGCAACTGGGTCGGCATCGTCTGCGCCGGCATCTGCTCGAGAAGGCGGGTCAGACGATGCCAGCTCTGGCGTGCCGCGACAAAGGATTTCCAGTGCGCGATCGCGAGGTCGACCGGCGCGAGCGCGCGTGCCGAGAGGATCGAGCCGGCGATGATGATGCCGGCGGTCGCCTCCTGGTGGATGACGAGATAGGCGCCGACCGCGAGCACGGCCGATTGCAGCATCATGCGCAGCACTTTTGCGACCGCGCCGAGACCGCCGGCGACGTCGCTCGCACGCTGGTTGCCGTCGAGATATTTTTCGTTGGCCTCGCTCCAGCGCGCGTTCATCCGGCCGGCCATGCCCATCGACACCATGACTTCGGCATTGCGGCGGCTGGCCTGGGCGAGATCGTTGCGCTGGGCGGCGAGCCCCATCGCCTCGCGCGCCGGCTGGCGGGACATCAACTCGGTGACCAGCGTCAACCCGACCAGGATGACGGCTCCGACCAGCGCGGTGACGCCGATCATGACGTGGAAGGCGAAGCAGATGGCGAGATAGAGCGGCAGCCAGGGCAGGTCGAAGAACGCGCTCGGTCCCATGCCGCCGAGGAAGGAACGGACATTGTCGAGATCCCGCAGCGGCTGAAGCCCCTCGTTGCGGCTGCCAACCAGCAGCGGCAGGCGCACGATGGTGTCGAACACCCGCTTGTTCAAGGCTTCGTCCAGGGCGGTACCGACCCGGCCCAAGATCCGGTTGCGGATCATGTCCAGCACGCCCTGCGCCATGTAGAGGAAACCGGCGAGGACGATCAGGCCGACCAGGGTCGGAATACTGCGGCTCGGCAGCACCCGGTCGTAGACCTCCAGCATGAAGATCGACCCGGTCAGATAGAGCAGGTTGATCATGCAGCTCATCAAGCCGACGCCGACAAACGCCGTGCGACAGGCGCGCAGCGCATCACCGAGCTCTGAGCGGCGGACGCCGGGAACGGCTGCCATCAGTCTGATCTCTTTCGGGTAGGGGCCAAAGTCCCTGATTTCAAAGGCAAATTCAGGAGTAATTGACCCGGATTAACATCGCGTTTGCGCTCATCGCCCAACGCAGTCGAACACCCGGGACCCCTATGGCCCACATCACCCCCGACCGACCCTGCACGCAAGTCCGGAATCTCACGATCTTGCGGCTTTTTCTTGCAGACATGTCACCTCTCCCCGGGCGGGGAGAGGTCAAAAGTTCGATCAATTGAACCCGGGCGCCATTAGAACCGGCCGCCGCCGCGGACCAGCCGCACCACCAGCAGCAGGATGACCGCGCCGATGGCGGAATAGATGATCTCCGATATCAGCCCGGTGCCGATGTGAATGCCGAGCTTCGGAAACAGGAAGCTTGCCACCAGCGCGCCGGCGATGCCGACCACGATATCGCCGATGATGCCGAACCCGGTTCCGCGCACCACCTTGCCGGCCAGCCAACCAGCGACGAGGCCGACGAACAGGATGACAAGCAAGCCTTCATTCGAAATGTACATAAATGAGGTCCCTCTCCGTGAACGGTTCCATGGAAGCGGAACCGGGATGAACGAGGTCTGAATGCTGTTCCCCCGTTCCCCGCTGGCGGTCCAAATATCATGACAGCGCGGTGACCGGCTCCGCCAGCACGCACCGTGCTGCCCGGCCCGGCCCGACCTCCACATTCCCAGGCAATTGCTCCAGGCAGCGCGGCTGGGCAGCGGCGCAGCGGGGCGCAAAGGAGCAGTTGTGCGGCCGCTCGCCCAGCGACGGCGGGGTGCCGGGGATGGTCTCGAGCCGCTGTCCCCGCTTGGCCCCGTGGACGGTCGAGGCGAGCAGGCCCCTGGCGTAGGGATGCACCGGCGAGCGGACGATGTCGCGAAGCGTGCCCTGCTCCACGATCTTGCCGGCATACATCACCGCGACCCGGTCGCAGATCTCGATGGCGACCCCGATGTCATGGGTGACGAAGATGACGGACATGCCGAACTCGCGCTGCAGCTCGCGCAACAGCAGCAGGATCTGGATCTGCACGGTGGCATCGAGCGCCGTGGTCGGCTCGTCCGCGAGCAATATCTTGGGACGACACGCGAGCGCCAGCGCGATCATCGCGCGCTGACGCATGCCGCCGGACATCTCATGCGGATAGGCATCGAGCCGCCGTTTTGCGGAAGGAATGCGCACGACCTCGAGCATTTCGAGTGCGCGCGCCCTGCCCTCCGCATACGACTTGCCTTCGTGACGCACCACGCTTTCGGCGATCTGCGCGCCGATGGTGTAGACCGGATCGAGCGCCAGCGCCGGCTCCTGAAAGATCATCGACACGGTTTGGCCGCGGAACGACGACAGCTGCTCGTCGTTCATGGCGAGCACGTCGCGGCCCATGACGTTGACCTTGCCCGTGATCTGCGTGCGCTTCTTCGGCAACAGGCGCATCAGCGCGCGCAAGGTCACGCTCTTGCCCGAGCCGGACTCTCCGAGCAGGCCCAGCACCTCGCCGTCGCCGAGCGAGAGGCTGAGATCGTTCACGGCATAGACCGTGCGCTCCCCGGTGAAGCGGATGTTAAGGCCTGAGATCTCGACGAGCTTTGTCATGACGGAAGTTTCGGCAGCCTTTCGTGGTAGTCGGTGGCGCGCTGGAACGCGGCGCCGATGGTGAGCAAGGTCGCTTCATCGAACGAGCGGCCGATCAGCTGCATGCCGATCGGAAGACCGCTTTTGGTGAAGCCCGAGGGCACCGTGAGCGACGGCAGGCCGAGGTAATTCACCGGACGGGTGAACAGCGTCAGCCGCTGCAACAGCGCCGGCGCATTCGGCCCGCCGCCAACGTCGCTCTCCTCGATCGTTGGCGCCGGCACGGGGGACGCCGGCGCGATCATCGCGTCGACGCCCGATGTGGCAGCGTTGTGCGCGGCGAGCGCAGGTCCGCGCCAGCGCATCGCCTCGAGATAGGTGATGGCGGGGACCGCGAGGCCGTTCTGGAGCCGCATCAACACCTGCGGACCATAATCCTGCGGCCGCTCAATCATCCAGCGCTTGTGGAAGGCGGCGGCTTCGGCTGCGAGCACGAGCTGGCTTGCCGAGGACAATTGCCGCTGATCGGGCAGCTCGACCGTGACGATGTCGGCGCCCTCACGCTTGAGCACCGCAACGGTCTCGTCCAGCACGCGCGCGACCTCGCCGTCGAGATCATCGACATAGAAGGACGAGGGGACGCCGACCTTGAGGCCCTTCAGCGAGCCCTTGGTCGCGCCGACATAGTCAGACAGCGGCTCATGACTGCAGGTCGAATCCTCAGGATCAGGGCCGGCCATCAGCGCCAGCAGCAGCGCGCAATCCTCGGCGGTGCGGGCGAGCGGGCCGACCGTGTCGAGCGACTGCGACAGCGGCATCGCGCCGGCGCGGCTGACCCGGCCGACGGTGGTCTTCAATCCCGTGACGCCGCAGAAATGCGCGGGCATGCGGATCGAGCCGCCGGTGTCGGAGCCGAGCGCCGCATAGGTCAGTCGCGCCGCGACCGCCGAGCCCGAGCCCGACGACGAGCCCCCGGTGATGTGCGCAACGTTCCAGGGATTGCGAACCGGGCCGTAATGGGCGTTATGGCCAGTCGGGCCATAGGCGAATTCGGCGAGATGCAACGTGCCGAGGCGAACCTGGCCGGCGTCCTTCAGCCGCTGCAAGGCGGTGGAGGTCACTGTCGGAACGAAGTCGCGGCGGATCAACGAGCCGCAGGTCGCGACGTGACCTGCGTCGTAATACATATCCTTGTGCGCGAGCGGCACACCGTGCAGCGGACCGCGGACTTCCCCCTTGGCGAGTTCGGCGTCGGCGGCATCGGCGGCCTTCAGCGCTGCCTCTGCCTCGATCGACATGAAGGCGTTGAGGTGCGGCTGCCACTGCGCGATGCGATGCAGCAGCGCACGCGTCACCTCATGCGAGGACACCTGCTTCATCGCGATCGCGCGCGCGACCTCGGTGAGCGTCATCAATGCGGGCTCGGTGCTCATTTCGAGACCTTGGCAGTCTGCGCGATCGGATAAAGCGCGGGCTCGAGATCGAACGGCAACGTGCCGGCAATGGCCGCAAAGCCCTCGAAGGCCGGTCCGATGGAATTGGAGATGCGCGTCGCGATCTCGTCGTCGACGGGAACGCCGGCGACCTGTGCCGTCGCCTTGATCTCTTTTGTCGTCGGTCTCATGCGGTTTCCTCCTTCGGCGCGCGGCTATGGCCTGAACCCGGGATCGCCATGTAGCACGCGGCCTCGTGGCCCATTCTATCGAGCGCGGTGAGTTTTGGTGTCGCATTTGCGCAGAGCGGCTCCGCAAACGGGCAACGGGTGTGGAAGCGGCAGCCCGAGGGTGGATCGATCGGATTGGGCGGATCGCCCGTGATCGGCGGCGTCTCGGTGCGGCGGTCCGGATCCGAGGACGGCATCGCGGCAAGAAGTGCGCGCGTATAGGGATGCGCCGGTTGGTCCCAGACCTGGTCGACCGGGCCGAGCTCGACGACCTCGCCGAGATACATCACCAGCACGCGATCGCTGATATAGCGCACGACGTTGAGGTCGTGACTGATGAAGAGATAGGTCAGGCCGAACTCACTCTTGAGATCGGCAAGCAAATTGAGCACCTGCGCCTCGACCGACTTGTCGAGCGCGGAGACGGCTTCGTCGAGAATCACCAGCCGCGGCGACAGGGCCAGCGCACGCGCGATGTTGACGCGCTGGCGCTGGCCGCCGGAGATCTCATGCGGGTAGCGGTTGGCAAAGTTTGCAGGAACCAGGCCCACTTTGCCCAGCAGCTCGCGCGCCAGCGCGCGCGCGGCGCCGTCGGCCATGCCGTGCACCTTTGGGCCGAAGGCGATCGAGTCCTCGATGGTCAGGCGCGGGTTGAGCGAAGCGTAGGAATCCTGGAACACCATCTGCATGCCGCGGCGCAGCTCGCGCAAGGAGAGCGACTGGCCGACGCTCATGCCGTCATAGATGATGTCGCCGGTGTCGCGCGGCATCAGATGCATGAGCAGCCGCGCGGTGGTCGACTTGCCGCAACCGGACTCGCCGACGATGCCGACGGTCTCGCCCTTGGCGACGGTGAACGAGACATTATCGACCGCCCGCACGGTGCGCTTTGCGGCGAACAGGCCGCCACGAACCGGGAAATGCTTGGTGAGGCCGTTGACCTGGAGCAGCGGCTGGGCGACGCCGCCGAGGTCTTCGATCGGCTCCAGCATTGCGACGGAGAGGTTGGTTTCGCTCATGGCTAGTTCCTGATGTCCATGGCGCTGCGCAGGCCGTCCGAGAGCAGGTTGAAGCAGATCGAGACCGCGAAGATCATTGCACCGGGGAGCGCGGCGACCCAGGGGTTGACATAGATCGCGGTCCGCAAGGTATTCAACATCAGGCCCCATTCCGGCTCCGGCGGTTTGGTGCCGAGGCCGAGGAACGACAGGCCTGCCGCGAGGATCATCGAGACCGAGATCAGGCTGGTCGCGTAGACGAAGATCGAACCGAGCACATTGCCGAGGATATGAACGCGCATGATGGTGAACGGTCCCGCGCCCGAGGCGCGCGCGGCGTCGACGAAGTCCATGTTGCGCACCCCCGTCGTGACGCTTTCGGCAACGCGGGTGATCTGCGGCACGAACACGACGGTCAACGACACGATGGAATTGAGGATGCCCGCGCCCAGCGCGCCCGAGATCGCGATCGCCAGCAGCACGGACGGAAACGCGTAGAACACGTCGATCGTGCGCATGATCGCGGTGTTGAGCTTGCCGCCGACATAGCCGGCAACGAGGCCGAGCGAGGTGCCGATGCAGAAGGCGAGGATCACAGGCAAAATGCCGATGAGAAGCGACAACCGGCCGCCATAGATCAGCCGCGCCAGCATGTCGCGGCCGAGTTCGTCGGTGCCGAGCGGGTAGCCGGATGTGCCAATGTGCCGAAGGCGGCGGATCATCGAGCCCTTGTAGGGATCTTCCAGACCGAGCCACGGCGCAACGATCGCGGAGAGAAAGATCAGCAGCAGCACCAGCGCGCAGACCATGCTGACCTTGTCACGCCAGATACGACGGCCGACGGTCGCCCAATAGCCGCGCGCCTTGGTCGCGGGCGCGGACTGAAGCGCCGTATCGCTGGTGACGGACAACGGAAGCTCGCTCATCGCTAACCCCGTTTGATGCGCGGGTCGATCGCGGCTTGCGCGATGTCGACCATCAGATTGAGGAAGACGAAGAACAGCGCCAGGATCAGGATCGTGCCCTGCAGCAGCGGCAGGTCGCGCTGGAAAATCGCGGAGTTGAGCAGGAAGCCCGAGCCCGGCCAGGAGAACACCGTCTCGATCAGGATCGAGCCGCCGAGCATGTAACCGAGCTGAAGTCCCATCACCGCGAGCGCGGTGGGGGCGGCGTTCTTGATGACGTGGCGGAACACGCCGCGCTCATGCAGGCCTTTTGCACGCAGCGCCTCGACGAAGTCCTGGCTGAGAATGTCGCCGGTCAGCGCGCGCACCGTGCGAGTGACGATGCCCATCGGGATCACCGAGGTCGTGATCGCTGGCAGCACGAGATATTGCAAATGCGCCCAGTCCCAGGCCCAGGCGGCCGAGCCGCCGGGTCCGGCGCCGACAGCGGGCAGCCAGTTCAGCTGGACCGAGAAGATGATGACGAGCACCATGCCAAGCCAGTAATGCGGCACCGAAACGCCGGCGATGGCAAAGGAGGTCGCCAGCTTGTCGATCCAGGTCTCGCGGAAATAGCCGGCGATCAGGCCGAGCAGGATGCCCATGGTGAAGCCGATGATCGCCGCCGCAATCGCCAGCGTGACCGTGTTGCTGACCGCGCGCATGACCTCGGCGAGCACCGGGCGGCCCGTGGCGATGGAATTGCCGAGATCGCCATGAAGCGCGCGGAGCAGCCAAAGCCCGAACTGCACCGGCAGCGGGCGGTCGAAACCATAGGCTGTCCGGAGCTGCGCGGCGAGCTCCTGCGAGGCGTCTGCGGGGAGCACCGCGACGAGCGGATCGCCCGGCGTGATGTGCACGAGCAGAAAACACACCAGCGCGACGCTGATGACGATCGGGATGACGTAGACGATGCGTCTGGCGATATAGGCGAGCACGTTGTTTCTTTTCTTCCCTTCTCCCCTTGTGGGAGAAGGTGGCGCAAAGCGCCGGATGAGGGCTCTAACCCCGGATGCAGTGTTAACGAAAAAGAGAGAGGGTCATCCGCGGAAAGAGATCCCTCACCCGGCTTCGCTTGCGCGAAGCCACCCTCTCCCGCAAGGGGAGAGGGTGCACTGCGTATGAGGCGGGAACTATTGCATCGACACCAGTGAGAAGTCGATGAACCAGCTCTTTGGCTGCACGACGCCTGTCACCTTCGGGCTGATGGCGCGGGGACCGACGTCGTGGGCGACATAGAGGAAGGCCGCGTCATCGACGGAGGCCGCGTGCAGTTCGGCGAGCGCGGCGTCACGCGCGGCGGGATCGAAGGTCTGCCGCGCCTTCTTCACCAGCTCGTCGAATTTGGGATTGTTGATGAAACCCCAATTGTTCGAGACCGGCGGCGCCATGCCCGATTGCAGGAAGCGCACCAGCGCGAAGAACGGGTCCATCGCCGCATAGGTGACGTTGGTCGCGTTCGAGCCGTTGGCACTGGGATCCTTGGCGCCGCGGCGCCAGTTGGTGAACAGCGTATTCCACTCGATGACATCGAGCTGCACGTCGAAATAGCATTCGGCCAGCGCCTGCTGGATATATTCGTTCATCGGCAACGGCTGCATCTGGCCCGAGCCGGACGCAGACGTCTGGGTCTTCACCGTCAGCTTCTTGTTCGGGCCGAATCCGGCCTCCTGCATCAGCTTCTGTGCAGCAGCCTTGTCGTACTTGATCTCGAAGGTCGGTCTGCCGCGCCAGGGATGGCCGACCTCGAACGTGCCGGTCGCGGGCACCATCAGCCCCGCGAGCAGGCCGTCCTTGAGGCCTTCGCGATCGACGCAGAGGTTCGCGGCCTTGCGCACGCGGATGTCGTTCCAGGGCGAGCCCTCGACGCGCGAGAACTGCCACGGCCAGACGTGCGGCTGCTCGTTGGCGTAGAGCTTGAAGCCGCGCTGCTTGAGCTCGGGCAACGCGTCCGGCGCCGGCGCCTCGACCCAATCGACCTGCCCGGAAAGCAGCGCCGCGGTGCGCGCGTTGGCCTCCGGCATCGGCAACAGCACCATCTTGTCGACCTTGGGCACGCGGTCCTTGTTCCAGTAGCTCGCATTCTTGACCAGCTCCAGCCGCTCGCGCGGGGTGAAGCCCGCCATCTTCCACGGGCCGGTGCCCGCGGCGTCCTTGGCAAACGCGGTCCATGCGGCCTGCGACTTGGCCTTGGCGTCGGCGCCCTCCGCCTTGTCGTAGAAGGCCTGCCACTTCGCCGGGCTCGCCATGAAGAGATTGGTGAGGTTGATGGGCAGGAAGCTGTCGGGCTCCTTGGTGGTGAGCTCGACCGTCATGTCGTCGACCTTCTTCGCTGATGCCAGCGTCGGCATGCGCGAGGCCGTGACACCGACCTGGCTGGCGTCGAATTGCGGCGCGTCCTGCTTCAGCACCTTCTCGACATTCCACACCACGGCGTCCGCATTGAACGGCGAGCCGTCATGGAAGGTGACGCCCGGCCGCAGCTTGAAAGTCCATTTGGTCTTGTCGGCATCGTCGACCTTCCACTCGGTAGCAAGGCCGGGGATCACCACGCTCGCCTTGTCGGCCGAGGAAAGGTCCCAGCCGGTGAGCGCGTCATACATGGTGAGGCCGGTGAAGCGGTTGCCTTCAAAGCCCTGATCGGGCTGGCCCAGCGTGCGCGGAATATCGGCAGCCGTCATGGCGATGCGCAGCACGGTTTCGGCAGTGGCCGCGCGCGGCCACGCAGCCGCGCTACTGAGCGCCAGCAACGCGATCAGCGCCGCGCGGGTCTTGTTTTTCTTGATCAACATTGACTCAATCCTTTTCCGGCTTCGATGACTAATTTTGATGCAATCGTATGCAATGCCTATGCCAATGGGGAAACTTATTCTGCAAATTGCCCCTGCGACGACAAGTCCTTGTGATGACACGTCGGCGAAAGCACCTCGCTGCCTATTCTGGCATCAAGATTGCAGGTTTGGCTCCGATTGTCCTTGAATTCTTCCTTGGAGCTTTGGCCCATGCGTATCCGACTATCGACCTGTTTCGCCGTGCTTGCACTGGCGTTGTCCGCGATTCCGGCGGGCGCCGAAACGGTGCTGCGCTACGGCATCTCGATGGCGGACATCCCGCTGACGACCGGCCAGCCCGATCGCGGCGCGGGCGCCTATCAGTTCACGGCCTACACCATCTACGATCCGCTCGTGGCGTGGGAGATGGACGTCGCCGACCGGCCGGGAAAGCTGGTGCCCGGATTGGCCACCGAGTGGAGGGTCGATGCCGAGAACAAGACCAAATGGCGCTTCACCTTGCGCAAGGGCGTGAAGTTTCACGATGGCAGCGAGTTCGATGCCGACGCCGTGATCTGGAATCTGGACAAGGTGCTCAATGACAAGGCGCCGCAATTCGACAAGCGCCAGAGTGCGCAGGTCAAGACCCGCCTGCCTTCGGTCGCGAGCTACGCCAAGATCGACGACTTCACGGTGGAGATCACCACCAAGACGGTCGATTCCTTCTTTCCCTATCAGATGCTGTGGTTCCTGGTCTCCAGCCCGGCGCAATACGAGAAGCTCGGTAAGGACTGGGACAAGTTCGCGAGCCAGCCTTCGGGGACCGGCCCGTTCAAACTGACAAAACTGGTGCCGCGCGAACTCGCCGAGCTCACGAAGAATCCGGATTATTGGAACAAGAAGCGTATTCCCAAGGTCGACAAGCTCGTGCTGGTGCCGATGCCGGAAGCGCTGACGCGCACCAATGCGCTGCTGGCCGGGCAGGTCGATCTGATCGAGACGCCGGCGCCGGATGCCGTGCCGCAGCTCAAGGCCGCCGGCATGAAGCTCGTCGACAACGTTACGCCGCATGTCTGGAATTATCATCTGAGCGTGCTGCCGGGTTCGCCCTGGACCGACATCCGCCTGCGCAAGGCGCTGAACCTCGCGATCGATCGTGAAGCCGTGGTGGGCCTGATGAATGGCCTTGCGAAACCCGCCAAGGGACAGGTCGATCCGTCGAGCCCCTGGTTCGGCAAGCCGAGCTTCGAGCTGAAATACGATGTCGCAGCCGCCAAGAAGCTGGTCGAGGAAGCCGGCTACTCCAAGGCGAAGCCGCTGAAAGCGACCTTCATCATCGCACAGGGCGGCACCGGCCAGATGCTGTCGCTGCCGATGAACGAATTTTTGCAGCAGAGCTTCAAGGAGATCGGCATCGACATCGATTTCAAGGTCGTCGAGCTCGAGACACTCTATACGCATTGGCGCAAGGGCGCGGCCGACGAGATGAACGCCGGCATCACCGCCAACAACATCGCCTATGTCACCTCTGACCCGCTCTACGCCATCGTCCGCTTCTTCCATTCGAGCCAGATCGCGCCGGTCGGCGTCAACTGGGGCGGCTACAAAAACCCGAAGGTCGACGCGCTGATCGACGAGGCCAAGCAGACCTTCGACAGCGCCAAGCAGGACGAGCTGCTGGCGCAGGCGCACGCGCTGATCGTCGACGACGCCACGCTGGTATGGGTGGTGCACGACACCAACCCGCATGCGCTGTCGCCCAAGGTCAAGCAGTTCGTGCAGGCGCAGCACTGGTTCCAGGATCTCACGACGATCGGGGCGGAGTGAGGCTCAAGGTCGGCACCCCGCTTCCGCAAACACCACTGTCGTCCTGGCGAAAGCCAGGACGACACCTCTTATTAAGGCGACGGCCTGCGGCGTCGAACACCGCTGTCGTCCCGGCGTAGCCGGGACCCATAACCACCGAGTTGAATTCGGCAACGACAGCCAACTCCGATCTGGCGTACAGCTTCTGCTGCGGAGTATGGGTCCCGGCCTGCGCCGGGACGACACCGAGGGTTTAGCCGCTAGCAAGCGCCTCCCTTATTTCATCAGCAGCGCATAGGCCCCGGTCCAACCTTCCGGCGGTGGATTGACCTGGAATTCCTTGATGCGCACTTCATAGAGCTTGAACAGCTTTTCCAGCGTGTCGGCATCCTCGCTCCTGCGGCCGCGGTCGATCGCGTCCAGCGCGCCCTGCCAGTCGCGGCTGCGATAGCAGGCGAGCATTTCGATGGTGACGTTGCGCAGCCGCTGGAAGGCGCCTGAAAGCATCACATCCTCGCGGCCGGCGATGGCATAGATCACCTCCGGCTCGGTCTTGCCCTTGACCATGATGAAGTCGAGTTCGAGGATCGCGAACTTGTCCTTGGCCGCGAGCGCGGTGCGCGAGCCAACGATAATGGGAAAGCCGTATTCCTTCGACTGGCCTTCCAGGCGCGAGGCCAGGTTGACGCTGTCGCCGAGCACCGAATAGTTCTTCTTCAGGTCGGAGCCCATGTTGCCGACGACGCCGATGCCGGTGTTGAGACCGATACCGACATTGAGCGGGATGTAGACGTGACCGCCATCAATGGCCTCCTGCTCGCGGTCCTTGTTGACCGCGTCGATCTTCTCCAACATCTGGATCGCGGCCTCACAGGCGTTGACCTCGTGCTCGGCATCGTCGAGCGGCGCATTCCAGAACGCCATGATGGCGTCGCCCATATATTTGTCGATATAGCCCTTCTGATCGATGATCACGTCGGTCAGCGGAGTCAGGAAGCGGTTCATCAGCGCGATCAGGCCCTGCGGATCGTGCTTGTAGGTTTCCGATATGGTGGTGAAGCCGCGCACGTCGGAGAACATGATCGTCATTTCGCGCTCCTCGCCGCCGAGGACGAGTTTTTCCGGTGACTGCGCGAGTTGCTCGACCAGCACCGGCGACATGTATTGCGCGAACATGCCGCGGATCTGCACGCGCTGGCGCTGCTCGCGCACGAAGCTGGCGAAGATTAGCGTCAGATAGATCGCGGTGGTCGAGAGCAGCGGATAAGTGAAGTCGATGAGATAGCGGTGCTGCGCATAGAAGAACCAGGACACTCCGATCAGGATAGCGGCGAAGGTCGCGCCGGCAAGCACGAGGCGAACTGGTCCGAGGTTCGGCGTGAAGATGATGACGAGCAAGCCGATGACGAGCGCGGCGAGCAGCTCGACGCCGAGCGAATAGTTCGGCTGGGAGATCACCGCGCCGCTCAGCACGCTCTCCAGCACCTGGGCGTGGATCTCGACGCCGGGCATGGTCGAGGACACCGGCGTGGTCTTGATGTCGTTGAGCCCAACCGCCGAGGTGCCGATCAGCACCAGCTTGCCGGCGATCTTGTTAGGCGGCACCGTATTGTCGAGCACGTCGGCGGCCGAGACGTAGATCGAGGGATCCTGGCGCGCGTAATGCACCCAGAGCTGACCGTTCCTGTCGGTTGGGATCTCCACGCCCTTGAGACGCACGGCCCGCACGCCGGTCTTGTCGGTCCGAACCAGCAAGGTCGGCGTGCCCGTGACGACGCGCAAAATCTCGAGGCTCAGCGAAGGCATGACCATGCCCTGGGCGCGCATGATCATCGGCACGCGTCGGATCAGGCCGTCGCGCTCGGTCTTGATCGAGAACAGGCCGCGGCCGGCCGCGACCTTCTCGATCTCGGGCACGTTGCGCAACAGCCCGGGAAATTCGAATAGGAAGCGCTCAGCGCCCTCCTCGCCGACCGTCGCGACGCCGGTGAAGGGCAGCGACTTGTCGACCTCGGACGAAATCGCCCGCTGCCCAGTCTCGCCCAGGATCACGCGCGAGCGCTTGATCGCTTCGGAGAGGATCTGGTCGTTGCTCGGCAGCTCGCGCAGCTTGGCGCGGGTGGCGTCGTCCAGGTAGCGCATCTGGCTCGCTACCAGATCCGGGTTGAGCCGGTCGGCCTCCGAGAACACGACGTCGAAGCCGATCGCCACCGCGCCGTGATTGGTGAGGTTCTGGATCATGTCGGCGATCCGCGTCCGCGGCCACGGCCACTGGCCGAGCTTGGCGAGGCTCTTGTCGTCGATGTCGACGATGGTGACCGGCCGCGCCGTCTTGTGGCGCGGATCGATCAATTGAAACATGTCGAACGTGCGCAGCCGCAGTTCCTGGATCGGAGGCGGATCCCAGAGCCGAGCGCCGGCAAATACGACCAGCAGCGCAAGGCACATCAGCCGCGCAAACCCGAACTTGCGCGCAAACCACCGCCGCAGGATCTTGAGACGTTTCATGGTGGCTGGATATCACGCTTTGGCGGTGAACGGCAGCGTGGATCGGGCCTGCCGACGATCGCGGCCCATCATGCAGCAATCAGGCATGGACGATGAAGTCGCTCGCCTGGAGGTGGGCGACACCCTTCAGAAGGATGGTGTCCGAAGCGTTGATCGTGACCAGGGTGTCAGCGGAATTGGTCGGCGAAGCCGCCACGTGCTGCGCCATCCATGCCCCAAAATCGCTGGCGGTCACGACTGCCGACAAGTCGATATGGTCCTGACCGGGCGTGAAATTGGTGATCGTATCGTTGTTAGAACTGGCGGCGAACACGAACTGGTCCTGATGGCCTGTCCCGATGAAGTCATCTTGCCCGGCCGTGCCAAAGAGCAGGCTAACCGTCTTGCTTGCGTTGTGACTGTCGGCCACGGTGAGCGTGACCGTCTGTATGGCCGCACCTTCACTTGCATCGGTGTAGGTCACGGTCTGCAGCGCGGAATTGATATGCGCCAAGGTATCGGACGTCGACGCCGGACTCAAATTGCTACCCGAGCCGGAGGCAACGAGCGTGAAGGTTTCATTGGCAGCCGCATCGGAGTCGGTGGCCGAGATACCGTGCACAGTGACTTGAGCGTCGTCATGCGTGAGGCTGATCTGGTTGACGTCCATTACCGGCGCATCGTTCGCGCCGTCCACGTCCACCGTGAGTGTCGCAGTGCCGGTCGCGCCATGCGCGTCCGTCGTCTGGACCGTAAACGTATCCGCGAAGGGCCCTTCTTGCAACGCGTTGATCGCAGCCGCGTCGGGAACGTAGGTGTAGCTGCCGTCAGAGTGGACCGTCAGCGCGCCGTAGTGTCCTGGAGCCGTCCCGCAACTATCCGCATTCTGGACAGAATAGGTCAGCGTCACCGTCTCGTCGGCATCGGCGTCGGTGCCCGCGAGATTTCCGGTGAGATTGGAGAAGGTGTCGGTCGCCGCCGTGTCCGTAAGCTTGCCGAGGTTGAGAGCGGACAGCGTTGGCACGTCGTTGGCGCCCGTCAGGTCCACCGTGTATATCGCCGTGGAGGCGGCGCCATGTGCATCCGTGACCTGGACCGTGAAACTGTCGGAATAGTGCAAGCAGCCCGGCAGCGCGTTAATCGAAGCCGCATCGGGAACGTAGGTGTAGGTGCCGTTCGTGTTGAGCGCCAGCGCGCCATAGTGACCCGTGACCTCTCCGACTGCCTGGTGATCTGCGTTCAGCAAGGTGTAGGTCAGCGTATCGCCGGAGTCGGCATCGGTCCCGACCACCTGTCCGGTGAGGTCAGAGAAATTATCCGCTGCGCACGTATCGGTGAGCTGCCCGATGCTACCATCGGTCAACACCGGAGCGTCGTTGGCGCCTGTTACGGCAACCGTGAATGATGCCGTGCCGACAGCACCTTGCGCGTCCGTGGTCTGAATCGTGAAGACGTCCGAACAAGGGCCTTCCGAAAGCGCGTTGATCGAAGCCGCATCGGGAACGTAGGTGTAGGTGCCGTTCGCGTTGACCGTCAGCGAGCCGTACAGGCCAGCCGTCGTCCCATGACTATCCGCGTTCAGAACGGCATAGGTCAGCCCCGCCGTCTCTCCATGGTCGGCGTCGGTTCCGACCAGCATTCCCGTGACGTCCGAGAAGCTGTCGGCGATGGAGGTATCGACGAGCGGATCCGTGGTGACCGCGGCCAAGGTCGGCGCGTCGTTCTTGCCTGTGATCGTGACCGTGACGTCGGTTGTGGCGGTCTCGCCGTAATCGTCCGTGCTCGTGATGGTAGAAACCACCTTCGCGGTCTGGTCCTTGGCGAGGAAGTCCAGCGCGCCGTCGGCGATCGAATAGCTCCAGGTGACGATGCCATTGTTCAGCCCGGCCTGCGGCAGAAGCGTCAGCCCGCTCTTGAGCTCCGCGATCTCGTCAAGCGAGAGCGACGAGGTGAGGTTAGTGCTGTGATCGGCGCCAAGCGAGGTCACGTCCTGGCCGGTGATCTGTGCCGACGGCAGGTCGGTCAGGTCGATGTCGGTGAAGTCAATCGCGCCGGTCGCAGGCGTTGAGGTATCGGAGGTGGCGAAGTCGCCGGTGGCGTCCGCCTGCTCGGAGACGCCCCCCGCCAGCACGCCGCCGGCGGTGAAGGCCGGGGCGTGGTCATCGGTCATCGTGATCAGCGTGTGGCCAGTGCCGTCGTCGCTCCCGGCGAAATGGGCATTGCTGTAGTCGGCGCCGGCCAGGTTCAGGCTGATGTGATTGCCGTCCGCATCGGTCACCGTCAGCACGCCGCCGGTCGCGGGATTGGAGTTTGCAACATAGACCGCGCTGGTGCCGAGCCCGTATTTGATCGTCGACAGGTCGATCGTGTCGTTCGCGGACAGCTCCGCGATCGATCCGCCGAACGTATCCGTATCGATCTCAACCGCGGCGCCGTCGCCCGCGAGGTTGATCGTCTGCGCGACCGTGCCTTCGAGCTTCAGCAGCGCACCGGCATCGACGGTGACCGAGCCCGTGCCGGTCAGCAAGCCGAACAGCGACAGCTCGCCATCATGGACCTCGATGCTGCCGGTATTGCTGATGGTGCCCGAGATCGACGCCGTGCCCCAGCTGTCGATGTGGCTGTGATTGACGAGTCCAGGCCCACCCAGGGAGATCGAGGCGCCGTTGAGGAGATCGATGACACCGTCATTGACGATCGACGACGCATTGCCGAAGACGCTCGTGCCGGCGACCGTCCAGGTGCCGCCGGACTCGTTATTGAAGGTCGCGCTGGCGACCGAGATATTGCCGTTGATGTGGCCGGTGTTGTTGATCGTGAGGCTGCCACCGATCTCGATGATCGCGTCGGTCGCGGAGGTCACGCTCGAAGCGGCGGGCGGCCCGATGGTGCCGGAATTGTTGATCACCGAACCGGTCGTATCCTGCTGGATGTGGATCGCCGCATTGCCACCGGCGCCCACGATGGAGCCGGAATTGACGATGTGGATCGAACCGGTCGCGCCCGAAAACTCCAGCGTCGCGCCAACATCGACGATTACCTTGCCTGAACCGGCGATGCCGCCCGCAAGGTCGAGAATGCCGCTCTGGACCTCGATGATGCCGGTGTTGGTGACGCTGCCCGTGACCGTATCGACGCCGGCGCTGTAGAGATTGCCGGCATTGCTCAGGCTGCCGCCGTTGATCGAAACGTCGGTCAGATAGAGCTTCGAGGTGCCGTCGACCGTGATCGACCCAGCACTGCTGTTGCTAACGGTGAGATTTGCCAGCTTCAGCGTGCCGTGGTTGACTGCCTCAAGAGCCGCGGTGTTGGAGACATCCTCACCGGAGACGTCGAGCACGCCGCCCTTCGCCTGAATGAGATTGTGATTGGTGATGGCGTGAAGCGTGGCGGGATCAATCGTCAGCGTACCGCTGGTGACCGTGATCGTGCCGGTGTTGGTAATGTCGGCATTGTCGATGGCGCTGGTGCCGGTCGATTCCAGCGTACCGGCAATCGTCACCGTGCCGCCGTCGATGGTCGCGCCCTGAAGTTCGAGTGCCGAGCCGGACTCAACCGAGACACTACCGCTGCCGGTGTCGGTCACCGTCATCCCGATCAGCTTCAGTGTCCCATGATTGATCGCCGCCAGCGTGCCGGTGTTTGCGATGGCTTCGCCGTTGATGTCGAGCTCGGCGCCATTGGCCCTGAGGATGCCGCCATTCGCAATCGAGCTTGCGGAGGTCGTCGCCAGCAGCGTCAACGCGCCCAGGGCTGCCTCGATCAGATAGTTGTTCGAGATGTTGGCGTCGGTAATCGCAGTTGTGCCGGTCGAATTCAGCGTGCCCGAAACGGTGAGCGCGCCGCCTGTCAGGCTCGCACCGTTCAATGTCAGCTTGCTGCCTGCATCGACCTTGACCGTGCCATGATTGGCGATTGCGGTGCCCGCAACTATCACGTCATCCAGCGTCAGGATGACGCCGCTCTCGACCGTCACGGCAGTGGTGCTCAGCGTCGCCGATTGATCGATCTTGCTGGCGCCGGTGACATCGATCGTGCCGAGACCGTTGATCGTACCACCGCTGATCGTCGCGCCGTTAACTGTCAGCTTGCCGTTGGCATCGACCGTGACGTTACCGGCATTCGCGACCGTCGAGTCCTGGTCGATCGTCAGCGCGCCATTCGTCAGCACCTCGATCGTGCCGGTGCTCGCATTCGTGATCGTCTCGTGGTCCAGCGCGTTGCCGGTGCCGCTGACCTTCAACGCCGCGTTGTTGTTCAGGATGCCGCCGCTCAGCACCGCAGCGCCGGTCAAATCGATCTCGCCATTGCCGGTGACCGTGCCGGTGCCGTTGATCGTCGCCCCGTTGACCGTCAGCTTGCCGTTGGCATCGACCGTGACGTTACCGGCATTCGCAACCGTCGAGCCCTGGTCGATCGTCAGCGCACCGTTCGCCAGCACTTCGATCGTACCGGTGCTCGCGTTCGTGACCGTCTCGTGGTCCAGCGCGTTGCCGGTGCCGCTGACCTTGAAGGCCGCGTTGTTGTTCAGGATGCCACCGCTCAGAACCGCGCCGCCGGTCAGATCGATCTCGCCATTGCTGGTGACCGTGCCGGCACCATTGATCGTGGCGCCGTTCACCGTCAGCTTGCCGTTGGCATCGACCGTGACGTTACCGGCATTCGCGACCGTCGAGCCCTGGTCGATCGTCAGCGCGCCGTTCGCCAGCACTTCGATCGTGCCGGTGCTCGCGTTCGTGATTGTTCCATGGTCTAGCGCGTTACCTGTGCCGCTGACCTTGAAGGCCGCGTTGTTGTTCAGGATGCCGCCGCTCAGCACCGCAGCGCCGGTCAAATCGATCTCGCCATTGCCCGTGACAGTTCCGGTACCGCTGATCGTGGCGCCGTTAACTGTCAGCTTGCCAGCGGAATCGATCGTGACGTTGCCGGCATTCGCGACAGTCGAGCCCTGGTCGATCGTCAGCGTGCCGTTCGCCAGCACCTCGATCGTGCCGGTGCTCGCATTCGTGATCGTCTCATGGTCGAGCGCATTACCGGTGCCGCTGACATTGAAGGCCGCATTGTTGTTCAGGATGCCGCCGCTCAGAACCGCGCCGCCGGTCAGATCGATCTCGCCATTGCTGGTGACCGTGCCGGCACCATTGATCGTGGCGCCGTTCACCGTCAGCTTGCCGTTGGCATCGACCGTGACGTTGCCGGCATTCGCAACCGTCGAGCCCTGGTCGATCGTCAGCGCGCCGTTCGCTAGCACTTCGATCGTGCCGGTCGTCGCATTCGTGATCGTTTCGTGGTCCAGCGCGTTGCCGCTGCCGCTGACCTTGAAGGCCGCGTTGTTGTTTAGGATGCCGCCGCTCAGCACGGCAGCGCCGGTCAGGTCGATCTCGCCGCTGCCGGCGACAGTCCCGGCACCGTTGAGCGTGGCGCCATTGACTGTCAGCTTGCCGTTGGCATCGACCGTGACGTTACCGGCATTCGCGACCGTCGAGCCCTGGTCGATCGTCAGCGCGCCGTTCGCCAGCACTTCGATCGTGCCGGTGCTCGCATTCGTGACCGTCTCGTGGTCCAGCGCGTTGCCGGTGCCGCTGACCTTAAAGACCGCGTTGTTGTTCAGGATGCCGCCGCTCAGCACCGCAGCGCCGGTGAGATCAATCTCACCGTTGCCGGTGACCGTGCCGGTGCCGCTGATCGTGGCGCCGTTGACCGTCAGCTTGCCGGTGGCGTCCACCGTGACGTTGCCGGTGTTGGCGACGCCGGAGCCCTGGTCGATCGTCAGCCAGCCATTCGCCAGCACCTTGATCGTGCCGCCGGACGTGTTTGCGACGGTCTCGTGGGCGAAATCCGCCGTGCCCTTGATGTTGACCGCCCCTGAATTGTTCAGCGTGCCGTTCTTGAGGACGCTGCTGCCGTCGAGTTCCAGCGTGCCGGCGATGGTGACCGTGCCGCCGCTGATGGTGGCGGTGTCGACGATCAGCGTCGTGCCGGCATCGGCCTTCAGCGTGCCGCCGGCATTGTTAATTCCGGCGAGCGTCTTCAGCGTGCCGCCGAACAGCTCGATCGTGCCGGAATTGGTGATTGTGGTGCCGTTGGCGAAATCGCCGCCGCCCTTGAGCGTCAGGTAGCCGGCATTGGTGAGGACGCTGCTGTCCAGGAACTCAGCCTTGCCACCAACCGAGATCGTGCTTGCCGTGAAATTGGTGAGCTTCGAATCGGCCTTGAGGCTGATCTCGCCCGCAATCGTCAACGCACTCTTGTTGATGACTTCCGGCGCCTTGTGGCCGACCGCGGTGTCGTAGTCGTTCATCGTGATCGACTTGGCGTAGGCTGCCGTGTCGATCGTCACCGGATAGGACGGCGTCAGCCCATGCAGCTGGTCGGTGATGACGATGACGTCGTCATTGATGGTCGGGACCGTGCCGGTTGCCCAGTTGGCCGCATCCTTCCAGAAGCCGCCCGAGGGAGCGCCGGGCTTGTCGGTCGCGATCCACACCACGGCGGGAGCGTCGGTGCCGGTGATCGTGACGGTGATGGTCTGCTGGGAGGTGGCGCCTTGCGCGTCCTTGAGCGTCACGGTGTAGACCAGCGTCAGCACCTCACCCTTGGGGATGAAGTCGGCGAGATAGACCGGCAGGTCAGCCAGCGACCAGTTGATGGTGCCGGTGCCGTCTCCGGTGCTATCGGCGCCCGCCGCGATCGCGACCGACATCGCGCTCTGGAACGCCGCAAGCGGCCCCGGCGGAACGGTGCCGTCAGGCAGGGTCGCGCTGCTCAACGCCACCGACACCGTATGCTTGTCGGTGAGATCGACGTCGTCGAAGCTCAGCGTGCCCGACGTGGGAACATCGCTGGTGAGCGGGCCACCCGGCACGCTGGTGCCGCCTTCGAAGATGATGGTCGGAACGCTGGTGGTGATCACCGGCTTGTCGTTGGTGCCGGTGATCGTGATGGTGATGTCGATGGTCGACGTTTCGGGATTGACCGAGAAATTATTGTTGACGCGGACCTTGTAGGTCAGCGTCAACGTTTCGCCCGCCGCGAGGAAGTCGAAGACGTGGTCGGGAATCGTGTAGGTCCAGACCGCCGAGCCGTTGTTGTTGTTACCGGCGGCTGCGGCCACGCTGAGCTGGATCTGCGTTGCCGCGATGTCCTGCTTCTGGAGCGCAGAGAGCGCGCCGCTGACATCCTGCTGGCCGGCGTTCTTGTAGACAAAGTTCGGCGCATCGCCGAGGTCTATGCTCACCGTTGGCAGATCGGCCAGGTTTTGATCGACGAAGGTGATGCGACCGGAGATGGTATCGTAATGAGTTGTGTCGCCGGTCGTGCCCGCGCGCTCGATCATCTCGAACGCCGTCTTCACATTGCCGTTGAGATCGAGGCTTTGACGAACGGGCGGGCCGGGAATGCGGGTGCTGGTCGACGGATTATGGCCGGTCCCCTGCGATCCCGGCTCAGGGAGATGCGTGAAGGTCGCGGTCGCGGTGGCACCGGTATCCGTCTTGATGAAGACAATGTTGCCGGTCTGCGTGATCGAGTCGGTGAAGTTCTGGGTCAGCTTGGTGTTGCTGTTGTTGTCCGTGAACTTCAGCGTGAACACGTCCGTGATCAGCTTCTGGATGTCCGGCGACATCAGCGCATTGGAGATCGAGACGTTGCCGCCGCTGATCTGGATCATCTGGCCGGCCTGGTTGACCGTCGCGATCGGCAGCAGCGTGACCTTGTCGAACAGGATGTAGGAGCCCGTCGTGCCGTTCGGCTCGACCAGCACCTGGAAGCTTGCCTGCGGCTGCGGATCGCCGCCGCCAGCGGGAACGACGAAGTTGATCTGGCTCAGCACCGCCGTACCGCGGATGCCCATGGTGGCGACCGGCGTGTCGACCTTCATGTCGCCGTGCTTAGCGGTCTCACCGGCAACGAAAGTGATGGTGCCTGCGACCAGACTGAGCAGAGAGGAATTGTTCGACCCGTTGGGGTCGTAGACCATATCGTTCAGCACCATCCGCGCATTGGAGGACAGGCCGAACACCGTGCCGTCGATGAACGTAATGCCGAGCGTCGAGTCGCCGCCGGTCGAGACCACGTCGCCCTTCTCGACGTTGTCGCCATTGTTCAGGATGACGGAGACGCCGTTACGGACCGCGGTCGCGCTGCCGGAGAGCTTGGTGACGTGGCCGATGACCTGCGCGGCGGCAATCCCTGAGGCGGCCTGCGCGTATTGCACATGGCCGGTGAGTGCGTTGACGACGTCGCCGGTGAGGTGCGCGCCGTCGGGCGAGGCGATCGCCGCGCGCTTGTCGCCCCTGAAATAATCGTGAACGACGAAATCGTGCCCATCATGAGACAGCACGAGATCGAGACCGGCGCGCTTGAAATCGCCGTTGAAGATCAGGTTCGGGTCGGGAACCACGAATGCGCCATCGGGCACGTGGCCGTGTGCCTTCGCAGTAAAGGAATCGACATGGCCATCGGCGGGCGATCGGGAACCCAAGCCGTCCAAGGAAATCGCGGCGTCAAATTTGCCAGCGTAATTCAATCCGGGCACCAAAAAAGGAGTTAAAATCTAAGTAAGTATCGCTCGCCTAAACTTGCATATCATTACCAAGTCCTTAGCGAAACCACCTATTGCTTGTGTGATTTCGCATCACCAAGCGGTCGATGCTCTCGGACGGCTGGGCACCTGCAGGGAAGCCAAAGTAATCTTTCAAATACTCATAAGTAAAGTAGCGCTTATTTTCGCTCATTTTCAGTAACCTCATGTATTCTATTGCAGAAATCTGGCAATAGATACTTCTGTCATCTTTTGTTCGTGGTGCCCCGCACCACCCTGCGGCAAATACGGGGCCAAATCTGTGATCCAGCTAACAGAACTCGCGAAATAGCCAGCCGTTAGCCATAAGGCGCAGAATCAGTTCCACAACAACTTCTGCCTGCAATTGGTCCCTCTTCGCGGCAACTGCCGCCCTCCTAGCCGGCGAATCGTAAAATTTTACGCAATATGAGCAGGCCCGTTTCAGCCTGTTGCCCGGTTTTGGGACCCCAGGCCGGGCGCGTTAAGCAGAACAAAACCGCCCGCCTCGCACTATCTCCGCGAAAGCAACAAAGCCCGGCACGTGCAGGTCGAGGGGGACCTGGCGAAGCCGGAAGGGGATGTCAGATGGAGACCGCTGCTCGTTCGCGCGCTTGGCGCGCTATCCTTGTGCTGTGCGGATTGATCCTGCTCGGATCGGCCGCCGAGCTTCGCGCTGGCACGCTACTATCGCCGGGAGCCGGCGTCCTCGTGCGCAAATCCGCCGAGCCGTTCGGCGTGTTCGCCTTCGCCATCTCCGCCGGCAGCCTGCAACAGAAATGGCTCGCCCTGAGGTCCAGGCTCGACGATGACATGGTGCAGCTCGCCCTGTGCGACGGCGATCGGGACAATTGCGCTTCGCCCGCTGCGCTGAAACTGCTCGCGATCGTCGACCAGGCCCGCAGCCGTGACGGCCGCGCCCGGCTGGGCGAAACCAATCGCGCCATCAACCTCGCCATCCGCGCCGCCGATGACGGTACCGAGGACGTCTGGAGCTCGCCGCTCGCGACCTTCGCGCGTGGCGCCGGGGATTGCGAGGACTATGCCATTGCCAAGCTCGCCGCTCTTAAGCTCGCGGGCATTGCCGCCGAAGATCTCCGCATCGTCGTGGTGCGCGACGTCAGGGCCGGCGAAGAGCATGCGGTTACCGCTGCACGGCTCGACGGCCACTGGCTGATGCTCGACAATCGTCGCATGGCAATGGTCGAGGACGACGCTGCACGGAGCTACCAGCCGCTGTTCGTGCTCTACCAGTCGGCCGTGTTGAAATATGTCGACGAGCCCGTGCGGTTCTCGATGATCGCCGCCGAGGCGCGTTGATCTTGTTGTAGCCCGGTAAAAAGTACGCTTACCCCACAAAGCCATTTCGCCGCGCGATTCGGGACGCTAGCATGCCCGCGGCTATGCGGGGGCGACTGGAATGCGGTTCATCGTGCTGACTATGCTTGCGCTGCTGGCCTTGCCGGCGGCTCCAGGCTTCGCGCAATCCAGCCCGTCCGACCGCTCCGTCGCCGACAGGCTGCCGCTGTTTGCCAAGAACAACTGCCAGCAGATCCGCGATCCCGGCAATCAATTGTTCTGCGGTGATGCCGAGCTTGCCGCCGCCGCCGAGAAGCTGAGCACGGGAATCGAGGCGCGGCTTGCCCGCCTGCCCGATCGCCTGCCTGGGATCGAGGAGAACGCGATCTGGATCCGCCAGCGCAATCTCGGTTGCGGCATCGTCGGCCAGACCGCGATCCGCGCCGAAGATTTCGACCGGGTGAAGGCATGTCTTCTCAAGGTGACCGATGAGCGCGCAGCGATCGTACGCGATCCGGATTTCGACTGTCTCGCCGCCAACACCGCCGCGGGCGCGCTGATCTGTGCGGACCCGTCGCTGGCGCTGGCCGAGACTGAGTTGAACAGCCAGGTTCTCGGCCTGATCGGCAAGCTCGATCCGACCGCGGCGCGCTTTGCCTTCGCCGAATACGGCCGGTGGACGCGGGAGCGCGATCGCAAATGCAATCTGGTTGGCAAGGAGAACGTGCCGCTCGGGGAGCTCGAGTCCGCGGAGGACTGTCTCGCCGGCTATCTGAAGCACAAGGCTGACGAGATTGGCACGGCGAAAGGCGATCCGAAGAAGGTGTTCGGCCGGCAGGTCGCAGCCCACTCGCCCGACACCGATGCCGTCGATTTCTGCGCCGCGCGAATCCACGCGGCCAATTCCTGCGGCAACTTCCTCCGCATCAACCGCGTCTACGCACTCGACAGCCAGGTGGGCGAGCAGGAGGCGCAGGTCACGGGCGAGATCGAGATGGCCGTGCTGGCGCCCTTCGCCACCTGCAGCAAGATCGCCACGACCTGTACGGGCACCTGCTGGGATGCCAGAACGGGTCGTCCGCAGCCCGGCGTTGGCAACAAGGAGCGCTCCACGGACGCCTTCAACGTCACACGCCGCCTGCGGATCCAGCGCACGTTTGCATTTGTCAAAGCCGCCGATGGCTGGCGCTGCCGGGAAGACGAACTGGCCCCGGTGAATTCAGGCACCGCGGGTGGAGGATCGTAGGGCTGTGTGCTCTCCCTCTCCCGCTCTTCGCAGGGAGAGGGTTGGGGTGAGCGGCTGCTTCAGCGAATCCGGTGACAGTTAGACTCTTGGGAGAGCCCCCTCACCCGGATTTGCTGCGCAAATTCCCGCCTCTCCCCGCATGCGGGAAGAGGCGAAGAAATCAAAACATCAGATTGTCCTTCACCAGAACCCAGCGGCCGCCCTTGACCTGCTGCACCTGGGTGATGGTGTTGGCGAGGTGGTCGGTCTTGGAGAATTTGGTCGGCGGCGAGTTGAAGATGTCGAGGAACTTGTCGCCCGATTCCAGCGCGTCCAGCATCTTCTGGCCGGTCAGATCCTTGCCCGCCTTGTTGGCGTAAAACGCGAACGTCATCACCGCATTGTAGCCAATGATGGCCTGCGTGTTGGCATCGGTGCTGAACATCTTCTTGTAGTTGACCAGCCAGTCCTTCACCTTGCCCTTTGCGGTGTCCTCATAGGGAATCTCGAATCCGGACGCAGCATAGAGGCCTTCGACCGCCTCCTTGCCGAGCATGGGCACCTCCATCACGTTGGTCGGCGTCGCGCCGAGAAAGGTGACCTCCCAGCCGAGCTTCTTGGCTTCCGTCATCGCGCCGATGGGCTCACGGAGCACAGCGCCGAGCACAACGAGGTCGCAGCTGTCGGACTTCATCTTGGCGATCTGCGCGCTGAAGTCGGAGGCACCGCGCTTGTAGCTCGTGATCGAGGCCGGCTGCACCTTCATGGCAGTAAGCTGCTGGTTGAAGCCGTCGAGCACGTTCTTCCCGTACTCGTCGTCCTGATGCATGATGCAGGGTTTCTTGAAGTTCTTCCACTCCATCATGTATTTCAGCGCCGCCCGCGTACTCTCGACATAGGGCAGCAGATTGTTGAACTTCAGCCGCTCCTGCGGCTTGGCGGGATCGAACTTGAACGTGAACTCCGCCGCCGTCAGCGGGAAGAGCTGAAGCACGCCGGCGTCGAGCAGGATATCCTGCGCCGCCAGCACGGTCGGCGAGCCCATTGGCCCCACCATCGCGAAGATCTTGTCGCGCTCGATCAACTTCTGCGACGCGAGCACGGCCTTCTTCGGATCGTAGCCGCTGTCCTCGACGACAAGCCGAATCTTTCGCCCCTGGACGCCGCCGGCGGCGTTGATCTCCTCGACCGCCATCTTCATGCCGTTCGAGACTGGCACACCCCAGCCCTTGATCGGCCCCGACAGATCCTGATGGGTGCCGATGACGATCTCGGAGGCCGAGATGCCCTCATTGGTGACCTTGGTCTGCGCCGCGGCAGGCAGACAGGTGAGCACCACCGCGCCTGCCGCAAAGCCGAACGTTTTCAACGATCTCGACATTGAAGTCTCCTCTCCTTGGGGCCCTTATGATGCGAAGGGTGGGGCCTTCACTCCTTCCCTGTTATTCAAACAAGATTGTTCAAGCCACCGCCCGCGCCGGATACATCGCGTCGATCTCGGCGGCATAACGCTTGTTCACGAAGCCGCGCTTCAGCTTCATGGTTGGCGTCAGCTCTTCGTCCTCCGGGGTGAGCTGGCGTTCGATCAGATAGAATCTCTTGATGGTCTCGACGCGGGCGAAATTGGCATTGACCGTTTCGATTTCGCGCCAGATCAGGTCCTGGATCTCCGCCGCGCGGCAGAGGCTGGCATAATTGGTGAAGGGGATGTCGTGGTCCTGCGCGAATTTCTCGACATTCTCCTGGTCGATCATCACGAGGCAGGTGAGGTATGGCCGCTTGTCGCCGATCACCACGGAATCCGAGATGTAGGGCGAGAATTTCAGCTGATTCTCGATCTCGGACGGCGTGACGTTCTTGCCGCCCGAGGTGATGATGATGTCCTTCATCCGGTCGGTGATGCGGACGAAGCCCTCATTGTCGATGGTGCCGACGTCGCCGGTATGCAGCCAACCGCGATGGTCGATGGTCTCGGCTGTCCTCTCCGGCTGGTTCAGGTAGCCCATGAACAGGAAGTCGCCCCTGATCAGGATTTCCCCCTCGGGTGACAGCGCGACTTCGCCCCAGGAAACCGCCTTGCCTACCGAGCCGAGCTTGATCCGCTCCGCCGGCATCATGGTGGCGACCCCGCAATTCTCGGTCTGGCCGTAGACCTCGTGAATGTCGATGCCGAGCGCGAGATACCAGCGGATCAGCTCCGGCGCGATTGGCGCCGCGCCGGTGAAGGCGATGCGGCAACGGTCGAGCCCGATCATGCGTCGGATGTTGCGGAAGACGAGCCGGTAAGCGATGCCGTTGGCGAGGCGCAACGGCAGCGGCGGCGGCTTGCCTTCAATCCTGCAATCGACCATGCGATAGCCGATGTCGATGGCGCGGCGGTAGACCCATTGCTGCAACGGCGTCGCATCCTTCAGCGCGATGGTGATCGCGGAATAGAATTTCTCCCAGATCCGCGGCACCGCGAGGAAGATGGTCGGCTGCACCTCGCGCAGATTGTCCGGCACAGTCTCCGGACTCTCGGCAAAATTCATCACCGAGCCAAGCGCGACCGAGATGTAATAGCCGCCGATCCGTTCGGCGACGTGGCAAAGCGGCAGGAAGATCAGCCGGTCCTCGTTCTCGCGCGCCGGAATGAAATCGTTGGCGTGCCGCATCTGGTGCGTGACGCTACGGTTGGCGTGCATGGCGCCCTTGGGCGGACCCGTGGTGCCGGATGTATAGACGAGGACCGCGAGATCGCTTGCGCTACGACTGTCGACCATCTCCTGCCACAGCGCCTCGCGGCCGGCCATGTGGTTGCGCCCGAGCGCGCGAAACTCGTCGAGCGACATCACCATCTCATCGGAGAAGCCGCTGAGGCCCTCCATGTCGAACACGATGATCCTTCGCAGAGACGGGCAGCGTGCGCGACAGGCCAGGATCTTGTCGAGTTGCTCCTCGTCCTCGGCGAAGATCACCTTCGTCCGGGAATCGTTGACGAGATATTCGACCTGGGATGAGGCATCGGTCGGATAGATCCCGGAAGAGACGCCGCCGGCGCACAGAATGCCCATGTCGACATGGACCCATTCCGGCACGGCGTTGGCGATGATGGAAGCAACGTCGCCGGGCCTGACGCCGATGGCATGCAGCGCGTAGGCGACCTCCTTCGAGATCTCCAGCCATTCGCGCCAGCTGGTCGGCTGCCAGATCCCGAATTTCTTCTCGCGTATAGCCGGCCTGTCGCCCCGCGTCTCCGCGGCGCGCAAAAAGCTTTTCGCGATCGTGTCAGCGACCGTCAGCACCGCCGGTCGGGCCATGCACGTCTCCTCCCTGTCGCGTTCCCCTCCGCTGCCTGCCTTGCCGGCGGTCTATATTGGCGGATGGGCATTGGTATTTAAGGCTTTTTCTAACGCCAAGTCTTCCCTTAACGCCAAGTCTTCTTCTTTTTCCAGCGCCGCTCGCCTCGTGCGCCCGCTTCCTTGGCGCCAAGATAGAATTCCTGGATGTCCTTCGAATGCATCAAACGGTCGCAGCTGTCGTTCATCACGATCCGGCCGATCTCCAGTACATAGCCATAATGCGCCGTCTCCAGCGCCACCTTGGCGTTCTGCTCGACCAGCAGGATCGACATGCCCTGCTCCTCATTGACGCGACGGATGATCGCGAAGATTTCCTTCACCAGGATCGGCGACAGCCCGAGCGAGGGCTCGTCGAGCAGCAACAGAGTCGGCCGGTTCATCAGCGCGCGGCCGATCGCGAGCATCTGCTGCTCGCCGCCGGAGAGCTGTCCGGCCGGCTGGTTGATGCGCTCCTTCAGCCGCGGGAAATAGCCGTAGACGCGCTCCAGATCGTCCGCAACGCCGTTACGATCCTTGCGCGGATAGGCCCCCATCATCAGGTTCTCGCGCACGGACAGGAACGGGAACACCTCGCGTCCCTCCGGCACGTGGCTGAGGCCCAGCCGCACGATCCTGTCCGCCTCCATGCGTTGAATCGACTTGCCCATGAACTCGATGGCGCCCTTCTGCGGATCGAGAATGCCCGAGATCGTCTTCAGCACCGTCGTCTTGCCGGCCCCGTTGGCGCCCAGCAGCGTGACGATGCGGCCGCGCGGCACTTCGAGCGAGATGCCGCGGATCGCCATGATCGGCCCGTAATAGCTCTCGATGTTGGAGAGTTTCAGGATGATGTCTGGTGTTACCACGGCATCCATCGCGTCAGGCTCCCAGATAGGCGGCGACGACATCGGGGTGCTGCTGCACTTCGGCCGGCGAGCCCATCGCCAGCACCCTGCCGTAGTTCAGCGCGATGACGCGGTCGGAGACGCGGTTGACCAGCGACATATCGTGCTCGACCATGAGCACGGTGACGCCGAGCTCGCTCTTCAGGTCGCGGATCCAGAACGACATGTCGTCGGTCTCCTCCACGTTGAGGCCGGAGGACGGCTCGTCGAGCAGGATCAGCTTCGGCTCCGAGCACAGCGCGCGCGCCAGCTCGATCACCTTGCGCACGCCGTAAGGCAGACCCGAGATCAGCTTGTCGCGGTAGGGCTCGAGATCGAGGAATTCGATGACCTGTTCGACCCTGCGGCGATGCACCTTCTCGTCGGCGCGCACGCCCGGCAGGAACAACAGCTCCTGCCAAAGCTGCGTGGTCGAATGCCGGTGGCGGCCGACCAACAGGTTCGACAACACCGTCGCATTCTCGAACAGTTCGATGTTCTGGAACGTGCGGGCGATGCCGAGCCTTGCGATGTCGTGGGGCGGCTGCTCCGTGATGTCCTGGTCTTCGAAGAAGATGCGACCCGAGGTCGGGCGGTAGATCCGCGAAATCAGGTTGAAAATCGAGCTCTTGCCGGCACCGTTGGGCCCGATGATCGAGAGGATCTCGCCCTTCTCGACCGCGAACGACACCGCATCGACGGCCTTCAGCCCACCGAAATGCAGGGACAAGTTCTCGGCGCGAAAATAGCTCATCGGTTGCGCTCCGACTTCACGTAGATCTTCTGCCGCTTGAAGGTGGCGCGCTTGTAGAGCGGGAACAGCTGGAAGAAGAGTTTGATCTTGAGCCAGCGGCCGTAAAGCCCGAGCGGCTCGAACAGCACGAACAATACGATGATGATCCCGTAGATCGCGCCTTTCAGGCCGTTGAGCGAGGCAAAGGCCGCGACCTTGGACTGGACATTGGCTGCGGCTTGCGTGCCCGCTCCGAAGGTCGCTGCAATGCCGGCGATGATGCCGGGCATGTCGTCCTTGAGGTAGGTCAGGAACGGATCGATCATCACGATGAAGATTGCCCCCAGCACCGCGCCGTGCAGGCTGAAGGTGCCGCCGATCAGGATTACGATGATGAACTCGATCGAGAGTTGGAGCGTGAACATCTCCGGCGAGATGAAGGAGAGCTTGTGCGCAAACAACACGCCGGCGAAGCCGGTGATCGCCGCGGAGATCGCAAAGGACTTCACCTTGTACAGCGCGACATTGACGCCCATGCTGCGCGCAGCGGTCTCGCTGTCGCGGATCGCGACGAAGGCGCGCCCGGTGGGCGAACGCAGCAGATTGAGCGTACCGACGATGGTCAGCACCAGCACGGCGAGGCAGAGGAAATAGAAAGTGGGGCTGTCGCGCGGCACCGCAACGCCGAGCGACAGCGTCTTCACCCGCATGCCCTCGTTGCCGTGGGTCACGCTCTCCCAACGCGCCAGGATCTCCTCGACGATCAAGGCGAAGGAGATAGTGGCGATGACGAGGTAGATGCCCTGGAGCCGCAGCGCGGGAAAGCCGACCAACGCGCCAATGCAACCGGACAGAAGGCCTGCGGCGAGGAAGTAGACCGGGAACGGCACGTTGTACGTCTGCAAGTACGCCGCCGTGTAGGCGCCGATCGCGAGGAACGCCGCGTGCCCGAGCGAGGCCTGCCCGGTGAAACCGGTCAGGATCAGCAGCGCCACGCCGACGGTCGCATAGATGCAGACGAAGACGAGCTGGCTCATCAGATAGCTGGAGAGCACATAGGGCGCGATCAGCAGCACGGCCAGCAGGAGACCGTATGAGACGTAATAGCCCGAATGCGGAAACAGCCTGATGTCGTCCTCGTAGTCGGTCTTGAACAGGAAGCGCATGCGTTCAGACCTTCTTGCGGACGTGAAGGCCGAACAGGCCTTCGGGCTTGAGCAAGAGCACGGCGAGCAGCACGATGTAGGGCGCGGCGTCCTTCCAGCCCTCGGCCAGATAGAAGCCGGCCATGCTCTCGATGACGCCGATCAGGACGCCGCCGACCACGGCGCCGGGGATCGAGCCGAAGCCGCCGAGCACGGCGGCCGGAAACGCCTTGAGGCCGAGCACGAGGCCGACATTGGAATGGATGAAGGTGATCGGCGCCAGCAGCACGCCGGCGCAGGTCGCGACCGCCGCGCTGATCGCCCAGACGATCGACACCACGCGCTTGACCGGAATGCCCATGTAATAGGCCGCGAGCATGTTCTCGGAGCTGGCACGCATCGCAGTGCCGAGCGTGGTCTTGTTGAAGAACAGATAGAGCAGCGTGCACAGGATCATGGTCGCCGCGATCACCGAGAGCTTGTCGTAGGCGAGCACCAGCGAGCCGATGCGCAGCACGCCCTGGCTAAACGGCGTCTCGATCTTCAGATCATCGGTCCCCCAGATCATGCCTGCGATCGAGCGCAGGAAATAGCCGAGCCCGATGGTGGCCATGATGATCGAGAATTGCGGATAGCCGAGGATCGGCCGCACCACCACGCGCTCGGCCAGCATGCCGAACAGCGCCATCGCCGCCACCGCACCGGCAAAGCCGATCCAGTAGTTCAGCCCCATCATGCCGATGAAGGTGAAGGCAAAGAAGCCGCCCAGCATCATCAAATCGCCCTGGGCGAAATTGACGACCTCGGTGGCCTTGTAGACAAGCACGAAGCCGAGCGCGATCAGGCCGTAGACGCAGCCGAGCGCAACACCGCTGACCAGCTGCTGAACGAAATCCAGCATCGTCGCGCATCCTCCCGATACAACCGGCGGTTCTTCCTGACCGCCTTGCCGCATCTTGTGTTCAGTCGCTACGCAGTCGTTTCGCTGCGTTCGCGCCATTCGTCCCTTCACCAATTCAGCCTGAACCGCCAAGCGCTGTCAACAAACGGTGACTTGCCATTAGTCCAATCCGGATGACGGAATTTGCGGCAGCGCGATTCACGGTGCCGAAACATCTTCGGGGCATGGTCGCGAGCGATGCAAAACCGCAAGGTGTGGCCGTGATGAAGCGGGACGACTCGGCGCTCGAAGTCATGGGGTTAACGAAGTGTTTTGACCGTCTGGCGGTCGATAACCTCGATCTCACCATCCATGCCGGCGAATTCTATGCGCTGGTCGGCCCCAACGGCGCCGGCAAGACGACCACTTTGCGCATGGTTGCAGGCCTTTTGCGGCCCGATGCCGGCTCGGTCTCCATCTTCGGCATCGATGCGCTCCAAAACCCCGTCGCCGCCAAGCAGGTGATGGCGTGGGTCTCCGACGAGCCCATGATCTATGACAAGCTCACGCCGCTCGAATATCTCGAGTTCGTAGCCGGTCTGTGGGGCATCGCACCATCGGCCTCGGAACCGGTCGCCACGGAGCTCCTGAACTCGCTCGGGCTCGAGCTGCACCGGCACGAACGCTGCGAGGGCTTTTCCAAGGGCATGCGCCAGAAGGTCGCCCTCGCCGGCGCCCTGGTGCACGATCCCCGCCTCATCATCCTCGACGAGCCGCTGACGGGACTGGACGCCGTCTCCGCCCGCCATGTCAAGGGACTCCTGAGCGAGCGCGTCCGCGCCGGCTGCACCGTCATCATGACCACGCATATCCTCGAGGTCGCCGAACGCATGGCCGACCGCATCGGCGTGATCGCAGCCGGCCGCCTGGTTGCCGAGGGCACGCTGACTGAGCTCCGGCAGCAAAACGGGCACGCCGATACCAGCCTGGAAGATCTCTTCATCGCGCTGGTGACCCTCCAGGAAGCCGCATGAGCTCGGCCACCGCGCTGTCCTGGTTCGCCCGCCACGAGCTCCGGCTCGCCTGGCGCGAATGGCTTGCCATGATGACCGGCGGGCGGCGCAATCGAACGCGTGCCGCGGTGATCGGCCTGCTGTTCTTCGCGGCGCTGCTGCACGTCCCGGCCTGGGCGGTGATCGGCCGCTTCGCCGACCTGCAATTGCCGCTCGACAAATCCTCGCTGATCGTGATTTCGGCGACAATTTTTCTCGCCTGGACGCTGATGCTGTCACAGGCGATCGAATCGGTGACGCGGGTGTTCTACGCACGCGCCGATCTCGACCTCATCATGTCCTCACCCGCGACGCTGGCCAATCTGTTCTCGGTGCGCATCGCCGCGATCGCGCTCGCCATCACGGTGATGGCGCTGCTGTTCTCGACACCCTTCATCGACGTGCTGGTGTTCGGGGGCGGCGCGCGCTGGCTTGCAGCGTTCGGCGTCGTCGTCGCGATGGGCCTGTCGGCCGCAGCGATCGCGATCGCCGTCACCATCCTGCTGTTCCGCCTGATCGGTCCGGCGCGGACACGGTTCGTCGCCCAGATCCTCGCCGCCATCATCGGCGCCGGCTTCGTGATCGCGCTCCAGGTGGCGGCGATCATGTCCTACGGCACGCTGTCGCGCTTCACCATCCTGACCTCGGGTAGCTTGGCCGCTTACGCGCCCGATGCCGACAGCATCTGGTGGTGGCCGGCGCGGGCGGCGATGGGGGATGCCGAAGCGCTGCTGCTGCTCCTGGCGCTCGGCCTCGTGCTGCTCGGAGGCGTCATGGCGATCTTCTCGGGCCGCTTTGCGGACACGGCGATCGATGCCGCCGCCTATGGCGCGTCCGGCCGTCGCAGCGCGAAGGAGCGCCCGTTCCGCGGCGGATCGCGGCAGCATGCCCTACGGCGCAAGGAATTTTCGCTGCTCTGGCGCGATCCCTGGCTGATCTCGCAGACGCTGATGCAGCTGCTCTATCTGGTGCCGCCGGCATTGCTGCTCTGGCGCAACTTTGCCGACAGCTCCGCGGCGCTGACGCTGATCACGCCCGTCATCGTCATGGCGGCGGGACAACTCGCCGGCGGGCTTGCCTGGCTGACGCTCTCGGGCGAGGACGCGCCCGACCTGGTTGCGACCGCGCCATTGCCGCCGTCCAGCGTCATCCGCGCCAAGATAGAGGTGGTGCTGATCGCGATCGGCGTCATCTTCTGCCCGCTGATCGCGGCGCTCGCTTTCGCCTCGGCGTTCCAGGCCGCGGTCAGCGCCGGTGCGGTCATCGTCAGTGCGGCCTCCGCCACCGCAATCCAGCTCTGGTTCCGGGTGCAAGCCCGGCGCAGCCAATTCCGCCGCCGCCAGACCTCGTCGCGGCTTGCGACCTTTGCCGAGGCGTTTTCCTCGATCGGCTGGGCTGCCAGCGCCGCGCTGGTGCTCACGCTGCCCATCGTCGGCTTCGTCAGCAGCCTGATCACCGCGAGCCTCGTCGCCCTCACCTGGAAGTTCAGCCCGCGGCGGGAGTAGTAAAGGCGCGAATCATAGGGCGGGCGTGACGGTGCGACACTGACGCGCTATTGATCGCGCACTGTTGGCCACGCGCTGCATTGCAAGCTAGACTTTCCCCTGAAGTCATCGGGGATGGATTCATGCGGCGACTGGTTTCGGCGGCTCTGGCGCTGTTCGGCGCATTCCTCTCACCTGCCACCGCCCAGCAGTCGCAGCGCAGCGAATGCTTGGCGATGGCGAATGCTGCGCCGCGCCTCATGTCGGTCGCGTTCAGGCAGGCGGCGGCTGCGCCCGAGGTCGAGATCACCTATGCCGGCCATTCCACCTATTTCATCGACACGCCCGGCGGCTTACGCATCGCCACCGACTATAGCGGGGCCTACCAGGTGGGCCGGCTGCCCGATGTCGTCACCATGAACCGGGCCCACAGCACGCACTACTCTTTATATCCCGACAAGCGCATTCCTCGTGTGCTGCATGGCTGGGGCGAGGACGGCAAGCCGGCCATCGTGTCGGAGCGCATCGGCGACACCTTCATCCGCAACGTCACGACCGACATCCGTCGCTATTTCGGCGACGATGCCGGCGCCGATATGATCCGTGACGGCAACTCCATCTTCATCTTCGAGGTGGCGGGCCTCTGCATCGGCCATCTCGGCCATCTTCACCACAAGCTCGATGACAGCCACTTCGCCCAGATCGGGCGGCTCGACATCGTGATGGTGCCGATCGACGGCACCTACACCATGTCGCTCGACGGCGTCTCCGAGATCACCAAGCGGCTGCGCGCCTCGGTGGTGCTGCCGATGCACCGCTTCGCCACCCCGCTCGACGATTTCATGCAACGCATCGGCCAGCAGTTCGAGATCGACCGGCGCATGGAACGAAGTTTCCGGATGTCCCGAGATGCGTTGCCGTCGAAGCCGACGGTGATCATCCTCGACGGGGTGTGACGCAATTTTCTCCAAGTCGGCTGCCGGCCCGTCGTGCTGATCTCCCGCAAAGGGAGATCGACATGACCGACTTTGCGAGATTATTGCACGCGGACGGACCGAGCCCCCAGCACGCGGCGGCACTCCAGCTTTATGGCCGCTTCGTCGGCGATTGGGACGCCGAGATCACCGCCCATGGACCCGATGGAACGAAACACACCGCGCCCGGCGAAATCCATTTCGGCTGGGTGCTGGAGGGCCGCGCCGTGCAAGACGTCTGGATCATTCCGCGCCCGGCCGGCATCCCGGCCTTGCCGATCGCCGGCAATTGGTACGGCACGACGCTGCGGGTCTACGATCCGACCATCGATGCCTGGCGGATTTCATGGTTCGATCCCGGCCGCTGCATATTCCGCCAGCAGATCGGCCGTCCACGCGATGCCGACATCGTGCAGGAAGGCACGACCGAAGCTGGCGACCTGACGCGCTGGAGTTTTACGGAAGTCACCGAGGATTTCTTCCACTGGCTCGGCGAGGTCAAGCCGGCCACCGCAACCGATTGGCGGCTGGTGGTCGATGTGAGGGCGAAGCGGCGCAAGGGTTGACGCCGGCGCCGCTGTACCGCGATGACGGGCGCGATTGCGCAACGCGCGTTGGTGCATGCGAGGACGAGGTGCTAGGCTCCCAAAACAAGAAGCATACATCAAGGGAGCGCACGCCGATGGCTGCAAGCGGTTTGCCCGCCAACACGAGCGGTCTATTCGTCGAGCCGCGCGAGGACTGGCTCGCGCTGCATCAGGAGGAGATCATCGATCCCTCACGGCCGATCGTCGATCCCCATCACCATCTCTGGAATCGCGGGCACCGCTATCTGATCGAGGAGATGGCGGCAGATATCGCCTCCGGCCACAACGTCATCGCCACCGTCTATGTCGATTGCCGCTCGATGTATCGCGCGCACGGGCCGGAGGCGTTCCGGCCGGTGGGCGAAGTCGAGTTCGCCAATGGCGTCGCCGCGATGAGCGCCAGTGGCGGTTACGGCAAGACCGCGATTTGCGCCGGCATCGTCAGCCACGTCAATCTGCTGCTCGGCGATGCCGCACAACCCGTGTTGGAGGCCGAGATCGCGGCGGGCAACGGTCGCTTCCGCGGCATCCGGCATTCCTCGGCCTGGGACCAGGATCCTGCTGTCGCCGGCATGTATGCGAGCCGGCCGCAGGGATTGCTGCAGGACCCGACCTTCCGCAAGGGCTTTGCCTGCCTCGCGCCGCTCAACCTGAGCTTCGACGCCTGGCTGTTCCATCCGCAAATCGGCGAGCTGACCGAGCTCGCCCGCGCATTTCCCGACACCAGGATCGTGCTCGACCATTGCGGCGGCCCGGCCGGAATCGGCCGCTTTGCCGGGCGACGCGAGGAGGTGTTTCCGCAATGGCGCGCCTCGATCCGGGAGATCGCCAAATGCGAGAACGTGGTGGTGAAGCTCGGCGGGCTCGCGATGTGCCTGCTCGGCTACGACTTCCATTTGCGCGCGAGTCCGCCATCATCCAAGGAGCTTGCCGCGGCGTGGCGGCCTTACATCGAAACCTGCATCGAGGCGTTTGGACCCGAGCGCGCGATGTTCGAGAGCAACTTCCCGCCGGACAAGGGCCAGTGCAGCTACCAGGTGATCTTCAACACGTTCAAGCGTATCGCGGCGCCCCTGAGCGAGACCGAGAAGACGGCGTTGTTCTCGCAGACCGCGAGCAATTTCTACCGGCTCGATTTGCCTTAAAGGGATTGGCGCCATGACGAGAACAGGGGCCGGGATGTTGATCCCGGCCCCTGTTCCGTCGTGACCGCTGGGAAGCGTCCTTGAACTGTTTGAACTCTAATTTGCGCCCATCAGCGAGGCCGGACGGCGCTCGCCGGTGGCGACGAAGATCTTCTTGAGCTTGTTGACGACGCGGATCAGGAAGCCGATCATCACGGGATTGGTCTTGCGGCAGAAGGCGATCTTCTTGACGTGACCTTCGACATGCCATTTGGCATGCGCGCCGTCGCGGAAGAAGATGACGTCGCCTGGGCCGTAGCGCTTCGGCGGCATGCCGTCGCTTTCGAGCACGATCGATCCTTCCATGATCATGATCGTCTCGTCGATATCGTAGTACCAGTTGAAGCGCCCTTCGGTGCAGGCCCAGATGATGGTCGAAGCGGTGCCGTCGGCGCTGGTGGACAGGATGTGCGAGCGCGACACCGGATTGCCTTCGATAATCCAGGACGGCTCGATCGGCCGCAGCTCGAGATCTACATTGCAATGACTGATTTCAATCAATGTGCGCGACATCTGTTTCCTCGGGGGATAAAATATGACCTGCCCGGATCTCGGCCCGGATTGTTCAAAGATGGCGGGAACGCTAGTAGCCGATTTTTAATTCTTTCTTACGGAGGGCCCGACAATCAGCCGCAAGTTGCAGACGCGAAACGGTTAACGTCGCAATTTCCCTGCAATTTCGCGCACATGAACCCTTCTTTTCCGGGGTGCGACAAAGTGCGCGAAGCGTCTGAAGGAGCCCTGCCAATGCCCCTCACCCCGGAGGTTCTCAAAGCTCACGGCGAGGTCGTCGCCTGGCTCGGCAGCCTCGATGTCTCCTTCGCAACCGAAGAGGAGCCCTGGTTCACCGTTGGCGGCATCGAAAGCCCTCGGCAGATCGGCGGTGACCTCCATGAGATGCGGCGGGCGGCGGATGCGCTCGAGGCGACACTCGACGACGAGGACGACGTCAACGAGGCCCCCGAGCAAATCCGCAGGGGCCTCGACCTGCCCGAGGCGAATGATCCGGTCGGTGCGCTCTACGATGCGGTGGCGGCCTCCGACGCCGTCGTGCGGGCCACCGACGGCAGCCCGTTCACGACGCTGTTCAACCGCTTCAGCATCGACACCAGCCCGATGCTGCGCAACCCGGCGGCGTAGTTACTTCGCCCATTCGCCCTTGCGAAACACCGGCACTTTGCTGCCGTCGGCGAGAATGCCGTCGATGTCGGTCTCGGCCGAGCCGATCATCCAGTCGATATGGATCAGGCTCTGGTTGCCGCCTTGCGCGGCGATCTGCTGCGGCGTGAGCTGCGCGCCGTTGACGAAGCACTTCGAGTAGCACTGGCCAAGCGCGATGTGCGAGGCCGCGTTCTCGTCGAACAGCGTGTTGTAGAACAACAGTCCGCTCTGCGAGATCGGCGAGGAATGCGGCACCAGGGCCACCTCGCCGAGACGGCGCGCGCCCTCGTCGGTATCGAGCACCTTGTTCAGTACCTCCTCGCCGCGCGAAGCCTTCGCGTCGACGATCCTGCCGTCCTCGAACCGCACCGCGATCTTGTCGATCAGCGTGCCCTGGTAGGACAGCGGCTTCGAGCTCACGACATGGCCGTAGACGCGCCGGCAATGCGGCGTGGTGAAGACCTCTTCGGTCGGGATATTGGCGTTGCAGCTGATGCCGTTCTTGGAGAGCGAAGCGCCGCCTTCCCATTCATGGCCGTCGGCGAGCCCGATGGTGAGGTCAGTGCCCGGTCCCGAGTACTGGAGCGCGCGGAAACGCTGGCCGTTGAGCCAGTTGGTGCGCTCGCGCAGCACCGCATTGTGGCTCGCCCAATTGGCCGGCGCGTCGTCGCGATCGACGCGGGACGCCGCGAAGATCGCGTCCGCGAGCTTGCCGATCGCGACCTCTTCAGGATCGTTCGGAAAGACTTGCTTTGCCCAGGATGGGCTTGGATACGCAATGATGTTCCAGTTGGTATCGAAATTGACGATCTTTTCCAGCGCCGGCTGATAGGCCATGGAATTGGCCTTGCTGGCGCGCGCGACCTTGGAAGCATCTTCGCCCGACAGCAGCATCGGATTGTCGCCGACGATGGCGAGACGGGCGGTGTTGTTGGAGAACGCCTTGGCCATGCCCTCGTAGAGCCAGTTGGCGGCGCGATCGAAGCTGTCGTCGTGGCCGTGGCGGTAGCGCGCCAGCGTCATCTCTTCGTCGGAGAGAATGGGCGTCACGATGCCGGCGCCGGCCTTGTAGGCATGCATGGCAATCCGCCGCACCAGCGGCAACGCGATCGCAGGTGCCGTCAAGAGCAGATCCTGGCCCGGCCGCAAGCCCAGGCCCACCTTCACCGCCACCTCGGCCAGCCGGTCGAGCTTCACGGGATCGATGGGAGTGGAGGTGTTGCGTTGATCAGTCATGCCGGGTCCTCTGCCGAACGTCTCTTGCTCAATTTAAGTCTAGCATCGCGAGACACAAGTGCGCGAGTGCCTTGCGACACCCCAAAGATACGCAGTTTCGCGCATTTTGGTTTTCAACGCGTTGCCGATTTCAGCACCCGGTCGACCATGGCGGGAGCAAGGCCGAGGTAATTTTTCGGTGATGTCAGCGCCTCGATCGTGGCACGGTCGATTCTGACAGAGACGCGGGCGTCGGAAGACAGCGCGTCCGCCAGCGTAAGACCTTTCTCATTGGCGAGCCGGCAGGCATCATAGACCACGTCATGGGCCTCCTGCCGTCCGATCTGCGGCGCGAGCCCCATCATGACAGCTTCGGCCACGATCAGACCGCGGCTGACGGCGAGATTCTCGTTCATCTTGCTTTCGTCCACGATGAGGCCGGTGAGCGCGAATTTCGCCTGGTGCAACGCGCCGGCGGTCAGCACGAAGCTCTCGGGGATCGCCATCCATTCGGCGTGCCAGGGCCCGGTGGCGCGCTCGAAATCCTGCACCATGGCATCCAGCATGAGGCCGGCATGCTGGCGCACCGCCTTGGACGCCGCGAGCATCAGTTCCGAGGAGATCGGGTTGCGCTTCTGCGGCATGGTCGAGGAAGCGCCGCGTCCCTTGACAAAGGGCTCATAGACCTCGGCGAATTCGGTCGAGGCCATGATCATGATGTCGAGCGCGATCTTGCCGAGCGAGCCGGTGACCAGCGCCAGGAAATTCACGGCCTCGGCAAAACCGTCGCGTGCGACGTGCCAGGTCGAAGCGGGGACGCCGAGCCTCAGTTCGGCGCAGAGCGCTTCCTGCACCTCGAACCCCTTGTCGCCGAGCGAGGCCAGCGTGCCGGCGGCGCCGGCGAACTGACCGACCAGGACGCGCGGCTTCAACTCACTGATCCGCTCGGCGTGGCGGTCGAACATCGCGAGCCAGATCGCGGTCTTGTAGCCGAAGGTGACCGGCAGCGCCTGCTGGAGATGGGTGCGGCCCGCCATCGGCGTGTCGCGGTAGCGCCTCGATAGATCGGCGAGGATCTTGCGCAAGCCCGCGATGTCCCGTTCGACGATCTCAAGCCCTGCGCGCAGTTGCAACACCACGGCGGTGTCCATGATGTCCTGCGTGGTCGCACCCCAATGCACGTAGCGGCCGGCATCGCCGCATTGCTTCACCATCTGATGCACCAGCGGCAGGATCGGATAGCCGACGACATCGGTCTCCTGCCGCAACAGATCGAAATCCAGCGCGGCAGCATCGGTCCGCGCCGCGATCTGATCGGCCGCCTCCTGCGGGATCACCCCGCACTTCGCTTCCGCCTTCGCCAGTGCCACCTCGACCTCGGCATAGCGCGCGACCGTCGCGATATCGGAAAACACCTCCCGCATCTGCGGCGTGCCGAAGGCATCGCGGAACAGCATGGAATCCAGCACGGTGGTCGAGGCATGAAAAGCGGGCATGGGCGTTTCTTCGTGGTTGGTGTTTTGTGTGAGGGCAGCTTTACGCACACGGAACTGTTCGGCAATGGACATTCACTATTCGTCACACATTCGATGCCGTCGCGAAGGCCAGGACAACGTGGGCAGCTGCCGCACGCCATTGCCTCAACACCGTCATTGCGAGGAGCCCTTGCGACGAAGCAATCCACGCTGTCTCCGCGGCGACAGGCTGGATTGCTTCGCTGCGCTCGCAACGACGTGAGGAAATCGCGACAATCCGGCCGAAACGGCTTTATTCTAATCCAGATTGCATTCCTCCCCGTAAACTGCATGCCTGCCATCACGCGATCGTGGTGAACCGGGCAGGCCCCTCGGCGGACTCACAGACATCAGCCGAAATCCGTTTTGCTTTCATTATTGCCCGATGTTGCCTTGAGATCTGAGTTTTCGACGTGCAGTTTCTGTTCCGGGATCACCTGCTCGATACCGACTTGCGCGAGCTGAGCCGCGAGCAGGTTCCCGTTGCCGTGGAGCCACAGGTCTTCGATCTCGTCGTCCACCTCATGGAGAACCGCGATCGGGTGGTCAGCAAGGACGAGCTGATCGACAAGATCTGGCACGGGCGCAGCGTCTCCGAATCCACGCTGACCAGCCGGATCAATGCGGCACGCAAGGCGGTCGGAGACAGCGGCGCGAGCCAGGCGCTGATCCGCACCATCTCACGCAAAGGTTTTCGTTTCGTCGGCGACGTCGAAACCAAGCGTGGGGCAACCGCGCCGGAATCCGATTTCGAAGCGAAGCTTCTACGGGCCCCGCTGCCGCTACCGGACCGCCCCGCGATCGCGGTGCTGCCCTTCACCAACATGAGCGGCGACCGCGAGCAGGATTATTTCTCGGACGGAATCAGCGAGGACATCATCACCGCGCTGTCGAAGCTGCGCTGGTTCTTCGTCATCGCGCGCAACTCCTCCTTCGTCTACAAGGGCCGCGCGGTGCACATGAACGAGGTCGCGCGCGAGCTCGGCGTGCGCTACGTGCTCGAAGGCAGCGTGCGGCGGAGCGGCGATCGCGTGCGTATCTCCGCGCAGCTCAACGACGTCTCGACCGGCAGCCATCTCTGGGCCGAACGCTACGACCGCGAGCTTGCCGACATCTTCGCGGTGCAGGACGAGATCACCGAGGCGATCGTCGCCGCGATCGAGCCGCAGCTCTATACCGCCGAGAGTTTTCGCGCCCAGCAGAAGCCGCCGGGAAGCCTGGATGCCTGGGACCTTGTGATGCGCGCATTGTCGCATTACTGGCGCATCACCCGCGAGGACAATGCCGCCGCGCAAGGACTGCTCGAAGAGGCCGTCGCGCTCGATCCCGCCTATGGCAAGGCACTCGGCCTGCTCGCAACCAGCCACATCTTCGGCGCGCATATGGGCTGGTCCGACATGGCCCCGACCGTGCCGGTCGCCGAGCGCGCCGCGCTCGCGGCGGTGGAGGCCGATCGCGAAGATGCCTGGGCTCATCATGGTCTGGCGTATGCTTATCTATTCCGCCGCCGCTTCGACGACGCGCTGGCGGAGTTCGAACTGGCGCTGAACCTCAATCCGAACTTTGCGATGGCGCACGCCTTCTATGGCGTGACGCTGTGCTACGCGGGACGATGGCAGAACGGCGATGTCGCGGCGCGCCGCGCGCTGCGGCTGAGCCCGCGCGACCCGCTCGCAGCAATCTATTGCGGCGTCGCGGCCTATGCCCGGTTCATCGGCCGCGATTACGAAGGCGCCGCACAGATGGCGCGCGAGTCGATGCGGCAGCGCGCCGATTTCGTCGGCGCGCATCGCGTGCTGACGGCCGCCGCCGGTATGTCAGGGGATTCCGCGCGCGCGGCTTCCGCCTTGGAAGGCTTGCGCCGCGCCCAGCCCGGCATCTCGCTGGCCTGGATCACACGCGAGCTGCCGATGCTGCGGGACGAGGATCGCGAGCATTATCTCGAGGGATTGCGGCGCGCGGGGATGAGGTAGCTAATTTCTCGTCTCCCGCTTGCGGGAGAGGAGAAGGGCGCCGCTACTCCTGCATCATCTCGCCGCTGCCGCCGAATTCGGCCGGGAAATCCTTGAGCTTGGGCAGTCCGTCGCGCATTGGCAGCACCGTCTCGGCGTAATTGACGTGGACGCCTGGTGCAAACGCGAGGGTGGGGATGGTGGCAGTGAAGACGTCGATCAGGCCGAGCGGCGGATGGTTGGTCATGAGATGACCGCCGCACTTCTTGCAATATTTGCGCTGGCTGAGCGGCGTCTTCGCAAAGGTCTCGACATTCTCTGCACCTTCGCTGATGCGCACGGCTTCGGGCTTCCACAGGCTGAAGGCGTTCACCGGACCGCCCGACCACGAGCGGCACGAGCTGCAATGGCAATAGCCCATCGCCTCCGGTGCACCTGTGACCTCGATCGTGACTGCGCCACAGAAGCAGTTTCCAACATGTTTCATTAGGTCGTCTCCGTTGATGATGGTTTAGATTCCTCCCCCCGCTCCTGTTTGCCGAGAACTCGGCAAAAACGAATGCGGGGTCGCGACGAGCTTTGCTCGCACTGATAGCGTCGGGGTGAGGGGGATTCACCCCGAGAAACGTTGAAGGTTGCGTCCGGCACGATCCGTTACGCGCCTCGGCGCCGCCGCGCATCCTCCTTTCGGCGGACGCGACGGAACGACGCGCAAGCTATACCGACTTGCGCCAGGGAATAAGCATCGACACCCGTTGTTTGTACTGCCGGTACTCGTCGCCGAAGAGATCGACGAGGTCGTGCTCCTCCAGCGCAATGCCGACGAAGATGTAGGCCGTGGTCACGGCGGCGAACAGCAGATGGCCCGCGGTCATGACCGGCGCCGCCCAGAACGCGATGATGAAGCCGAGATAGATCGGATGACGGACAAACTTGTAGAGCAGCGGCGTCTTGAATCGCGGCGGCGACGCCTCCTTGCCGACGAGATGATTGGTCACCTGATGCAAGCCGAACAGCTCGAAGTGATTGATGATGAAGGTCGAGGTGAACACCAGGACCCAGCCCGCCAGCGACAGCGTGACGATCGTCACAGCGATATCCGGATTCGCGACGTCCCATATGACCGTGGGCAGCGGACGCCACTGCCAGAACAGGAGGAGCAATGACAGGCTCGCAAACAGCACATAGGTGCTGCGCTCGACCGGCTTGGGGACGTACTGCGTCCACCAGGCCTTGAATTGCCGGCGCGCCATTACGCTGTGCTGGACCGCAAACAGGGCCATCAGGAGCAGATTGATGATGATGGCCTCGGCCACGGGCGTGTCGGTCCCGGTATCGATGGTCTTCGGCACCACCAGCCCCATGACGAAACCGATGGCGTAGAGAATGGTGATGAAAAACACGAGATACGCCGCAATTCCGTACAGAAAGGCGATGAACTTGAAAATGCGTGAGCCCGCAACCGGGCCGATAGGATGAACCTGATGATCAATTTGGGTCATAAACAGCTCCGTTGTGCCAAAACGCCGGCACTTCATTGGTCGCTGCACCATGCCGCACCGGAGGTCCCAAGACTTTCGCGGACGGTTGATTTTCGCCTGAGACGACTTTGATTTTTGCTTGAGACGACAAAAACGTGCGATTTTGCTTTGAAAACAACGTGCTCGACGGCGACCTGCGGGAACTCACTTGCAGCGGAGCCGCTGTGCCGTTGCAGCCGCAGGTGTTCGATCTCCTGCTCTATCTGGTGGCGCAGCGCACGCGTGTGGTCAGCAAGGATGACCTGATCAGCCAGATCTGGAGCGATCGGATCATCTCGGATTCCGCCCTGAACAGCCGGATCAACGCCGCCCGCAAGGCGCTCGGCGACGATGGCGCAAGCCAGCGGCTGATCAAGACCATTCCGCGCAAGGGTTTTCGTTTCGTCGGCGAAGTCCGGGAAGAAGTGGCAGCCACGACTGCGCCCGCGCAGCCCGTCGCTGCCCTGCCGCGCGTCCTGACGGACCGTCCGGCGGTCGCGGTGCTCGCTTTCGAGAACATGAGCGGCGATCCCGCACAGGACTATTTCGGCGACGGCATCAGCGAGGACATCCTCACCGCGCTGTCGAAGCAGCGCTGGTTCATGGTGATCGCCCGCAACTCGTCCTTTACCTACAAGGGACGCGCGGTCCACATCCGGCAGATTGCCGAGGAACTGGGCGTCCGCTACGTCGTCGAAGGCAGCGTGCGCAAGTCGGACAACCGGGTGCGCATCACCGCGCAGCTCAACGACGCCACGACGGGCAGCCATCTCTGGGCCGAGCGCTACGACCGCGAGCTGGTCGACGTGTTCGCCGTGCAGGACGAGATCACGAATGCGATCGCTGCGGCGATCGAGCCGCAGATCCATGCGGCGGAAAGTTTTCGCGCCCATCGCAAGCCCCCCGCGAGCCTGGATGCCTGGGATCTCCTGATGCGGGCGCTGTCGCATTACTGGCGCGTGACGCGGCGGGATCACGAGACCGCACGGGCGCTGCTGGAACGCGCGGTGGGGATCGACCCGAACTACGGCCAGGCGCTGTCGGTGCTCGCGGCGAACCACATGTTCGGCGTGCATCTCGGCTGGGCCGAGCTTGCCATGGTGGCGCCAGCGGCGGAAGCCGCCGCGCTCGCCGCGGTGCGCTGCGACCATGAGGATGCCTGGGCGCACGCCGCGCTCGGCAGCGTCTACTTCTCGACGCGAAGACTTGCCGACGCACTGTCCGAGTTCGAGCAGGCGCTCGCACTCAATCCGAACTTCTCGCTGGCGCAGGGCTATTACGCACTGGCGCTGTCCTATGCCGGGCGGCCGAAGGATTCATTCGAGGCAGCGCAGAGGGCAATGCGGCTGTCGCCGCGCGATCCATCCCTGGCGATCTATCACGGCATCGCCGGCTATGCCCGCTTCACCGAGCGGCGCTATGCCGAGGCCATCGCGCTCGCGCGCGAGGCAATCCGTCATCGCGGCGACCTTACCGGCGCCTACCGCGTGCTCGCGGTTTCTGCCGGCATGACCGGAGACGGCGTGCTTGGGGAGATGGCGCTGGGCGAGCTCCGCCGCACCCAGCCCAACATCTCGCTGCACTGGATTTCGACGCAATTGCCATGGGCCAATGAGGCCGACCGCGAGCACTATCTGGAAGGATTCCGGCGGGCGGGCTTGCGCTAGACGATCCTCACGCCGGGTCCGCGTCGCGCTTGCGGCGCAGATGGACGGATCGCGCGGCGCTGCGGCGCCGGATTGGCTGCCAAACGCCATAACAGGACGCGCTGTACATTTTTTGTGCGAACACTGTCGAGACTTTCATCTTGCGGCGCCGAACGAGACTGTGTGAGCCTCGATCCCGGATGGGGACTGGGATGGGCCGGCCATAGCTTTGCGCGCCATGACGTGCGAAGCGTTTGCGGCTGGTCTCGCTTGAGAAAGATACGACATGTCAAAACGAGTGTTGCTTGGTGTCCTCCTGGCTTGCGGTCTCGCGGCCCCGGCGCTGGCGCAAGACCCGAAAGCGGGTGGAGCGATCAATGCCGTGATTCAGCCCGAGCCGCCCGGCCTGATGCTGGCGATGGTCCAGAACGGCCCGGTGCAGATGGTGTCGGGCAACATTTTCGAAGGCCTGCTTCGCTACAGCCCCAAGCTCGAACCGCAGGCCGAGCTCGCCGAGAGCTGGAGTGTCAGCGAGGACGCAAAAACCTACACATTCAAGCTCAGGAAGGGCGTGACCTGGCATGACGGCAAGCCCTTCACCGCCGCCGACGTGCTGTTCTCGCTCGAGATGCTGAAACAGACCCACGCGCGTGCCCGCAACAATCTGGCGCAGGTCGACAAGGTCGAGGCTCCCGACGACTACACGGTGGTGTTCACGCTGAAGCAGCCGTTCGGCCCGTTCCTGGGCATCTTCGAGGTCGGCTCAATGCCGATGGTACCCAAGCATCTTTATGAAGGCACCGACTGGAAGACCAATCCCTACAATAACGCCCCTGTCGGCACCGGCCCCTTCATGTTCAAGGAATGGCAGAAGGGCTCTTTCATCCGCCTGGTCAAGAACCCGAACTATTACGAGAAGGGCAAGCCCTATCTCGACGAGATCTACTGGCAGATCATTCCCGATGCCGCGGCGCGCTCGGTGGCGTATGAGACCGGCAAGGTCGACGTGCTGCCCGGCGGCTCGGTCGAGAATTTCGACGTGCCCCGGCTCTCCAAGCTGAAGGACACCTGCGTCACCGGCGCCGGCTGGGAGTTCTTCTCGCCGCTGGCCTGGCTGTGGCTCAACAACCGGCAGGGTCCGCTCGCCGACAAGCGGGTGCGGCAGGCGGTCATGTTTGCGATCGACCGCGAGTTCGCCAAGGACGTGATCTGGAACGGGCTCGGCAAGGTCGCAACCGGCCCGTCGGCCTCGACCATCAAATACTACACCGACGACGTGCCGAAGTACCCTTACGATCCCGCCAAGGCCAAGGCGCTGCTGAAGGAAGCCGGCTACAAGGGCGAGAAGATCCGCCTTCTGCCGCTCGCCTATGGCGAGACCTGGCAGCGCTGGGGTGAAGCCGTGAAGCAGAACCTCCAGGACGTCGGCATGAACATCGAGACCATCGCCACCGACGTCGCCGGCGGCAACCAGAAGATCGGCGACTGGGACTACGACATCGCCTTCACCTACCTCTACCAGTACGGCGACCCCGCGCTCGGCGTCGGCCGCAATTACGTCTCCAGCGCGATTGCCAAGGGCCAGGTGTTCAACAACGTCGAGGGTTACTCCAACGCTGAGATCGACAAGCTGTTCGCCGAGGGCGCGGTGGCAACGCCGGACTCCAAGCGCAAGGAGATCTACGAGAAGGCGCAGAAGATCCTGGTCGAGGACGTGCCGGTGGCCTGGATGCTCGAGCTGCAATTCCCGACCATCATGCGCTGCAAGGTCAAGAACCTGATCACCACCGGGATCGGAGTCAACGACGGCTTCAAGGATGCATGGCTCGACAAGTGAGGGCTACCTCCGTCACCTCTCCCCGCTTGCGGGGAGAGGTGGGCGCTCCGTCTCTGTCGCTCCAGGTCACACCACCGATATGATCCTCTAGATGCTCTCCTTTGTCGCTCAGCGTGTCGCGAAGGGCGTGATCGTCCTGCTTGCGATCGTCGTCCTCAATTTCTTCCTGATCCGGCTCGCGCCCGGCGATCCCGCCGTCGTGATGGCGGGCGAGGCCGGCGCCAGCGACCAGATCTTCGTCCAGCAGCTCAGGGAGAAGTTCGGCCTGGACAAGCCGCTGCCCGAGCAGCTCTTCATCTACGTCAAGGGCATCCTGACCCTCGACCTCGGCTTCTCCTTCCGCCAGCAGGCGCCGGTCGCGAAGCTGATCGGCGAGCGGCTGCCGGCGACATTGCTGCTGACGCTGACGGCCTTCGCGATCTCGCTCGTGCTCGGCATTCTCTTCGGCACCTTCGCCGCGCGCTTTGCCGGAACCTTTCTCGACACCGCGATCACCGTCTTTGCGCTGATCTTTTACGCCATGCCGATCTTCTGGGTGGCGCTCATGAGCATCCTGCTGTTCTCGGTCACCATGGATTGGCTGCCGAGCTTCGGCTACGAGACGGTCGGCGCCAACCTTTCCGGCCCTGCCCATGTGGTCGACGTCGCAAGGCACCTGATTATGCCGGCGATGACGCTCGGCCTGTTTTTTATGGCGACGTATACGCGCATGACGCGAGCCTCGATGCTCGAAGTGAAGCGTCTCGACTTCGTCAAGACCGCGCGCGCCAAAGGCCTGTCCGACGCCGTGATCCAGCGTCGCCACGTCCTGCGCAACGCGCTACTGCCCGTCGTGACGCTCGCCGGAGTCCACTCCGGCACCCTGATCGGCGGCGCCGTCATCACCGAGACCGTGTTCGCCTGGCCCGGCATCGGACGCCTGATGTACGACGCCCTGCTCCAGCGCGACTACAATCTGCTGCTCGGGGTCTTCGTGATCTGCTCCGCCATTGTCCTGATCTTCAACCTCATCACCGACCTGGTCTATCGCCTGGTCGACCCGCGCATCGAATTCTCCACATGAAACAGTTCTGGAAATCGATGTTGAGGAGCCCGAGCGGCGTCATCGGGCTCATCATCCTGCTCCTTGCGATCTCAGTCGCCTTGTTCGGTCCGATGCTGTTCCCGAACTCGCCCTGGCGCATGGTGCAGCGGCCGTTCCTGCCGCCGTTCACGCTCGCGACCGTGCCGCTCGGCACCGATGCACTCGGCCGCGACGTGTTCGCCGGCATGATCTTCGGCGCACGCGTCTCGCTGCTCGTCGGCATGGTCTCCACCCTGGTTGCGCTGGTCGTCGGCGTTCCGATCGGCGCCATGGCCGGCTATTTCGGCGGCAGGGTCGACGACGCCCTGATGCGTTTCACCGAGTTCTTCCAAACCATTCCGAGCTTTGCGCTCGCGATCGTCCTGGTCGCGATCCTGCAGCCCTCGATCTATTCGATCGTCGCCTCGATCGCGCTGGTAAGCTGGCCGCCGGTCGCGCGCCTCGTCCGCGGCGAGGTGCTGTCGTTGCGCACGCGGGAGTACGTCCAGGCCGCGGTGGTCACGGGCCAGAGCAACACCTGGATCATCCTGCGCGAAATCCTGCCGAACACGCTGTCGCCGGTGATCGTGCTGGCTTCGCTGATGGTGGCGACCGCGATCCTGCTGGAATCCTCGCTGGCGTTCCTCGGCCTCGGCGATCCCAATCTGATCTCCTGGGGCTACATGGTCGGTGCCGGCCGCACCGTGATCCGCCAGGCCTGGTGGATCACCGTGTTTCCCGGCGTCGCGATCCTGATCTCGGTGCTCGGGCTCAATTTGATCGGCGAAGGCCTCAACGACGCGCTCAATCCGCGGCTGTCGCGGGAGGGCCGCTGATCATGACCGCACCGCCCGCCGTCTCCGTCAAGAATCTGCGGATCGCATTGCCCAAGGGCGCCGAGCGTCCCTTCGCGGTCGACGGCATCTCGCTCGATTTGCGGCCCGGCAAGATCGTTTGCGTGGTCGGCGAATCCGGCTCCGGCAAGTCGATGTGCGCGCATGCGCTGATGGGCCTGTTGCCGGACACGGTCACCGTCACCTCCGGCGAGATCCAGTTCGAAGGACGCGACCTGCTCAAACTCGACGACGAATGCTGGCGCGATCTGCGCGGCCGCCGGCTTGCGATGATCTTTCAGGAACCGATGACCGCGCTCAATCCGTTGATGCGGATCGGCGACCAGATGGCGGAGATGTTCGAGGCGCACGGGCTGCTCACGCCGAGGGAGCGGCGCGCAAAGGCGCTATCGCTGGCGCGCGAAGTCGGCCTCCCCGACCCCGAGCGCATCGTGCGCGCCTATCCGCACCAGCTCTCCGGCGGCCAGCGCCAGCGCGCCATGATCGCGATGGCGCTCGCGCTCGAACCGGCGGTGCTGGTCGCGGACGAGCCGACCACCGCGCTCGACGTCACCACGCAAGCGCAGATCCTGAAACTGATCCGCAACCTCCAGCGCAATCGCAACATGGCGGTGATGTTCATCACCCATGATTTCGGCGTGGTCGCCGACATCGCCGACCAAGTCGTGGTGTTGCGCCATGGCAAGGTGGTCGAGGAAGGCCCCGCCTCGGCGGTCTTCAACGCGCCGCAACACGACTACACCAAGGCGCTGCTCGCCGCCGTGCCCTCGATGGACCCACCCGCCCGCAGCCCCCTGGACGACCAGGCCAAGGCGGTCGAGGTGATCGGACTGGACAAGACCTACGTCACCTCGGGCGGCTGGTTTCGCGAGGACCGCCGCGTCGATGCCGCGCGCGGGGTTAATTTCAACATCCTCAAAGGCGAGACGCTCGGCCTGGTCGGCGAATCCGGTTCTGGCAAATCGTCGGTGGCCCGCCTTGTGATGCGGCTGATCGAGGCCGACCGCGGCACCGTGCGGATCGGCGAGACCGATCTCACAAAGCTCGCGGGCAAGGCGCTACGCGCCGAGCGCCCTCGCATCCAGATGATCTTCCAGGATCCGTTCGCTTCGCTCAATCCGCGCCGCAAGGTCGGTCATATCATCGCCGACGGCCCGATCGCGGCCGGCACCGATCCGAAAGTGGCGTTCGACCGCGCCCGCGATCTCCTCAAGATGGTCGGGCTCGATGCCGGCGCGCTCGAACGCTATCCGCATGAATTCTCCGGCGGCCAGCGCCAGCGCATCGGCATTGCGCGCGCGCTCGCGCTCGAGCCCGAGATCATCGTCGCGGACGAGGCCGTCTCCGCGCTCGACGTCTCCGTGCAGGCGCAGGTCCTAAGGCTGCTCGAAGACCTCAAGGCCCGCCTCGGCCTCTCGATGCTGTTCATCACCCACGACCTGCGAGTCGCAGCGCAAATCTGTGACCGCATCGCCGTGATGCAGCGCGGCGTCATCGTCGAGCTGAAGCCGACCGCGCAGCTGTTCGCCGCGCCCGAGCATGCCTATACACGCGAATTGCTCGCAGCAGTCCCGGGGCAGAGAGAGCGCGCGCCGGCGTAAGTCAGCCGACCGCGGTTTCTACTTCGTTCGAGGATTCGTGTTGTTCCAGGTGGGGACTGAGTTTGTTACGCCGACGGAGGGCTGGTTGGACGTTCCGATCGACGGCGCCGTCACGGTCCCGACGGTCTGCCCGGAACTTCCGATGGTCCCTTGCTGCACCGGCGCTCCGGTGCGTCCGCTCGTGCTGCCTGGTGTACCCGTCCCCGATGTTTGTGCGTTTACAGCAAGTGGCGCGGCGGCCAATCCGAGAGCAATAAGTGCAGCAATGGTGCGTTTTGTTCTTGTCATGGCTGGTCCTTTCGGGCGCTGTCTCTCACTCGCAATGCCGTTCCTCGAGGCGCCCGTGCACTGAGTGATCTTACAACTCCACGCGCGAGAAAATGTGCCGCAGTGCCATCATCCCGTGGGCTCAACTCTTCATCACGATGTTACGAAGCGGTCCCCGCCGAACAGATGCGCCGTGAGATCGGTGCATCGCTGAAGGTACCCCGTTCCACCTCAGGAACGGAATAGTCACGGGCTTTTTATCCCTCGTGACCGCCCGCATGGCTGCAAAGCCGAAGCCGCCACCCCACATCCGCATGAAATGATTTCCATCATGTGATGGTGGATTGAAGATCTAATTGGAGCCGACATGGGCCAGATTATTCAGTTTGTCTCGAAATCCGAGCGCGAGCGCATTCGCCTCATCCAGGAAGCGCGCGCGATCTACGACAGCATCTTCCCGCCGACTGATCCGATGAGCGAGAGATCAGGCGGAGCCTCCGCACGTCGCAGCGACGGGGGCAACCTCGCGTGATCAAAATCATCGCCGTGCTCTGCAACCTCGCCTCTCCAGCGAACTGTCATGAGCAGACCGTCACCACATCCGACTTCGCCGACGTCTCGATGCAATCGTGCCTGATGGGCGCGCCGCAGCTCGCCGAATGGATGAACCAGCATCCGGCCGAGCGCCTCGCCGGCTGGCGCTGCGTGATCGGCCAACAGGCCGGGCGGGGAATTTAGGATCGGACGGGCTCTCCCTGAACGATCCGCAATGTCTGGTCCACCGCCATGATCATTGCTGGTCGCACTTTATCATCTTCTTTGGCCTTGCGACCGTCACAGGGTGACCGGCATTGGCTCGCCGGACAGGCGCGCCTACCTGACCGGCGGGTTGGTGTTGCTCCAGGTCGGGACTGCGTTGGTCACGCCGACCGACGGCCAGTTATACGTACCGACCGACGGCGCCGTGACCGTCCCGACCGACTGTCCGCTCGACCCGTAGGCTCTGGGCTGTGCTGCCAACGATCCGGCGCTCCCATAGCTCGGAGCCACCACGCCGGTGCTGTAAGCTCGGCTTGACCGGTGCTTCTTGGCCTCAGCCGCGATCGGCGCGGCAAGCAACCCGACGGTGACTAGGGCGGCAATGGCGGGTTTGATGCTTGTCATGGCTGATCCCTTCATTCGCTGCGGGCCCCTTGCCATCTGTTCATTCAGCCGCGGATTTCCATAGGCAGCCGTTCATAACTCCGTGCGCGGGCGGAGGCGCCGGGAGCGGTCGCACGACTAGCACGCCCGCCCGCTCGCGTGCCTCGCCTTCGGATGGACCCGAATCAGCGCTAGTGCATTCACCTCATCGACTTCGCGTATTGAGGCGATATGACCGGTCCCGAACTGAAGCAACTCCGCAACGATCTCTCGGACGTCCTCGAGCGCAAGCTCACCGCGGCCGACATGGCCCGGCTTTGCGGATTGCCCGAGAAGGGCGGCGCCGACACCATCCGGCGCTGGGAAGTGAGCGGCCCGACACCGTCGGCGACCAAGGTGCTGCGCGTGCTCGCGATGGCGAGCGAGCGCTATCCGATCCTGGAGAAGTTCGACGTCTTCGATCGTCATGACGTGCGCGAGGAAGACCGGCCCGCAAAGCGCGCTGCATTCCGCGAACAGATGCGCGATGAGGCGCGGCGCCGTCTTGGTTAACGAGATGCGCGCGCAAGTTACCCTGACAGCGTCGAGTTAAGCCTTCCTTCACCACTTCTTAAGCCGACATTAAGCACGAAAATCATTTACAGTCCAATAAGTTAGGTTGGCTGCCTCTGTGCCACGGATGTGACAGCATTTTCGTCAAAAGCGAGCTATCTGCAGAACCAACGACGGCGCGGAAAGCGCGCCTGCCGGGGACCTAAGTGTTGGAGTTTGGACGATGAAGAAGATTCTGTTTGCAACCGTTGCGCTGCTCGTGGTGGGCGCTGCCGCACCGGCGGTCGGTGCCGATCTCGGTAACCGCAACTATTATAAGGCGCCCGCGCCCGCCTATGCCGCCCCGATTTACAACTGGACCGGCTTCTATATCGGCGGCCATGTCGGCGGCGCGTTCTCCAGCGACAACAATTTCAGCGGCCTCTCCACCGGCAATAACGGCAACGGCCGTTTCCTCGGCGGTCTGCAGGCCGGTGCGGACTGGCAGTTCAACCCGAACTTCGTTGTCGGCGTCGAAGGCCAGTATTCCTGGCTCTCCGGCAGCGTCGGCGCGGTGTTCCCAGGCGGCGTCGCCTACACCAACGACCAGCGCGGTCTCGGCTCGATCACCGGCCGCGTCGGCTACACCTGGGGTCCGGGCCTGCTCTACGTGAAGGGCGGCTACGCCTATTCCGACAACAACGAGAAGGTGACCGTCGGCGGCGTGCCGACCGGCTTCATCATCAGCGGCGACCACCGCAACGGCTACACCGTCGGCGCCGGCCTCGAATACATGTTCGCGCCGAACTGGTCAGCCAAGGCCGAGTACCAGTACTACAATTTCGGCGACGCCCACTTCACCGCGGGCCCGCTGGCGGGAACCGGCAACTTCACCACCGACGACCACACCATCAAGGCGGGCGTCAACTACCGCTTCAACTGGGCCAACTCGGCGGTCGCGCGCTACTGAACGGTTATCAAAGCCTTATCATGATGAAGGGCCGGCATCGTTGCCGGCCCTTCTTTTTTCGCTGTGCGGAACGCAACGCAACCAATTGAGCAACTTGCGATTTTTTAACCTGCCCCGAGGATACTCCGCCGCGAAAACATAAAGATCATGCGTGGGGGAATTTCGATGGCGATCCGTCTGGGCCTTGGCCGTTTGCTTGGTGGTATCCGGCCTCGTTTCAAAATGCCGACATGGGGCGTGCGCGGCAGCCTGTTCACGGCCTTCGCAGTGATCGCGGGCATGGGTCTCGTGATCGCGGCCGGCGCCGGCTTCGTCTTCAACCATCTCGGCAGCACTATGGTGGACCTGAGCGGCCGCGATATCCCGCGCCTTTCCGCAAGCCTTCAACTCGCATCGCAAAGCGCAACGCTCGCGGCGCAGGGGCCGGGCCTGCTGGCGTCGCCGTCCGACGAGGCGCTGAACGAACGCACCAAGAAGGTGCAGGAGATCCAGCAGCTTGCCATGGCCAAGCTTGGCGAGATCATCGAGCTCGGCGCCGACAAGCAGATCGCAACCGCGTTGCGCGACACCGCCAAGAGCATCGACGAGGCGACCCAGAGCCTGGTGTCAGCCGCGCGCGAGCGGCTCGATACCGGCGCGCTGCATGACAAGCAATATGAAGCACTCCGCAAGGCGCAGCTCACCTTCGTCGGTGCGGCCGGTCCTGCCATGCTGGATGCGCAGACGCGTCTGAACGCGATCCTCGGTGCGGCGGAAGTTTCCGCTGACGATGCCACCGAAGCCGCCCGCACCGTCTCCCAGGTCGCGACCATCTCCGCCAACGGCAATCTGATGGCCGCCGACATGATGGCGGCGCTGTCGGCCAACAACAGCGATACGCTGGAGGCGATCGAGAAGGAGTTCAAGGCGACGCGCGACCGTGTCAAGTCGAACCTCGAGGACCTGCCGAACATGGCCTCGATGCAAGCGGTGCGCGACACCGTGCAAAAGCTGCTCGCCTTCGGCGAAGGCAAGTCCGGCGTGTTCAAGATCCGCCAGAAGGAGCTCGACGCCATCGACTACGGCCAGACCATCCTGGACGAGACCCGCAAGCTCAATGTCGGCCTCGGCATCAGCGTGCAGCAGCTGGTCGAGGGTGTGCAGAAGGAGACCAACGCGTCGACCTTCCAGGCGCGGCAGGAGATCTCGCTCGCGACCACCGCGATGCTGGCGCTCGGCGCACTGACGCTGGTCGGCTCGGCGCTGTTCGTCTGGCTCTATGTCGGCCGCAACATCCTGCGCCGCATTCGCGAGCTTCAACGCGCCATGCAGTTGCTCTCGGCCGGCGACCTTGACACCGAGATCGTCCGCTCCCGGCAGAACGACGAGATCGGCGCGATGAAGGAAACGCTGACGGTGTTCCGCGACAGCATGATCGAAGCCCGGGCGCTTGCGAGCGAGCAGGACAGGGATCGCATCGCCAAGGCCGAGCGTGCGGCGCAGATGGAGGCGAAGATCGCCGGGTTCGAGAGTACGGTGCGCTCCGCACTCGACAATCTCGCGCAGTCGGCCAATTCGATGCAATCGACCGCGCAGAGCATGTCGACCACGGCAGACCAGTCCAATGCGCTGGTGAACGCGGTTGCCTCCGCAGCCGAAGAGACCTCGGTCAACGTGCAGACCGTATCGTCAGGCACCGAGCAGCTCTCGTCCTCGATCGAGGAAATCAGCAAGCAGGTCGTCACCTCGGCCGCGATCGCCAGGAAGGCGGTCGACGAAGCGGGCGCGACCGACGCCACCGTGCAGAGCCTCGCCGACAGCGCGAGCCGCATCAGCGTGGTGGTCGACCTGATTCAGACCATCGCCTCGCAGACCAATCTGCTGGCGCTCAACGCCACCATCGAGGCGGCGCGCGCGGGCGAAGCCGGCCGCGGCTTCGCGGTGGTCGCCTCCGAGGTGAAGAGCCTCGCGAGCCAGACCGCCAAGGCCACGGAGGAGATCCGTAGCCAGATCGCCAGCATGCAGTCAGTGACGACGTCGGCGGTCGGCGCCATCCAGGGCATCGGCCGGATCATCGGCGAGATCAACGACGTCACTACGACGATCGCCGCCGCCGTCGAGGAACAGGGCGCGGCGACACGCGAGATCGCCCGCAACATCCAGCATGCGGCCGGTGGCACCAGCGAGGTTTCCAGCAACATCGTCGGCGTCTCCACGGCTTCGGCGGAAGCCGGCGCAGCGGCGAACGAAGTGCTCGGCGCCTCCGACGCGCTCCGCCGCGAAGCCGACATGCTGCGCGGAGAGATCGACGCGTTCCTCAACAACATGCGGGCTGCGTAAGGCGCCGTTCCGTAGCCCGGAATGACCGCTATGCAGGCCGCGCCAGCGTTCTTTTTCGGCTGGCGCGCCGTGACGGGCGGGTTTAAGCCGGTAGGATGAACGCAAAGACCGACACCGTGCAGTCCTCCGCCGACGCCCTGCGCTATCCCTGGGAACAGCATCCCGGCCCCGAACAGGTCGTCGAGGTGAAGCCAGGCGTGTTGTGGGCGCGGCTGAAGCTGCCGTTCCGCCTCAACCATGTGAACATCTACCTGCTCGCCGATGGTGACGGCTATGCCATGATCGATGCCGGCTTCGGCAATGAGGAGACGATCGAAGCCTGGACGAAGCTGTTCGACGGGCCGCTGAAGGGCGTCAACATCACGCGCCTGATCGTGACCCATTCCCATCCCGATCATGTCGGTCTGGCCGGGTGGATCGTCGAGCGGTTCAACTGCCCGCTCGTGATGTCGCAGGTCGAATATCTGCAATCGGTCTATCACCAGAACCGCGGCACCGAGGAGCGGCAGGAAGCGCAGCGGCTGTTCTTCCGCCGCCATGGCATGGACGAGTCGCTCACCGAAAAACTGCTCGGCCGCGGTCAGGACTATCTCAAGCGCGTCTCGGTGCTGCCGCCGTCCTACCGCCGCATCTCGCATGGCGAGGACGTCGTGATCGGCACGCGCCGCTTCAAGGTGATCACCGGCGGCGGTCACGCACTCGACCAGGTGATGCTGTACTGCGCAGACGACAAGCTGTTCCTCTCGGCCGACCAGGTGCTGAGCAAGATCTCGCCGAACGTCAGCGTGTGGGCGGTCGAACCCGACCAGAACTCGCTCGGCGAATATCTGGCCTCGCTCGCCAGCCTCACCACGACTCTCCCCTATGACGTGCTGGTGCTGCCTGGCCACGGCGTGCCGTTCTACGGGCTCAAGACCCGCATCAAGCAGCTCGCCGATCACCATGAGGAGCGCTGCCGCCTGATCGCGGAAGCCTGCCGCGAGGTGCCGCAGACCTCGCGCGCCCTGGTGCCCGTGGTGTTCAACAAGCACGTTCTGGACGAACATCAGATGGGTTTCGCTGCCGGCGAACTGGTCGCCCACGTCAATTACATGATCGTCGAGGGCCGGCTGACGGCCGAGACGCAGGACGGCGTGTTGCAGTTCAGGACGACCTGAGCGCTGACTTCAATTCAGCGAATGGTGCAGAGCAACATTGCATCTCGCGCGAACTTGATCCGGATCAAGTTTCAAATCGCACGATAGGGCATTTTGCCCAAACCCCCGCAGGTCCAAATGTGGGATAGCGCATAGACATTGGAGCTGGAAAAGCTCTAAGGATATGCGGGTCTTTGGTCGGTTCCGCTGCAGGTTTGACGATGGATTACGCCCAGTTTTTCAATTCCGCCCTTGATCGTCTCCACACCGAGCGGCGCTACCGCGTGTTCGCCGATCTCGAGCGCATTGCCGGCCGGTTCCCGCATGCGCTCTGGCACTCGCCCAAGGGCAAGCGCGACGTCGTGATCTGGTGCTCCAACGATTATCTCGGCATGGGCCAGCACCCGAAGGTGGTGGGCGCGATGGTCGAGACCGCGACCCGCGTCGGCACCGGCGCCGGCGGCACCCGCAACATCGCCGGCACGCATCATCCGCTGGTGCAGCTCGAGGCCGAGCTCGCCGATCTCCACGGCAAGGAAGCCTCGCTGCTCTTCACGTCCGGCTACGTCTCGAACCAGACCGGCATCGCGACCATCGCAAAGCTCATTCCGAACTGCCTGATCCTGTCCGACGAGCTCAACCACAATTCGATGATCGAGGGCATCCGCCAGTCCGGCTGCGAGCGGGTCGTGTTCCGCCACAACGACCTCGCCGATCTCGAAGCGCTGTTGAAGGCTGCGGGCCCGAGCCGGCCCAAGCTGATCGCCTGCGAGAGTCTTTATTCGATGGACGGCGACATCGCCCCGCTCGCCAAGATCTGCGACCTCGCCGAGAAGTACGGCGCGATGACCTATGTCGACGAGGTCCACGCCGTCGGCATGTACGGCCCGCGCGGCGGCGGCATCGCCGAGCGCGACGGCGTGATGCATCGCATCGACATTCTCGAAGGCACGCTTGCCAAGGCGTTCGGCTGCCTCGGCGGCTACATCGCCGCCAACGGTCAGATCATCGACGCCGTGCGCTCCTATGCGCCCGGCTTCATCTTCACCACCGCGCTGCCGCCGGCGATCTGCTCGGCCGCGACCGCCGCGATCAAGCATCTGAAGACGTCAAGCTGGGAGCGCGAGCGTCACCAGGACCGCGCCGCCCGGGTCAAGGCGATCCTCAACGCCGCCGGCCTGCCGGTGATGTCGAGCGACACCCACATCGTCCCGCTGTTCATCGGCGATGCCGAGAAGTGCAAGCAGGCTTCCGACCTCTTGCTCGAACGGCACGGCATCTACATCCAGCCGATCAACTATCCGACGGTCGCCAAGGGCTCCGAACGCCTGCGCATCACGCCCTCGCCCTATCACGACGACGGCCTGATCGATCAACTCGCCGAAGCCCTGCTGCAGGTGTGGGACCGCCTGGGTCTGCCGCTCCGCGAGAAGTCGCTGGCGGCGGAATAGGCTTCTTCGCCTTCTCTTTCGATCTAAGTTTCACCGTCCCGGAGCTTCCCCCCCCCACCCTCCCCCACAGGGGGAAAGGGAGCGAGAGAGTTGCGCCTCCCTTACGTCGGGGGAGCCCCACAGCGTAGCGGTCGGTCTCGAATTTCCTGCAACGCGGACGGTCTCTCCGTTCCCTCCCCCTTGTGGGGGAGGGTCAGGGAGGGGGGTACCACGCGGGGACTCTCTCGGGGAGCCAGAAGCAGCGCAGCTTTAAGGCAGCCGCTTAACGACAACCTCCGGTTCCCGCCGTGGCACGGCATTTCGCTGTCGCCTCCACCCGTCCAACGCGCTAGATTTACAGGGAAAATGAGATCGGGCGCGGCCAGCGCGCGCCCCGGGAGAAGCACGCTCGCCATGCTGCACGATTGGGGCGTGATCGCCGCCGCCTTCGGCTATATCGGCTTTCTGTTCCTGGTGGCGAGCCATGGCGACCGCCGCTCGCCGGCCGGGCGCGGCCGCGCCTCGGGGCTGATCTATCCGCTGTCGCTGGCGATCTACTGCACCTCCTGGACCTTCTTCGGCTCGGTCGGCTTCGCCACCCGCACCTCCACCGACTTCCTCGCGATCTATGTCGGCCCGATCCTGATGATCGGACTCGGAGCCGGCGTGCTGCGCCGCGTGATCCAGCTCGCGAAGGCCCACAACATCACCTCGATCGCGGACTTCATCGGCGCGCGCTACGGCAAGAGCCAGGCGGTGGCGGCAACCGTCGCGCTGATCGCCATCATCGGCTCGGTGCCCTACATCGCGCTCCAGCTCAAGGCGGTCGCCTCCTCGCTCGAAACCATCCTGAGCGAAGACCAGGCCTTCTCCCACATCCCGATCATCGGCGACGTGGCGCTGATCGTGACGCTGGCGATGGCGGCCTTCGCGGTGCTGTTCGGCACGCGGCAGACGGACGCCACCGAGCACCAGCACGGCCTGATGCTGGCGGTCGCAACCGAATCCATCATCAAGCTCGTCGCCTTCCTCGCTGCGGGCATCTTCGTCACGTTCTGGATGTTCTCGCCGCACGAACTGATCGAGCGCGCGATGAAGACACCGGAGGCGGTGCGCGTCATCAACTATTCGCCGTCGATCGGCAACTTCCTGACCATGACGCTGCTGTCGCTGTGCGCGATCATGCTGCTGCCGCGCCAGTTCCACGTCAGCGTGGTGGAGAATTCCTCGGACGCCGAGGTCGGTCGCGCGCGCTGGCTGTTTCCGCTCTATCTCGTCGCCATCAATCTGTTCGTGATCCCGATCGCACTCGCCGGCCTCGTCAGCTTCCCGTTCGGCGCCGCCGATCCTGACATGTACGTGCTGGCGCTGCCGATGGAGGGCGGCGCGGATCTGCTCAGCGTCGCCGTCTTCGTCGGCGGGCTGTCGGCGGCGACCGCGATGGTGATCGTCGAATGCGTCGCGCTCTCCATCATGGTTTCGAACGACCTCGTGGTGCCCCTGGTGCTGCAACGACGGCCGGAGGGGCGCACCGGCGGCGCCGATTTCAGCGACTTCCTGTTGCGTTCGCGCCGGCTCGCGATCTTCGCCATCATGGTGATGGCCTATTTCTACTACCGCGCGCTCGGCAACACCCAGCTCGCGGCGATCGGCCTGCTGTCTTTTGCCGCCATCGCCCAGCTTGCACCAAGCTTCTTCGGCGGACTGCTGTGGCGGCGCGCGACCGCGCGCGGCGCGATCGGCGGCATGCTGGTCGGCTTCGCAGTGTGGCTCTACACGCTCTTCATCCCGAGCTTCATGGATACCTCGACGGCGGGCATCCTGCTGCTCCAGCACGGCCCGTTCGGGATCGAGGCGCTGCGGCCGCAGGCGTTGTTCGGCGCCGATTTGCCGCCGCTGATGCACGGCGTGGTCTGGTCGCTGTCGCTCAACATCCTCACCTACGTGCTGCTGTCGCTGGCGCGCCGGCCGTCTTCGATCGAGCTGGTCCAGGCCGATCTGTTCGTCCCCAACACGCTCGCGCCGATTTCCCCGAATTTCCGCCGCTGGCGCACCACGGTCACGGTGCAGGACATCCAGACCACGGTAGCGCAATATCTCGGGCCTGACCGCGCGCGGCATTCGTTCGACGCCTTATCCGCGCGGCGCAATGTGCGGCTGGAGTCCGGGGCGCCCGCCGATTTCGAGCTGCTGCAGCACGCCGAGCACCTGATCGCCTCCTCGATCGGCGCAGCCTCCTCGCGTCTCGTAATGTCGCTGCTGCTGCGCAAACGGACGGTCTCCGCCAAGGCTGCGCTAAAACTGCTCGACGATTCCCATGCGGCGCTGCATTTCAACCGCGAGATCCTCCAGACCGCGCTTAACCATGTGCGCCAGGGCATCGCGGTGTTCGATGCCGATCTGCAACTGATCTGCTCCAACCGGCAGTTCGGCGATCTCCTCAACGTTCCTCCGCATTTCATCCAGTTCGGCACGCCATTGCGTGAAATCCTGGAATTCATGGGCGTGAGCGAGCCGGCCGATCCGATCGAGCGCGAGGCCATGCTGGAGCGCCGGCTGGTGGCTTACACCACCGACGGCGAGCCTTATCTCGAGCGCCTGCCCGACCGCCACATGGTGATCGAGATCTTGACCAACCGCATGCCCGGCGGCGGCTTCGTCATTACCTTCACCGACGTCACGCCCACGTTCGAGGCGGCCGAAGCGCTGGAGAGGGCCAATGCGACGCTGGAAAAGCGGGTGCGCGACCGCACCGAGGAGCTGACCCGGCTGAATTCCGAGCTGGCGCTGGCCAAGAGCGCGGCCGAAGACGCCAGCATCTCCAAGACCCGCTTTCTCGCCGCCGCAAGCCACGACATTCTCCAGCCGCTGAACGCGGCGCGGCTCTATGTCACGAGCCTGGTCGAGCGTCAGCACAGCGGCGAGGAGACACGGCTGGTCGAGAACATCGACGAATCGCTCCAGGCGATCGAGGAAATTCTCGGCGCGCTGCTCGACATCTCCAGGCTCGACGCCGGCGCGATGACGACCTCGATCTCGAGCTTCAAGATGGCCGATCTGATGCGCTCGCTGGAGATCGAGTTCGCGCCGATCGCACGCGCGAAGAATCTGGCGCTCGTGTTCGTGCCGTGTTCGCTGCCCGTCGAGTCGGATCGTCTCTTGCTGCGGCGGCTGCTCCAGAACCTGATCTCCAACGCGATCAAATATACTCCACGCGGGCGCGTGCTGGTCGGCTGCCGCCGCCGCGGCGCCACGCTGAAGATCTGCGTCTACGACACCGGCGTCGGTATCCCGACGGTCAAGCGCGGCGAGATCTTCAAGGAATTCCACCGCCTGGAGCAGGGCGCGCGAATTGCCCGCGGCCTCGGCCTGGGCCTGTCGATCGTCGAGCGGCTGGCGCGCGTGCTCAAGCACGACATCGCCATCGATTCCAATGTCGGCGGCGGCTCGGTGTTTTCCGTGACGGTGCCGACGGCGAAGGCGATCACTCACACCGCGGCCGTGACCAGTGCGACGCCGCTCGCACGGACCTCGATCTCGGGTACCCTGATCGTCTGCATCGAGAACGACGCCGCGATCCTCGACGGCATGCGCACGCTGCTGAAGGCGTGGGACGCCGAGGTGATCGCGGTCGCCGATCCCGAGGCCGCGATCGCCGCAATCGAGACTGCGGGCCGCCGCGTGACCGGCCTGCTGGTCGATTACCATCTCGACCGCGGCAACGGCATCGCCGCGATCCGCGACATCCGCCGCCGCTTCGGTGACGGCATCCCCGCGATCCTGATCACCGCCGACCGCAGCCCCGCCGTGCAAATGGCTGCGCGCGACGAAAAGGTTGCGGTGCTCAACAAGCCGGTCAAGCCGGCTTCGCTGCGCGCCCTGCTCGGCCAGTGGCGCACGCAGCAGATGGTGGCTGCGGAGTGAAACTCCGCACTCAGGGCGCAAGCCTTGTAAACACGTAGTCGCGACACTTCACACGAGCTTCGTGGCACGCGAAGCAGGTGCGATGCTGGGCCTCGTCGACCGGCTTGCCGTTGATGAAGCGACCAAATCCCCAGCCGCCGGTCGAGGCATATTTTTTGGAATCCTTGACCATCACCTGGACGGTGGTGGCTTCACCGGGAATCGTCGCGGACGCAAATTCGGGCGACTGTTTCCGCTTCCAGGCCCGCTTGACCAGAATTGTGCCGTCCGGGAACGGAAGCTTGTTGTCTTGATAAGCATCGATCGCGGTCCTGTTGCCGACGACGGCACGCAGCTCGTCCAGGGGAGCCGCCTCCTCGGCCGGCGCGATCAGCTCCCACTGCTTGTAGCCCTCCGGCACAGTGACGCCGAAGATGGGCGAGGCATCCGCCGGGCCCTGCGCGAAAGCGATCGTGACCAGATAGGGCACGCAGGTCAGGACAACGACGAGGAGGAGCACGGCAAGCACGATCATCGTCGTAGAAGACGGAACTTTTGACTTTTCGGATTTCATTTTCGCTGACGCTTCATTGAACTGCGTTCGCATGTCAGGCCTCGGTCCGGCCTTGCCGGACCGAGGCGCTGCCAAAATCCTCAGGCGCCGCCGTCGGCGTCGATGACGGCCTTGGCAAAGGCTTGCGGTGCTTCCTGCGGCAGATTGTGGCCGATGCCCCCGGTGATCAGGCGATAGTCGTACCGGCCCGAGAATTTCTTGGCATAGGCGCTTGGATCGGGATGTGGCGCGCCGTTGGCATCGCCTTCCATCGTGATCGCCGGGACGCTGATGACGGGAGCTGCGGCAAGCTTCTTTTCGAGCTCCTCGTACTTCGCCTCGCCCTGGGCGAGTCCGAGCCGCCAGCGGTAATTGTGGATGGTGATCGCGACGTGATCCTTGTTGTCCAGCGCCGCCGCGCTGCGCTCGAAAGTGGCGTCGTCGAACTTCCACTGCGGCGAAGCGAGCTTCCAGATCAGTTTTGCGAAATCATGCGTGTACTTCTCGTATCCGGCGCGGCCGCGCTCGGTCGCGAAATAAAACTGGTACCACCATTGCAGCTCGGCCGACGGCGGCAGCGGCGCGTTGCCCGCGGCCTGGCTGGAGATCAGATAGCCGCTGACCGAGACCAGCGCGCGGCAGCGCTCCGGCCAGAGCGCGGCGATGATGTCGGCGGTGCGCGCGCCCCAATCAAAACCGGCGACCACCGCTTTCTTGATGTCGAGCTTGTCCATCAGCGCGATGATATCGGCTGCCATTGCCGCGGGCTCGCCGTTGCGCGGCGTCTCGGCGGAGAGGAAGTGGGTCGAGCCGTAACCACGGAGATAGGGAATGATGACGCGATAGCCGGCCTTTGCCAGGATTGGCGCGACGTCGACGAAGGCGTGAATGTCGTAGGGCCAGCCGTGCAGCAGGATCGCGACGGGGCCGTTCGCAGGACCGGCCTCCGCGTAGCCGACGTTGAGGACGCCGGCATCGATCTGCTTGATCGCGCCGAACGACGCATTCCTTGCGGAAGAGCGCGTCGCTTGCGATTCGGCGCGGGCGAGGCCGATCACGCCGAGGCCGGCGGCGACAGTTCCCGCGGCGATGCCGAAAAACTGGCGGCGGTGCTGATCGATGATCTGTTTCATGATGCTGCTACCTTTCTGATAGTTGGAGGTGGTGCGTCAGATCAGTGCGACCGTGACGTCGATGTTGCCGCGGACGGCCTTGGAATAGGGACAGGTCTGATGCGCCTCATCGACGAGGCCGCGCGCGATCTCGCGATCGAGGCCGGGCAGGCTGACATCGAGGCGTGCCCTGAGCGAATAGGCGCCCTCGTCGAGCACGAGGTCGATCTCCGCATCGATCGCACATTTCCTGGGGAGCTCGATCTTCCGCTTGCGGGCCGCGATTTCCATCGCGCCTTCGAAGCAGGCCGACCAGCCGGCCGCGAACAATTGCTCGGGATTGGTACCGATGCCGTTGCCGCCCGGCGGCGACAGCTTGACATCCAGACGGCCGTCGGAACTGCGCGATATCCCGTCCTGCCGCCCGCCACTGGTGCGGGTCCGGGCCGTGTAGAGCAATTTTGCCGCTTGGGTCATGAATGTCTCCTTGCCATCGCGCAACTCACTAGCAGCGGCTGCCGCGACACACCCGTTGGGACTTGTGAGAAGTTGTGAGGTCTCGGTTCGCGCGCCTCACAGGACCTGCATCCGCGGTCCGATCGCGGCGTGGGACGGCCTTGCCGGATTGCGATCATCTGGCTATCCGGTCCGTTCCAAAAGATCAGGATTCCGCCATGACCGAGCCGGCCGGCACCGCAACGGGAACCCTCTCGTTTGGGCCATTCACTGTGACGCCGCACGAAAGACTCGTCATGCGCGACGGCGTCGCGCTGCCGCTCGGTGCAAAGGCCTTCGACACGCTGCTCGCGCTGATGTCGCGGCCGAACCAGGTCGTCAGCAAGTATGATCTGATGGCGCTGGTGTGGCCCGGCATGACAGTCGAGGACGCCAATCTGCGCTTTCACGTCGCGGCGCTTCGCAAGGCCCTTGGCGACGGCAGGGACGGTGCCCGCTACATCACGACGCTCTCCGGCCGCGGCTATTGCTTCGTGGCGCCGATCTCGCAGGCGGCTATCGCGGCAGATCGGCGCACCGTAGCGCGAACGGAATTGCCGCCCGTCAAACTGCCGAACCGGCTGCAACGAATGGTCGGGCGCGACGATGCGGTCGCCGCCGTCTCCGACAGGCTGATCCGCTCGCGCTTCGTCACGATCGTCGGCCCGGGCGGTGTCGGCAAGACCGCCGTTGCCGTTGCCATCGCTCACGATCTGCTCGCGACATTCTCCGACGCCGCACATTTCGTCGATCTTGCCGCGCTGAGCGATCCCGATCTCGTGATCACCTCGATCCTGCTGATGCTGGGCTTGCCGGCGCAAACCGACGATCCCCTGCCTGCGCTGCTCGCGCATCTCCGGGACAAGCGGATGCTGCTGATCCTCGACAATTGCGAACACGTCATCGCAGCCGCGGCCCCGCTGGCCGCCGAGATCTTCCACGCCGCACCGAATATCTACATTCTGGCGACGAGCCGCGAAGCCCTGCGGGTCGAGGGCGAGCAGGTGTATCGGCTGGCGCCGCTTGCCGTTCCGCCCGACCATCCCGGTCTGACGGCGGCCGCGGCGCAGACTTATCCTGCACTTCAACTCTTCCTCGAACGTGCCACGGCCGGTGGCGCGCAGATCGCGCTCGACGATGCCAATGCAGCGATCGTCGCCGGGATCTGCCGCAAGCTGGACGGCATGGCGCTGGCAATCGAACTCGCCGCCGGCCGGGTCGAAGCCTACGGCCTGGAGCAGACCGCGGCACTGCTCGACGAGCGCCTCAATCTGCTCTGGCAGGGCCAGCGCACGGCGCCGCCGCGACAGAAGACGTTGCAGGCGACGCTGGCATGGAGCTACGGGCTCTTGTCCGATATCGAACGTCTCGTGCTGCGCAGGCTCGCGGTTTTCGCCGGTCACTTCACTATCGACGCCGCACTCGAGATCGTGCCGGACGAACGCGTCGACCGCTCCCGCCTGTTCGATGCCATCGACGGCCTGGTGGCCAAGTCGATGGTCGCGGCGCGGCCGATTGGCGCCATGATGCGTTACCGTCTGCTCGACACGACGCGCGCCTATCTGCTCGAGATCGAACCTGATGACGCGGCGCTCGCCGCCCGCCACGCGACCTATTACCGGCAATGGCTGGAGCAGGCCGGCACGACATGGGCCACGGTGCCGAGCGCCGACGAGCGCGCGATCCACTTCTCCGCGCTTCACAACGTGCGCGCGGCGCTGGACTGGTGTTTTGGCACGGACGGCGATGCCAGCATCGGCATTGCACTGGCCGCAGCTGCAGCGCCAATTTTTCTCGCGATGTCGTTGCTGGTCGAGTGCCGGCGCTGGTCTGAACGGGCGCTGCTTGCGCTCGATCCTTCCTCGCGCGGCGGCGCCGAGGAAATGCACATCCAGGCCGCGCTCGGACTGACCTTGATGTTCACGCGCGGCGGCAGCGAAGCGGCGCGTGCCGCGTTGAGCCGAAGCCTTGCGATCGCCGAGGCGCGCGGCGACGCGCCGAACCAGCTCCAGCTGCTCGGGCGCATGCATATCTTCCACGAGCGGATGGGACAGTTCGACGCCGCGCTCGGCTATGCGCAGCAAAGCCTCACGGTCGCCGGGACACTCGGCGATGCCGCCTCCCTCGCCCTCGCCCATTCGCTCCTCGGTGTCTCCTTGCATCTTGCCGGCGAGCATCGCGACGCGTTGACGATGCTGGAGACCGCCTGGCATAAGCCGGGCACGGAACGGATCAGCACCGTCTATGGCTTCGATCACCGCAACCGGGCCGGCATCTCGCTCGCGCGCGAGTTTTGGTTGCAGGGCCGCCCCGCGGATGCGATGCAACTGGCCCGGCAGACGGTCGTCGAGGCCGCCCAGATGGACCATCCGATCACGCTCTGCATTGCGTTGATCTGGGCGGTCTCGATCGATCTCTGGAGCGGAGACCTCGATGCCGCGGAAGAGAACATCGACCGCTTCATCGCCCATGCCGAATCGCGCTCCATGGGGCCCTATCTTGCGGTCGGCCGCGGCGTCAAAGGCGAGCTGGCGATCCAGCGCGGCAATGCCGCCGAAGGCGTCGAGACGATCGGGACGTGTCTGCGTGAGCTCCACGATGCCGGTTACGAGTTGCTCACCACGACGTTCAACATCGCGCTTGTTCAGGGCTTGATGACGCTTGGGCAGATCGAGCGGAGCGCGCGCCTGCTCGACGACGCGATCCGCCTCGTCGAGCAAAGCGGCGATCATCTGTACATGCCCGAGCTGCTGCGCATGAAGGGCAGGGTTCTCTTGGCCAGAGCCCAGCCCGAGGCCGATCAAGCGGAAGCCCATTTCGTGCAATCACTGGCATTGAGTCGTCGCAAAGGTGCCAAGGCCTGGGAGCTGCGGGCCGCGATCGATCTCGCCGGTCTCCTTGTCGAACGCGGCCGGCGCGAGGAAGCGAAGCGGTGGCTTCAATTGGCGTATGAAGGCTTCGCCCAGGGCTCGGAAACAGCGGATATCAAGGCTGCCGAGAAGTTGTTGCAAACATTGTGACGCGGACTCTGGTGCGGAGTGAGGCGCGCACTCTCTCAAAGCGTCATTGCGAGCGCAGCGAAGCAATCCAGAATCTCTCCGCGGTAGGACGCTGGAACGCTTCGCTACGCTCGCAATGACGGAGCAAAGGGCAGCATCGCCATCCTCCAATTCAGGTTCAACTTGCAGACATGCCTTCGCGTCCTCGCGGCGCGTTTCGCCCGAGCTTTGCCTGGTCATCCACCCTCAAAGCCAAGAGGGCGCAGGGAAGGCCGGGTGCCGGCTGGCACCCGCGGTCCGCTGCGCGAAAATGTAGCGCAAGGAAACCGCACAGCAGCATACAGGTGTAGCCAATCACTCGGCCTTCCCTGCGCGATGGTTGGACGGCTTATGCCGTGCTCTCCCGGGAGCCGAGTTCCTTTTGGCCTCCCTCGTCCCAACGAAAGTCACCGGCACCGCGCCGGTTGACGCGGATGCCGCATTCGCCAGGGCTTGACCGTAGCAACGACGGCCAGGACCACACGGTTTTTGCCGTACGCACGGCTCGCCATTTCGCCGCAGTTTTTCCAGCCCTGTCGACGGAGCCGGAAACTTACAGACGAGACGAAGCCTAGCAGCGCCGCTCGTCGGAACGCAGCCTTGGGCTCACGGAGAGCAATCCGCCCTGCCCTTGGCCTCTCGCACCCGAACGCTGCCGCGTCCACCGCAAGCCCGGCTCGCGAACATGACGACCACAAGATCGCCCCTCAAGGATGAGCCGGGATGCGCGACACATACGCCATTTCCGAATTTCGGTAAAGTGGAATATTTTTGCGGCGGCGGATTGACGGGGGCGACACAGAGGAGGTCCGGTAGCCCGGATGAGCGAAGCTATATCCGGGGTTTTCGCTAGCTAGCCGCACTAGCGGTCCCGGATGTCGCTTCGCTCATCCGGGCTACAGGCTGCGAGAGGCGCTCGCTACAGGCTCACCCCGTCGGGGTACCCTGCTTCCATTGGCCGCCGGCGATTTTCGCGGCGGCGATCACGGCTTGGGTCCGACTTTCGACGCCGAGCTTTTGCAGGATCGCCGAGACATGCGCCTTGATGGTGGCCTCGGAGACGCCGAGCTCATAGGCGATCTGCTTGTTGAGCAATCCCTCCGACAGCATCATCAGAACCCGGACCTGCTGCGGCGTCAGCGTCACCAGCCGGTCGCGCAGGCGCGTCATGTCGGGGTCGGCGACTGCCGACAGATCAGTGTCGGCGGGAACCCAGACGTCGCCCTCCATTACCTTGAGGATCGCGTCGCGCAAGGTGTCGACGCCGAAGCGCTTCGGGATGAACCCGGAGGCGCCGAAGTCGAGCGAGCGGCGGATGGTGGCGCTGTCGTCGGACGCCGAGACGATCACCACCGGAATAGCCGGATATTGCGCGCGCAGATAGATCAGGCCGGAAAAGCCGGAGATCCCGGGCATCGACAGGTCGAGCAGGATCAGGTCGACGTCGGAGGTCTGTTCCAAAAGCTTGGTCAGATCCTCGAACGATCCAGCCTCGTCGATCCTGGCCGAGCTCAGGACGCCCGTCACCGCCTGCCGCAACGCGTCGCGGAACAATGGGTGGTCATCGGCAATGATGAGATGGGTCGAGGGAGCGTTCATCGTTCTCTTGCTGGCAATCGCACCGGGCCAGTAAGCCGGCGCGGGGCCCTGGTCAATTCTTTCCCGACCAGCCGTGGCATGCAAGTGGACATTATCCCTTTGCGGCAACGGGGTTAATCCACAGGCCGGCACTATGTTGCCGGATGGAAGGCTCGCAGTGTCAGGCGAGCGTCAGTGTGAAAGGCCGAAAGTCGTATTGGGGCGGGTTTCACGCCAATGTTACCTTGGGGGCAAGGCTTGGGTTGATCCGGCATGACCGGACATCCAGGGCGCGAGGAAACGATTTTTCGGGGAGCGACTCAACATGTCGACAATGGCTGTGTCTCAAGCAGGCGCGGGAGGGATGACGAAGGACGAACGGTTCGTCATTCTCGCCTCCTCGCTCGGTACCGTCTTCGAGTGGTACGACTTCTATCTCTACGGTTCGCTGGCCGGCATCATCGGCGCGCAGTTCTTCTCGGCCTATCCGCCGGCAACCCGCGACATCTTCGCGCTGCTGGCCTTCGCGGCCGGCTTCCTGGTGCGCCCGTTCGGCGCGATCGTGTTCGGCCGTGTCGGCGACATCGTCGGCCGCAAATACACCTTCCTCGTCACCATCCTGATCATGGGTCTGTCGACTTTCATCGTCGGCCTGCTGCCCAACGCTGCCACCATCGGCATCGCGGCCCCGATCATCCTGATCGCGCTGCGTCTCGCCCAGGGCCTCGCGCTCGGCGGTGAATATGGCGGTGCGGCCACCTACGTCGCGGAGCATGCTCCGAACGGCAAGCGCGGTTACTACACCTCCTTCATCCAGACCACGGCGACGCTCGGCCTGTTCCTGTCGCTGCTGGTGATCCTGTTCACGCGCTCCGCGCTCGGCGAACCCGACTTCGCGGCATGGGGCTGGCGCATTCCGTTCCTGGTCTCCGTGCTGCTGCTCGGCGTTTCGGTCTGGATCCGGCTTCGCCTCAACGAATCCCCGATCTTCCAGAAGATGAAGGACGAGGGGAAGAGCTCGAAGGCCCCGCTGACGGAAGCCTTCGGCAACTGGCAGAACGGCAAGCTCGTGCTGCTGGCGCTGTTTGGCGGCGTGATGGGCCAAGGCGTGGTCTGGTACACTGGCCAATTCTACGCGCTGTTCTTCCTGCAATCGATCCTCAAGGTCGACGGCTACACCGCCAACCTGCTGATCGCCTGGTCGCTCCTGCTCGGGACCGTCTTCTTCATCGTGTTCGGCGTGCTCTCCGACAAGATCGGCCGCAAGCCGATCATCCTCGGCGGCTGCCTGATCGCGGCGCTGACCTTCTTCCCGATCTTCAAGATGATCACCACCAATGCCAACCCGGCGCTGGAAAAGGCGATCGAGTCGGTCAAGGTCGACGTGGTGGCAGATCCCGCAGGTTGCGGCGACTTGTTCAATCCGGTCGGCACCCGCGTCTTCACCTCGCCTTGCGACACGGCACGTGCCTACCTGTCGCAGTCGTCGGTCAAGTACTCGACCACGCCAGGTGCGGCAGGCTCCGGCGTGAAGGTGATGGTCAACGGCAAGGAAGTTCCCTACGCCAACGCCAAGGACGGCAATCCGGCAGTGCTCGCCGCCGTGCAGGGAGCCGGCTATCCGAAGGCCGGAGATGCGGGCATCGTGAAGATGGCGCATCCGTTCGACATCTTCCGTCCGCAGGTGGCCGCGGTCGTCGGATTGCTGTTCGTCCTGGTGCTCTTCGTCACCATGGTGTACGGCCCGATTGCCGCGATGCTGGTCGAACTGTTCCCGACCCGCATCCGCTACACCTCGATGTCGCTGCCCTACCACATCGGTAACGGCTGGTTCGGCGGCCTGCTGCCGGCGACCGCCTTCGCGATCGTGGCCTCGACGGGCGATATCTATGCGGGCCTCTGGTATCCGGTCATCTTCGCGTCGATTACCGTCGTGATCGGCTTGTTCTTCCTGCCGGAGACCAAGGACGTCGATATCAAGTCGACCTGATCGACGCAGATCGAGATCAACACCAACCGGCCGCGGTCTCCGCGGCCGGTTTTGTTTTGGCCTACTGATTGCTACCGAGGAATTGCAGCACCACCTCGCGCCGGTGCGGGCGGGCGCGATGCTCGATCAGATAGATCGCCTGCCAGGTGCCAAGCGCGAGCTTGCCGCTCAGGACCGGCACATGAAGCGAAGTCTGGGTCAGCATTGTCTTGACGTGCGCCGGCATGTCGTCCGGTCCCTCGGCATCATGCGTCCAGCCGGCGTTCTCGGGCGCGAGCCGGGACAGAGCCGTGGTGAGATCCACGAGCACGGAAGGGTCGGCGTTCTCCTGGATCGTCAGCGATGCGGAGGTGTGACGAACGAACAGCGTCAACGCGCCGTCTCGCGCGCCTGCCTCCGCCACGAACTTCGCAGCTTCAGCGGTGAGATCGGTGAAGCCGCGGCCGGGCGTCTGCACGGTCAGCAGCGACGATGCGATGGTGGTGGCTTGCACCGACGATGGCGCCGAGCGCGTGATGGATTTGGCTGATGTCATCATCACTCTCTCAATTCGGAAAGCTGCCATAGGTGGGCAAAGCGAAGCGTGCCCACCGACTCACGCAACGAAAACAAAAATGGTGGGCACGGCGCGTCGCGGCCTTGCCCACCCTACCGCATCTCGCCACGTGCTAAATCTTCCCCGACACGTCCTTCTGCACGCGGTTGGCCATGTCGATCAGCCGGCGCCAGGCCCTTTCCAGGAATGACATCACGCGATCGACGTCCTGGTCGCTCGGCAGCGGGATCTCGATCCTGCGCTCGCCCTCGGCGGCCTTTGGTGCTTGCGGCTCCGCCTTCTTGAGCGGATCCGTTTTCGGCAGCGCCTCGTCGATCTTGCCTGACACGGTCGGCCCCGCCGCAAGCCGTCCCTTCAGCGTCTCGACTTCGGCCTGGAGCCTGCCGATCTCGGCGTCGAGCGCGGTACGTTCATCGGGCACCGCGTAGCAGGCCCAGCCGGCGCCGCTGCGGGTGCAGGTCGACACCGTGCCGGTGCGGCTGTCGAGCCGCAGCACCCCCTCGGGGATGGGCGTCATGCTGTAGCGGCCGTTTTCGCTGTCGGGCGCGGATTGCGCGACGAGGCAGCCGCCGCTGATGGTCAACACCGCGGCGAACGCCGCCGCCGCCAGCCATGATGCTGTGGATGAATTCGCTGCTCTCATCGCGTTCTCCGCCACGACGCGCAGGTAGCACGTCCAAAGATGGCGCTCATAAAGGTGGCACGTCTCGCAATTCTACACCCCGGCGAGGCGATCCGCCGCCCAAAACGCGCCTTTGACATGAACGATCACGGCGCCCCCTTTGATCCCGGCAGCCGGGCGAAATGGCGACGGCATCCGCCGATCCAGCGGAGACCTGCTGCGGTGCGGCGTCACGCTGTGTGCAGCGCTGCCGCCCGCGCCGATATTGTAAGATAAATCAAATACATAACAGGAATGGACACAATCGTGACTTGGCTTGACTTGATTATGGGCCATCAGTATGGTCCGCGCGGCTTTTGAGGGTGGCGGGCGTAATTTCCATTCAACCGCGGCGTTTCGGGTCTTCGTTGCATGACACAGGGCACGGGACACGGCGAGAATGGAGATCGCGATAGATCGCCCGAGGAAGCTGCGCTTTCCGAACGGCTCGGAAATCTTGATCAGCGGTTGTCCGAATTTCGCGGCCGCCACGTCAAGACCGAGCAACCCGCAGGTGACGGTGAGGACAGAGCGGCCAGAGCCTCGGCGATGGCGCTTGGTTTTCGGTTATCCTCCGAGTTGGTCGCCGGGGTCGTTGTCGGAGCGGGGATTGGCTGGGGTTTCGACCGCTTGCTGTCGACGTCGCCTTTCGGATTCATCGTGTTCCTGCTGCTGGGCTTCGTCGCCGGCGTGGTGAATGTGGTGAGAACGGCAGGCGCGGGTCAAAACAGGCGCGGTGGTTCTTAGGCGGTCCACACCAGGAGAGGAATGATCGTGCCGGCTCGTGCCGGTACGGGCCGGGCCCGACCGGCAGACCGAGACCCGCCGGCATCGCCCGGCAGACCAAGAGATGCCGCGCTGATGAAAATCGATCCGATCCACCAGTTCAACATCGAGCCTCTCTTCACCCTGGGCCATATCGGCAACCACACGATCGCCTTCACCAACTCGTCGCTCTACATGCTGGTGGCGGTCGCGATCATCTCGATCCTGATGCTCGCCAGCGGCACGCAGCTGGTTCCCGGCCGGCTGCAGTCGGTCGCCGAGATCTCCTACGAGTTCGTCGCCTCCACCATCCGCTCGACCGCCGGCGCGGAAGGCATGAAGTTCTTCCCGCTGATCTTCTCGCTGTTCATGTTCATCTGCGTTTCGAACCTGGTCGGCATTATCCCCTACACCTTCACGATCTCGAGCCATCTGATCGTCACCGCGGCGCTCGCGCTGCTGGTCTTCTTCACGGTCCTGATCTACGGCATTGCCAAGAACGGCCTTAAATTCTTCTCGATCTTCGTGCCCCACGGGGTCCCCGGCTACATCCTGCCGCTGGTGATGTTCATCGAGATCCTGTCGTTCTTCCTGCGGCCGGTTTCCCACAGCGTCCGTCTGTTCGCCAACATGCTGGCCGGCCACATCGCGCTGAAGGTGTTCGCGGGCTTCGTCGCCATGCTCGGCTTCTCGCTCGGCGCCCTTGGCTGGGTCGGCGGCGTGCTGCCGCTGGCGCTCACGGTCGCGCTGTACGCTCTCGAGATTCTGGTCGCGTTCCTGCAAGCCTATGTGTTTGCGATCCTGACCTGCATCTACCTCAACGACGCCATTCATCCGGGACACTGAGCGGTCCGGGGAATTTCCACCCAAAACCCAATCTTTCTTCCAAGGAGTCTAAAATGGATCCGGCAGCAGCAAAACTTATCGGCGCGGGCATCGCATGCATCGGCATGGGCGGCGCGGGCGTCGGCGTCGGCGTGATCTTCGGCAACTACCTCGCCGCGGCCGTTCGCAACCCCTCGGCCGCTCAGGGCCAGTTCGGCAATCTGATCTTCGGCTTCGCCGTGACCGAAGCGCTCGGCATTTTCTCGCTGCTGATCGCGCTGCTGCTGCTGTTCGTTCCGCTCTGAGAACGATTTTTCGCGCCGCTTCAACCGAGGCGACGCGCATGACTGCAACAGGAGTACTCCATGGCTGAAAGTCATGGCGGGGCGAAAAGTCCGGCGGCGGGCGCCCACACCGGGTCCGAAGGCGGTCACGGTGGCGGTTTTCCGCCGTTCGAGAGCGGCACTTATGCTTCACAGCTGGTGTCGCTCGCGATCTTCTTCGTCGCGCTTTACGTGATCGTGTCCAAGCTCGCTCTGCCGCGCGTCGGCGGTGCGATCGAGGCGCGTCAGAACAAGATCGAGGGCGACCTCGCCGAAGCGCAGAAGCTGAAGGACCAGTCCGAAGCGGCGCTGAAGGCCTATGAAAACGAGCTTGCTTCGGCACGCTCGCGCGCGCAGGCCATCGGCAACGAATCCCGCGACAAGGCGAATGCGCAGGCGGACGCCGAGCGCAAGGCCTTGGAAGAGCAACTGGCGGCCAAGCTCGCCGAGGCAGAGAAGACCATCGCCTCGACCCGTGCGACCGCCATGAGCAACGTCCGCGGCATCGCGGCCGATGCGGCAGGCACCATCGTGCAGCAGCTCACGGGCGTGGTTCCGGACGCGGCATTGGTCAATGCCGCCGTTGATGCGTCCTTGAAGGGTTAATCGATATGTTCTTCGATCCTGAAACCTGGGTCGCCATCGCCTTCGTGATCCTGATGGTCGTGTTCGGCTATCTCGGGGTCTTCAAGAAGGCCATGACTGCGCTCGACCATCGCGCCGATCGCATCAAGGCCGAGCTCGACGACGCGACGCGCCTCAAGCAGGAAGCCGCCAAGGTGCTCGCCGACTACAAGGCGCGCACCGCCTCGGCCGAACGCGAGGCCGCCGACATCATCGCCAACGCGAAGAGCGAAGCCGAGCGCATCGCAACCGAGGCCAAGGCCAAGGTGGAAGATTTCGTCGCTCGCCGCACCAAGACCGCGGAGGGCAAGATCGCGCTCGCCGAGGCTCAGGCGGTGGCCGATGTTCGCGCCGCAGCGGCCGAAGCCGCCGTCCAGGCCGCCTCCACGATCCTGTCGAAGTCGGTCAGGGGCCAGGTCGCCGACGATCTGCTCGCCAAGGGCATCACCGAAGTCAGGCAGAAGCTGAACTGAGAGATCTTGCCTTCACCAATCAAAAAGCCGGCGCGATCAGCGCCGGCTTTTTTGTTTGTCGGGCACTGCATCGGCAAATCTGATGTCATCGCCCGCGAAGGCGGGCGATCCAGTATTCCAGAGACAGCCCTGATAGATCGAGAAGCCGCGGCGTACTGGATGCCCCGCCTTCGCGGGGCATGACGACTATCTTGACGTGGTTACTTCTTCTTCGCCCGCGCCTTCGGCTCGGGCGACAGCGCCTGCGGATCGAAGCCGACATAGAAGATGTAGCTATCGGCGTCCTTGGCCGAAGGCATCGGGTAGACCAGATCCTCGGCCACGAAGGTGAACGGCACGCTGCCGCCCTCCGACATTCCGACCGTGGTCCGGTAGGCCTTGGAAGCGATCACCTTCTCGCCGACGCCGCCCTGCACCACGGCGACGCGCAGCGGCACCTCGACGCTCGCAGGCGCGCCGGCGGGTCCGGCAATGACGCGGCCCTGGATGCCGATCCGGGCCGTGATATCGCCGCCATTGCGGGCGCATTCGCGCGCCATCTTGGTGATGGTGGCCTGGAAGCGGATCTCGTTGCCGACGGCCGGCTTCCCGGTGGCACCGACCGCGTAGGTGGAGGCTCCGGCACGCACCGTGACCTGCGGGCAATCAAGATCGTCATCAGCCGCCGGCTGGCCCGGCGCAGGCGCCGGCTTGGGTTGGGCCGGCTCGTCCGACTTGCCGCCGAACAGGCCCTTGAATCGATCGGTCAGCGACTGCGCCGCGACCGGCGAGATGGAGACGAGCGCAACTGACAACGCCAGCGCGACCGCCGCCCCCCGCCGCAACGCATTCCGCGATGACCGAAGCTCCTGCACCATCAACACCCATACTCCTGACGACATCCCGACCGATCACCGGCCGGGTTGCGCCGTTATATCGTCAAAACCGGCGAACCCAAGGCAGCAAACAAGGAGACTTTGGCCGCATCAATCAACGGGCTCAGCCGCGGAAATCCTCGTGCAGCAGGCCGAACAGCAAATGGTCCTGCCAGACCCCGTTGATGCAGAGATACCGGCGCGCCAGCCCCTCGCGGGAGAAACCGCACTTCTCCAGCACCCGGATCGAGGGCGCATTGGTCGGGATGCAAGCGGCCTCGACCCGGTGCAGATTGAGCTCCCCGAACAGCGTCGGCAGCAGCACCCGCAGCGCGGCCGTCATGTAGCCGCGCTGGGCGTGGGGCTTGCCGACCCAATAGCCGATGGTGCCGGCCTGGACGATGCCGCGGCGGACATTGGCGAGCGTGATGCCGCCGACCATGGCGCCGTCGAGCTCCCGGAAGATCAGAAAGGGATAGGACCGGTCCGCGGCGATGTCCTCGGAATAGCGGCGCAGGCGGCGGCGGAAACCGGAGCGGGTGAGATCATCCGACGGCCAGATCGGCTCCCAGGGGGTCAGGTAATCGCGGCTGGACTCGCGCAGATGGGCCCATTGCAGGAAGTCCGACATCTGAGGCGCGCGTAGCAACAGGCCGTTGCCGCGCGGCGCGAGAGCGGCGGGTCCACTGGATGGCAGGCGAAAGAGGGCCATGGTGATGCTTCCCGGGGCGGATCAACCCGTGCGCGGCTCCTAATGCAGCCGCGCCTTGGCGCGTGCCCGGGTCAATCCTTCCGCAAAAGACACCGCCGTGTCCAGACCCCTGCCACTGCCCAATGCGACAACCGCAGGGCGGCTGCGCGAAAGCAGCGCACGCGCCGCATCCCGGGTCGATTCGACGCTGACGGCGTCGATCCGGGCCACCAGCTCCTCGGCGGTCTGGGGCCGGCCATAGGCCAGCACATGCCGAGCAAGCTGCTCGGCGCGGGACGAGCAGCTCTCCAGCGCCATCAGCAGCCCCGCCTTCATTTGCGCCTTGGCCCGCGCGATCTCGACCTCGGTCAGGGTCTCGACCGAATCATTCATGATGTCGACCACGACCTCCATCATCTCGGGCGCATCGGCCGGATCGGTGCCGGTGTAGAGGCCGAAGAAGCCGGTGTCGGTATAGGGGGCATGGAACGAGTAGATTGAGTAACAGAGGCCGCGCTTCTCGCGCACCTCCTGGAACAGCCGCGACGACATCCCGCCGCCGAGGATGTTGGTAAAGACCTGGAGCGAGAACAGCGACAGATCGGTCTGCGGCACGCCCTCCAGGGCCAAGGTCAGATGCGCCTGCTCGAGCTCGCGATGCACCACCTTGGTGCCGCCCTTGCCGAATTGTGCGGGTTGCGGCTTGGGACCCGCTGTCCCCTCAAAACTGGCAAAGCGCTGCTCGACCTCGGCGACCACCTGCTTGTGATCGACCGCGCCGGCGGCCGCCACCACCATGTCGGGGCCGCGGTAGTGCGTCGACAGATAGTCGCGCAGCGAGTCGCGGCTGAAGGCACGCAAGGTCTTCGCAGTGCCGAGCAGCGAGCGGCCCATCGGCTGGTCGGGATAGCAGAGCTCGTTGAGATGCTCGAACACGACGTCGTCAGGCGTGTCCTGCGCCGCGCCGATCTCCTGCACGATGACGTTCTTCTCGCGCTCGAGTTCGTCGGGCTCGAAGGCGGGATTGGCCAGGATGTCGGCGAGCACGTCGAGTGCGAGCGGCACGTCGGCCTTCAGCACCCGCGCATAATAGGACGTGGTCTCGGTCGAGGTGCCGGCATTGAGGTCGCCGCCGACCGCCTCGATCTCCTCGACGATCTCGCGCGAGGAGCGCTTCGTCGTGCCCTTGAATGCCATATGTTCCAGAAGATGCGAGATGCCGTGCTCGTTGGGCTTCTCGTCGCGCCCGCCGACGCCGGCCCAGACGCCGAGCGCCGCGGTCTCGAGATGAGGCATCTTGTCGGTGACGACAGTGAGGCCGGACGCAAGCTTGGAAATCTCGACGCTCATCCGGCAACTCCCTGTTTCGCGGCGCGGCTGACCGACAGCACGAACCGCTCGACCTCGGTCTGGTCGTTCTTCATCACCTTCATGTGTTCGGATTTGGTCATCAGACCATCGAGCCAGGCCGGCAGTTGCGGCCGCTGGCCGCAGGCCGCTTCGACCGCATCGGGGAATTTGGCCGGATGGGCGGTGGACAGCACGATGCTGGGAACCGTCCTGTCCGTGGTGTCGCGGTCGGCGACCGCAAGCGCGACCGCGGTGTGGGGATCGACCAGCTCGCCGGCCTCGCGCCAGGCGGCGCGGATCGCGGCCGCGGTCTCGGTCTCGTCGGCCCGGCCTGCGTCAAATCCCTCGCGGATCGCGGCCAGCGTCGCATCGGGCAGCACGAAGCGGCCCGATTGCTTCAGTGAATCCATCAGACGGCGCACGCCGGCAGCATCGCGCCCGCCAGCCTCGAACAGCAGCCGCTCGAAATTCGAGGAGATCTGAATGTCCATCGACGGCGAAGCCGTCGCGTGGACCTCGCGCACCTCGTAGATCCCGGTCTTCAGCGTGCGCGCCAGGATGTCGTTGACGTTGGCGGCGATGCCCAGGGTCCGCACCGGAAGACCCATGCGCTTGGCGACATAGCCGGCGAAGATGTCGCCGAAATTGCCGGTCGGCACGACGAAGTCCACCGCGCGCGCGGGTGCACCGGCGGCAACGGCGGAGGTGAAATAGTAGACCACTTGGGCGACGATGCGCGCCCAATTGATGGAATTCACGCCGGACAGCGACGTCGCATCGCGGAAGCGATGGTTGTTGAACATCGCCTTCACGAGGGCCTGGCAATCGTCGAAATTGCCCTCGACGGCGAGCGCATGGACGTTGGCCGCGCCCGTCGTCGTCATCATTCGCCGCTGCACCTCGGAGATGCGGCCATGCGGGAACAGCACGATGAGATCGACATTTTCGAGTCCTGCGAACGCGTCGACCGCAGCACCGCCGGTGTCGCCCGAGGTCGCGACCACGATGGTGGTGCGCTGGCCGCGCTGGGCGAGCACGTGGTCCATCAGCCGCGAGATCAGCTGCATCGCCACGTCCTTAAAGGCGAGCGTCGGGCCGTGGAACAGCTCCAGCACGAACTGGTGCGGCGCCATCTGGCGCAGCGGCACCACCGCCGGATGGCGGAAGGTGGCGTAGGCCTCGTTCGCCATACGGCCGAGCTCGGCGTCCGAGATCTCGCCGGCGACGAAAGGGCGGATCACCTCGACCGCGACCTCCCAATAGGGACGCCCGAAAAAGCCGGCGATGGCGTCAGGCGAGAGTTGCGGCCAGGTGGCCGGCACATACAGGCCGCCGTCGCGAGCGAGCCCGGTCAGCATCACGTCGCAAAAGCCGAGTTCGGGGGCCTCGCCCCGGGTCGAGATATAACGAGTCAAACTGCCCTCCAAAGGCCGGCCGAGCCTGGACTCGGTCCGCAAGCCTTTGATTTTACGAAATTACTTGTTAACAGCCAGAGGCTTTGGGCCACCATAAAGTGTTTTGCGGCATCAGGAAACCGCTTCGCGCCTGGGGCCGTCCCAGGAAAAAGGCTGCCAACGAAAAGCGCTGCCAACGAAAAGGGCTGCGGCAATGCCGCAGCCCTCTCTTGGAAGGTCTGTCGTTGTGTGCAGACCGGTTTGGCGTCTTGGGGTCACCGACCCGCAAAAACTGTTCGCGCAAGCTTTCGTCGGCTGTCACGATATCGTCAAGGGACAAAACGGAATGTGTGAGAAAATGTTCCTGTTTTTCCCGACACGTTTTGGCGCGGGCAAACGTTCGCCAGCAGCTTCGCGTCACGCATTACCATTATATCCCGAACGACAGCACAGTTCGGGAACGAACGACGGCTGCGCTCATTGTGTCGGCGGATGGTGTCGGCGCTATCCATGCATTGCCCGGCTGAGCGCCGAGACCGGTCCGCCCGCCGAACCGGCAGCATCCTGGTGCAGCCGGTTCGGTGCCCCGAGGCGTCAGTTCATCCCGATTTCCACCGCGATCCGGATCAGGTCGGAATGGTTCTTGGCACCGAGCTTCTGCTTGAGCAGAGAGGTGGTGTTGGCGACGGTCTTGTAGGAGATGCCGAGCGCCTCGGCGACCTCGACGATCTTGTCGCCTCGCCCCAACAGGCGAAGAATCTCGAGCTCCCGCGGCGTCATCTGCGAGGCAGGATTGGCCTTGATCGCCGCGCCGGAAAACGTCACGGCTTCCGCGAGCTGCGGTGAGATGAAATTGTCGCCCGCAACCACCTTGCGCACCGCCTTGAGCAGGATCCGGGGATCGTCGCCCTTGGAGACGTAGCCCTGGGCCCCGAGCTCGACCGCCCGCACCACGAAGGCTGGATCATCGTTCATGCTGAACATGATGATCTTGGCGTCGGGATCGTCCTTGCGAATGCGCCGCATCAGTTCAAAGCCGGAGACGTCGGGCAGGCTGATGTCGATCACAGTGACGTCGGGCCGCCTGCTGACATAGGCGCGATGCCCGGATTTGGCGTCGGTCGCCTCGTCGATCCGGATCGAATGGTCGGAGGCGAACAGGGTGCGGCAACCGGACAACACCACGGGATGGTCGTCGACAATCAGGACGCGGGTCGCCGGCTTGGCAGTATCTTGCATTGTAACTCTCTAGTTTTTCGATTCATAAACCGACGGGAACAAATGGAAAGAGCAAAATCCCCTGATGCGCGTTAGAATTGACCTAATGTGGCAACGGCTGTCCTTCAGTACACAATTGTTTCTGCCGCTCGGCCTGCTGTTCATGGCGGCGCTGATCATGGGCGGCGTCCTGCTGCACGTCTTCACGACCGGTCAGCTCGCCGAGGAGAACCAGCCGGCCCAACGATCGACCAAAGCCGTGGCCGAGGCCCTCAACAACGCTCTGCGTTCATCCGACCATCCGCGAAGGACCCTGGATGACTTCGTCCGGATGCTGGACGAGTCCTCAGATATTCAATTCCTTCCTGCAGGAGCGGTTGCTCCTCCCTTTGCGTCGAGGGGCCTGCAAGGTTCGCATGGCCCACCAAAATGGTTCGTCAGTCTCCTTTCCATTCCGGACTTGCACATCGCATTTCCGGTATCCCTCAACGGCGAGCATTTCGGCGACATCGTGTTTGTGCCGGACCTGTCCGCAGCGCTGTTCGAGACCTGGGTGGGCTTCCTCGCCTTGGCCGGCTTCGTCGTCGCGCTGACCGGGCTGACAGGGGTCGTCGCCTATGTGTTTGCGGGATCAGCCCTGCGACCACTGCAGGATCTTGGCGCAGGCCTCACGCGGCTACGACGCGGCGACTACGCAACACCGATCTCGGTCGGGGGACCGCCGGAAATCCGGCAAAGCTGCGAGGAGGCCAATGCGCTGGCCGAAACGCTGGCGCAGTTGAGCCAGGACAATCGCGACCTGCTGCACCGCCTGGTCTCGCTCCAGGACGACGAGCGGCGCGATCTCGCGCGCGAACTGCACGACGAACTCGGTCCGCTGCTGTTCGGCATCCGCGTCGGCACGATCGCATTGGTCGATGCCTCGCCCCCGGCGGGAAATCTCAGCAGTTCGGCGCAGGAGGTGTTGCAATCGGTCGAGGCGCTCCAGCAGACCAACCGCCGCATCCTCGACCGGTTGCGACCGCTCTACATCGAGGAATTGGGTCTGGAGACCAGTGTGCAGACGCTGCTCCGAAATTTTCGCAAGCAGGCGCCGTCTATCGACCTGACGGACACGGTCGATCCGAATCTCAACGCGATCGACGGGCCGCTGGCTCAAACCGTCTATCGCGTGATTCAGGAGGCGCTGACCAACGTGCTGCGTCATGCCGGCGCCAGCCATGCCCATGTGCAGGCGACCTTCGCCGGCGAGACGGTCGTCATCGAGATTTCCGACGACGGCGGCGGCTTTCCCGAAGGGAATCTGTTCGGCCGCGGCCTGACCGGCATGCATGAGCGCGTGCGCGCACTCAGCGGATCGCTGTCACTGCTGCGCGTGGACGACAGAACCTATGTGCGCTGCCGCCTTCCCGCCGAACCGGCACGCGAGGCACCGGTCAGCGATTGAAGCGCTTTCGAGCGAAGTGGATACCGGTTCGCGTGAAGAAAACGCCAAAACAGAATCTGGTGTTCGGCTCTGATTAATCAGAACGGAAACTCTAGCACGCACAGCCAAGCTGCGCGTTCTGTCGCGCCGGCTCGCACAGCGTGGTGCGGATCTTGCCGTCGGGGCTGAAACAAAACGAGGCGCGAATGCGCAGCGCGCCGGCGACGGAATATTCGAGATCGACGCCGTGGGGTGCAGGATGGATTTCCTCCAACCCGAAACCGGCCGACGAGAAAGCGCTGAGCCGCGGCTGCCAATAGGCTTCGAGCTCGCTCCGGCCGCGATAGCGCTGCGTGCCGTTGCACGTGCATTCGACCTGGGCGTCATCCGCATAGAGGTCGAGGAGCGTCGCGAGGTCGCCCTTCCTGCAGGCATCCACCCAATCGACGACAATTCCCATCTGGTCGAAATCACTCACGCTGCAATCCTGTCTGCCGCGGAAAATTACTGGCGGCTTAGGACCACACTCGTGAATGTGCGCTGAATGGTAAACCCCGGGCGATACCGGGTTCCCTAAGTGGATCTACGGAGCTCAGCCCCGCCGCCGCCCTCTTGCCCACACGGCGAAGGCGATGAGCACGGCGCCTGCAAGGGTGAACCAGGTGATGGCGTATTGCAGGTGATCGTCCTTGAGATGGACGTCGAGCGGCCCCGGCCGCGGAATGCCGTTCTCGGGCGCCGGCTGCTCGAGGTCGACATAAAACGGCGCAACCGCGCCCCAGCCCAGCGCGCTCGCGATCGCCACGTGATCGCGCACGAACCACAGCCGCTTGCCGCGGTTCTCCACCGGGGTCAGCCAGCCCGGTGCCTCGGGGAAGCGCAGATAGCCGGTGAACGAGACCGCCTGCCCGGTGACGAGCTTCCTGACCGCGCGATCCTCGACGCTGCGATCCTGCATGGTGTTTTCGACGAAGCCCGCATCGATCACCACCGTCTCGCCGCTCGGCAGCCGCGCCGGCAGGAAGGCCCAGGTGCCGGGGCCCGACGCGTCCTTACGCACGGCGGATCCGGAGGAATAGACCATCGCATCGGGCAACGGCGCGTAGGTCGCGGTAAAGCTGACACGGCGGAATTCATCGCGCGCGGGACTTAGCGCGGCCCATCGTGCCGGCGGCGGCAGAGCGACCGGTGCCTCCGCGAGGCGCTCGGTCAGTGCGGCGATCAGCTCGTGCTTGGCGATGCGGCGCTGCAATTGCCAGACGCCGAGCGTGACGCAGACCGCGGTCAGGAAAAGCGTGAACAGCGCGAAGCCGGCCACGCGGGGCTTGCGCGCGGTCTCGTTCATTTCGCGCGATCGACCAGCCGGCCCGGCGCCGCCTTATGGTGGAATTGCAGTGCGATCAGCAGCGACTTCATCGCGCGCAACGGCAGCAGGGTAGTCGCAAGGATCAGCGGCAGCCACAGCACCGCGTGCAGCCAGTACGGCGGCTGGTACTTGACCTCGACGACGAGCGCGCAGCCGACCACGATCGCGCCGGCCAGCATGATGATGAAGATCGCCGGACCGTCACCGGAATCGATGAAGGCGTAGTCGAGGCCGCAACGCTCGCAACAAGGCGCAAGCGTCAGGAAGCCTGCATAGAGCTTGCCCTGGCCACAGCGCGGGCATTTGCAGGCAAGTCCGCGCAGCGCGCTTTGCAGGACGGTGGCTTGCGGCTCGGACGTATTGGCGGCTTCGTTCATGGCAAAAGGGTCTATCACAGTTTCTGCCGAAACCCCTGCGCGCAAAAAAGCAAAAGGGCGGCCCGGGGCCGCCCTTTCTCGATCGGAAGTCAGCCCGCTCAGTGCGCGCCGTGGGCCATGGTCTCGGCGCCGTGTCCCCAGACATAGATGCACAGGAACAGGAACAGCCAGACCACGTCGACGAAGTGCCAGTACCAGGCGGCGAACTCGAAACCGAGATGCTGGGTCGGCGTGAAGTGGCCAGCATAGGCGCGGAACAGGCACACCAGCAGGAAGATGGTGCCGACCAGCACATGGAAACCGTGGAAGCCGGTCGCCATGAAGAAGGTCGCGCCGTAGACGTTGCCGCCGAAGGAGAATGCCGCGTGGCTGTACTCATAGGCCTGCACGCAGGTGAAAAGCGCGCCGAGCACGACGGTGAGGATCAGGCCATATTTCAGGCCCTGGCGATCGTTCTCGAGCAGCGCATGGTGGGCCCAGGTCACCGTGGTGCCGGAGGTGAGCAGGATCAGCGTGTTCAGGAGCGGCAGATGCCAGGGATCGAAGGTCTCGATGCCGTGCGGCGGCCAGGTGCCCGGCACGGTGCAGGCTCCGGCCGCGGTCCCGAGACCACAGCCGAACACCGCATCGCGGGTGGCGTGGACGGCGTCGGCCGGGAATAGCGCCGCGTTGAAATAGGCCCAGAACCAGGCGACGAAGAACATCACCTCCGAGGCGATGAACAGGATCATGCCGTAGCGGTGATGCAGCTGCACGACGCGGGTGTGGTCGCCCTTGTACTGGGCTTCCCTGATCACGTCGCCCCACCAGCTCGCCATGGTGTAGAGCACACCGACGGTGCCGACACCGAAGATGATCGGCGCAGCCGAGAACATGTGGTGCATCCAGGTGATCGCGCCGACCGCCATGATGAAGGCCGAGATGGAGCCGACGACGGGCCATGGCGAGGGATCGACCAGATGGTAGTCGTGATGCTTGGTTTGCGCCGTTGCCATTTGCGGTCTCGCTCCTCAATCCCGTGCCTGTCAGGCACTTATCCCCTTATTTCCAACCCCGGCGCGTGAGCCCGGCGATCAGAGATTTCCCTTGCGTTTGTCGTCTTCGCTGGCCGCGAGCGGCTTCACCACCGGATCCTTCACCGGATAGAACGTGTAGGACAGCGTGATCGTATTGAGACCGTCGTTCTCGTGGTCGTCGGCAATCGACGGATCGACGTAGAACACGACCGGCATCTCGCGCTTCTCGCCGGGCGCCATGGTCTGCTCGGTGAAGCAGAAGCAGTTGATCTTCTGGAAATAGGATCCGACCGTCAGCGGCGCGACATTGTAGGCGGCCTGGCCTGCGGTGGTCCGCGCGGCCTGGTTGGTCACAGTGTAGAAGACGGTCACGACCTGGCCGATATTGACCTCGATCTCGCTCTGCTCCGGTTCGAACTTCCAGGGCAGGCCGGGCGCAACGTTGGAATCGAAACGCACCGCGATCTTCCGTGCGATCGGGCCGCTGGCCGGCGCCGAGGTCGCGACCTGGGTCGTGCCGTTGAAGCCGGTGGCGCGGCAGAACCAGTTGTAGAACGGCACCGCCGCGTAGGAGGCGCCGACCATCAGCGCGACCACGCCTCCGCAGATCGAGGCGACCACCACGTCGCGGCCAAGCCCCTTGGCAGGCCTGCGTCCCTTGGTGGCCATCGGGCCCTGATCCCGCGATATGGTCGGCTTCTGATCCATGTTTCCTACATCGGCCGGACGAGCACGGCCGGCCCCTTGACCATGGTCACGGCGAAGAACAGCACCACGAGTACGCCGAGCGCGAGCGCGATCGCGATCGAGCGCTGACGGCGGCTCTTCTTCTGCGCCTCGGTGAGGACGATTCCATCTATCTCGGGTTTGTCGGCCATTCCTGCGATCATGCGCCCCCTACCATCGGCGCAAGCGCCCGGAACACGACCTCGGTCAGCAAGGTCGCAAACAGCGCGAACAGATAAAGGATGGAGAACGCGAACAGCTTGCGGGTCGCCCGCAGCGATTGGCTGCGCTCACGACGCACATAAACGTTGATGGCGAACGCCAGCATGCCGGCGCCGAGGATCAGCGAGACGATGCCGTAGATGGCGTCGAAATAGCCGAGCGCCCAGGGCGCAGCCGCGACCGCGATCAGCACGATGGTATAGAGCAGGATCTGAAGCCGCGTCGCGTCGGGACCGGCGACGTTGGGCAGCATCGGAATGCCGGCGCGCGCGTAGTCGTCGGAGCGGAACAGCGCCAGCGCCCAGAAGTGCGGCGGGGTCCAGAAGAAGATGATGGCGAACAGCAGCAGCGGCTCGACATCGACCGTGCCTGTGACCGCGGCCCAGGCCACCACGGGCGGCAGCGCGCCGGCGGCACCGCCGATCACGATGTTCTGCGCGGTCCAGCGCTTCAGGCCAATCGTGTAGATCACGACGTAGAAGAAGATGGTGAAGGCGAGCAGCGCGCCCGCGATCCAGTTGACCAGGATGCCGAGCGTCATCACCGAGAAGAAGGCGAGCGTCATGCCGAAGGTCATCGCCTCGGGACGGGTGATGCGGCCGCGCGGAATCGGCCGGTTCGCCGTGCGCGACATCTTGGCATCGATGTCGCCTTCGAGCGCCATGTTGAGCGCGCCGGACGCGCCGGCGCCGACCGCGATGCAGAGCAGCGAGGTGATGGCCAGCACCGGGTGGAAATGCCCGGGCGCCATCGCCATTCCGACCAGCGCGGTGAAGATCACCAGCGACATCACCCGCGGCTTCAGGAGCGCGATGTAATCGCCAACCTCCGCTTCGGAGATGCGGGGATTGATGTCGATTGCGTTGTGGTCGAGGACGGACACTAGACTGACTCGCTTGTTGTCGAGCTGCGGCGCCCGTCACGGGCGCCGCGAGCATTGGCTTACTGCACGCGGGGCAGCACTTCGAACTGGTGGAAGGGCGGCGGCGAGGGCAGCGTCCATTCCAGCGTGGTCGCACCTGCACCCCACGGATTGTCGCCAGCCGGCACCTTCTTCGCAAAGGCGTCGATCACGCAGTAGAGGAAGATTAGCACGCCGAAGCCGGAGATGTAGGAGCCGACCGACGAGACCAGGTTCCAGCCCGCGAACGCGTCGGGATAATCGACATAGCGGCGAGGCATGCCCGACAGACCGAGGAAGTGCTGCGGGAAGAACACCAGGTTCACGCCGATGAAGGTGACCCAGAAGTGCGCCTTGGCGAGCCCTTCATTGTACATGTAGCCCGACATCTTCGGGAACCAGTAGTACCAGCCGGCGAAGATTCCGAACACCGCACCGAGCGACAGCACGTAGTGGAAGTGCGCGACCACGTAGTAGGTCTCCTGGAGCACGCGGTCGACGCCGGCATTCGCCAGCACCACGCCGGTGACGCCGCCGACGGTGAACAGGAAGATGAATCCCACCGCCCAAATCATCGGCGCGCGGAACTCGATCGAGCCGCCCCACATCGTGGCGATCCACGAGAAGATCTTCACGCCGGTCGGGACCGCGATGACCATCGTGGCGGCGACGAAATAGGCCTGCGTCGCCGAGGACATGCCGACCGTGTACATGTGGTGCGCCCACACCACGAAGCCGATGCCGCCGATCGCGACCATGGCGTAGGCCATGCCGAGATAGCCGAACACGGGCTTGCGCGAGAAGGTCGAGACGATCTGGCTGACCATGCCGAAGGCGGGCAGGATCAGGATGTACACTTCGGGGTGACCGAAGAACCAGAACAGATGCTGGAACAGCACGGGATCGCCGCCGCCTTCCGGATTGAAGAACGTCGTGCCGAAATTGCGGTCAGTGAGCAGCATCGTGATCGCACCGGCGAGCACCGGCAGCGACAACAGCAGCAGGAACACCGTCACCAGGATCGACCACACAAACAGCGGCATCTTGTGCAGGGTCATGCCCGGCGCGCGCATGTTGAAGATCGTGGTGATGAAATTGATGGCGCCCAGGATCGAGGAAGCGCCCGCCAGATGCAGCGACAGGATCGCGAAGTCCACCGCCGGGCCCGGATGGCCCGAGCTCGACAGCGGCGCGTACATGGTCCAGCCGGCGCCGACGCCGTTGGCGCCCGGCTCGCCCTCGACGAAGGTCGACATCAGCAACAGCGCGAACGAGGCCGGCAGCAGCCAGAACGAGATGTTGTTCATGCGCGGGAACGCCATGTCGGGCGCGCCGATCATGAGCGGCACGAACCAGTTGCCGAAGCCGCCAATCATCGCGGGCATGACCATGAAGAAGATCATGATCAGGCCGTGGGAGGTCACGAACACATTGTAGGTGTGCGTTTCGTGGAAGATCTGCACGCCCGGATACATCAGCTCGGCACGGATCGCGATCGACATCGCGGCGCCGATAACGCCGGCGATGACCGCGAAGATCAGGTACATCGTGCCGATGTCCTTGTGGTTGGTCGAATAGACGTAGCGCCGCCATCCGGTCGGATGGGCGTGCTCGTCATGTCCGTGGTCTTGCGCGTGATCGCCGTGTGCCGCTGCGCTCGTTGCCATTTTCTAATCCTGCCTTGCGTCCCGATCGGACCTCTGGAGGTCCCGCCTTATGTCGCTTTCAGTTTCCTCGAACCCTGCGCCCGGCGCTCACTGCGTCGGGCCGGCCGTGGAGGCGTAGGTGCTGGTGCCGCCGCTCGCATATTTCTTCTTCGCGGTCTCGACCCAGGAGGCGAACTCCTGGTCGCTCACCACACGGATCGCGATCGGCATGAAGGCGTGGTCCTTGCCGCACAATTCCGAGCACTGGCCGTAGAACATGCCGGTCTTGGTGGCCTTGAACCAGGTTTCGTTGAGCCGGCCCGGAATGGCGTCGATCTTGACGCCGAAGGCCGGCAGCGCAAAGGCATGAATCACGTCGGCCCCGGTCACCTGAACCCGAACCACCTTGTTGACGGGCACCACCATCTCATTGTCGACGCCGAGCAGACGGGGCTGCTTGTCCTGGGCCATCAGCGAGTCGAACTCGAACTTGCCGTTATCAGGATAGGCGTAGGACCAGTACCACTGCTTGCCGGTCGCCTTGATGGTCAGATCCGCCTTCGGCACGTCGAGCTCGAGGAACAGGAGGCGGAACGACGGCACCGAAATGCCGACCAGGATCAACACCGGCACGAGCGTCCACGCCACCTCGATCAGCGTGTTGTGCGTGGTCCGCGACGGCACCGGATTGGCTCTCGCGTTGAACTTCACGACAACGATCACGAGCAGCGCCAGAACGAACAGCGTGATCAGCGTGATCAGCACGAACAGGAAATTGTGGAACCAGACGATGTTGTCCATCACCGGGGACCCGGACTGCTGAAGCGTCCACTCCCACGCAGCCGGCTGCCCCAGCTCGGCAAATGCCGCACCGCCCGTCGCCAGCGTCAGACCCGCCACGGCCAATCCCAGCAAGTGCCGGCCCACCGGGCCCATCGACATCTTCATGCCGTTCGCGCTCCCCTAACGAAATCACCCCAAGTGCATTCCCCTATTTTCGGGAAACGCTTTATTCGATCCCCCCGTCTGACAAACCGCCGCGCAAGAATACCTCTAAGAGGAATTGGGGCCAGATCGCTAGAACGCCGAAATCAAGCCTCTCAAACCATAATTCTTGATCTATCGCAATGCAGTCTTGAGCCTCGTCTGTCAGCCATCACCCGCAAGATATTTCCTAGTAACATCAGACAAAAATACCATTTCCCGGGATGCTGCCGCTTGACAGCGGAATTGCCCGCGGTAGGCACTTGGCGCACAGCCGCACAGGAACCTGATTCGTGCGGGCGATTGCGGCCGGGGCGGCGTGGAATTTGCTTGCGAATCGCCTTCAAGACGCCGTCATTCCCGTATCAGTCCGCCTGACGCGAGCGACCCAGGCGAGCAGAGGGACCGACCCGATGGGGTTTTCGAGATCCATGGCAAGGCGGGCTAAAAGCCAGGCTGGCAGCCTCACGATGCTGGCCGCTCTGCTGGCGGCGGTCGTCGTCCTGGCGCTTCCGGGCCTCGCCCATGCGCAGGGCGCGGTGCGCTCCGTCCATGGCGACTGGCAGATCCGCTGCGACACCCCGCCGGGCGCCCAGTCCGAGCAATGCGCCCTGATCCAGAGCGTGGTGGCCGAAGACCGCTCCAACGCCGGCCTGACCGTGATCGTTCTCAAGACCGCCGACCAGAAGAGCCGCCTGATGCGGGTGGTCGCCCCCCTCGGCGTTCTCCTGCCCTCCGGCCTCGGCCTCAAGCTCGACAACCAGGACGTAGGCCGTGCCGGCTTTGTCCGCTGCCTGCCCAATGGCTGCGTCGCCGAGGTCGTCATGGACGACAAGCTGCTCGGCCAGCTCCGCACTGCCAAGACCGCGACCTTCATCATCTTCGAGACCCCGGAAGAAGGCATCGGCTTCCCGCTCAGCCTCAACGGGCTCGGCGAGGGCTATGACAAGCTGCCGTAGTGCGAAGGGCGGTTAGGCCCGCGAATCCTATTGTTTCCGTAATGTGAGACTTGGCGCCCTCGCGGAACTGCCGGGAAACCATTATCTTGCCTCACATCCCCCGATAATGGACGGACGCATGACCAACCCTGCCACAACCTCCCTGCTCGACCGCGCCAATCTCGACCGCGACCAGGTTCGCAACGAGCTCGCGCGCGGGCTTGCCGGTGCCGACGACGGCGAATTGTTCCTGGAATACAGCCAGACCGAAGCGCTGATGTTCGACAATGGCCGGCTGAAGCAGGCGACCTACGATACCTCGCAGGGTTTTGGCCTGCGCGCCGTCAAGGACGACGCCGTCGGCTACGCGCATTCCTCCGACGTGTCGCTGCCGGCGCTGATTCGCGCTGCGGACGCGGTGGCGGCCGTGCGCGGCGGTTATTCCGGCAGCTTCGCCGCGCCTCCTGCGCATACCAACGTGCGGCTTTATAGTGACGACAATCCGCTCGATGCCCCCGGCTTCGAGACCAAGGTCAAACTGCTCGCCGAGATCGACGCTTATCTGCGCGACAAGGATCCGCGGGTGCGGCAGGTCAGCGTCAGCCTGGGCGCGACCTGGCAGGTGGTCGAGATCCTGCGGCCCGACGGCGAGAGCTATCGCGACATCCGCCCGCTCGTGCGCGTCAACGTCTCCGTCGTCGCCGGTCAGGGCGACCGCCAGGAGAGCGGCAGCAAGGGCTATGGCGGCCGCGCCGGCTACGCCGAATTCATCGAAAGCAAGAACTGGCGCGACGCCGCCGACGGCGCGTTGCGTGAGGCTCTGGTCAACCTGGAATCGATTCCCGCCCCCGCCGGCGAGATGGACGTCGTGCTCGGGGCCGGCTGGCCCGGCGTGATGCTGCATGAGGCGGTTGGCCATGGCCTCGAAGGTGACTTCAACCGCAAGAAGACGTCCGCGTTTGCCGGCCTGATGGGCCAGCAGGTCGCGGCCAAGGGCGTGACCGTGGTCGACGACGGCACGATTGCCTCGCGCCGCGGCTCGCTGTCGATCGACGATGAGGGAACGCCGACCAACCGCACCGTGCTGATCGAGGACGGCGTCCTGGTCGGCTACATGCAGGACCGTCAGAACGCCCGCCTGATGAACATGAAGCCGACCGGCAACGGCCGCCGCCAGGGCTATGCCCACGTGCCGATGCCGCGCATGACCAACACCTACATGCTGGCGGGCGACCGCGATCCGGCCGAGATCCTCGCGTCGGTGAAGAACGGCGTCTTCGCCGCGAATTTCGGCGGCGGCCAGGTGGATATCACCTCGGGCAAATACGTGTTTCAGTGCACCGAGGCTTACAAGATCGAGAACGGCAAGATCGGTGCGCCCCTGAAGGGCGCCATGCTGATCGGCAACGGGCCGACCGACCTGCATCGCATCCGCATGATCGGCAACGACCTCGCGCTCGATACCGGCATCGGCACCTGCGGCAAGAACGGTCAGGGCGTGCCGGTCGGCGTCGGCCAGCCGTCGCTGTTGATGGAACGCATTACGGTGGGTGGAACAGGCGGATGAGCGTCGAGAAGATAACTGTCACCACCAAGCGGAAGAGCAGCGGCTGGGGCGGCCAGCTGGTGCAGCTCGCCGGCATCGTCGCGGCGGTGTTCATCGCCAAGGGTGCGCTGGCCGAGCCGTTCTACGTGCCGTCGGGCTCGATGGAGCCGACGCTGTTGATCGGCGACGCCTTGATCGCCTCGAAATTCCCCTACGGCTACGGCACCTCGTCGCTGCCGATCCAGATCAACCTGCCCGAGAGCGGCCGCGTCTTCGCGGAAACGCCGAAGCAGGGCGACGTCGTGGTCTTCCGCTGGCCCGGCGACCGCTCGCAGGCCTGGGTCAAGCGCGTCGTGGGCCTGCCCGGCGACCGCATCCAGCTGCGCCAGGGCCAGCTCTTCGTCAACGATCGCCCCGCCGAGTTGAAGCCGGACGGCGTTGGTGCCGCCGAGGACGACAATGGCGGCAGCGAACCCGCCTATCGCTATGTCGAGACGCTGCCGAACGGCGTCTCGCATCTGATCTTCAAGATGCGTGACAACGGTCCGCTCGACAACACGCAGGAAGTGACGGTGCCGGCAGGCCATCTCTTCGTGCTCGGCGACAACCGCGACAATTCCGCCGACAGCCGCGTGCCCTTGCGCTCCGGCGGCGTCGGCATGTTGCCGATCGACAATCTGGTCGGCCGCGCAGACGCCGTGCTCGGATCCTGGGATCTCGGTATCCGGGGCCAGCCGGTGTGGACCTGGCTGTCCGGATTTCGCATGGCGCGGTTTTTCACCGCCGTGCATTGAACCGATCTCATGACCTTCGACGACGTCAGAAAATTCGCACTGACGTGGCCGGAGGTCGAGGACGGTACCTCCTACGGCACGCCCGCACTAAAGGTGCGCAAGAAGATGCTGGCGCGTCTGAAGGAAGATGGCGACAGCCTGGTGATGCCGGACGTCCCGCTCGACGAGCGCGCGATGCTGGTCGAGAGCCAGCCAAAAATCTTCTACTTCACCGATCACTACGCCGATTATCCGATAGTGCTGATCCGCCTGTCCAAGGCAAAGCGCGCGATCGTGGAGTCGCTGCTGCGGCGGCGTTGGCGCGCGCTGGCTTCGAAGGCGGCGCGAGCGGATTATGATGCACGCGTGAGCGCGTGACGACTGTCATGGATGAGGCCCGCTTCCTCGCGCTGGCGCTAAAGAACCCGATTAACGTCGCGATTCTCGATGAGCTCCACCAGCTCGCGCTGCCCGATGCGTGGCTGGTCTCGGGATGTCTCGTGCAATCGGTTTGGAACGTGCTCACCGGCCGTGCGATCGATTACGGCATTGCCGATTACGACGTCTTCTACTTCGACCCTGACACCTCCTGGGACGCGGAGGACGTCGTGATCCGCAAGCTGCAAGCGCGCCTCGATCATCTCGGCGTCAAGATCGAGACCCGCAACCAGGCACGCGTGCATCTGTGGTACCCGGCCAAGCACGGCCTGCCCTATCCGCCGCTGTCGTGCTCGACTGACGGTATCGACCGTTTCCTCACACAGAACACGCAAGTGGGCGTGCGGCGCTCGGACGACGGTTTCGACGTTTATGCGCCGCACGGCTTCGATGACGTGGCGGGCTTGATTGCACGCCCCAATCCAAGCCCGAATTTCTCCGCAGCGAATTACGCGGTAAAGGCCGCGAGATGGAGGGCGTTGTGGCCCGAGCTTACGGTGATTGCGCCGGAATGATCCGAGCTATCTCACCACGCCCGACGTGAATCCCGCCTTCCGCCGCGGCGGCTTGATCTCCTTTTTCAGGAAACAGCGCGCTTCGCGTCCCGTGTAGCCCGGGCGGGCATAGGTGAAGGCGCGGCATTTGTTGTCGGCGGTGCAGACGGCCTTGCAGGCTTCTTCGCCTTCGCCGTCCTTCATCTCGAAATTGCGCAAATCGCCGCCGGGGCGGTCGATGGAGGTCTCCACGCCTTCGACACGCGGCTCGATCACACCGGCGCCGCGCACGCCGGAGATGCAGCAGCTTCCCGGCACGCGCGCAGGCACCGTGTTCTTCAGCCAGCACACCGCCGAGCCGCCTTCGATGTCAGGATAGTTGAAGCTCCACGAGCGGCAACGGCGGTCGCGCTCGCACAGCAGCGCGCAATCCTCGGGATCGCCCGACGTGACCGGAGAGCTGAAATAATCTCCGCCTGGCCGGTCGAACGCCGTCTGGGCGCGCGCAGGCCAGCTCGCAAACACGAGCGAAAGCAACGCGGCGCAGGCTACGACGCCTGCCAGGACGCTTGCCATGACGGCCAGGCGGCCCTTCCCCATCGGAACAGCTTTCGAGTTATTGACGACGCTCGGGTTTTTCAGCTGGCCATTTGATCGCCGCAAACCTGTACGGGCGATGAACGGCCCGAGTCCGATCGTTTTGCCTTGGGTCTAGAACGCGTATTCCGCGTAGGCCGGTTCCACCGAGCGGTTCCAGGGACCGTTGAACTTGTCGAGCATCTCCTCAGCCGGCGTGCGGCCGGAATCGATAATGCGATCGAGCGGCTCCAGATGCCTGGTCTCGTCGCGGCCAAGCTGGTCGATCCGGCCGCGCCGGCGCAAGCCGGCATGCGCCAGAACGAGGCACTCCTTGGCGATCTCGAACAGATAGCGGTCCTTGATTCGCGACTTGAACCCGAAGCGTGGCACGTCGTCGCGCAGCGCCTGACGCTCATGCGCGGTCCAGTGCTTCACGAGGTCCCAGGCGGCATCCAGCGACACATCGTCGTAGAGCAACCCGGCCCAGAACGCCGATAGCGCCGGCAGACGGCCCCACGGGCCACCGTCGGAGCCGCGCATCTCGAGATAGCGCTTGAGCCGCACCTCCGGGAAAATCGTCGAAAGATGGTTGGCCCAGTCCGACAGCGTCGGGCGTTCCCCGGGCAAATTGTTGTTGCGGCCATCGAAGAAGGCGCGGAACGAGGAGCCCGAGACGTCGATGTAGTCCTCGTCGCGCTTGACGAAATACATGGGCACGTCGAGCGCGTAGTCGACATAGCGCTCGAAGCCCATGCCGTCCTCGAATGCCCACGGCATCATGCCGGCGCGCGCGTTGTCGGTGTCGCGCCAGATCTCGGACCGGAAGGAGAGAAAGCCGTTTGGCTTGCCCTCGGTAAACGGCGAATTGGCGAACAAGGCGGTTGCGGCCGGCTGGAGCGCGAGCGAGACACGCAGCTTCTTGACCATGTCCGCTTCGGAGGAGAAGTCGAGATTGGTCTGTACCGTGCAGGTCCGGTACATCATGTCGAGGCCGTACTGGCCGACCTTCGGCATGTAATTGGTCATGATCTTGTAGCGGCCCTTGGGCATCACCGGGATGTCGGCGCGCGACCAGGACGGCGTCATGCCGAGCCCGAGGAAGCCGATTCCGAGCGGCGTTGCGATCTCGCGCACCTGCGCCAGATGCGCCATCAGCTCACTCTGGGTCTGGTGCACGTTCTCGACGGGGGCACCCGAGAGTTCGAACTGCCCGCCAGGCTCGAGCGAGATCGCGCCGCCGCCAGTGACGTCGTAGAGGCCGATGATGTTGCCCTTCTCCATGATCGGCTCCCAGCCGAGCAGGAGTTTCATGCCTTCGAGCAGCGCGCCGATACCGCGCGCGCCCTCGTAGGGCACCGGACGGTGGCCTTCGAGCGTGAACGGCGTCTTCTCGTGCTCGGTGCCCATGCGGAATTCGGACGGGTCCTTGCAACCAGCCTCGAACCACGCGACGAGTTCGTCGCGCGATTGCAGCGGCGTCATATCGATCTGGTCTCGCGCCATATCAGACTCTAATCAAAAGCGCTTCGATCGAACGCGCGTGGGTGACAGGGATGGTCCGCGCAGCCACCGGCTGCACGGACGAGCTGGTTTGCCGCGCGATCATCGCAACGGCGTGGTTTCGTTGACGTGGGCAGGCGGCAGTTTCATCTCGCCGCACGAGCAGCCCAGACGGTCGAGCAGACCGCTGAGCTTCACGGCATCCGCATCGGACAGCTTCGAACCGACATATTTCTCGATCGCGGCCGAATAGGCGCCCCACATCCGCTTCTGCAATTCGCGGCCGGCTTCCGTGATCTCCACGAACTGGCCGCGCTTGTCGATCTTGCATTCACGCCGCGAGGCGAGGCCTTCGTCGACCAGGCGGTCGATCAGCCGCGATGTCGAATATTGCGGGATCAGCATCTGCCGTTCGAGTTCGACCGGCCGGAGCTCGCCCGAGGGCGCCCGTGACAGTTCGAGCAGCGCGTCATACCATGCGAGCGGCGGGAAGCCGGCCTTCTTCAGGTCCTGCTCGACGCAATTGAGCACACGGCTCTGCACCCGCATCAAGCGGATCCAGGCGGAAGTCGCCTCGGTCGATGGTTTGCGTTTCATGGTCCCGCTCAAGCTCGTCGCCCGTCTCTTACCCTATTCGATGCACCTGCATCAATCTTGACTATTTCAAGCAGATGCATGTAGTCGTTCTTTCGCCTGAACCAAGCAACAAGAGGAGGAAATTCCATGAAATTGTACTATTCGCCCGGTGCGTGCTCGCTGTCCCCCCATATCGCGCTCCTGGAAGCCGGCCTGCCCTATGAACTGGTCAAGGTCGATATTCGGGCCAAGAAGCTCGAAAACGGTGAGGATTATCTGAAGCTGAACCCCAAGGGCCAGGTCCCTGCGCTGGGCCTCGATAGCGGAGAGATCGTGACCGAAGGCCCGGTGATTGTCCAGATGATCGCCGATCAGGCCTCAGCCAAGGCGCTGGCGCCGGCCCACGGCAGCGCCGAGCGCTACAAGCTGCTCGAATGGCTGAACTTCCTCACCTCGGAGGTCCACAAGAGCTTCGGCCCGATGTTCGCGCCGACGCTGAACGACGAGGCCAAGGCCTTCTTCAAGGACCGCGTCATGGGCAAGCTGAAATACATCGACAGCCAGCTCGCCGGCCGCGACTACCTCATGGGCAAGCAGTTCACGGTGGCCGACGGTTATCTCTTCACGATGCTGACCTGGGGCGACCGGATGAAGTTCGACCTCTCGGCGATGCCGAACCTTGCCGCGTACAAGACCCGCGTCGCGGCGCGGCCGCAGGTGCAGGAAGCGATGAAGAAGGAAGGGCTGATCCAGGCTGCCTGAGCGCACATGCGAAAGGCCGGATCGAAAATCCGGCCTTTCGTATTTTTTATCCCGGCTACGGGTTCAGAGAATCACGCCGCCGCCTTCTTCGGAGCGAAGCGGCCGTAGAAGGTTTCTCCCTTCGCGGCCATCTCCTCAAGGAGCTTCGGCGGGGTGAAGCGCGAGCCGTATTTCGCTTCCAGCTTGTGGCAAAGCTCGACGAATTTTTTCGGGCCCATGAAGTCGATATAGGACAGCGTGCCACCGGTGAACGGCGCGAAGCCGAAGCCGAGGATCGAGCCGACATCCGCTTCGCGCGGATCGGTGATGACGTGGTCCTCAACGGTGCGCGCGGCCTCCACCGCCTGCACTACCAGGAAGCGCTGCTTCAACTCCTCAACGTCGAGGGTATCGGGATCGAGCTGCTTGGGCTGCAGCGCGGACAAGCCCGGCCACAGGCTCTTCTGGCCCTTGCCCTTCTCGGGGTAATCGTAAAAACCCTTGCTGTTCTTGCGGCCCAGACGGCCCTGCTTCTCGACCATCTCCACCATCAGCTTCTTCTGATCGGGATTGATGGCGTTGGGGCCGAGGTCGGCTTCCGTCGCCTTCATGATCTTGAGCCCGAGGTCGAGCGCGACCTCGTCCGACAGCGAGAGCGGGCCGACCGGCATGCCGGCCATCTTGGCACAGTTCTCGATCATCGCCGGCGGCACGCCCTCGAGGAACATCTCGTTGCCCTCGGCGACGTAGCGGCCGACGCAGCGATTGGCGAAGAAGCCTCTGGAGTCGTTGACGACGATCGGCGTCTTGCCGATCTGCCGGACGTAGTCGAGCGCGGTCGCGATCGCGAGATCGCCGGTGTTCTTGCCCTGGATGATCTCGACCAGCATCATCTTCTCGACCGGCGAGAAGAAGTGGATGCCGACGAACCTGCCCTGGTCCTTGAAGGATTCCGCCAGCGAGGTGATCGGAAGCGTCGAGGTGTTGGACGCGAAGATCACGTCCGGCTTCATGTGCTCCTGCGCCTTGGCAAAGGTATCAGCCTTGACCTTGCGGTCCTCGAACACGGCCTCGATGACGAGATCGACGTCCTTGAGCGCGGAATAGTCCGCGGTCGCCGTGATGCGCGCGAGCAGCGCTTCTGCGTCGCCGGGCTTGGCGCGGCCCTTCTTGATCTGCTCCTCGATCACCTTTTGCGCATGCGCCTTGCCCTTGTCGGCGCTCTCCTGGTCGCGATCGATCAGGACGACGTCGAGACCGGCACGGGCTGAGACATAGCCGACGCTCGCGCCCATGAAGCCGGCGCCGATCACGGCGATCTTCTTCACCTTGGTCGGCGGCACATCCTTCGGACGGCGCGCGCCCTTGTTGAGCTCCTGCATCGACAGGAACAGGCTGCGGATCATCGCAGCCGCTTCCTTCGAGCGCAGCACCGAGGTGAAGTAGCGCGACTCGACACGGAGCGCGGCGTCGATCGGCAGCTGCAGGCCCTCGTAGACGCAGCTCATGATCGCGCGTGCGGCCGGATAATTGTCGTAGGTCTCGCGGCGATAGATCGCGTTGCCGGCCGGGAACATCATCATGCCGGCCTTGGAGAACACCGGACCGCCCGGCAGCTTGAAGCCCTTCTCGTCCCAGGGCGCAACAGCCTTGCCGCCGCCCTTGATCCAGTCCTTTGCCGCCTTGACGAGGTCGGCGGCGGGAACGATGGCGTGGATCAGATTCAGCGCCTTGGCTTTCTCGATCGTGACCGGATCGCCCTTGAGCAGGATCGTCATCGCGTCCTGCGGCGGCACCAGGCGCGGCACGCGCTGCGTGCCGCCGGCGCCGGGGAACAGGCCGACCTTGACCTCGGGCAGGCCGAGGCGGGTCTTGGGATTCTCCGCCGCCACGCGATAGTGGCAGCCCAGCGTGATCTCGAAACCGCCGCCGAGCGCGAGCCCGTTGATCGCCGCCGCCCACGGCTTGCCGGAGGTCTCGATGGAACGCAGCACCAGCGAGAAGCGCCGGCTCTGCTCGAACAGCATCTGGTTCGCGGCCGTCTCGCCCTGCTCCCCAAACACTTTTGCGTAGGCCTGATTCATGCCTTCGAGCATGGACAGATCGGCACCCGCGCAGAACGCTTCCTTGGCGGAGGTGATGACGACGCCCTTCACCGCGGCGTCGGCCGTGGTCGCCTTGACGATCGCGTCGAGCTCGCTGGTCGATGTCTCGTCGAGCACGTTCATCGAACGGCCCGGGATGTCCCAGGTCACGAGCGCGATGCCGTCGGAATCGGTCTCAACCTTGAAGTTCTTGTAAGCCATGCTGGTTGCTCCCTGCCCTTAGACGCGTTCGATGATGGTCGCGGTGCCCATGCCGCCGCCGATGCACAGCGTCACCAGTGCGGTCGCCTTGTTGGTACGCTCGAGCTCGTCGAGCACGGTCCCGAGGATCATGGCACCGGTCGCGCCGAGCGGATGGCCGAGCGCGATCGCACCCCCATTGACGTTGATCTTGGCGTTGTCGATGTCGAAGGCCTGGATGTAGCGCAGCACGACGGAGGCGAAGGCCTCGTTGAGCTCGAACAGGTCGATATCCGATTTCTTCATGCCGGAGCGCGCGAACAGCTTCTCGGTGACGTCGACCGGGCCGGTCAGCATCATCGCGGGCTCGGAGCCGATATTGGCGAATGCGCGGATCCTTGCGCGCGGCTTCAGGCCGTACTTGCCGCCGGCTTCCTTGCTGCCGAGCAGAACGGCGCCGGCGCCATCGACGATGCCCGACGAATTGCCGGCATGGTGCACGTAATTGACGCGTTCGATTTCCGGATGCGACTGCACCGCGACGCCGTCGAAGCCGCCCATCTGTGCCATCATCGTGAACGCAGGCTGCAACTGCGCCAGCGACTGCATCGTCGTCGAAGGACGCATATGCTCGTCCTTGGCGAGGATGGTGAGGCCGTTGATGTCCTTGACCGGGACGACCGACTTGTCAAAGCGGCCTTCTTCCCAGGACTTCGCCGCACGCTGCTGGCTCTGCACCGCATAGGCGTCGACGTCGTCACGCGAGAAGCCGTATTTGGTCGCGATCAGATCGGCCGAGACACCCTGCGGCATGAAATAGGCCGGCACTGCCATCGAGGGGTCCATCGGCCAGGCGCCGCCGGAAGCGCCGATGCCGACGCGGCTCATCGATTCGGCGCCGCCGCCGATCACCAGCTCGTGCTGGCCGCTCATCACCTGGGCTGCGGCAAAATTCACGGCATCGAGGCCGGAGGCGCAGAAGCGGCTGATCTGGACGCCCGGCACCGCTTCGCCGAGGCCCGCCTTCAGCGCGGCAAAGCGCGCGATGTCGGAGCCGGCTTCGCCGACCGGATCGACCACGCCGAGAATGACGTCATCGACGGAATCTTCCGGCAGGTTGTTGCGGTCCTTGAGCGCCTTGAGCGGCACGGTCGCGAGCGCGAGCGCGGTGACTTCGTGCAGCGCGCCGTCCGCCTTGCCGCGGCCGCGCGGGGTGCGGACGTGGTCGTAAATGAATGCCTCAGGCATAACGCCCTCCTGATGTGATGATCTTCTGGTCGTGATCCGGTTTGGACGGGTCGCAGCGAAAGCGGCTTCAGAACGCTTCCGCCGGCAGTTCCATGATGGTGGCGCAGCCGGCCTGGATGCGCGCGAGATTGGCGGCGGTCTCCGGCAGCATCCGCTCCATGAAGAAGCGGCCGGTGACGAGCTTGGTCGAGAGATAGGGAGTCGCCCCGCTCTCGGCAATCTTGGCTTGCGTCACCTTCGCCATCTTCGCCCACATGTAACCGAGCGCGACGAAGCCGAAGAGATTCAGGTAATCGGTGGCGGCGGCACCGGCATTGTCGGGCTTGGCCATCGCGTTCTGCATCAGCCACGTCGTGGCCTGCTGGAGATGGCCGAGCGAAGCCGAGAGCGGGGTGATGAAAGGCTTCATCGCCTCGTCGCCGCCGTTGTCCTTGGCGAAGGCCATGACCTCGCCAAAGAACGCCATGATGGCGCGGCCGCCGTCGCGCGGCAGCTTGCGGCCGACGAGGTCGAGCGCCTGGATGCCGTTGGCGCCTTCGTAGATCATGGCGATGCGGGCATCGCGCACGAACTGCTCCATGCCCTGCTCAGCGATGTAGCCGTGGCCGCCATACATCTGCTGCGCCTGCACCGCGTTGGCGAAGCCGTAGTCGGTGAGGAAGCCTTTCAGCACCGGCGTCATCAGGCCCATGTGATCGTCGGCGGCCTGGCGGTCCTTGGGATCCTCGGAGCGATGGGCGACGTCGCTCTTTAGCGCGGTCCACATCACGAAGGCGCGCGCGGCCTCGTTGAAGGCGCGGATCGACAGCAGCGTGCGGCGCACGTCGGGATGGACGATGATCGGATCGGCCGGCTTGTCCGGCGCCTTGGCACCGGTGAGCGAACGGCCCTGGATGCGATCCCGGGCATAGGCGACCGCGTTCTGATAGGCCACTTCCGACTGCGCGAGACCCTGCACGGCGACGCCGAGGCGGGCCTCGTTCATCATCACGAACATGCCCTGCATGCCCTTGTTCTCTTCGCCGATCAGCCAGCCGGTGGCGTTGTCGTAGTTCATCACGCAGGTGGAATTGCCGTGAATGCCCATCTTGTGCTCGATCGAGCCGCAGACCACGCCGTTGCGTGCGCCGACCGAACCATCGGCATTGACCAGGAATTTCGGCACCACGAACAGCGACACGCCCTTGATGCCGGCGGGCGCGCCCTCGATGCGTGCAAGCACGAGGTGGATGATGTTGGGCGCGAGGTCATGCTCGCCGGCCGAGATGAAGATCTTGGTGCCCGTGATCTTGAAGCTGCCGTCGGCCTGCCGCACCGCCTTGGTGCGGAGCATGCCGAGATCGGTGCCGCAATGCGGCTCGGTCAGGTTCATGGTGCCGGTCCACTCGCCCGCCACCATCTTCGGCACGTAGGTCTGCTTCTGCTCCGGCGTGCCGTGGACGATCAGCGCCGCGGTCGCGCCCATGGTGAGGCCGCCATACATCGAGAACGCCATGTTAGCGGAGATCTGGAATTCGTTGACCGCCTGGCTCAGCGTCACCGGCAGACCCTGGCCGCCGAACTCGGTTGGTGCCGACAGGCCGAGCCAGCCGCCCTCGGCGACCTGCTTGAACGCCTCCTTGAATCCCGTCGGCGTGGTGACGCTGCCGTCATCGGCGCGCTTGCAGCCTTCGAGATCGCCCACGCGATTGAGCGGCTGCAGCACTTCTTCGGCGAGCTTGGCAGCTTCGCCGAGAATGGCTTCACGCACGTCGCTCGACGCATCGGAGAAGCCGGCCAGATTGTCGTAGCGATCGATCTGGAAGACGTCGTTGAGCAGGAAGTTCACGTCTTCGACGGGGGCTTTGTAGATCGGCATGGTGGTCTCCCGGCAGGCCTTGAAGTGATGATGCTGGCTTAGGATTGAGCGGCGGCCAACTGCTCCGCCATCAGGCGGTGCAGCATGTTTATCGCCTTGAGCGGCCGCACCATCACCTTGAAATGCGTGATGCGTCCGTCGCCGTCGAAGGTGATGATGTCGACGCCGTTGATCTCGATGCCGTCGATGATGGTCTTGAATTCGAGCACGGCGCCGCTCTCACTCTTCCATTCGCCGACATAAAGGAAGCCGGGGCCGCCAAGCACCTTCTCGGCGCTGGCGAGATATTTGAAGGTGATGTCGCGTCCGCGCTGCGGCGAATGCACGACGGGGCTTTCGAAGACGGCGTCGGGATGGAGCAGGTCCCAGAGCGCTGCCCGGTCATGCGACTTCATGTAGCCGTACCAGGAATCGAGGCCGGTCATTCAGCTGCCTCCCTAAAGGCTTGCGCAAAAAAACGCGAAAACAACCCCATGCACAGTAGCGCGAAGGTTGATTCCATTGGGGTTTTCGGGGCGGTGTTTGCCCTCGTTTTTGGGTCGCCTCATATGCACATTGACGCATATGCGCCGATGCGCATAAAGTCAAGCCAATTGGTTAAGGTCGAGAACAGGAGGACCGGGTCATGGCTTTAGGCGACGCAATCCTCGCATGCCTGACGGAACGTCCGATGACGGGCTACGAGCTCGCCAAGACATTCGATTCCTCGATCGGCTTCTTCTGGAAGGCCGACCACCAGCAAATCTACCGCGAGCTCTCCAAGCTGCGCGACCGCGGCTACATCCAGGGCCGCGAGGTCGTGCAGACAGGCAAGCCCAATAAGCTGATCTATACGCTGACTCCGGAGGGCCGAACAGCGCTGCGGCACTGGGCCGCGCGGCCAAGCACGCCCCCTTCCATCAAGGACGACCTCCTGGTGCGGCTACATGCGCTGGACAGCATCGGCATCGAGCCCATGCGAACCGACCTGATGGCCCGGCTCGAGCACCACCGCGATCGCCACGAGAACTACGAGCGCATCCTGAAGAAGCGCTTTCCGGAAGGGGCGGCCTCCGGCGTACTCGACCTCGGTAACCTCCTCCTGCTTCAGCTCGGCGCCCGGCACGAGCAGATGGTCGCCGACTTCTGTGAAGAGGCGCTGGAGGCCCTGTCGGCGATGAGCGCAAGCGGCACCGTGGTGCCGCTGGAGGACGGCAAGCGCGAGGGCAAGGGCTGAGGTCGTCGAGCCCGACCGTATGCGGGCTGTCGCGACCCGCTCCACCGTCATCGCCCGCCTTGTGCGCAATTGCGCACTGGGGCGGGCGATCCAGTACGCCACGGCGCCTCGTTCCTAGCCGCGCTGCCTCGGAGTACTGGATGCCCCGCCTTCGCGGGGCATGACACCGTTATTTTGGCGAGCGGACGAGCGCCACAACGATCGCACTCCGTTCCCGCCGCCCAACTTTAAGACACCGTCAACGGGTTCCTTAACCCGTTATTTACCGTAACAGACAAAAGTCGGTTTTCGAGGCAGACGACCCGCGCCAAATCCGATTGTCTTTGCAACCGGCACGCGAGGGAAGACTGGAGGCGCCGGGTGGGGCGCCGGAGTCGGAACCGGACAGAGTCATGAATTCGCGCGTATCGTGGAGTGTTGACGGCATCGATCCATCCGTCCGGGAGCGGGCCGAAGCTGCTGCGCGTCGCGCCGGCATGTCACTCAACGATTGGCTGAACTCCACGCTCGGCGAGACCGCCCCGCCGAACTTTCGCGGACCTTACGACCAGCGCCCGCAAGCCCAGAACGTCCCGAGCCAGGTACCGACTCAAGCACCGAGCCAGGAAAGCCGCGAAGTTGCCGACATCCACCAGCGGCTCGACGCCATCACCCAGCAGATCGAGCGGATTTCAAAGCCCGCGCCGCGGCAAGATTCTTCGCGACAAGATACTCCGCGACAAGACGTTTCGCGCGAGCAGGGCGTTGCGCGCCAGCTCAACGACGCGATCTCGCGGCTCGATGCAAGGCTGTCGCAAATCTCAAAGCCGCAGCAGGCTCCGGCACAGCGACAGGCCCCGGTTGAAACGCGCCAGCGCCAGGCCGATGCGGTCGAGCGCGCGGCAGCACAGGTCTATCGCAACTCACCGCCCCTGAGCCCCGCTTCGTTCGACGTCGCGGTGGCCGAGATCACCGCACGGCAGAGCGAGCTCGACGGCTTTACGCCCAGGCAGATGCCGCCGCGCGCCGCGCCGCCGATCGCGCCCGCGGCAGCTCCTTACGCGCCCCCGATGGCGCCGCCCGCGCCTGCCTATGCTCCGCCGCCACCCCAGCCGGGGCCGGATTTCTCTGCGCTTGAGCGCCATCTGCTCAAGATCACGAGCCAGATCGAATCGCTGCAGCGCCCTGACAATACCGAGCAGGCGATCAACACTTTCCGCAGCGAGCTTGCGGAGATCCGCAACGCCATCACCGAGGCGATGCCGCGCCGCGCGATCGAATCGATCGAGAACGAGATCCGCTCGCTGCATCGGCGCATCGACGAGACCCGCTCCAACGGCACCGACGGTCAGGTCCTGTCCGGCATCGAGCACGCGCTGTCCGAGATCAAGCAGGTGCTCCGCACGCTGACGCCGGCCGAGCAGCTCACCGGCTATGACGAGGCGATCCGCAATCTCGGCGCCAAGCTCGATCTAATCCTGCGCGCCAATGACGATCCTTCCACGGTCCGCCAGCTCGAAGGCGCGATCTCGGCGCTGCGTGGCATCGTCTCCAACGTTGCCTCCAACGAAGCGCTGGCACGGCTCTCGGACGACGTGCAGCTGCTGTCGTCCAAGGTCGACCAGGTCACCCGTGCGTCCGGCCAAGGCGACAGTTTTGCGGTGCTGGAACAGCGCATCGCGGCGCTCACCGCCGCTCTGGAAACGCGCGAGCGCCCTCAACCACCCGAGAGCAGCGAGCAGCTCGAAAGCGCGATCCGCGCCCTGTCCGACCGTTTCGATCGCATGCAGGTCGGCAACGACTCGGCTTCGACCTTCGCTCATCTTGAACAGCGGGTCTCGTATCTGCTGGAGCGGCTCGAGGCCGCCTCCGATCCGCGCAACGGAAATTTCAGCCGCGTCGAGGACGGGCTGCACGACATCCTGCGCCACCTGGAGCGGCAGCAGGCGACCTATTCCGCGCTGGCGGAGAGCCGCAACTCCGCGCCGCCCGCCGATTCCGGCATGGTCGATCTCGTCAAGCGCGAGCTCTCCGACATCCGCTTCAGCCAGGCCGAGACCAACCGGACCACCCAGGATTCGCTGGAGGCCGTCCACAACGCCCTTGGCCACGTCGTCGATCGTCTCTCGATGATCGAGGGCGATCTTCGCAATGTGCGCACCGCGCCGCCCGCCCCTGCGGCGCAGCCGATGCCGATGCCGATGCCGATGGCCGCTCCCATGGCGCCCGCGCCGATGGCGCACGAGCCGCGGCCGCAGCAACAGCAGCACCCGAAATACGATCCGAAGCCCGAGCTGCCCAATCCAGCCGCCGCGCAGGCGGCGCACGCCGCCTTCGCCGCCGCGCCGCGCGAATTCCAAGCCGCCGCGCCGGCGGCGCCGCCGCCGATGCCGATGGCACCGCCGGTTCCGCCACGCGCGATCAGCGAAATCCTGGAGCCGCATACCGCGCCCACGCGCGCCGCGCTTGCGCCCGAACTGCCGCCGGATCATCCGCTCGAGCCGGGCACAAGGCCGGGTGGCCGCGTCGCCACGCCGTCCGAGCGCATCGCTGCGTCCGAAAGCGCAATCAGCGAAATCCCGGCCGCGCCCAAGGAGCCGGTGTCGTCGTCGAGCTTCATCGCTGCCGCGCGCCGCGCAGCGCAAGCCGCCGCCGCGCAGCCACCCGAGAAAACCGGCCGGGCCGCCAAGGCGTCTGCCGGCCGCGCCAAGGACAAGGGCCAGGAAGGCGGGTCGACCATCACCTCGAAGATCCGCTCGCTGCTGGTCGGCGCGAGCGTGGTCGTGATCGTGCTCGGCACCTTCAAGATGGCGATGAACCTGCTCGATGGCAGCAGCTCGTCGCCAGCGCCGCAGGCGATGGAGAATACGTCGAGCGAGCCCGCGCCGCGAGCCCTGCCGTCCATTGAGAACAAGCCCGCCGCGCCAGAGCAGGTCACGCCCTCGATGACCTCGCCGACGCCGATCGGAAAGCAGTCGCAGAACAATGCCGCGCCGGGGTCCGTGACGAGCCCGAGCGGCACCGCTACGGTCGAAATCCCGCAAACCGCGGCGCCAACCCCGCCTGCGGCGTCGAGCGACGTCACCGGCGCGCTGTCGGGCACGAGCCGCGCGAAACTCGCGATGATCCAGGTGCCGCCGAGCGAAAAGCTGCCTGACGGCATCGGTGGCCCCGGCTTGCGCACCGCCGCGATGAAGGGCGATGCGACCGCGGCCTACGAGATCGGCGTGCGCTTTGCCGAGGGCAAGGGCGTGGCCGCGAATTACGACGAAGCCGCCAAATGGTACGACCGTGCGGCGCAGGCCGGCGTCGTGCCCGCAACCTTCCGCCTCGGGACACTCTACGAAAAGGGTCTTGGCGTGAAGAAGGACGCCGACATCGCCCGCCGCTACTACACGCAGGCGGCCGAGCGCGGCAACGCCAAGGCGATGCACAATCTCGCGGTGCTCGACGCCGATGGCGGCGGACGCGGAGCCAATTACAAGAGCGCGGCACTGTGGTTCCGGAAGGCCGCCGACCGCGGCGTCGCCGACAGCCAGTTCAACCTCGGCATCCTCTATGCCCGCGGCATCGGGGTCGAGCAGAACCTCGCCGAGTCCTATAAATGGTTCACGCTCGCCGCCGCCCAGGGCGATGCGGACGCGGCCGGCAAGCGCGACGACGTCGCCAAGCGGCTCGACCCGCAATCGCTCGCCGCCGCCAAGCTCGCGATCCAGACCTTCAGCGCCGAACCGCAGCCCGACGACGCCGTCAATGTTGCGGCCCCGAACGGCGGCTGGGACAGCGCCCCGCAGGCCAACGCGAAGCCTGCGCCGAAGCCGGTTGCCGCCAAGCGCGCGGCCTCGGCTGTGCATTAATCGGTTTAGTACGCTTTCCTCCTCTTGTCGTCGCCCGGCTTGACCGGGCGACCCAGTATTCCAGAAGCTGCGGCATAGTGGATGCCCCGGTCAAGCCGGGGCATGACGGCGGAGAAGGTGGCGGAATGCTCGGTTCGCTGCGAGCCGTGATCTGATCTCTCTTAGCCCATTCACCACGCCTGAAATTCCTGGTCCCGCCGGCCACCGAATTCCGCTATTGAAGGGCGCGGCAATCGTTCTGCCCTCCTGCGAGCATTCCGCGCAATCGATCCGTCTCGCGGGAAGCGTGGTCTCTCGATGCAGCTCTATCTCCCGATCGCCGATCTTCCGGTCAATGTCTTCCTCGTGCTAGCGATGGGCGCGGCGGTCGGCTTCGTCTCCGGCATGTTCGGGATCGGCGGCGGCTTCCTGATGACGCCGCTTTTGATCTTCATCGGCATCACGCCGGCGGTCGCGGTCGCCTCCGTCGCGAGCCACATCGCCGCCTCGTCCTTTTCCGGCGCGCTCGCCTATTGGCGGCGACGCGCGATCGACCCAGCGCTGGCAAGCGTGCTGTTATGCGGCGGCGTGACCGGGACGGCGCTGGGCGTGTGGACCTTCACGCAGCTGCGTGCGCTCGGCCAGCTCGATCTGATGATCGCACTGTCCTACGTCGTGCTGCTCACCACCGTCGGCAGCCTGATGTTCTCCGAAGGCCTGCGCGCCCTAATGCGGACCCGGCGCGGCGCGGTGCCGCCACGACGCACCCACAACTGGATCCATGGCCTGCCGCTGAAGATGCGGTTCAAGCGTTCCAAGATATACCTCTCGGTCATTCCGGTCGTGATCATCGGCGTCCTGATCGGCTTCATCGGCGCCATCATGGGCATCGGCGGCGGCTTCATCCTGGTGCCGATCATGATCTATCTGCTGCGGGTGCCGACCTCGACGGTGATCGGCACCTCGATGGTCCTGACGCTGGTCACGATGCTGTTTGCGACCCTGCTGCATGCGGTGACCAATCACCTCGTCGACGCGGTGCTGGCGCTGATCCTGATGGTCGGCGGTGTCACCGGCGCGCAGTTCGGCGCACGCGCCGGTCAGAAGATCCGCGGCGAGCAGCTGCGGCTGCTGCTCGGCCTGCTGATCCTCTCGGTCGGCGTCCGCTTCGCCATCGAGCTGGTGATCCGGCCAGAGGATCTCTTCACCATCCGCGAGCTGGGAGTGAACGGATGATGCGCGCAGTTCTCGCAGTCCTGCTCGTTCTGCTGCTCGGCTCCGCCGCACGCGCCGAGCGGCTGATCGTGTCGGTCTCCAACCACCGCGTCACGGTGACGCCGAACTATTCCGGCGAGGAGCTGGTGTTGTTCGGTTCGGTCGAGAAGGACGCCTCCACGCCCGCCGATCGCAAGAGCTACGATCTCGTCGTCACCGTGATGGGCCCGCGCGCCGAGATGGTGACGCGGCGCAAGGAGCGCACCTTCGGGATCTGGATCAACACCGACTACCGCCAGTTCCTGGAGGTGCCGAGCTATCTCGCGCTGTTTGCCAACCGCTCCTTCGATGTCATCACCTCGCCCGAGATCGCGCGGCGCCAGCAGATCGGGCTTAACAACGTGCTGCTGACCCAGCGTGTCAGCGGCGACTATGCCGATGTGGTGCCGAACGACGTATTCCGCTCCGCCTTCATCCGCCTGCGCACCCAGCGCGGTCTCTACCGCGAGGATCCGAGCGCGGTGACGTTCCTGACGCCGACGCTGTTCCGCACCGGCATTCCGCTGCCGGCGGAGGTGCCGATCGGCACTTACGAGGTGGAGATCAAGCTGTTTGCCGACGGCGCGTTCATCGGCAAGACCGAGACCGCGTTCGAGATCGTCAAGGTCGGCTTCGAGCAGTTCGTCGCCACCACCGCGCGGCAGAACGGCCTGATCTACGGCCTCGTCACCGCCGCGATGGCGCTGATGACGGGATGGATGGCTTCGATCGTGTTTCGCAAGGATTGAGGAGACTACGCTCTCTCCTCTCGTCGTCGGCCGGCTCGACCGGGCGACCCAGTATTCCAGAGGCCTGCGTTAGGCGACTCGCTCTCACAATTACCGCCGCGGCGTACTGGATGCCCCGGTCAAGCCGGGGCATGACAGTCGGGGCTACGGCGCCTGCACCACCGTCGGCACGCCGGGCTCGAGCAATCGCAGCCGCGTCCCGAAGCCGAGCACGTCGAAGGTCTTGCGTAGATCCTCGCTGTTCTGGCGGAAATGCGCCCAACCCTCCGTATGAACCGGCACGATCATCGCATCGGGGAAGGCGCGCGCGGTCTCGATGGTGTCGTTGGTGTCCATGGTCAGATGAAACGGCCCGCGCGTTTGCGCGGCGCCGGCGAAAGGCATCACCACGCCGCATTTGAAACGGCGCGCGACCTCGGCGACGCCGTCGAACCAGGTGGTGTCGCCGCTGATGTAGACCGATGTGGTGTCGGTCCGGCTCGACGACACCACGAAGCCGATGACGTCGCCTGACAGCGGCTCGATGCCGGCCGGGCCGTGACGCGCCGGGGTCGCGGTGATCGTCAGCGAGTTGCCGTCACGATCTTTCAGATGCGCCGTGCCCCACGGCGCCAAACCTTCGACATGCCCGCCGAGGCGCTGCGCGCCGGCCTCGGTGGTCAGCACGCGCTTCACATGTTTGAGAAAGTCGCGGCCGGAATTGTCGAGATTGTCCGAATGCTGGTCGTGGCTGAGCAGCACGGCATCGATCGGGCCGATCGCATCGGCCTTGAGCGCAGGGCCGATCGTCTTCTCCAGCTTCACATGCGGCAGCTGATAGGCGGTGTGCGCGTCATCGAAGGTCGGATCGGTGAGCAAACGGAAGCCATCGATCTCGATCAGCGCAGTGGGACCGCCGATCAGGGTGATGGAAATGGGCATGATGGACTCCTCTTACGAGACGGATTTGGCGGGCCGCGTCACCAGGTAGATGCCGAGTGCGACCGGAATGATTCCGAGCAGATCGCGCGCCTCGACGTGCTCGCCGAGCACGAGATACGCAAACAGCATGCCGAGCGGCGGCATCAGGAAATGATAGGCACTGGCAGCCGTCGCGCCACACACTTTCAAGAGATGAAACCAGAGCCAGTACGCCAGGATCGAGCCGCCGAGCACGAGGAAGGCGAAGGCGCCGATCAGGCCCGGCGTGAAGTCGATGGCATGAACATCCGCGAAGGTCAGCGCCACCGGCGTCAGCACGATGCCTGCGGCGAGATTCTGCACGCCATTGCCGATCCACAGCGAGCCCTTCGGCGCGAGCAGCTTGAACAGGATGGTGCCGGCGACGAGGGAGGCAAGCGAGGCCAGGGTGAAGACGATGCCGTGCCATGAATCGGTACCGACCGACAGGCGATGCCAGACGATCAGGGTCACGCCGATGATGCCGAGCAGAAGTCCGCTCGCCTTGCGCCAGGTCACGCCTTCGCCGAGCAGCAGCGCGGCGAGGCCCGCCGTGAACACCGGATTGGCCGACACGATCAGGCCGCCGAGGCCGGCGGAGACCGATTGCAGCCCGGTGTAGCCGAGGCCGAGATAGAGCGCGTTGTTGGCGACGCCGAGCACGGCGAAGATCGCGGCATCGCGCCAGGACAGCGACCAGTCGTCGCCGCGGACCAGCGTGGCACCGATGATCAAGATGCCGGCGAGCGAGAAGCGCGCGGCGAGCAGGATCAGCGGCGGGCAATGGGTGACGCCGATCTTGCCGGCGACGAAGGCGTAGCTCCAGAGCAGGCAGAACAGGCCGATGGCCAGCGGCAGCGTGTTGAAGTGGCTGCGCGGAACGGCAAGCGAGGGGGCGAGCGACATGAGGGACATTCTCCTGAGCCCTCGATCTAGGGAGCCGGCTTGTCATTTGGAAATTAAATGATTAACTTACTGCCAGTGGATTTTCGAATGGAGGCGCCCATGCTCGATCTGGAGCTCCTGCGCAGCTTCGTCTCGGTGGTCGATGCCGGCGGCTTCACCCGCGCCGGCGAGCGCGTCCATCGGACGCAATCGACCGTCAGCCAGCAGATCAAGCGGCTGGAGGAGGATGTCGGCCAGGTTCTGCTGCATCGTGACGGCAAGGACGTGCGTCCAACCGAAGCCGGCGAACGATTGCTGTCCTATGCGCGGCGGCTGTTGTCGCTTGCGGAAGAGGCGCGCGACGTGCTGCGCCAGCCTGACGGCGAAGGCGCGATCCGGCTCGGCATCCCCGAGGATTTCGCGGCGTATCGGCTGGCGAAGCTGCTCGGCGCGTTCTCGCGCTCGCATCCGGGCCTGCGGCTCGATGTGCGCGCCGACCAGAGCAAGAATCTCGCCCGCGACCTCGATCGCGGCGAGCTCGATCTCGCGCTGTTCAAGCGCGCGGCCGGTGAGAAAGGCGCGATTGCGGTGTGGCCGGAGCAGGTGCACTGGGTGACCAGCAAAAGCCACCCGATCCACGCCGATGTCGCCTCCGTTCCGCTGATCGGCTTTCCGCTCGGCTGCCTCTACCGCGCCGGCGCCATCCACGCGCTGGAAAGCGCGGGCCGGCCTTGGCACATGTCCTATACCTCATCGAGCCTCGCCGGCATCCAGGCCGCGGTCGCGGCCGGCATGGGCTTGAGCATCCTGTCGGAGATGGCGATCCAGTCCGACCACCGCGTGCTGACAGCGAAGGACGGCTTTGCGCCGATCAACCGGACCGAAGTCGCGTTGATGGCCGCGCCGGGCGCGAGCCCCGCGACGCTGCGGCTGGCGGACCGGCTGGCTGAGTTTTGCGACGACGTGCAGGCGAAGGCGGCTTAGCTGCACCGTGACGCGGCGATCGCGTGGACGCGGCGGTCGCCGAGCAGGTGCGCGACAAAACCGTTCTTCGGAAAGATCTTTGCAAATGCAACATCGCGGATGCTGAGGCCGCCGGCATAGGCGCCGAAGGCGGGCATCACGGCGCGCTCGCCGTCGCAGGCGAAGCAGCGGCGCTCCATCGAGCGACCGCGCGCGGAGACGCGCGCCTTGGGATGGAGATGGCCGGCGATCTCGCCGCTCGCGCCGGTCGGCTCATGGCGGAAGGTGATCGGGCCAATCGCGACTTCGTCGGCAACGGTGCCGCCGAGATCACGCGGCAGCGCCGGATCGTGATTGCCTGAGATCCAGATCCAGTCGCGGCCAGCCTGCAAGGCGGCGACCACGTCGCGATCCTCCGCCGACAGCCGTCCATGCGCCGTGCGATCGTGAAAACTGTCGCCGAGAGCAATGACGATTCGGGGATCATGGCGGGAGATGACAGCAGCGAGACGACTGAGCGTCGCGATGGTGTCGTAAGGCGGCAGCAGCACGCCGCGCATGGCGAAGCTGGAACCTTTTTCCAGATGCAGGTCGGAGACGACGAGCAGGCGCTGCTCTTCCCAGAATAGCGCGCCGGAGAGATCGGCCGCGAAGGTCACGCTGCTGATGCTGACATTCGAAACGCGCATGTCCTCGATATCCCCTGAAACCAGCGCGCCTGCCCCCACGTCAAAACCTGCTGTTATCCCATCGCCTCTTTGACGAGCTCGTCGGCGGCCTCCGCCAGGAGCTCGTCTCCAGCTTCGCCATAGACTGACTCGCGGCCGATTTCCAGCATCACAGGGACGGCGAGCGGGGAGACGTGGTCGAGTTCCCGATGCGTGATGCGGCCCCGGATGCGGGTGAGCATGTCGCTGAGGCGGAGCAGATCGAGCAGGCCAGTGGCGGCATCGGCGCGGGCGGCGCGCAACAGCACGTGATCGGCCTGGTGCTTGCGCAGGACGTCGTAAACGAGATCGGTCGAGAACAGCACCTGACGGCGGCTCTTCTCCTCACCGGTGTGCCGCCGCGCAATCAGGCCGGAGATGATCGCGCAATTGCGGAACGTGCGCTTCATCAGCGCGGATTCGGCGAGCCACGCTTCGAGGTCGTCGCCGAGCATGTCGGGATCGAACAGCGCGTCGAGGTCGATCCTGCCGTCCCGGATCATGGAGGACATGTCGCCGAGCGCCCAGACCGCGATCGCATATTCGTTGGCGACGAAACCGAGCGGCCGGGCGCGGGCGCGCTCCAGCCGACGCGTCAAGAGCATGCCGAGCGTCTGATGCGCGAGACGGCCTTCGAAGGGATAGCAGACGATGTAATGCTTGTTGGCGCGGGGAAAACTCTCGACCAGCAGCTCGCGCACCGCCGGCACGCGCGAGACGTCCTTTTGCAGCGACAGCCAGTCGCGCACCTGCTCCGGCAGGGCGCCCCACGCGCGCCCGTCATCGAGCAGGCGGCGAACCCGTTCGGCAAGATAGGTCGAGAGCGGAAACTTGCCGCCCATATAGGACGGCACTTTCGGGTCCTTGTCGTTGGCGCGCGAGACATAGACCTGGTCTTCGACCAGGGTCTCGTAGCGCACCACCTCGCCTGAGAACACGAAGGTGTCGCCCGGGCTGAGGCCTTCGATGAAGGCTTCCTCGATCTCGCCGAGCAGCCTGCCGCCGCGCGCGATCACGCCGGTCGACCCGCCTGCTTTTCCTTGACCTCCGCCGCGCGAGCGCACCAGCCGCACCTTCAGCATGTCGTCCTCGACGATGGTGCCGACATTCATGCGGTAGCTCTGCCGCACCCTGGGATTGGCGACGCGCCAGCGTCCCTCCTTGTCCTGCTTGATACGCGCGAAACGCTCATAGGTCTTCAGCGCGTAGCCGCCGGAGGCGACGAAATCGACCACGTCGTCGAAGTCCTGCCGCGTGAGATCGGCGTAGGGCGCGGCGGTGCGCACCTCACCGTAAAGCTCGTCGGAGAAAAACGGCTCGCCGCAGGCGCAGCCGAGCACGTGCTGGGCCAGCACATCGAGCGCACCCAGGCGCAGCGGCGGCGTGTCCTGCGCATTCTCCGCGATGGCGTCGATCGCGACGCGGCACTCCAGCACCTCGAATCGGTTCGCGGGCACCAGCACCGCGCGCGAGGCTTCGTCGAGCCGGTGGTTGGCGCGGCCGATGCGCTGCATCAGGCGCGAGGAGCCCTTGGGCGCGCCGATATTGACGACGAGATCGACGTCGCCCCAGTCGACGCCGAGATCGAGCGAGGAGGTACAGACCACGCCGCGCAATCTGCCCGCTGACATGGCGTCCTCGACCTTGCGGCGCTGGGCGACGTCGAGCGAGCCGTGATGCAGCGCGATGGCAAGATTGTCGTCGTTCATGCTCCAGAGGTTCTGGAACAGCATCTCGGCCTGGCTGCGGGTATTGACGAAGACCAGCGTGGTCTTGTTCGCCTTGATCAGCTCGTAGATCTCGGGAAGCGCATGGCGCGCGCTGTGGCCGGCCCAGGGCAGGCGTTCGCGCGTGTCCATCATCTCGACCAGCGGCGGTGCGGCGCCGCCCGCAAGGACGATGTCGGCCACCGCTTCCTTGCCGCCGGGCTGCGGCACCAGGAAGCGCGCCAGCGATTCAGGCTCGGCCACGGTCGCCGACAGGCCGATGGCGCGCATCTGCGGCGCCAATCGCCACAGCCGCGCGAGCCCAAGGGAGAGCAGATCACCGCGCTTGGACGTCACCAGCGCATGCAGCTCGTCGAGCACGATGCGCTTCAAGGAGGAAAACAGAAACGGCGCATCATCGGAGGACAGCAGCAGCGCAAGCTGCTCCGGCGTCGTCAGCAAAATGTCCGGCGGATAGCGCCGCTGCCGCTGCCGCCGCGACGTTGGGGTGTCGCCGGTGCGGGTCTCGATTTTGATCGGCAGCGCCATCTCGGCGACGGGACGCTCGAGGTTGCGCGCGATATCGACCGCGAGCGCCTTGAGCGGCGAGATGTAGAGCGTGTGCAGGCCGCCGGTGCGTTGCAGACTGCGGCCGGTGGAGATCACCGATTTCGCCGAAGCTTTGGGCGCGGAGCTCAGCTCCACCAGCGTCGGCAGGAATCCCGCCAGCGTCTTGCCGGCGCCGGTGGGCGCGATCAGCAATGCGGATCGGTCCTCGCGCGCCTTTTCCAGCAGCGCCAATTGATGCGCGCGCGGCGACCAGCCGCGGGCCGCGAACCACGCCTTGAAGCGGTCGGGCAACAGCGCGGCAGGCTCGGCCGGGATTTTGCGGATGCGGGGCGGCACGGCATCACAGGTAAGCCGTGGGGACGGGTTCGTCGAGGGGGTGAACGACGAGGGCGATACTGCCGTTCCCTCTCCCCTTGTGGGAGAGGGTGGATCGCCGCGAAGCGGCGAGACGGGTGAGGGGTATCTCTCCGCGAAAGAGCATCGTTCGAGTACGCGGAGAAAGCCCCCTCATCCGGCGCTTCGCGCCATCTTCTCCCACAAGGGGAGAAGAAAGCGCCCCTACTCCGACATCGGCTTGTCGGAGATGTCCCAGTCCTTGCCGGTGAAGGTGGAGATGAAGAGCGTCTTCATCGGCGTGTAATCGTCAGGCGTGTAGTCGTAGGTGACGCCGTCGAGGAAATAAGGCGAGTGGAAGCGCTTGAGGTTGGAGGCCTGCTTCAGCACGTTGGCACGGGTGAGCTCGTCGCCGCAGCGGCGCAGGATCTCGCCCATGGTGACGGCTTGGCCGTAGCCGGCGAAGGCGATGGTGTTGTCTTGATCGATCGCCGGCGTGTACTTCTTGCGCAGCTCCTCGAACGCCATGACGTCGGGGTCCTTCTCCCATTTGGGCAGGCCGACTTCCTTGTTGTAGCGAATGGCGACGATGCCGGCGGCGTTCTCGAGGCCCGCGGCATTGAGGATGGAGCGGCCGGTCGAGCCGGCCGACAGCAGCTGCAGCGGCTTCCAGCCGAGCTCGGCTACTTTCCGGATCGACTGCGACGAGGCCTTGCCGGTGGAGATGTTGTAGAAGACGTCCGCACCCGACTTCGAGAGGTTGATGAGCTGGGAATCGACCGTCGGATCGGTCAGATCGTAGGTCTGCTCCATGATCACCTTGGCGGTGCCGCCGGCGTCTTCCAGAACCTTCTTGAAGGGGCCGAGGAAGTCGCGGCCGAAATCGTCGTTCTGGTACAGGATGCCGACCTTCGCGTTCGGCTTCACGCTGACGACGTGCCGCGCCAGGATCCGCGCCTCGGTCGGATAGAGCGGCAAGCCCGCCATCGTCCATTTGAACTCTTTCGGGTTATTCCACTTCGACGCGCCGGTGTTGAGCAGCAACTGCGGCACGCCCTTCGAGTTGAGGTATTTGTGCACGGCGGTCTGCGGCGCGGTGCCGAGCGAGCCGTAGAGCGCGAGCACCTCCTCCTGCTCGACCAGGCGCCGCGTCGCCTCGACGCATTTCGGCGCGCTGTAGGCATCATCCATGGTGAGGAATTTGACCTTGCGTCCGTTGATGCCGCCCTTTTCGTTCAGCATCTGGAAATAGGCCTCGCCGACCCGCCCGAGCACGCCGTAGAGCGAGCCGGGGCCGGAATGCGGCACGGTCTGCCCGATCTTGATCTCGGTGTCGCTGGCGCCGGAATCGTATTTCTTCTCCGCGGCCCAGACATAGGGCGCGGGCAAGGTGGAGGCCGCGATGGTCGCGAGCGCGGCGGCGCTGAAATCGCGCCGCGATGGATTCCTGGTCATTGTTTGTTTCTCCCTGGTGCGCGCATTGTGCTGGCATCGCCGCACGGCTCGCAAGTGGGAAGTCGCGGCTTTGCGACGCAATGACGCTTAAAGCGCCGCTTATAGCGCCTAAACTCAAGTTTTCTCGGCGACCAAGACGAGGCCGCCCACCGGTTCGTTGTTCTCGGTGCGTGGCGAGGCCTGCTCCAATGTGAGGAGCTTGAGACCGGCCTTCGCCATCGCATCGCGCACATATTCCGCCGAATGGGCATAGCGCAGGCCTTCGCCGAGAACGATGCCGCTGCCGCCATGGGTCTCCAGCGTGAACGCAAGCACGCCGCCGGGCGCGAGCACGCGCCCGGCTTCACTGAGCACCGGTGCGAGATCGGGGAGATAGACGAACGCATCGGCAGCGACGACGAGGTTTGCGCTCGCCTCGCTCCTGCTGCGCAGGCCTTCGATCATGTCGGCGACTTCGAGCTCGGCATAGAGGCCGGTGGCTCGCGCCTCCTTGATCATGCCGGGCGACAGGTCGATGCCGATGAACTGGTCGACCTGTTTGGCGAAGGCGGCGGCCGCGAGCCCCGTACCGCAGCCGAGATCGATGGCGCGCTTGAACAGGGCGGGCTTCTTCGCGGCGACGCGGGCAGCCACCACCGCCTTGAAGATCAGCGACGGCGCGCGATAGCCGAGATCGTTGATCAGCACGTGCTCGAAGCGCGGGGCGTATTGATCGAACAAGGCCTGCACATAGGCCTTGGGCATCTCGGACAATTGCGCATCGCCGAGGCGTATCAGATGCAGATGAGCGCCATGCTGATCGCTCGGGTCGGACTCGCGCGATTTGCGAAAGGCCGCAATGGCCTTGTCGCGCTCGCCGAGTTGCGCGCGGATTTCGCCGAGCGTGAACCAGGCCGAGGTGAAATTCGGCGCAATCTCGATGGTCTGCTCCAGCAGGTCGGCGGCGGCCGCCAGATCGCCCTTGAGCTGGAGGTCGCGCGCGAACTCGAAGCGGCGGTCGGCCATGAGATCGCCGGAGGTCAGGAACAAGCGCAGGGGCATTGTGGGAACCAGGGAACGAAGCGGTGATGACTCGAAGATGCGGGGTCGCGACCTATATAACAGGCATGCGTCCGCAAGACATCCTGCTGCCAGTTGCCGCCGGCCTATGCTGTAAGCCGGGCGGCTTCCATATCGACCCCGTCCGGCCGGTCGAGCGGGCCGTGATCACCCACGGCCATTCCGACCATGCCCGCGCCGGCCACGGCGCGGTGCTGGCGACGCAGGAAACGCTGGACATGATGCGGCTGCGCTATGGCGAGAATTTTGCCGGCTCGACACAAGCGATCCGCTATGGCGAGGAGATCCGGCTCGGCGACGTCAGCGTGAAGTTTCATCCGGCCGGCCATGTGCTCGGTTCGGCGCAGGTCGCGGTGACCTGCAAGGACACCTGCATCGTCGCCTCCGGCGACTACAAGGATGCACCCGACCCGACCTGCACGCCGTTCGAGCTCGTGCCCTGCGACGTCTTCATCACCGAGGCGACATTCGGCCTGCCGGTGTTTCGCCATGGCGATGCGGCCGACGAGGTCAAGAAGCTGCTGGCGTCGGTGGCGCTGTTTCCGGAGCGCGCGCATCTCGTTGGCGCCTATTCGCTCGGCAAGGCGCAGCGCGTGATCGCGCTGCTGCGCCAAGCGGGTTACGACGCGCCGATCTATCTGCATGGCGCGATGGAGAAGATCACGCATTACTATCAGAGCCGCGGAATCGAGCTCGGCGAGTTGCGGCCGGCGAAGGGCGTCAAGAAGGCGGCGCTCGCCGGCACCATCACGCTGGCGCCGCCCTCTGCAACATCCGATCTCTGGACCCGCCGGTTTCCCGATCCCGTCACGGCATTCGCCTCTGGCTGGATGCGGGTGCGCGCCCGCGCGCGGCAACGCGGCATCGAGCTGCCGCTGGTGATCTCGGATCACGCCGATTGGTACGGCCTCACCGCCACGATCGCCGCGACCGGTGCCGGCGAGATCTGGGTTACCCATGGCCAGGAAGACGCGCTGGTGCATTGGTGCCAAAGCAAGGGTTTGCGGTCGCGGCCGCTCGATCTCGTCGGCTATGGCGACGAGGAGGAGACCGAGACGCCGCTCGCTGACGAGGCCGAAGCATGAACCGCTTCGCCGAGCTTCTCGACCGCCTCGCCTACGAACCCGGCCGCAACAACAAGCTGCGGCTGATCACGAGTTATTTTCGCGAGGTCGCCGATCCCGATCGCGGCTACGCGCTGGCCGCGCTGACCGGTGCGCTGAGTTTCAAGCACGCAAAACCTTCTCTGCTGCGCGATCTTATCGCCCAGCGAACTGACCCGGTCTTGTTCGGCCTATCCTGGGACTATGTAGGCGATCTCTCCGAGACGATCGCGCTGATGTGGCCGAAGGCCGTGGGTGTCCACAACAACCCACCTCCCCCAACCCTCACCGAGGTCGTCACCACGCTGCGCACCCTCGGCAAGACCGAGCTGCCGAAGCAGCTCGAGCGCTGGCTCGACGAATTGGATGAGACCGGCCGCTGGGCGCTGTTGAAGCTCGTCACCGGCGCGTTGCGCATCGGCATCTCCGCGCGCCTGGCAAAGACCGCGGCCGCCGCGCTCGGCGACAAGGACCCGCATGAGGTCGAGCTGATCTGGCCCGGTCTCGCGCCGCCTTATCTCGACCTGTTCGCCTGGCTGGAAGGCCGCGGCGACAAGCCAGTCAATCGCGATCCCGCGCCGTTCCGTCCTGTCATGCTGGCGCATGCGATCGAGGACACCGATTTCGCTGCACTCGATCCCGCCGACTACATCGCCGAATGGAAATGGGACGGCATCCGCGTGCAGGCGGTGGCCGGCCGCGACGAGCACGGCCACATCACCGCTCGGCTCTATTCGCGCACCGGCGAGGACATCACCGGGAGCTTTCCGGACCTCGTGCCGTCGCTGCGGCTGCCCGGCGCCATCGACGGCGAGCTTCTGATCCTGCGCGAAGGGCGCGTGCAAAGTTTCAATGTTCTGCAGCAGCGGCTCAACCGCAAGGTCGTGTCTCCGAAGCTGATCAAGGAATTTCCGATTCATCTGCGCGCCTACGATCTGCTCGGCGACGACGAGAACGATTTGCGCGAGCTGCCTTTCGCGGAGCGGCGCGAACGGCTGGAGACCTTCATCGGTAAGCTCGACGATCCCCGCATCAATCTGTCGCCCACCGTCGCCTTCGCAAGCTGGGAGGCGCTGACCGCAGCACGCGCCGATCCCGCCAGCGCTGGTGCGGGCGAGGACGCGGACGCCGTCGAAGGCGTGATGCTGAAGCGGCGCGACGCACCCTATCTGCCGGGGCGGCCGAAGGGACAATGGTGGAAATGGAAGCGCGATCCGCACATCATCGACGCCGTGCTGATGTATGCGCAGCGCGGCCACGGCAAGCGCTCGTCCTACTATTCCGACTACACCTTCGGCGTTTGGACCGCAGGGCCGGGCAGTGACGAACTGGTGCCGGTTGGAAAAGCCTATTTCGGCTTCACGGACGAGGAGCTGCTCCAGATCGACCGCTTCGTGCGTCGCAATACCACCGAAAAATTCGGCCCCGTCCGCCACGTCGTGCACGAGCCAGACAAGGGGCTGGTGCTGGAGGTCGCCTTCGAGGGGCTGCAGCGCTCACCACGGCACAAATCCGGCGTCGCGATGCGCTTTCCCCGCATCAGCCGGCTGCGCTGGGACAAGCCGCCGCGGGAGGCCGACCGGCTGGAAACGCTGGAAAAGATGCTGAAAGCGGAGGCGGCCGAGGTTGAGGCTTAAGAAGCCCCGGGCGTGTGCTTGCCTGAATTAAAATCCCGTAAGCCGATTGACGCCCCCTCACAGGTTCCCCATGTCCCCGCCTTGCCCTATGATAGGTCGAATCCCCTGAGGAGTTTGAGATGGCCCACGACGTCAGAGATTTGCCGGCCGGCCGCAGTGACGGCCTGCACCGCTTTCTCGGCGGCTCGCCGCTGGCGGTCGCGTTTCGCCTGGTGCTGCTCTCGATCCTCGTCGGCGTCGTGCTGGCGGCGATCGGCTTCGACCCCTGGAATATCATCTTAAGCATTCGTCTTCTGTTCCAGCGTTTGTGGGATCTCGGCTTCGATACCGTGAACTGGCTGTGGCGCTACTTCCTGCTCGGCGCTGTCATCGTGATTCCGATCTGGCTGCTGATGCGCGTTTTCGGCGCGCCACGCAGGTAAAGGATTTGGAGCTGGCGGCCGATGCAATTGCGCTTTGTCGGCTGCGGCGACGCCTTCGGATCCGGCGGCAGGCTCAATACCTGCTTCCACGTCTCGGGGCGCGAAGCCAACTTCCTGATCGATTGCGGCGCGTCGGCTTTGCCGGCACTGAAGCGGCTGGAGATCGACCGCAATGAGATCGATCTCATCCTGATCACGCATTTCCACGGCGACCATTTTGCCGGGCTGCCGTTTGTCCTGCTCGACGCACAATTCTCGCGGCGGACGCGGCCGCTCACGATCGCCGGCCCCAAAGGCATCGAGACGCGGCTGCGTGAGGTGATGGAGGCTCTGTTCGAGCACTCCTCGAAGACGAAACAGCGCTTCGAGCTGTCCGTCGTCGAGCTCGCGCCCGAGCAGAGCCAAAGCTTCGGCGCGGTGACGGTGACGCCCTATCCCGTCGTGCACGGCGAATCCGGTGGACCGTTCCTCGCTTATCGCGTCGAAGCCGAGGGTCGCACGCTGGCCTACAGCGCCGATACCGAATGGACGGAGACGCTCATTCCGCTGGCGCATGGCGCCGACCTTTTCATCGCCGAAGCCTATATGTACGAGAAGGTGGTCAAGAATCACCTCAGCCTGACGACCTTGGAACAGCACCTTCCCGAAATCGGCGCAAAACGCCTCGTGCTCACCCATATGAGCGAAGACGTGCTGTCGCGCCTCGACGACATCGCCCATCTCGCCGCCGAAGACGGCATGGTGCTCGTGTTCTGACATGCACGCACCCGTTCACTTGAAGATCGGTTCCCGTCAGGTCTTCGCCATCGCAGGCCCGGCGATGGTCGCCAACCTCACCACGCCACTGATCGGCGTGGTCTCGACCACCGCGATCGGACGGCTGGACGACGCCGCGCTGCTCGGCGGCGTCGCCATCGCGTCCGTCATCTTCGATTGCCTGTTCTGGCTGTTCGGTTTCCTGCGCATGAGCACGCTCGCCTTCACGGCGCAGGCGCTCGGCGCCGGCGAGACGCGCGAGCTGACCGCGATCCTGGTGCGCGGCTTCATCGTCGCCGGCTTGATCGGCGTAGCACTGATCGCGCTGCAACTGCCGCTGGCCACCGTGCTGTTCGACCTGATGGGCGGCAGCGAAGGCGTCACGCGCGCGGCGAAAACCTACTTCGTGATCCGGATCTGGTCGGCGCCGCTGGCGCTCGTCAATTATGTTATCCTGGGCTGGCTGGTCGGCCAGGCTCGCGCCAACCCGGCGCTCGCGCTCCAAATCGTCATCAATCTCGTCAACGCGGCGGCGACGATCCTGCTGGTGCTGGTCTACGACACCGGCATCGCAGGTGCTGCGATCGCAGCGCTGCTGTCTGAAGCGGCCGGATTCGGCCTCGGCATGATCGTCTGCCGCCGCTATGCGGACGGTGGGTTCGCGGTGCCGTACGCAGAGCTGTTCGACCGGGCCAAGCTGATGCGGCTGCTGGCCGTGAATTCCGACATCCTGATCCGTACCGCGGCGCTGATCGCCGTGTTCTTGTTCTTCACCGCCAAGGGCGCGCGGGCCGGCGACGTCACGCTGGCCGCGAATTCCGTGCTCAACAATTTTCTGCTGGTCAGCGCCTTCTTTCTCGATGGTCTAGCGAACGCAGCCCAGCAGCTTTGCGGCCGTACGCTCGGCGCACGCGACGCCAGGGGATTTGCTGATTCGACCCGGCTGGTGCTGCTATGGGGGCTCGGCTTCGCGCTGGTCGTGTCCGCGCTATTCGCGGTATTCGGGCCGAACTTAATCGATTTCATGACGGCGAGCGAAAGCGTCCGTCGCGGCGCGCGGGAATTCCTGCCGTTCGTCGTGCTCGCGCCGATTCCCGGCGTGTTCGCCTTCGGCTTCGACGGCATCTATATCGGCGCGACCTGGGCGCGTGAGATGCGCAATCTGATGCTGGCCTCGCTCGCGATCTTCCTCGCCACATGGTGGGCGCTGCAATCGTTCGGCAATGCCGGGCTGTGGAGCGCGCTGATCGCCTCCTACGTCTCGCGCGGCGGCTTGCAGGCCGCGCGCTATCCGGCGCTGTACAGGAAGACGTTTTCGAGGTCGTAGCTCTCGTGTCCCGGACACGCTGCAGGGTGAAACGCTGCTGCGCGGAGCCGGGACCCAGAATGCCGCGAGCGTGGGCCCCGGTTCAGCAGTGCATCACTAACGTGCTGCGCTGCGCTCGTGGCACGAGACCGCCTACATCCCCGGCCAGTCTTCCGCCGTCAGCGTGGCGGCGTCGGAGCCGACGATCTCGGAGAGAGAATCCCGCCCCGTCCGCAATAGGGTCGAGGCGAGGTCACGCTTGATCTCGTCGACGATGCCGAGGCCCTTGTAGACCAGCGACGAATAGAGCTGGATCAGGCTCGCGCCGGCGCGGATCTTCGTCAGCGCGGCGCCGCCCGAGTCCACCCCCCCGACACCGATCAGGGGGAATGCGCCCTCGACGCGCACATAGGTCTCCGCGACCATCCGCGTCGACAGCCGGAACAGCGGCCGGCCGGACAGGCCGCCCTGCTCCTTGGCGCGCATCTCCTCGCGCAGCGTACTCGGCCGCGCGATCGTGGTGTTCGATACGATCATGCCATCGACCCGGCGCGAGCGCGCGACCTGCACGACGTCGTCGAGCTGGGCGAGGCTCAAATCCGGCGCGATCTTGAGCAGCACCGGCGTGTCGCCGGCGCTCTCGCGCACCCGCTGGCGCGCGTCGATCACCCTGGCGAGGAGATCGTCGAGCAGCGCGCCTTCCTGCAGATTGCGCAGGCCCGGCGTGTTCGGCGAGGAGACGTTGACGGTGAAATAGCTCGCGACCGGCGCAAAGGTCTCGATCAGCTTGACGTAATCATTGACCCGATCGGGCGAATCCTTGTTGGCGCCGACATTGACGCCGACGATGCCGCCGTGCTGCGCGCGCGCCGCAAGCCGGCGCAGGGCTGTCTCCGCACCGTCATTGTTGAAGCCCATGCGGTTGATCACGGCCTCGTCGCGCTCCAGACGAAACAGCCGCGGTCGCGGATTGCCGCTTTGCGGCTTCGGCGTCACCGAGCCGATCTCGACGAAGCCGAAGCCGAGCCGCAGCAGCGCATCCGGCACTTCGGCGCTCTTGTCGAAGCCCGCGGCCATGCCGATCGGATTGGGGAAGTTGAGCCCGAACGCACGCACCGCAAGCTTGGGATCGTCAGCGTGCGGCTTGCCCGGCGGCAGGAAGCGCAGGCCCTGGATCGCGAGGCGATGCGCATCCTCCGGATCGAGCCAACGCAGCACCGGCAGCGAGAGAGCGTCGAAAGCGCGGATCACGGGGCAAGCTCCGGAACATCATGGCCGCCGTCGGAGCGCGTGTTGAGGTTCATCACAGCCATCACCGCGCCGAGATCGAGCTCGCCATAGAGATGCGGAAACAGCTCCTCATTGCGCGAGCGCTCCCAGCGCAACGCGCTGCCGAGCGCATCGCCGTCGACCTCCACCAGGAACAGCGCGCGCTGCCCGACATAATGCTTCTGCAGGGTCTCGGGAACCTGGGCGGCGGTCGAGAAATGGATGAATCCATCGCGCGAATCGTCCGCGCTGCCGCGATAAACGCCCTGCCGTTCCGCCTCGCGCCAGGCCGAGGCCGGACAGATTTTGTAGATCTTGACCACCGCTTACGCAGCCCTGTTTGCCCGGGGAGACAGCTCTTTGAGTCTCCTGGGGATTTTCGTCTCTCGTGGGTCGTTAAATCCCGGGCGGGACCGTAAAGGCCACCCCTGCCGAACTCAAGACTTAGACGCCGCCTCTTGCACCGAAAACGGAAAACCGATTGATTTGAGGATAGTTTTCCTGAGTTGCGACGGGCTGGACCTTCCATGGTCAGGCAGGCCAAAGCGCAGAGGATGCTCACCCACGACCAGATCTGGGGCGCGCTGGATCGGCTGGCGGCGCGTGCCGGCCTGTCGCCGTCCGGCCTCGCCAAGCGCGCCGGGCTCGATCCCACCACCTTCAACAAGTCCAAGCGCGTTACCTCCGACGGCCGCGAGCGCTGGCCCTCGACCGAATCGATCGCGAAAGCGCTGGCGGCGGCAGATTCGTCGATCGACATTTTTGCCAGGCTGGTCGGCGACGAGGCAGGCGGCGGCCGTTCGGTGCCGCTGCTCGGCTTCGCGCTGGCGGGCGCGAGCGGCGCCTTCGACGAGTCCGGCTTTCCCGTCGGCAAGGGCTGGACCGAATTTGCCCTTCCCGCCTTCGAGGGCAACCATAGCTTCGCGCTGCAGATGTCCGGCGAAGCGCTTGCGCCCGCCTATCGCGACGGCGACATCATCCTGGTCGCGCCCGGCGCGCCGATCCACAAAGGCGATCGCGTGGTGGTGAAGACCAACGCGGGCGAGCTGACGGTGGCGACGCTGAAGCGCCGCACCGCAAAGGCTCTGGATTTGCAGCCGCTCGATGCGACGCAGGCCGAACGCAGGATGGCGGCGAGCGAGGTGGTGTGGATCGCGCGGATCGTGTGGGCAAGCCAGTGAGGCCTCGGTGTCGTCCTGGCGAAAGCCAGGACCCATTACCCCGGGAGAAGTTGTGGCACCAATTGGCCACTCCGAGTCTCCGTAACCACATCCGGCGGTGGCTATGGGTCCTGGCTTTCGCCAGGACGAATCGGGGAGATAGGTCGCGCCTACAACTCAGTTCCGTAGCTCTCACGCACTCCGCGCCAGCGCGCCGTCGATCATGTTGACCGCGTTCTGCACGCCATACACCGCGACAAAGGAGCCGAAGCGCGGGCCCTTTTCCTGGCCGAGCAGCACCTGGTAGAGCATGTTGAACCAGTCGAGCGTCACGCCCGGACGGCCGTCCTTGCCCTTCTTGACCTGGTCGAGGAACGGCTCGCGGCGGCCGATCTCGTAGACGACGTTCTGGATGTCCTCGGCCGAGGCGTCCTGCGGAAGCTGCGATAATGCATCCCGCAAATCCTGCAGCGCCGCGCGCTCGGTCTCGGTCGGTTCGCGGAACGTCTTCGTCGGCGCGACGAAGTCGCGATAATAGTTGATGGCATAGCCGACCATCGCGTCGAGCTTGGGATGCGTCTGCGGGCTCACACCGGGTCGGTAGCGACCAATGAAACCCCACAGTGTCTCGGCATTCTCCGCATTCGACGACGACACCAGCGTCAGCAGGAGCTGGAACGTGACGGGCATGTCGAACTTCGGCGGATGGCCATTGTGGACATGCCAGACCGGATTGCCGAGCTGCTGCCTGGCGTCCTGCTTCGCAAAGCCGTCGATGAACTGCTGGTAATCGTCGACATTGCGCGGGATGACGTCGAAATACAGCCGCTTGGCCGCCTTCGGCTCGCGATACATGAACAGCGACAGCGATTCCGGCGAGGCGTAGCGCAGCCATTCGTCGATGGTCAGCCCATTGCCCTTCGACTTCGAGATCTTCTGGCCCTTGTCATCGAGGAAGAGCTCGTAGTTGAAGCCCTCCGGCGGCGTGGCGCCGAGCGCCCTGGCGATCGCGCCGGAGAGTTTGACCGAGTCGATCAGGTCCTTGCCGGCCATCTCGTAATCGACGCCGAGCGCGACCCAGCGCATCGCCCAATCGGCCTTCCATTGGCACTTGACGTTGCCGCCGGTGACCGGCGTCTCGACTTCCTGGTTGGTATCGGGATCGAGGTAGGTCACCGTGCCGGCCGCAACGTCGCGGCGGATCATCGGCACCTGCAGCACGACACCCGTGGTCTTGCTGATGGGGAGGAACGGCGAATAGGTCGCGCGGCGGTCGGGACCGAGCGTCGGCAGGATGATCGCCATCACCTTGTCGTAGGCCGCGAGCATTTTGAGCAGCGTCGCGTCGAAACGGCCGGACGTGTAATAGTCGGTCGAGCTCGCGAATTCGTAGTCGAAGCCGAAATGATCGAGGAAGGCGCGCAGCCGCGCATTGTTGTGGTGCCCGAACGACGGGTATTCGTTGGAGAACGGATCCGGCACCCGCGTCAGCGGCTTGCCGAGATGCGCGGCCAGCATCTCCTTGTTGGGGACGTTGTCGGGCACTTTCCGAAACCCGTCCATGTCGTCGGAGAACGCGAGCAGGCGGGTCTTGATCTTGTTCTCGGTCAGCACATGAAAAGCGTGCCGCACCATCGAGGTGCGCGCGACCTCGCCGAAGGTGCCGATATGCGGCAGGCCTGATGGCCCGTAGCCGGTCTCGAACAGCACCTCGTCCTTCGGGCTTTTCTTCAGCCGCGCGACAATGGCCTTCGCCTGCTCGAACGGCCAGGCGTTGGATTGTTCGGCGAGCGCACGCAGATCGCTCGGATTCGCGGCAAGATCGATAACAGACATCTAAGGGGCCTCCGGGCCGCGGAAAATAGCGATTTCCGGGCAGAATGCAATTTTGTGAGACCCTCATCCTGAGAGCTTGTGACGCTTTTGCTCGTTCGGAGCGCCTCCGCAGCGCATAAATGATAACTCATTGACGAACTCAGAGCCGCCATTTACCGCGATAAACAGCCCCACTCCGGCGGCAGCTAGAGGTCGGTGCCGTGCTTGGATTAACGAGCGCTCCATAGGAGCGGGTCTCGAAGGATGCCCGTGAAGGGCGGGCCGCGCTCCCCACCATGAGGGTCTTCTTGCGCCTCACGTCCCGCGCGGCTTGACCCGCCGGGTCGGCAGCGCATTCGCCGGATCTTCCGGCCAGGGATGGCGCGGGTAGCGGCCGCGCAAATCGGACCGCACGGCACTGTAGCTGCCGCGCCAGAAACCGGGGAGATCGCGCGTCACCTGCACCGGGCGCTGCGCCGGCGACAGCAGTTCCAGCACCAGCGGCACCTTGCCGGCGGCGATCGAGGGATGGGTGTTGAGGCCGAACAATTCCTGCAGCCGCACCGCGATGGTCGGCCCCTGCTCGGCTTCATAGTCGATCGCGAGCACGCTGCCGGTCGGGGCCTCGAAATGCGTCGGCGCCTCGCGGTCGAGCCGCGCGCGCATCTCCCACGGCAACAAAGCCATCAACGCGTCGGAGAGATCGCCGGCGGAAATATCCTTCAGCGCGATCTTGTCGTAGAGCGCCGGCACCAGCCAATCGTCGCGCCGCGCGATCAATCCGTCGTCCGAGAGATCGGGCCAGCTGTCGCCTTCGGCCCTGCGCAAAAACATCACGCGATCGCGCCATTGTTTGGCTACCTTCGACCAGGGCAGCCGGTCGAGTCCGGCGGCGATCAACCCGTCGGCGAAGATGCGCGCAGTGTCCCCCGAGGGCGACACGGCGAGCGTCGCCTCGGAGAGCGTGATCGCGTGCAGCGCGCGCTTGCGCCGCGCCCGCAGCGCCATCGCGCCGCGATCGAACGAGATCTCCTCGACGGATTCGATATGCTCGGCGAAATGCCGCTCGATCTCGTCCTGCGAGATTTGCGCCGCGAGCAGAATGCGCCCGCTCGCCGCCGTGCCGGTCATCTCGCCGACCGCGATATAAGGCGTGCGCGCGAGCGACGAGGTCTGATCCACCGCAGCACCCCGGCCGTTGGCGAGCACGAAGCTGCCATTGCCGCGGTTGCGCGCGACGCGATCCGGGAAGGCGTAGGCGAGCATCAGGCCGGTCGAGAGGTCACCTTCTGCGGTCGCCGCCTTCTCTGACGCCGCCACCTGCGAAGCCCAGCGCCGGGCGAGGTCGCGCGCGCTTGCGGCACGCGGGGAACGGTCGCGGCGGAACTGATCGCGCCGGTGCTCGAGATCGACGCTGTCGCCGCCGAGCCCGCGCTCGGTGATGATGGCCGCGATCTCGGCGGCGGCCTCGCCTTCGCCGGCACGGTGCGAATCCACGATCATGCGCGCGAGCCGCGGCGGCAGCGCCAGCGCGCGCAGGCTCTTGCCCTCCGCGGTGATGCGGCCATCGCCATCGAGCGCGTTGAGCTCGGAGAGCAGGCTTTTTGCTTCCTTCCAGGCCGGCTGCGGCGGCGGGTCGAGAAACGACAGCGCGGCAGGATCGGCGACGCCCCATTGCGCGAGATCGAGCACCAGCGAGGACAGATCGGCGCTGAGGATCTCGGGCTGGGTGTAGGGCGCTAGCGAGGCTGTCTGAGGTTCGTCCCAGAGCCGGTAGCAGACACCGGGCTCGGTGCGGCCGGCGCGGCCGCGGCGCTGGTCCGCCGCCGCGCGGGAGACGCGCACGGTCTCGAGCCGGGTCAAGCCGATGTCGGGCTCGTAGCGCGGCACGCGGGCGAGACCGGAATCGACCACGATGCGCACGCCCTCGATGGTGAGCGAGGTCTCCGCGATCGAGGTCGCCAGCACCACCTTGCGCGTGCCCTTGGGCGCCGGCGAGATGGCACGATCCTGCACGGCGGCGTCGAGCGCGCCAAACAGCGGCACGATTTCAATGCTGGAATCGTGTATGCGTTCGGCGAGGAAATTCTGGGTGCGGCGGATTTCGGCGGCGCCCGGCAGGAACGCCAGCACCGAGCCGGCATCGGCCCGCAGCGCCGAGGCGATCGCATCCGCCATCTGCCGCTCGATCGGCGCGTCAGCCTTGCGGCCGAGATAGCGCGTCTCGACCGGAAAGGCGCGGCCCTCGCTTTCGACGACGGGCGCTTCGCCCAGCAATTTTGCCACGCGGGCGCCATCGAGCGTTGCCGACATCACGAGGATGCGCAAATCCTCGCGCAAGCCCAGCTGCGCGTCGCGCGCCAGCGCCAGGCCCATGTCGGCATCGAGCGAGCGCTCGTGGAATTCGTCGAACAGCACGGCGGCGATGCCCGACAGTTCGGGATCGTCGAGAATCTGGCGGGTGAAGATGCCCTCCGTCACCACCTCGATGCGGGTCGCGCGCGAGATCTTCGAGCCGAAGCGGACGCGATAGCCGACAGTCTCGCCGGCGCGTTCGCCGAGTGATTTGGCCATGCGGTCGGCGCTGGCGCGCGCCGCGATGCGCCGCGGCTCCAGCACGATGATCTTCTTGCCTTTGGCCCAGGGGGCATCGAGCAGCGCCAGTGGCACGCGCGTGGTCTTGCCGGCGCCAGGAGGGGCCACCAGCACGGCGGCATGATGCGCCTCCAGCGTGCGCGAGAGGTCGTCGAGCACGGCATCGATCGGGAGGGGCGTGTCGAAACTGAGGGGCAAGGCCTGTCCATTCGTCACGCCCGAGCAAAAAGCGCGAAGCGCGTCTTCGCACGGAAGTCGCCGGGCATCCACGTCGTCACACTAGAAAACAGACGTGGATGGCCGGGACAAGCCCGGCCATGACGGAATCGTTGCGAGGTCGGATCGCTAGCCCTGCACCGGCGGCCGTCCAACACTCTCATAGACGAAGCCGGCCGCAGCCATCTCCTCGGGGCGGTAGATGTTGCGCAAGTCGACAATGACGGGCTGTGCCATGGTTGCCTTCAGCCGGTCGAGGTCGAGCGCACGGAACTGCACCCATTCGGTGACGATCACGATCGCATCGGCGCCTTCCGCGCAGGAATAGGCGTCTTCGCAATAAGTGATGCTGGGCAGCTCAGTCTTCGCCTGCTCCATGCCGACGGGATCGAAGGCCTTCACCTTCGCGCCCATGTCGATCAGGCCGGTCACCAGCGGGATCGACGGCGCGTCGCGCATGTCGTCGGTGTCGGGCTTGAAGGTGAGCCCGAGCACGGCGATGGTCTTGCCGCGCAGCGAACCGCCGAGCGCCTGGCTCACTTTTCGCGCCATCGCCCGCTTGCGGTTCTCGTTGACCGCGAGCACGGATTCGACGATGCGCAAGCTCACGTCGTAGTCCTGCGCGATCTTGATCAGCGCCTTGGTGTCCTTTGGGAAGCAGGAGCCGCCGAAGCCCGGACCGGCGTGCAGGAACTTGGTGCCGATGCGGTTGTCCAGGCCAATGCCGCGCGCGACCTCCTGCACGTTGGCGCCGACCTTTTCGGAGAGGTCCGCGATCTCGTTGATGAAGGTGATCTTGGTCGCGAGGAAGGCGTTGGCGGCGTATTTGATCATCTCGGCGGTGCGGCGTTCCGTGAACATCAGCGGCGCCTGGTTCAGCGACAGCGGACGATAGATATCGCTCATCACCTTGCGGCCGCGCTCGTCGGAGGTGCCGACGACGATGCGGTCGGGGAATTTGAAGTCGCGGATCGCCGCGCCCTCGCGCAGGAATTCGGGATTCGAGGCGACGACGACGTCGGCTTTGGGATTGGTCTCGCCGATGATGCGCTCGACCTCGTCGCCGGTGCCGACCGGAACGGTCGACTTGGTCACGACGACGGTGAAGCCGGACAGCGACTGCGCGATCTCTTTCGCAGCGGCATAGACGTAGGACAGATCAGCATGGCCGTCGCCGCGGCGCGACGGCGTGCCGACCGCGATGAAGACAGCATCGGCATCCGCAACCGGCTTGGACAAATCGGTGGTGAACTCCAGCCGCTTGGCCTTGACGTTGGTCGCCACCAGCTCGTCGAGCCCAGGCTCGTAGATCGGGATCTCGCCGCGATGAAGGGCCGCGATCTTCTTCTCGTCCTTGTCGACGCAGATGACGTCGTGGCCGAAATCCGCAAAGCAGGCTCCGGACACCAGTCCCACATAGCCCGTGCCGATCATAGCAATGCGCATGAAAAACCCTGTTTGGCTTGGTTAACAAAACCCCAATTCCACGGCGGTTTAGCATTTTCCCGGGGTGAGGGAACAGCCCGCGTGCAAAAAACGGCACAGCAATTGTACCAGTAAAGAAATCGTAAGCCGCAAGGCGGCAAACTGCTCCGCGTTCACACAGATGCTGGCGGAACACGCCTCGAAAAGAGACACCATGGCACCATCAGGCACAATCGCCGCGAGCGGGGGACTCAAGGCCCCGGCTGCTGCGCGCGTCGATTGGGTCGATTACGCCAAGGGCATCTGCATCGTCATGGTCGTGATGATGCATTCGGTGCTGGGGGTCGAGCTTGCCGCCGGCGAGACCGGTTTCATGCATGTTTTGGTGGCCTTCGCGAAGCCATTCCGGATGCCGGATTTCTTCCTGATTTCGGGTCTGTTCCTGTCACTGGTGATCGACCGGGACTGGCGAACCTATCTCGACCGCAAGATGGTGCATTTCGCCTATTTCTATGTCGTCTGGGTGACGATCCAGTTCGGCTTCAAGGCCCCCGCATTCGCAGCGGAAACGAGCTGGCGCGACGCCGGATTGCTATATCTGGAATCCTTCGTCGAGCCGTTCGGCACGCTATGGTTCATCTACCTCCTGCCGATCTTCTTCGTCGTCACAAAACTGACACGGCGCATGCCGCAGCCCGCGATATGGCTCGTCGCGGCCGCGCTGGAGACGGCGCGCATTTCGACCGGCTGGACCGCGATCGACGAGTTCTGCGCGCGCTTCATCTATTTCTATTCGGGCTATCTGTTCGCGCCCTACGTGTTCGCGCTGTCGGACCGCGCGCGCAATCATCCCGCATGGGCGCTGACAGCGCTCGCGACATGGGTGCTGGTCAATGCCGGCCTCGTTGCGCTCGGCGCCAGCGAATGGAAAATCGTATCGCTCGTGCTCGGCTTCGCCGGCGCCTGCGCCATCATCACGATGGGCACGCTGCTCGCGCGCGTGCAATGGCTGAATGTCTTCCGCTTCTGCGGCGAGCATTCGATCGTGATCTATCTCGCCTTCTTCCTGCCGATGGCGGCGACACGGACTCTGCTCTTGCGCACGGGCATCATTCCCGACATCGGTGCGGTGTCGCTGATCGTGACCATCGCCGGCGTGATCGGCTCGCTCGCAATCTGGCAGATCGCACTGCGCCTTGGCGGCAACTTCCTGTTCGAGCGGCCCGATGCGTTCTGGATCGCGCCGAAGAAGACAAGCGCGGTGTTGCAGGCGGCGGAGTGATACTCTGCTGTCATCCCCGCGAAGGCGGGGATCCAGTATTCCAGAGGGCAGCAGTCGTATACGGAGAAGCCGCAGCGTACTGGATTCCCCGCCGTCGCGGGGAATGACAGCGGGGGATGCGGGAAATGACAGTGGGGATAGCGGCATCCGCAAGCCAAAAATCCACCTCCTAAGGCTGTCAAATCCCGCAAAAATTCATACATTGCGGCCATGCCCAAGAGCTCCCCAAAGACCACCGCCCAAGCTGACACCAAGGCTGCCGCGCCCAAGGCCGCCGAAACCAAGCCCGCTGCTGCGACAGCTGCTGCCAAGCCCGTTGCCGCGAAGGCGGCCGGCAAGGGCGACCATGTCTTCCTGGTCGACGGTTCCGGCTACATCTTCCGCGCCTACCATGCGCTGCCGCCGATGAACCGCAAGTCCGACGGCTTGCAGGTCAATGCCGTGCTCGGCTTCTGCAACATGCTGTGGAAGCTGTTGCGCGAGATGCCCGAGGACAACCGGCCGACCCATCTGGCGATCATTTTCGACAAGTCGGAAATCACCTTCCGCAACAAGATCTATCCTGAGTACAAGGCACACCGGCAGCCGGCCCCGGACGATCTGATCCCGCAATTTTCGCTGATCCGCGAGGCGGTGCGCGCCTTCGACCTGCCTTGCCTGGAACAGGTGGGCTTCGAGGCCGACGATTTGATTGCGACCTATGTACGGCAAGCCTGCGAGCGCGGCGCAAGCGCGACAATCGTGTCCTCCGACAAGGACCTGATGCAGCTCGTCACCGACTGCGTCACCATGTACGACACCATGAAGGACCGCCGCATTGGCATCCCCGAGGTGATCGAGAAGTTTGGCGTGCCGCCGGAGAAGGTGGTGGAAGTGCAGGCCCTGGCCGGCGATTCCACCGATAACGTTCCTGGCGTGCCCGGCATCGGCATCAAGACCGCGGCGCAGCTGATCGTCGAATATGGCGATCTCGAGCAACTGCTGTTCCGGGCCACCGAAATCAAGCAACCGAAGCGGCGCGAGGCGCTGATCGAGAACGCTGAGAAGGCGCGCATCTCGCGGCAGCTCGTATTGCTCGACGACAAGGTGGACCTCGAAGTCCCCCTGGACGATCTCGCCGTCCACGAGCCCGATGCGCGCAAGCTGATCGCGTTCCTGAAGGCGATGGAGTTTTCCACGCTGACGCGCCGCGTCGCCGAATTCTCGCAGATTGACCCGGCCAACGTCGATGCAGATCCCGGCTATTCCAGCGGCGCCAGCGTCTTCTCGCCGCTGCCGCCTTCGGACGTCGTGCCGGCCCCGGGACCCGGCGCGCCGGCGCAAGTTCCGGTGGGCCAGCGCAACCCTTCGGCGAGCAAGGAGGACAAGGCCGCGAGTCCGAAGGGCGCGCCGATTTCGCTCGCCGCCGCGCGGGAAGAGGCTTTGCGCAAGCTTCCGGTCGACCGCAGCAAGTACCAGGCCATCAAGACGCTCGCGGAATTGAACGCGTTCATCGCGCGCATTCACGATGCCGGCCATGTCGCGGTCGAGATCCGGGGAAACTCGATCGATCCGATGCAGGCCGACCTCTGCGGTATCGCGCTGGCGCTGGCGCCGAACGAGGCCTGCTACGTGCCGCTGGCGCACAAGCAGTCCGGCGGCGGCGCCGGCCTGTTCGACGCGGGCCTCGCGCCCGACCAGGTCAAGCACACTGATGCGATCGAAGCGTTGCGGCCGGTGCTGGAATCACCAGGCATTCTCAAGATCGGCTTCGACGTCAAATTCACCGCGGTGATGCTGGCGCAGCACGGCATCACACTGCGCAACACCGATGATGCGCAGCTGATCTCCTACGTGCTCGATGCCGGCCGCGGCTCGCACGCGCTGGAGCAACTGTCCGAGCGCTGGTTCGGTCACGCGATGCTCAAAGACAACGAGCTGCTCGGCAGCGGCAAGGGCAAGATCACGTTCGACCAGGTGCCGATCGACAAGGCCGCGTCGCTGTCGGCGGAAGGCGCCGACGTGACCTTGCGCGTCTGGCGCGTGCTGAAGCCGCGCCTCATCGCCGAGCACATGACCACGGTCTACGAGACGCTGGAACGCCCGCTGGTCGCGGTGCTCGCACGCATGGAGCGGCGCGGCATCTCGATCGATCGTCAGGTGCTGTCGCGGCTGTCCGGCGACTTCGCCCAGACCGCGGCGCGCGTCGAGGCCGAGATCCAGCAGATCGCGGGCGAGCCCGTCAATGTCGGCAGCCCGAAGCAGATCGGCGACATCCTGTTCGGCAAGATGGGACTGTCCGGCGGCACCAAGACCAAGACCGGCGCGTGGTCGACCACCGCCCAGGTGCTCGACGAACTCGCCGAGCAGGGCCACGAGCTCCCGCGGAAGATCCTGGAGTGGCGCCAGGTCTCTAAGCTGAAATCGACCTACACCGACGCGCTGCCGACCTACGTCAATCCCCAGACCCACCGCGTCCACACGACCTACGCGCTGGCCGCGACCACGACGGGCCGACTGTCGTCGAACGAGCCGAATTTGCAGAACATTCCGGTGCGCACTGAGGACGGGCGCAAGATCCGGCGCGCCTTCATCGCAACGCCAGGGCACAAGCTGGTCTCCGCCGACTATTCACAGATCGAGCTGCGGCTGCTCGCCGAGATCGCCGACATTCCCGTGCTGCAGCAGGCGTTTCGCGACGGTCTCGACATTCACGCCATGACGGCATCGGAAATGTTCGGCGTGCCGATCAAGGGCATGCCGAGCGAAATCCGGCGCCGGGCCAAGGCGATCAATTTCGGCATCATCTACGGCATTTCGGCATTCGGCCTTGCCAACCAGCTCGGCATCGCGCGCGAAGAGGCCTCCGCCTACATCAAGAAATACTTCGAACGCTTCCCCGGCATCCGCGCCTACATGGACGAGACGCGCGACTTCTGCCGGAACCACGGCTACGTCACCACGCTGTTCGGACGGAAGATGTACTATCCCGACATCAAGGCTTCGAACGCCTCGGTGCGCGCCTTCAACGAGCGCGCCGCGATCAACGCCCGGCTCCAGGGCACCGCCGCCGACATCATCCGCCGCGCCATGACGCGGATGGAGGATGCCCTGGTCCTGAAGAAACTGTCTGCGCAGATGCTGCTGCAGGTGCATGACGAATTGATCTTCGAGGTACCGGACGCGGAGGTCGAGGCGACGCTCCCCGTCGTGCAGCACGTGATGCAGGACGCGCCGTTCCCGGCCGTGCTGCTCTCGGTGCCGCTGCATGTCGATGCACGCGCAGCGAACAATTGGGACGAGGCGCATTGATCGGACGGTACCGCCCCGGCGAAGGCACACGCACAAGCTGAATTGTCCTCCGAGCAATTGCGCGATGGCCCCACTGCGCCACGCATATTAGAACCGTGCCGTCTCCCGCACCGGTTCAGCCATGCCCCACGCCTCCGCCCTGCTCGGCTTCGCTCTCGTCTGCCTCGGCCTCGTGCTCACGCCCGGGCCGAACATGATCTACCTGATCTCGCGTTCGATCACGCAAGGGCCTGCGGCGGGCATCGTCTCGCTCGGCGGCGTGGCGCTCGGCTTCGTGTTCTACATGCTGTGCGCGGCATTCGGCATCACGGCGCTGCTGCTCGCCGTTCCCTTCGCCTATGACGCGCTGCGCTTTGCCGGCGCGGGTTATCTGTTGTGGCTGGCCTGGCAGGCAGTGAAGCCGGGCGGGCGCTCGCCGTTCCAGGTGAAGCAGCTTGCGATCGACAGCCCGCGCAAATTGTTCGCGATGGGGTTCGTCACCAATCTGCTCAACCCGAAGATCGCGATGCTTTACCTCGCGCTGCTGCCGCAGTTCATCGATCCCACCGCCGGCAGCGTGCTGGCGCAGTCAGTGGTGCTCGGCGCGATCCAGATCGCGATCAGTGTCAGCGTGAATGCGATGATCGCGCTCGCGGCCGGGTCGATCGCGCTGTTTCTCGCAAGCCGGCCAAGCTGGATGCTGGTCCAGCGTTGGCTGATGGGCACGGTGCTGGCCGGGCTTGCGGTGCGGATGGCGGTGGAAGCGCGGAAGGTGTGATTTTCCCCTCTCCCCGCTTGCGGGGAGAGGGAGAGAAAGATCAATCCAGCTTCGCCTCCATGCCCCGCTTCACCGCCGGGCGGGCCATCAGGGCCTCGTACCAGCGCTTGACGTTGGGAAAGTCGGCCAGGTCAACCTTGTGGCGAGGGTGACGCCAGGCCCAGCCCAGGATGGCAAAATCGGCGATCGAGAGCTCGCCGGCGACGAAATCGCTGGACTCCAGCCGGCGGTCGAGGACGCCGTAGAGCCGTCGCGTCTCGGCCATGTAGCGCTTGAGGCCGTAGGCGCGGTCCTGCTCGTTCTCGAGCGCGATGAAATGGTGCACCTGGCCCGGCATCGGCCCGAAACCGCCCATCTGCCACATCAACCATTCATAAACGGGAATGCGGCCCGAAAGCGATTTCGGCAGAAATTTGCCGGTCTTTTCGCCGAGATACAGCAGGATCGCACCCGACTCGAAGATGCTGACGGGCTTGCCGTCCGGGCCATCAGGATCGACGATCGCGGGGATCTTGTTGTTGGGCGAGAGCGTCAGGAACTCCGGCGCCATCTGTTCGCCCTTGCTGATATTCACCGGGATCACCTTGTAGGGCAGCCCCATCTCCTCCAGCGCGACCGAGATCTTGCGGCCGTTCGGCGTGTTCCAGGTGTGCAGCTCGATGGTCATTTGTCGCGTGTCCTTGCCCAGCCTTCTTGCAGGTTTTCTTGCCCGAGATATCCGGCATCCACCTACCCCAGAACGTTGCACCCCCACAACCGGCCGCCCGGGATGGCCGATCCCTGTTGACGGGGGAAGCCCCCTCTGGAATGTCGAGGCCGTCGCGGATAAATTCCGCCACCTCCAAAAATGCTCCCGAGGGCCCGCCGTGTCTAAATCAGCCTCCCGCGCCCGCCTGTTCGAGATCATCCGCCGGCGCTCCTTCGGCCGCGGCGAGGTGACGCTCGCGTCGGGCCGCAAGAGCGACTTCTACTTCAACCTCAAGCCGACCATGCTCGACCCGGAGGGTGCGACCCTGCTCGCCGAGCTGACCTATGAGGCGCTGAAGGACGACCAGCTCGATTTCATCGGCGGGCTCGAGATGGGCGCGGTGCCGCTGGCCGGCGCGCTGGCGCAGATCTCCTGGATCAAGGGCCATCCCATCGCGGCCTTCTTCGTGCGCAAGAAGCCGAAGGAGCATGGCGCGAAGCTTGCGATCGAGGGGCTGCCCAGGGGCGAGACGCTGGAGGGCAAGCGCGTCGTGATCGTCGAGGATGTCACCACCACCGGCGGCTCGGCGATGAAGGCCGTGGAAGCGGTGCGCGAGACCGGCGCGGAAGTGGTGCTGGTGCTGACCATGGTCGACCGCGAGGAAGGCGCCGACGACACCTTTGGCGCGGCCGGGCTGCCGTTCCGCTCGCTGTACAAGGCGTCGGAGTTCTTGAAGGCTTGAGCGGCTAGACTTTTTCCGCCGTCGTGCCCGGGCTTGACCGGGCATCCACGTCTTTGCCGCACCAGAGATCCTGGATGGCCGGGACAAGCCCGGCCATGGACGAGGTCCACCCGTCCGGCGACACCGCTCCTCCCCCCCTCAACCGCTCATTTACCATCCCGCCTTATGGTGAATCATGTGCTGAGACCTGATGGTCCCGGCCGGTTGGGTAGCGCCGGGTGGAGTAAGCGTTTGCGTACAGTCATGTCCCATGCGCGCCGGTGGCGTCGCGCGATGCTCGTAGCCGCCACATTGGCAGCACCGCTGGTTGCGGCTCCGGCCCCGGTTTCGGCCGAAGGCCTGTTCGACTTCTTCTTCGGCGGAATGCAGCAGCAGCAGCGGCCGCAGCGTGAGGTGCCGCAGCAGCCGAGCTCCTACGCCGATCCATTCACCGGCCAGCAGAACGGCGCAAGTCCGCCATACGTGCCGCCGACACGTTCGGCTGCGGCCGGCGGCTCGGGACCGGCGTTCTGCGTGCGCAGCTGCGACGGCAAATATTTTCCGCTGATGCGCGGTCTCACCTCGCCCGCGCAGATGTGTCAGGCGTTCTGTCCTGCAAGCGCCACCAAGATCTATTTCGGCTCCTCGATCGACGGCGCGGCGTCGCAGACCGGCGAGCGCTATGCCGATAGCGAGAACGCGTTCGCCTATCGCAAGGCGCTGCGCGCCGACTGCACCTGCAACGGCCGCGAGCCGGTCGGCCTTGCTCCGGTCGATCTGGCGCTGGACTCGTCGCTAAAGCCCGGCGACGTGATCGCCACCAGCGACGGTCTCGTCGCCTATACCGGCATCCGCGTCGGCAACGACCAGGCCGCGGACTTCACCCCGGTCGCCTCCTATCCCGGTCTCACCGCGCAGGTCCGCGCACGGCTCGGCGAGATGAAGGTGGCGCCGGTGCGCGCCGACACGGTGGCGGCGGATGCCCCTGCCGCGGAGATCGTGCGCGAGACGCTCCCCGACGTGACGGTGCCGAAAACGCAAAAGCCGGCGAAGCGGGCTGGGCTGGACTAGCTCGGGCTCGTCTGTAGCCAAGCCGTCATTGCGAGCGACTTGTCCGCCGAAGCTCGAAGAGCGAAGGCGGAAGCGAAGCAATCCAGTCTGGCTCCGTGGAGGCACTCTGGATTGCTTCGTCGCAAGAGGCTCCTCGCAATGACGGAGGATGATGGGTCACCGTCCGATGATCACGCCGATCACGTTCGGCGCCGCCAGATATTTCTCCTCGATCGCCGCGCGCGCGGCGGCGCGGTTGTCTGCCGTGAGCAGGCCGCGCTTCTCGGCTAAAATCATCCAGCAAAAACCCCACCAGTCGGTGAGCATGCCTTGGTCGTCGACGAGATCATAACCCTGCTCGGCGGCGAAGATGCGCGCATGCGCTTCGTCAAGCGTGTCGAGGAACAGATGGTCCTGCGCCGAAAACAGATCGTCGCTGACGTCGTCGATGGTGTAGCCCCAGATCGACTGGCACACCGCGTTGAACTCGCGGTCGAACTGGTCGTCGTCGACCGCGTGGCGCCGCGCCGCCTGATGCAGCCGCGACAGCGAGCGCGCGAAATCGGCGATCCTGGTGAGGGCAAATTGATCGAAGGCAATGGTGGACATGTAGTCCTCGCGAAGTCTGGCAGACGCTAGATATGGTGTCGGCAACACGCCGAATCACAATGATATATCAAAGACTTGCTAAAGTGTTCTTAATTTGTTCTGACGGCAAACGTGTTTTGTTGAGAGCGTCGTTCTGGCGAAAGCCAGGACCCATTACCCCGGTCAGCGCTGCCCTTGCGAGCTGAGGCCATGAGCGCAAGCAGCTACTACGTCTACATCCTGGCGAGCCGCCATCACGGGACATTTATCTCGGCGTCACCAACGACATCCGCGCGCGGCTTGAATTGCACCGCTCGGGTCATGGCTCCAAGTTCGTGCACAAGTACAAGATCTTCCGCCTTGTGCACGTCGAAGCATTCTCGACTCCCCAGGAAGCTATCGCGCGCGAGAAGCAACTGAAGTTCTGGAAGCGGGACTGGAAGATCAAGCTGATCGAGGAAGAAAATCCCGGAATGATCGGTCAGGCCTCATCTGACAGGCGGGGTAATGGGTCCTGGCTTCCGCCAGGACGACACCTTCTTCGTTGCACCAGCCCCTGCTCAATTCGCCGCTGACATCAACTTATCCCCGCACGCGCTTGCGTAAAATTTGCCGCCGCATTGGCGCTTGATGGCGGCGCAGCGGGCGGCGGAGGATGCGTTTTGCGGAAGCGTGACGGCGCAGCTCAGGCCGTCGGCGCTGCGGCCGATCTTGCCGGCGGCGAAGGCGGCGCTGGACGCCGTGATGCAGACGACGAGGAAGGTGGCCGCGGCGATTTCGATCAGCCGTCGCATCACAGGTCTCATCAGAGCTTTCATGGGACGTCTCCTCCACACTGATGGCTGAATTGGCCGCCATTCTAGCACCAAATCCACGTTTCCCCGTATGCGTCCGGGTTCCCAAATCGGCCCGTTCCTTGCATAATTTTACGCCAACGCAGTGCACGGTCGCACCAGCAATGGTTCCGGTACAGAGGCAAGATGCGTAGGGTCAGTAGTGTTCTCGCGACCAGGAAGTGACGACTTTGCAAGATTCATCGTTCCAGCCTAATTTTCCCGCCCCCAACCAGCCCATCGACGAACTCGCGCTGGCTGAGATCAAGGGCGCTATCCTGGCGAAGCTGCGCCTTGCCATCGGCAAGGATGCGGGCATGGCGACCAAACACGATTGGTACCAGGCCGCGGCGCTGGCGCTGCGCGACCGCATCGTGCATCGCTGGCTCACGGCCGAGAAGCACAGCTACGATGCAGGGCGCAAGCGCGTCTATTATCTCTCGCTCGAATTCCTGATCGGCCGCCTCTTCAGCGACGCGCTGAACAATATGGGGCTGCTGAAGATCTTCGAAGTCGCGCTCGGCGATCTCGGCGTCTCCTTGCCTGAGCTGCGCAAATGCGAGCCGGATGCAGCGCTCGGCAATGGCGGTCTGGGCCGTCTTGCCGCCTGCTTCATGGAAAGCATGGCGACACTGTCGATCCCCGCGATCGGCTACGGCATCCGTTATGATTACGGCCTGTTTCGCCAGATCATCAATCAGGGCTGGCAGCAGGAATATCCGGACGAATGGCTCGGCTTCGGCAACCCTTGGGAATTGCAGCGGCCCGAGGTGATCTATGACATTCGCTTCGGCGGCGGTGTCGAGCATGTCGACGACAAGGGCCGCGATCGCGCGATCTGGCATCCGTCCGAGACCGTGCAGGCGATGGCCTATGACACGCCGATCGTCGGCTGGCGCGGCCAGCACGTCAATGCGCTGCGGCTGTGGTCGGCGCGCTCGCCCGATCCGTTGAAGCTCGACGCCTTCAACACCGGCGACTATGTCAGCGCCAGCGCCGAGCAGTCGCGCGCGGAAGCGATCTGTAAATTCCTGTATCCGAACGACGAGAGCCCGGCGGGCCGCGAGCTGCGCCTGCGCCAGGAATATTTCTTCGTCTCGGCCTCGCTGCAGGATCTGATCAAGCGGCATCTTGCCTCCGACGGCCAGCTCCGCAGCCTGTCGAGCAAGGTCGCGGTGCAGCTCAACGACACCCATCCGAGCCTGGCCGTCACCGAGCTGATGCGGATCCTGATCGACGACCACAATTTCCGCTGGGACGAGGCCTGGAAGATCACGGTCGCCACGCTGTCCTACACCAACCACACGCTGCTGCCCGAGGCGCTGGAGACCTGGCCGGTCGAGCTGTTCGAACGGCTGTTACCGCGGCATCTCGAGATCATCTACCGCATCAACGTGCAGCATCTCGCGCTCGCTGAGGCGCGCGCCCCCGGCGACATCGACTTCCGCGCCTCGGTCTCGCTGATCGATGAGCGGAGCGGCCGGCGCGTGCGCATGGGCCAGCTCGCCTTCGTCGGCTCGCACCGCATCAACGGCGTCTCGGCGATGCATTCGGACCTGATGCGCGAGACCGTGTTCCACGACCTCAACCATCTCTATCCTGGCCGCATCACCAACAAGACCAACGGCATCACCTTCCGCCGCTGGCTGATGCTGGCGAATCCGAAGCTGACCGATCTGTTGCGCGAGACTTGCGGCGATGCCGTGCTCGACGATCCGACGCAGCTCAGCCTGATCGAGGCCCGCGCCAGCGACGTCGAATTCCAGAAGAAGTTCCGTGCAGTCAAGCTTCACAACAAGACCGCGCTGGCGCGCCTGATCGGCGAGCGGCTCGGCATCAAGGTCGACCCGAACGCGCTGTTCGACGTGCAGATCAAGCGCATCCACGAATACAAGCGCCAGCTTCTCAATGTCATCGAGACGGTCGCGCTGTACCAGTCGATCAAGGACGACCCCAACGGCAACTGGGTGCCGCGGGTGAAGATCTTTGCGGGCAAGGCGGCGGCGAGCTACCGCTACGCCAAGCTGATCATCAAACTCATCAACGATGTTGCGGAAGTCGTCAACGACGATCCCGCCATCGGCGGCAAGCTCAAGGTCGTGTTCCTGCCCGACTACAATGTCAGCCTTGCCGAAGTGATCATTCCCGCTGCCGACCTCTCCGAGCAGATCTCGACAGCCGGCATGGAAGCCTCCGGCACCGGCAACATGAAACTGTCGCTGAACGGCGCCCTCACCATCGGCACGCTCGACGGCGCCAACATCGAGATCCGCGACCATGTCGGCGCGGAGAACATCGCGATCTTCGGCATGGAAGCCGGTGACGTGATGATCCGGCGCAAGCAGGGGCTGGACGCCTCGGACGTGATCCGCAATTCGCCCAAGCTCCAGCGCGCCATCAATGCCATAGGCACCGGCGAGTTCTCGCCCGGCGATCCCGGCCGCTTCGAATCCATCGCGCACGCGCTGCGTTATCTCGACCATTACATGGTCAGCGCCGACTTCGATTCCTATTACGATGCGCAACGTAGCGTCGATGCGCGCTGGCAGGTGGCGCCGGCCTGGACGCGTGCCTCGATCCTCAACGTCGCGCGCATGGCATGGTTCTCCTCCGACCGCACCATCCGCGAATATGCCGAGGAGATCTGGAACGTGCCGGTCAATCCGACCACACCGCTGCTGCCGACCCTGCGCGATGTCGCCGGCTAATTTTCCGCTGCGTGAAATCGGTTACCCACGAGGTAATTGCACAAGCCGGCGGCGGACGTGATATGACGTCCGTCATTGAACGCCGGATCAAGCAATGCACGCCAAGCTCCCGCACCCTTTCGACGACGCCACCCGCGTCACCGCCGGTGACTCGAGCTGGCAGGGACACACCAGCGACGATTACTGGGCCTTTGTCGGCCCGTTCGGCGGCGTCACGGCCGCGACCATTTTGCGCGCGCTGATCGAGCATCCGGAACGTGCCGGCGATCCGCTGGCGCTCACCGTGAATTACTGCGCGCCGATCGCCAAGGGGCCGTTCGATCTCGACGTGCGACTGGTGAAGGCCAACCGCTCCAGCCAGCACTGGAGCGTCGAACTGTCGCAAGGCGGCGGCGAGGTCGCAACCCTCGCCACCGCGGTGTTCGCCGAACGCCGGCCGTCCTGGGACCACAGGGTGGCGCAATATCCGGATGCAAAGCCGTTCGAAGAGACGATGCCGTTCCCAAAGATCGCGGCGTCCTGGGCCAACCAGTATGAATTCCGGTTCGTCGAGGGCGAGATGCGGATCGGCCCGTCCAAGCCCGAACTCGCCAGCACTTACTCAAAGCTCTGGATCAGTGATCGCGAGCCGCGCAAGCTGGACATGCCGTCGCTGATGTCGATGTCGGACGCCTTCTTCGGCCGCATCTTCCACGCGCGGCGCGAGCTGGTGCCGTTCGGCACGGTGTCGCTGACGACGTATTTCCACACTGACAGCGAAGAACTCGCGGCCGAGGACATCACCCGCGTGCTGGCGACCGCAGATTCAAAGATCATGCACAAGAGCTACGCCGACCAGAACGCCGAGCTGTGGTCGCCCCACGGAAGGCTGCTCGCGACGAGCACGCAGATCGCGTATTTCAAGGCGTAGCTGCTTCCGCAAGTTCGTCATTGCGAGCGCGGCGAAGCAATCCAGACTGTTTCCGCGGAGGGATTCTGGATTGCTTCGCTGCGCTCGCAATGACGGTAGAGAGACATCTCGAAAACCAAAAGAGCGGCCTCACGGCCGCCCTTTCGAATTTCAAACGACGCAAGCTTACTCCGCCGCGAGCTTCACGTCCGGTGCAGCGGCGCGGACCTCGGCGTCGACCTGGGCTTCGAACTTGGCAAAGTTCTTCTGGAACATGCCGACCAGCGCGCGGGCGGTCTTGTCGAACTCGTCCTTGTCCTTCCAGGTGTTGACCGGGTTGAGGATCTCGCTCGGCACGCCCGGCAGCGCGGTCGGGACCGCGAAGCCGAAATATTTATCGGTGCGGAATTCGACGTTGCGAAGCGAGCCGTCGAGGGCCGCGGTCAGCAGCGCGCGCGTCACCTTGATCGGCATGCGCGAGCCGGTACCGTACTTGCCGCCGGTCCATCCCGTGTTGACCAGCCAGCAGTCGACATTGTGCTGGGCGATCAGGTCGCGCAGCATGTTGCCGTAGACGGAGGGGTCGAGCGGCAGGAAGGGCGAGCCGAAGCAGGTCGAGAATTCCGGCTGCGGCTCATTGCCGAGACCGCGCTCGGTGCCAGCGACCTTGGCGGTGTAGCCCGACAGGAAGTGATACATTGCCTGCGCCGGCGAGAGCTTGGCGATCGGCGGCAGCACGCCGAAGGCGTCGGCGGCGAGCATCACCACGTTCTTCGGCTGCGGTGCGCGGCCGGTGCGCGAGGCGTTCGGGATGAACTCGAGCGGATAGGCCGAGCGCGTATTCTCGGTCTTGGAGCCGTCGTCGAAATCGACCACGCGGGTGTCTTCGTCCAACACGCAGTTCTCGAGCACCGCGCCGAAGCGGGTCGAGGCGGCATAGATCTCGGGCTCGGCTTCCTGCGACAGCTTGATGCACTTGGCGTAGCAGCCGCCTTCGAAGTTGAAGACGCCGTTCGGGCCCCAGCCGTGCTCGTCATCGCCGATCAGCGTGCGGTTCGGATCGGCTGACAGCGTGGTCTTGCCGGTGCCGGACAGGCCGAAGAAGATCGCCGCATCGCCCTTGGCGCCGACATTGGCCGAGCAATGCATCGGCATCACGCCGCGCTCGGGCAGATAGTAGTTCAGCGTGGTGAAGACCGACTTCTTCATCTCGCCGGCATAGTAAGACCCGCCGATCAGCACGATCTTGCGGGCGAAATCGATCGCGACGACATTCTCCGACTTGCAGCCATGGCGCTTCGGATCGGCGCGGAAGCTCGGCATGTCGATGATGGTGAGCTCGGGCACGAACGCCGAGAGCTCGATCGCCTCGGGACGGATCAGCAGCGTGCGGATGAACAGCGAGTGCCAGGCGAGCTCGGTGAAGACGCGGGTCTTGATGCGATAAGCCGGATCGGCGCCGCCATAGAGGTCCTGTGCGAACAGCGACTTGCCTTCGGCGTGCTTGAGGAAGTCCTGGTAGAGCGTCTCGAACTGCTCTGCGGTGATCGACTGGTTGCCGGCCCACCACATCTTCTTGTCGGTGGTGGCGTCACGCACCGTGAATTTGTCCTTGGGGCTGCGGCCGGTGAACTCGCCGGTGTCGGCGCAGAGCGCGCCATCGGCCGACAGCACCGCCTCGCCCGCGGAGAGCGCGTATTGATAGAGTTGCGGCGCACCGAGGTTCCAGTGAACCTGCTTGAGATTCTTTAAGCCGAATTTGTCGGCGCCGAAGGCACCGTTGCGCACGCCCGTCTCTTGCACGAAAAATCCTCCTAGAACCCACTCAGCGCGATCATGCTTGGCGCCGCCGCGGTCACCGTGATTACAGGCCGTTCGGCCTCGGTTGGAACGACCTAATACTGATGAACGCAGGCGTTGCCAAGCTGATCCCTTCGGATTTGGTTTATTCAAGGACCGCGCCAAACGTCGCGCATGTCAGCTCTGAGCAGGCGCATCAAAAAATCAACAATGATCGCGCAACCAAATGCGCGTTTCGGCGTTTCACAAGGTTATTGCGACGCACAATGCCCAAGACGGTCTCGATGAAAATTCCAAGGCCACCCTATCGTACCGCGCCTTCGCCGATGAGCGCGAAGGGCCCCCATATCGCAGGATAGGCGTTGCGCGGAGACGAGGTGTCGTCAACGTAGGTTAACATCGCGCGGCGCAAGGCTTCGGCACGCCCGATTTGTGGTTCGTTTTTGAGCAGCTCGAAAGTCATCGTGGTCAGGCGGGTGGCAGCTTCCGAATCCACGGCCCAATGCGAGACCAGGAGCGCGCGCGCACCGGCGTAGAAGAACGAGCGCGCCAGTCCCGACAGGGCCTCGGCGCCGGGCTTGTCGCCCGCGATGGTGTTGCAGGCCGACAGCACAACCCAATCCGCATTGAGCTTGAGCTGAGCGACTTCACTCGCGGTGAGTAGACCGTCGTCGAGTTCAGTGGGCTGATCGGGAATGGAGAGCGCGAGCGAGGGCTCACCCAGTCCCTTGATGTCGCCGGCAACGAGGCCGTGGGTGGCAAAGTAGATGATGCCGTATTGAGCAAGCGCTGCACGCTTGAGCGTCGTCTCGCTGGCGTCGCGGCCGAGATGAATGTCGGCCTCGGAAGCCCCGACATCCCTGGCCACCGCGTTCAACTCATCGGCGGTGTCGGGCAGTTGCGGCAGCGCCTGCGCAAGCCGCGCGCGATCGACGCCGGCACCGCGCCAGAAATCACTATAGGCGATGGTCGCGATGCTGCGCGCGGCGACCTTGCCGTTCGCGGCGCGCCGCTCGGCGGGCCCTTCCAGTGCAGGATTGAACACGGGATCGCCGAAGCCGGTCATCGGCTTCACGCTTTGATCCCGACGCGCGAAGGCCCGCAGCGATTTCAGACTGCCCACCGACGGCAGCACCGAGACGGCCTGGCGCCGCAGCAGCCAGGCGGCGCCGCGATAGCCTTCGAGCGTGTCCGGGATCGCAGCCTGCGGCTTCTCCGTGACGAGCAGATGAAACGGCAATGCGGTCAGCGCAGCCGACGGCACCACCAGCAGGCTGTGCTTGTGCTTTGTCAACGCCTCGACCGGACCGAGCAGCGCGACATGGAGCTCGTTGGCGAGCGCCAGATCGAACAATCCGGATTTGCCGGAGGCGTCGCGCGCTTTGCCGACGTCGAGTCCCTTGCGGAATGCCGTCACCTTCTGCGTCAGCGCATCCGCGCCGAGTGGGATGGCCTTCCAGTCGACGCCCTCGCGCGTGATCGCGATGACATAGCTCTGCTTGTCGACGACGGAATAGAGCACCATCGCCTCGTCGGCCGACAGCAGCAGCCGGATGTCCTTTGCCGTCAACGGCAGCGGATTGGAGAGTGACGCGTAGTCGGGAAACTCGACCGCGAGCGTCTTCTGCAAGCCCGCACGCTCGTTGGCAATCATTGCAATCCGCGCGCGGCTGCGCTGTTCGGTTGCGAGATCGCGCTGCGCGGATTGCTTCGACACTGCGGCAACGATCGCCTTGTCGAGTGCCTCTGACTCAGCCGCGAGATCCTGATCCCGGCGCACCAGCTCGGCGAGCCGGTCGCTGCCGGCGGCAAGCCGAACCGCGAGCTTGTTCACGGCGGATGCGGCGGAGGATTGCGTGCCGCGCTGGATCGCGGCGAGGGCCTCGTCGAGCGCCTTGTCGCCGGACAGCAGATCTTGTTGGCGCGCGGCGAACAGGACCGGCAAGACGATGCGCAACTGGGCGCGATCGCCCCGAAGAGTCCTTTCCGCGAACGGCAATGCGTCCGCGGCGCGCCCGGCCACGTAGAGGAAATAAGCCAGATTGCCGGTCGAGGTCATGACCTCGGGATGATCGGGCCCGAGTGCATTTTCGCGGATGACCAGCGCGCGACGATAGAGCGGCTCGGCGTCACCGTAGCGCTGCTGGTGCTCGTAGAGGCCGGCGAGATTGTTCAGCGAGCGGGCGACGTCGGGATGATCCGGTCCCAGCACCTTATCCCGGATCGCGAGCGAGCGCTTGATCGGCGCTTCCGCGTCCGCATCGCGATTGAGATCGCGATAGACCTGGCCGAGATTGTTCAGGACGGTGGCCACCGCCGGATGCTCGGAGCCGCCAGCCTTCTGGTAGATCGCGAGCGCCCGCTGAAACAGCGGCTCGGCTTCGGCATAGTGCTGCTGCTTCACATAGAGCGTGGCGAGATTATTGAGTGACTGGCCGACATCGGGATGCTCGCGCGACAATCCCTTCTCGCGAACGGCGAGCGCGCGCTTGAACAGCGGCTCAGCCTCGGCGTAGCGGCTCTGCCGCTGGTAGAGCGCGGCGAGGTTGCTCAGTTCGGCTCCGATCAACGGGGTTTCGAGACCGAGCGACTTTTCCATCAGCATGATGGCGCGCTTGTAGAGCGGCTCCGCCAGATCGTCGTGGCCCTGACCGGCATGAACCTGGCCGAGGTTGTTCAGCGCGGCGGCGAGTTCGCGACCTGTGTCGCTCTTCTCCAGGTTCGCGACCATACCTTGCGCCAAAGGCAGTGCTTCCGAATATCTGCCGGCGCTCATGAGGGTGTTGATCCGCGCGCTCTCCGCGGCGAGACCTTTCTGGGCGACGCTAGGCGTGACAAGCGATGCGGTGATCGCGAGCGTCAAACCCGCAACCAGCGTCCGTCTATTCCATTCTGTCATGACGCTCTCGCCGCCGCCTTCTGACCGGTAACGAACTTGGGTCGCGGCGATGGGCAGCAGCGTTCAATGTGTTGCGCTCTGGTTCATCCTGGTGCGCGCTTCGCCGGCGAGGCGAACCAGCATCTTGCGCAGCGCCGTGCCATCAGCCACCCGCTCCGGAAAATCCAGCCGCAAGACGGTCTGGCCGTCCTGCATGTCGAGGCCCTCCGGGTCGCAGCCGGTGCAGCGCCAGTCGCCCGCGGCAGCACCGAGCAGTTTTGTTGCATAGAGGCCCATGGCCTCGCGGTGGTCGGCATTCATGTGCTCCACCGCGCCCTCCTCCGCCGTCAGCAAGTCCTCGGCCCCCGTGAGGTCGGTCAGGAATTGCTCCGGCTTGAGGTCGACGATCCGGCCGAAGCCGGCGACCAGATGGGTTCCCGTAGGCCGGATCCGAAAGAAAGAGAAATCTTTAAAGGAAACAAAGGCTCCCGCTGAGGGATGAGCATTGAGATACCGTCGCCGGAGCAGATCCTTGTCGGCATCGGCCGGCTCGGCATGGCCGGACAGCATGATCCGGGCACCTTCCAGTGGATCGCCCGCCGCCCGCTCGTCCAGCATCAAGGACACCCGGCTGTCGGCCAGGATGTTCCTGGTGTGCACGGCCAATCCTGAGATCAGCAGGATCGGAGAGCCATCCGGATGGCTCGCCAGATTGACCAGGGAACAATAAGGATCGCCGCTGCCGGCCATCAATGTCGCCAAGGCCCCCTGCCGTGACCGCCGCAGCAGCGATTTGGCGAGCTTTCCGGGGTCGAAGTCGGGGGTCGGTTGCATCGGCTTTCTCGGGTCAGGTGGTTGCATGGAGGGCCTTTTTTCGGGTAAACCGGGGCCCGGTTATGGGTCGAGATGCGGCGAATCTGCCGTGTTTCGTGGAACTTGGTCACACTTCAGCCTAGCTTGCATTGCTCGGTGACAAGGTTCGAATGCCAACATCGGCACCCATGTATGCGGCGCATCAGTGGATTGCTCGCCGTTTTCAAGCCACGACCCAAACGGAAAGCAGAAAGCAGAGGCTCATGCCCACAATCGCTTTGGTCGACGACGACCGCAACATTCTCACATCCGTCTCGATCGCGCTGGAGGCCGAAGGCTATCGCATCATGACCTATACCGACGGCGCCTCAGCGCTCGACGGTTTCCGCACCACCCAGCCCGATCTTGCCATCCTCGACATCAAGATGCCGCGCATGGACGGCATGGAGACGTTGCGCCGGCTGCGGCAGAAATCCGACCTGCCGGTGATCTTCCTGACCTCGAAGGACGAAGAGATCGACGAGCTGTTCGGCCTCAAGATGGGCGCCGACGACTTCATCCGCAAACCGTTCTCGCAGCGCCTGCTGGTCGAGCGCGTCAAGGCGGTGCTGCGCCGTTCGGCGCCGAAGGACCCGACCGTCACGCCGAAGGAGAACGACGCCAAGGCGCTCGACCGCGGCCTGCTGCGCATGGATCCTGAACGGCACACCTGCACCTGGAAAAACGAGCCGGTGACGCTGACCGTCACCGAATTCCTGATCCTGCAGGCGCTCGCGACCCGGCCCGGCGTGGTGAAGAGCCGCAACGCGCTGATGGACGCCGCCTATGACGACCAGGTCTATGTCGACGACCGCACCATCGACAGCCACATCAAGCGGCTGCGCAAGAAGTTCAAGGTGGTCGACAACGAGTTCGAGATGATCGAGACGCTCTACGGCGTCGGCTACCGCTTCAAGGAAGCCTGAGGCGCACGCGCCTCCACGAAAGACCGAGAGCATCGCCGGTTCTGATTCCATCGGGACCGGGATGGCTCTAGGATGCGGGGACCTTCGCACGAGCTGTCCTAACGCGGGCGTGAGCATTGCTTGACCGAACGCAGCCTGACGAGAACCAGAACGCCGAGGACGTCACCGCCCACGGCGCTCCGGATCAATTGGCTGAGGACAAGCCGGCCGTGCGGGGCTGGCGTCCGCTGAACTGGCTGAAGCGGGCCGGGCAGTTCTTCTTCGCGCTGTCCTTCTCGAGCCTGACCCGCCGCATCGTCTCGCTCAACCTCGCCGGCCTGGTCGCGCTGGTGGCGAGCATCCTCTATCTGTCGCAATTCCGCGCCGGCCTGATCGACGCGCGCGCGCAGAGCCTGCTGGTGCAGGCGGAAATCATCGCCGGCGCGATCGCGGCGTCCGCGACGGTGCAGACCAACGCCATCACCATCGACCCCGACCGGTTGCTCGACCTCAAGCCGGGCGAGACCTATGGCGGCTCGGACGAGTATTCCCCGCTGGATTTTCCGATCAATCCGGAGCGCGTGGCACCGGTGCTGCGCACGCTGATCTCGCCGACCAAGACGCGCGCCCGCATCTACGACCCGAACGGCAGCCTGCTGGTCGATAGCCGCAGCCTCGATACCGTGGTGCGCTTCCCCCTGCCGTCAGTGTCCGCCGAGAAGCCTGGCATGGTCGAACGCGGCATGGTCGCGGTCCGTACTTGGCTCAATCGCGGCGACCTGCCGCTCTATCGCGAGCTCGGCCCCGAGAACGGCAATGGCTATGCGGAGGTCGGCGACGCGCTCCAGGGCCAGAAGCGCTCGATGGTGCGGGTCAATGCGCGCGGCGAGGTGATCGTCTCTGTCGCGGTCCCCGTGCTGCGCTCGCGCGCCATCCATGGCGCGCTGATGCTGTCGACGCAGGGCGACGACATCGACCAGATGGTCACCGCCGAGCGCCTCGCCATCCTCAAAGTGGGCGGCGTCGCCGCCGCGGTCATGATCATGCTGTCGCTGCTGCTCGCCAGCACGATCGCAGGTCCGGTCCGCCGGCTCGCCGATAGCGCCGAGCTGATCCGCCGCCGGATCAGGACCCGCGTCGAAATTCCCGACTTCACCCGTCGTCGCGACGAGATCGGCCATCTCTCCGGTGCGCTGCGCGACATGACCAGTGCACTCTACAGCCGCATCGAAGCGATCGAGATGTTCGCCGCCGACGTCGCGCACGAATTGAAGAACCCGTTGACCTCGTTGCGCTCCGCGGTCGAGACGTTGCCGCTGGCGCGCAACGAGAACAGCCGCGCGCGCCTGCTCGAGGTGATCGAGCATGACGTCAAGCGGCTCGACCGGCTGATCTCGGACATCTCCGACGCCAGCCGTCTCGATGCAGAACTGCAGCGCCAGGATGCGATTCCGGTCGACCTGCGCCGCCTGCTGACGACGCTCGTCTCCGTCGCCAATGAAACCAAGCTCGGCCATGACGTCGCGGTCGAAATGCGTTTCGAGGGCCGCAGCCCGACCGACAATTTCGCCGTGACCGGCCACGATTCGCGGCTAGGACAAGTGGTCTCCAACCTGCTCTCGAACGCACAGTCCTTCTCCGAGCCCGGCAACAAGGTGCGCCTCACCTGCCGCCGCGTACGCGGAGAGATCGAGATCGTGGTCGACGACGACGGCCCCGGAATCCGCGACGACGCGCTGGAGCGCATCTTCGAGCGCTTCTACACCGACCGCCCTCATCAGGGCTTTGGCCAGAACTCCGGCCTCGGCCTGTCGATCTCCAAGCAGATCGTCGACGCGCATGGCGGACGCATCTGGGCCGAGAACCGCCTCGGCCCGGCGGACGAGGACGGCGCGCCCAGTGTTGTCGGCGCGCGTTTCGTGGTGAGGCTGCCGGCGCTATGAGCGACGGTGGGCCCAGCGTTCACGCCTCGGCGGTCAAGGTTGGAGATCTGGCGGTGCTGATCCGCGGGCCCTCGGGCTCCGGCAAGTCGCGCCTTGCCTTCGATTTGATCATGGCAGGACGCAGCGGCGTGCTCGAAACGGCCGTTCTGGTCGGTGATGACCGTGTCCATCTGGCGACAGTCGGCCGCGAAATTGAGGTCCGCCCCGCCCCGGTTCTGGCCGGCCTGATCGAGATCCGGGGGCTGGGAATCCGCCGCTGCGACTTTGTGGAGCATGCGACCGTCGGCCTCGTGGTCGATCTGGACGCCGCGGATGCGGAGCGGCTGCCGCCGGCCCAATCCCTGAAAACAGCCATTTTAGGTGTCGAAATACCACGAATCCCAGTCGGCCGCGACTATTTGCCCCTTCCTCTGGTTGTCGCGGCCTTGACCACTACCAAGAGTTCATCTCCCGTTAACCCTTCAGGCGATTGTTTGAAGGGAAATGGTAACCATATGAACCCCACACTCGCGACCGAATAGACCGGCGCAGCTCCCCTTATCCATCCGTCTAGATTCAGGGAGATACGCAACATCCCCTCTTGCGCGGGGGCTCTGGATGGTCAAAGTGGCGCGTTCGTGCGGTGCACCAAAAGCGCCCGCGAGGAGTTTTCCGATGATTGGTCTAGTACTTGTGACCCACGGGCGCCTTGCCGACGAATTCAAGGCAGCGCTTGAACATGTCATGGGCCCACAAAAGCAAATCGAAGCGATCACGATCGGCGCCGAAGATGATTCCGATCTCTGTCGAAGCGACATTATCGAGGCGGTTAACCGCGTCGATTCCGGCGACGGCGTCGCGATCCTCACGGACATGTTCGGCGGCACGCCGTCCAATTTGGCAATATCCTGCATGAGCCGGCCGAAGGTCGAAGTGCTCGCGGGCATCAACCTTCCCATGCTGGTGAAGCTCGCCAAGGTGCGCGAGGAGCGTCCGCTCCCCGACGCGATCGCGATGGCCCAGGAAGCCGGCCGCAAATACGTCACCATCGCCAGCCGCGTCCTCGCCGGCAAATGAGCGACGAGGCGCCGCAAGCCGGGACGGGCGTGCCCGCGGGCGCGATCTCCAAGGACCTCCTGATCATCAACAAGCGCGGCCTGCACGCGCGGGCCTCCGCCAAGTTCGTCCAGGCCGTCGAGCGTTTCAGCGCGCAGGTCTGGGTGACGCGCGGCGGCGAAACCGTCGGCGGCACCTCGATCATGGGCCTGATGATGCTCGCCGCCGGTCCCGGCACCACCATCACGGTCGCTGCGTCCGGCGATGATGCCGAAGCCGCGCTCGCGGCGATCACCGAACTCGTTGAAAGCAAATTCAACGAGGAAGGGATTTAGGCGGATTCGCTTCGATCAATTCCCCGGCGGCGCGATGTAGATGTTCCAGCTCATCGACGGACCGGCTTTGCCGTGAGTGAAACGGCGCGTCGTCATTACGATGCGCTCGGCCTTCGGCGCAACTTCGGACACCCATTTTTCGAACGCCGGCAGGCGACCATCGGCCGGGTCGAACACGCCGATGAAGCCGTATCGCTTGACGTCATCGGGCGAAATCAATCCGGACCCCCAGGCCTCTAGCGGCGTGAACGCGGCCGGATGATCCGGGCTGTAGAACACCATCGGCTGGATCGATTCCATGGTGCCGGCGACGACCGCCCAGTGCGAGGCGAAGCGCGCGTGCCAAGCCTGCGTCAGCTCGCGCGCGAGATCCGAGCGCGCGCCGTAAGTCGCCGTATTGCCGGCATTGGCCGCCATCTCGCGGGCGGCGATCCAGGGCGAGGCAATGAGCGTGGCAACGCTGAGCACGAGCCAGATCGCGACAATGTTGAACAGCGCAGCGCTCTGCACCCGCAACGCCGGGATCGCGACCAGCGCCAAGGGCACCAGGAAGAACAGCGAGATGCCCCAATCGGTCTTCATGTAGATGCTGAAGGCCAGCGCACCGAGCGCGGGGCCGACCGCGACGATGATCTGAATGAGCCAGACGTTGCGCGCCTGCGAAAGGTTCACGCTGGAATTCGCGCCGCGCGCCCAGTCCCGCGTGACGATGCGCAAGGGCGCACGCAGGAGCAGCCTGAACCAAGGTGGCACCAGCGCCATCGCCAGCGCGGCCAGCGCCACCGGCAATGCCAGCAGCGCGACATTATGCAGGGCATAGCCGGTCACGAGCTGATGCACCTGGCCGCTGTCCTCGAGGCTGTAGGTATCGCCGGCATAGGTCAGCGGCACGAAATGCGCGTCCGCCAGCCACACGATGTGCGGGATCATCGCCACCACCATCGTCGCGATCGCAACCCACGGTGCCGGCGACGACAGGAATCTCATTCGCTCCGGATGGATCAGCGCGGCAAGCCCGATGGCGCCGATCATGGTCAGCACCCAGTATTTGGTCATCAGCGCCAGCGCGCCGGCAAGGCCGAGCAACACTCCGGACTGCCAGCTCCGCTTCTCGAACGCATTGAGATAAGCGAGCACGAGGAGCGGCAAGGTGACGAGCTGGAGCAGGTCGGGATTGTACTTGAAACCCTTGAAATTGAAGATCGGGTAGAGCGCGACCATCACCACGACCAGGAACGCGCGCCGCGCATCCACGACGCGCAGCGCGATGAGCCAGCAGATCACCATACCGGTGCCGACGGTCGCCATCGCCAGCGCATAGGTCGCCCAGTCCGTCGGCGGGAACACTGTGAACCAGAGGCCGGCGACCCAGCCCGACAGCGGCGGGTGCTTGCCATAGCCCCAGAGGAATTTCTGCCCCCAGCCCCAGGCTTCCGCGACGTCCATGTGAACGTCCTGCGCTGCCTTGAGATTGATCAGGATGAAGGTCCAGAGCACCGCATGCAGGATGGCGAGCTGGATCACCAGCCAGAGGCGCGCCTCGGGGCGGGTCGCGCTGGCAACCAGCCAGGCGCGAAAGCGGGCATAGCTCACCCGGGTCTTCGCGCGCGCTCGGGCAGACGGGATCGAGGTCGTCGTCATGGGCCTGGACATCAGGCGTTGCGTAGCGCGTTTCGGGCCTTCGTGGAATCAGCTTGGCGTGAACAAAGGCCCTGAAAATACAGCAATATGGTTGCCGCACGGGGATGTGAGTGGTATCCCGCGCCCATGACGACCGTCCCCATTTCCAACATCCGCAATTTCTCCATCGTCGCCCATATCGACCATGGCAAATCGACGCTGGCCGACCGCCTGATCCAGATGACCGGCGGCCTCACCGACCGGGAAATGGCGGGCAAGGAGCAGGTGCTCGATTCCATGGACATCGAGCGCGAGCGCGGCATCACCATCAAGGCGCAGACGGTTCGCCTCGCCTACCGCGCCAAGGACGGCAAGGATTACATCTTCAACCTGATGGATACGCCCGGCCATGTCGACTTCGCCTACGAAGTTTCGCGGTCGCTGGCGGCCTGCGAGGGTTCCCTGCTGGTGGTCGACGCCAGCCAGGGCGTCGAGGCGCAGACGCTCGCCAACGTCTACCACGCGCTCGATGCGGGGCATGAGATCGTTCCGGTCCTGAACAAGGTCGATCTTCCCGCCGCAGAGCCGGAGAAGGTCAAGCAACAGATCGAGGACGTCATCGGCATCGACGCGTCCGAGTCCGTGATGATCTCGGCCAAGACCGGTCTCGGCGTGCCCGACGTGCTGGAAGCGATCGTCACCCGCCTGCCGCCGCCGAAGGGCGACCGCGAAGCGACCCTGAAGGCGCTGCTGGTCGACAGCTGGTACGACGTCTATCTGGGCGTGGTGGTGCTGATCCGCGTCGTCGACGGCGTCATGAAGAAGGGCAGCCGGGTCCGCATGATGGGCACGGGCGCGGCCTATGACATCGAGCGCGTCGGCTTCTTTACCCCGAAGATGACGCAGGTCGACGAGCTCGGCCCCGGCGAGATCGGCTTCATCACCGCCGCGATCAAGGAAGTGGCCGACACCCGTGTCGGCGATACCATCACCGACGACAGGAAGCCGGTCACCGAGATGCTGGCGGGCTTCAAGCCGGCCATTCCCGTGGTGTTCTGCGGCCTGTTCCCCGCCGACGCCGACGACTTCGAGACCTTGCGCGCGGCGATGGGCAAGCTACGCCTCAACGATGCCAGCTTCTCCTACGAGATGGAGACCTCGGCCGCACTCGGCTTCGGCTTCCGCTGCGGCTTCCTCGGGCTGTTGCACCTGGAGATCATCCAGGAGCGTCTGTCGCGCGAATTCGATCTCAACCTGATCGCGACCGCGCCGAGCGTGATCTACAAGATGAGCCTGACCGACGGACAGGAAATCTCGATTCACAATCCTGTCGACATGCCGGACGTGGTCAAGATCGCGGAGATCCAGGAGCCCTGGATCGAGGCCACGATCCTCACCCCCGACGAATATCTCGGCAGCGTGCTGAAGCTGTGCCAGGACCGCCGCGGCTCGCAGAAGGAGCTGACCTATGTCGGCTCCCGCGCGATGGTGAAATACGATCTGCCGCTCAACGAGGTCGTGTTCGACTTCTACGACCGCCTGAAGTCGGTCTCCAAGGGCTACGCCTCGTTCGACTATCATCTCACCGACTACAAGCCGGCCGATCTCGTCAAGATGCAGATCCTGGTCAACAACGAGCCGGTCGACGCACTCTCGATGCTGGTGCATCGCACCCGCGCCGAAGGCCGCGGCCGCGCCATGGTCGAGAAGATGAAGGATTTGATCCCGCCGCACATGTTCCAGATCCCGATCCAGGCGGCGATCGGCGGCAAGGTGATCGCGCGCGAGACGGTGCGCGCGCTGCGCAAGGACGTCACCGCAAAGTGCTACGGCGGCGACATCACGCGTAAGCGCAAACTTCTGGAGAAGCAGAAGGAAGGCAAGAAGAAGATGCGGCAGTTCGGCAAGGTCGACATCCCGCAGGAAGCCTTCATCGCCGCGCTGAAGGTGGACAGCTGAGGCGACGGCTTTAGGCCGCCGCGAGCGCGGCGAGACAGGTCCGGTCCGCGCTTTTCGGGACCGAAAACAAAAAACGCGAAAACAACCCCATGCACAGTAGCGAGGGGCTTGTTCGGATTGAATTTTTGATTTTCAGAATTTCGTTTGACTCGTCGGGCAAAACAGGGGCATTATGCCATCATGCAGCACGTGGCAATGCCGTGCGCATGAGAGGCAGCATCGGCCTCCGGACGCTTTGGGAAGATGTGGGCTTCAGGCGAATTGCTTCTACGCCGGTGGAAGCATCACTCCCGTCAACTCGCCCAGCCTGTCCAGAAGCCGCTCCTGAAAATCGGGATCAACTGCTTCGTGCGCCGGCTCTTGTTGCCGGAGGTCATGCCAGTAACGACCGCTGACCAGGGCGGCGGGATCATCGCTCACAGCGAGCCAGGTCTGCGTCCGTTGTCCGGTGGCCACGCCGACCGGCGCTCCGGCACCGCCCATTTTGGTGCGCGCCCAGCCGGGATCGACGGCGTTGCTCAGCACCTGCGGCCAACGCCGCGCCAAGGCAAAGGCCAGTGCGACCATGTGCAGCTTGCTCTCCGCGTACGCCTTGGCCGGATCCCAGGTTCGCCTCGTCCAGTCGAGATCGCTCAACGATCCCTCTCCGCCGCGATGTAGTCCGCTGCTGAGATACACCAGGCGATCGGGGCGCTTCATCAGGGCGGTGAGCAAATAGGGCGCGAGCGTGTTGACCGCCAGGGTGGTGGCGTGGCCTTCGGGCGTCGGGCCGCGGCTGCGCTCGGTATAGACCCCGGCGTTGTGGATGACCGCGTCCATTCGTCCGATTGCGTTGACCTGATCTGCCACGTGTCTCGTCTGGGCGGCGCTCTTGAGATCGCCGATCACGACCCGTGCGGAATGCGATTCAAGCTCGGAGATTGCGGTCGCACGTTCCGCTGATCGTGCGTGCAGGACGACCTGGTGGCCCTGTTCGAGCAGAGACTGGGCAGCTGCGCGGCCCAGACCGTCCGTGCTGCCGGTGATGAAGACGATTGCCATTGCCGCTCCTGTTCGATCCCCGCTTCGGCGCCTGCGTCGAAACCTCAAGGAGAATGCAACATGTTCGACTGATCATGCCGTGGCGCAAGGAGCGCCGAACGAAGACATCACAACCGAACAATCTTCCGGGATGCGCATTAACATCCGATAAGTTGGGAATGACCGCATGTCGAATTTCGTCATGCTGCTGGTCGAGGACGACTCACTCCAGCGCGAAGTTCTGTCCGACCTTCTCAAGGACGAAGGGTTCGAAGTCGTCGAGTGCGCCACTGCGGAAGCCGCGGAGCTTATTGTGGCGTCGACGGGCACGGAGCTACGGGCGCTCATCACCGATCACAACCTCGCGGGGAGAATGACCGGGCTTGAGCTCGCAGAATACGCTCGCAGTGCTCATCCGGGGCTCAACATCGTGCTGATGTCCGGGACGGTGATGGCGCCGCTGCCGCCCAACACGACCTTTTTGCGCAAGCCGTTTGCGCCCGCCCATTTGCTGGCGGCCGTGTAGAACCAGGATGCTCTCGAAGGTCATCCGCCCGAATTTTCTGCGCCGACGGTGTTCTCGCTCTCCGGCACCGTTAGCCGGACGGAATGACCCTGCCGCATGGCGAGCGATGCCGCGGCCACAGCCGCCTCGAAAGCGGCTTCCTTGGTCTGGTAAGTGTTCCGGATTTCGCCATCGTGGTCGACGTGCCAGGCACCGTCCCTGCCAACAATATCATAGGCTGCGAGGCCCATAGTCTATCCCTCCTTCATGCGTCCGGTGTTGCCTTGGACGCCTGGGTGCTGCTCACCGGGTCCGACGCCGGGAAACTGTCCTTCAAGCCCTTGTCCAGCTCGTCGTCCCTGGCCTTGTCGCGTCGGATGCCACGCTTGAGATCTTCCGCGTTCTTGTCCGGCGGTGCCGGATCGAATTTCTCGGTCATGCAAGTGTCCTTTCGCTACCTCAAACGCCTTGAGCTCCTGACCGTTCCTTCAGAGGAACCAACGCTGTCCGGTTTGGTGTTGAATGGAAAACCAGAGGGCGCCCGCAGCGCGGGTCTCTTTCATTCAGGTTGCGCCTCCAGCTATAATGCATCCTGAGATAGTATACGCATCGTTCCATCAGGAGAATGCAATGAAAGCGTCGGTTCTTGCGTTAGGGGGCTTGCTGATTTTGTCGATCACATCAGCGAACGCAGCACCCAAAGCCACTGTCGCCCCGACCACGGCGGCCAGTTCGGTCGCATGTTCCACCTCGGGTGGCGGCTTTGGGAGCTATCCGTCAGGCTGCCGAAACGGAGCTAACTTCAAGACCTACAATGAATGCAAGGAATCAGGCGTCAAGCGCGGCTGGAGACACGAAGACATGGCGTGGTACTGCAGCGGTCTGGGACTGCAATAGCGAGCGGTCTTTGTGCTTTTCACGCCGCGAACTGGAGTGGCCCATGGAATGCACAATCCGTCCTGCACTTGAAGATGACGCCGCTCATATCAGCGCGGTCATCGTGCGTGCACTGCGGGAAGCCAACGCGAAGGATTATCCGAACGAGGTCATCGAAAGGATCGTGCGCGGCTTCAGTCCGGACGCTGTGCGGCAGCTCATTGGGCAACGCACCGTTTTTGTCGCTACCATCCGCAGCCGCATCGTCGGGACCGCGAGCCTCGACGGGTCCGTCGTCCGCACTGTCTTCGTCGCTCCACACGTTCAGGCCCGCGGCATCGGCAAGCTGCTGATGGCCGAGATCGAGCGTACCGCACGCGAGCGCAACATCCCTTCGCTGACCCTTTCTTCCTCAATCACCGCTGAAACCTTCTACGCCGGCCTTGGATTCAGGGCGGCGCGCGACAGCTATCATGGTGACGAACGCACGATCGTCATGGAGCGATTGCTCGATGGCAGCTCGTAAGATGGGCTTGGCGCTTGCGAAACCCATCGCCCCTCATTGATCCTCCCCGCCAAATCCGCCACGATAGTGCCTCTCGCACTCGCGATGGAATGGAGCAAGGAAAGGCAAATGTCCGAGCTTCCTAGAGCTGGCCTGACTGAGCCGCCGGCGTCGACCATGCAGATGCTCGCGCACGCGCCCATGAGCGACGTCATCGATGCCTTGGCCGGCAGACGGATCACCGCGAGAGCGCTGGCGGAATTCTATCTCGCGCGCATCGCGGCCTATGACCGCGACGGGCCTAAGCTCAACTCGGTCCGTGCACTCAATCCCGATGCGCTCGCCGGCACGCTCGACGGCACGAGGCCGTCGGCCCAGCGGCCGCTGGCGGGCGTCCCTATCCTACTCAAGGACAATATCGCGACCGGAGACGAACAGCCGACCACGGCGGGCTCGCTGGCGCTGGAGGGCGCGCGCGCCAGGGATGATGCCACCATCGTCAAGCTGCTGCGGAGCGCCGGCGCGGTGATCCTGGGCAAGGCGAACCTGACGGAGTTCGCCAACATGCTCGCGATCGACATGCCCTCGGGCTATTCATCGCTGGGCGGGCAGGTGAAGAACCCCTACGCACCAGGGCTGATGGACGAGCACGGCATCCCGGTTCTGACCCCAGGGGGCTCAAGCTCGGGTTCGGCGGTCGCGGTGGCGGCCGGACTGTGCGCGGCCTCGATCGGTACCGAAACCTCGGGCTCGCTGCTGCACCCCGCCAGCCTGAACGGCCTCGTCACCGTGAAACCGAGCGTCGGGCTGATCAGCCGCGCCGGCATCCTGCCGCTTGCGCACAGCCAGGACACCGCCGGTCCGATGACGCGCACGGTGCGCGATGCCGCGATGTTGCTGAAATGTGCTGGCTGCCAAGGACCCGCTCGACCCAGCGACGCAAGAGCAGCGGCGGCCGGCCGACTACACCGCCGGCCTCGTCGCCGACGCGATGAAGGGCGCGCGCATCGGCGTGCCGAGCGACCCCGCTGACCCGCTGAACGATTGCTATTACGGCAAGCTGCCGGCGAAGTCGGCCAAGCTGATGGCTGAGGTGATCAAGGTGCTGGAGGATCTCGGCGCCGTCATCGTGCGCGCCAGCATGCCCACACTTGGCTGGATCGGTGGGCCGGGCACGACCATGGCTGTGCTCAACCGCAATCCGCTCAGCGCCCACAAAGGCACGGTCGCAAGGCCGCCGGTCGTCTTTCTGTACGAGCTGAAGCACGATCTCAATCTCTACCTGAGGGATTGGGCGACCAACACTGACATCAAGACCATGGCCGACATCGTGGCCTTCAACGCAGCAAACGCCGACAATGCGCTGCGTTTCGGACAGGACCACTTCCTCGCCGCTGACTTGACCAGGGGCGATCTGAGCGAGCCCGAGTACAAGTCTGCACGTGTCATGGACCTGCTCTCCGCCAGGACGCGCGGCATGGACGCCTATATGAACCAGCACGAGCTCGACGCGGTGCTGTTCCCCGGCGCCTACGGCGCCGTAATCGCCGCCAAGGCGGGCTATCCCAGCGTCATGGTGCCCGGCGGCTTCGTCTCGGGGACAAACGACGGCAAAGACACGCCCGACTATCCACTCGGCGTCACTTTCGCAGGGCGCGCCTGGAGCGAGCACAAGCTGCTGCGTCTGGCGTATGCCTTCGAGCAAGCAGCCAACGCGCGCAGGCCGCCGTCGGGTTTGCCCGAGCTGTGATGTCGCCGGTGTCAGCGCGAGCTGGCGAGACCGACGCTAGGACCAGCTTGATCCTTCCCGCAGATAGACCACGATTGCCTCCTTACCGCTCACACCAAGAATGGGCGAGGAAACGCGCATGAACGCAACTCCCGGATACCAAAACCGGTATCGCTACCGCCGGGCGGCGAGCACGTTCGAAGGAGGGGTTTGCAACACTGCGCGCCGCTCGCTGAGGGCATGATCGAACAGTTCGAGCACCAGGCCGAAGGCTGCCAGTTCCTCCTCCTCGATGGCGCCGTCGTCGTAGCAGCCAAGTGTTTCGACGATGATGGCGTCGACCTCCTGCTGCATGGCCAGCAGTTCGTGGTCGAACTCCGCAGTGCGCACCTTGGAAACCAGCGCCAGAATTCTGTTGCGATGGCCAGTGTTCTCGTCGCGTTCATCCCGATTCAGATATTGACGCAGCCAGGCGCCGGCCGAGCCAATGCCGGAGAGAAGCAGGAGCGCAAACCAGAAATAGTCGCCATATCTGTCGAGGAAGGTCCGCTCGGTCCCGTCGATCACGGCCGCCGCTCCCCGATGTACCGGAAGCTCGGCTTCCTTCTCGGTGTCCGGCTTGGTGATTTGCGCAGCGCCAGGCACCTGTCTGGCAATCGCCTGCCGGAGGGCAAATTGCTGGCGGTAAAACGCTGACACTGTCGTTTCGGACAAGGCTTTCCGTGCGACGATCAAATGGCTGACACTGACGGTCTCCACCTTGTCATCGGGCCAGGCTGGATTCGCATTGAAAATGCTTGGCGGAATTTCCTCCGATTCATAACGCGGGTGCTTCAAGGCGATGGCTTCCGATGCGTCGATCGCGAGAAATTTCGGCTCGCCACGCGCCCGGGCGGTCGCGGCGACGGCATCGGCAGTTATCTTGCTGTCGAGCGGACCGACAGCCATGAAGGCGTCGAGACTCGGGTCACGCGCCAGCTCCTCGAGCTGGCCAGTGCCGAATTGAGTGACCGTGACCTTGTCCGGCTCCACACCGGCGGCGCTCAGGATGACTCTCAGCAACGCGGCGTTCGCCGGGGTCGCGCCGATCACCCCCACCTTGTGCCCCGCGAGATCGGCAATCTCCTTGATTTTCGGCGTCGGCTTTCGCTTGGAGCCCTTGCCCGCCGGTCCCGAAGAAGACCACAGCACGACGAAGTTCTTGCGCAAGATGACGACTGTTTGCGCGTCGGCCGGCATTTCCAGATCGCCGCGACCGACCGCAAGGTCGGCCCTGCCGGCACCGAGCAGAGCGAGAGCTTCGGCCGCTCCGGCGGTCGCGATCGGAGACAACCTCACCGTCCTGCTTTCGTTGGCAAAGGCCTCGGTCATCGCCTCGATCACCTTGTGATCGTTGCTTCCCGGCGGTCCGACGGCAATCCGAAGCGTTATCGGCCGCAGCGCGTAATACAACGTGCCCGCAGCGGCACCGAAAACGAGAAATCCGATGGCTAAAATCAGCAATAGGGTCTTCGTCTGTCTCCGCCCTCTGCGGGCTGCGTCACTGCGTTTCATCGGAGCATCAGACGAGGACATTTGCCGCTGCCGGTTGGAGGCCAAAATCGCTGCCTGTTTCGGAACAGTATCATGCTCTTCTGGAAAACGATAATGTCCGAGCAGCCCCAATAGTTTCTTGGGCCGGCGTGAGCCTTTCGAGCTTGCGCGATCATCTCTGATTCCGCACTTCACGTGGCGATGGCCGGATTGACGCCACACCAACTTGATCCCCCTCGCCAAATAGATCACCATCGTGCGATTGACCGCTCACGGTAGAATGGGCGAGGAAACGCGCATGAACGCAACTTCCGGATTTGGCCTCGTCGAGCGGGCACGGGCTATTGCGCCGCTGATCGCGCGCGAAGCCGACGAGATCGAGCGGACGCGGCGACTGACCGATCCCGTCGTCGGCGCGCTGATCGAGAACGGGCTCTATCGCGCGCTGCTGCCGCAGAGCCTTGGTGGCGCCGAAGCGCCGCCGGAAGCCTTCATGCAGATGCTGGAGGAGATCGCGAAAGCGGATGCCTCCACCGCCTGGTGCCTCGGCCAATGCACGGTCTGCGCCATGATCGCGGCCTCGCTCGACCACGACACCGCGCAGGAGATCTTCAACACGGCGCCGGGCATCCTCGCCTGGGGCGCGATCGCGCATGAGGCGCGGGCGGTCGAAGGCGGCTATCGCGTCACGGCGCGCTGGGATTTTGCCTCCGGCTCGCGGCAGGCGAGCTGGCTCGGCGCGCATGTCCGCATCGTCGGAGCCGACGGCGCGCCGCGGAAAAATGCCGACGGCTCGGCGGAGGTGCGCACCATCCTGTTTCCGGTCGCGAGCGGCGTGCTGCACGACGTCTGGCAGGCGATCGGGCTCGCCGGCACCGGCACCGATTCCTACGAGGTCGCCGACCTGTTCGTCCCCGAGCGCTTCACCGCGTTTCGTGACGTGCCGTCCGCGCTACGCGAGCAGGGTCCACTTTACAGGATCGGCACCGGCTCGACGTTCAGCCTCGGCTTTGCCGCGGTGTCGCTCGGCGTCGCGCGCGCCACGCTGGATGCCGCGATCGCGCTGGCGCGCGGCAAGCATCAGTCGCTGGCGGCAAGCGCCATGCGCGACAACCAGGCGGTCCAGGGCCTGATCGGTCGCACCGAGGGCGACCTGCGGGCCGCGCGCGCCTATCTCTATGCGACGGCAAGTGCGATGTGGCGCGATCTCTGTACGACCGGCGAATTCAGCGCGGCACATCGGGGCTCGGTTCGCCTCGCCGCGACCTGGACCATCCACCAGTCGGCCAAAGTGGTCGACACCGCCTATCACATGGCCGGCGCGACCGCCGTATTCCGCAGCAATCCGTTCGAGCGCCGCTTTCGCGACATGCACGCCATCGCTCAGCAGATCCAGGCGCGCGACACGCATTACGAGGATGTCGGTAAGATGATCCTTTCAGGGGACCGCTGACGTCGAGCAGTTACGAAAGTGCACGCACGCTGACCTATATTGAGTTGCCCTCCGACGTCTTCGTCGCTGAACCTTCGTGAATTTTCTCCGACTAATTTCCATAGCTACAGGAACGACAGCTTTTCCGCTGTAACCGCGCCGACCACATGGAAGTGATGATTCCGAATTCTTCTTAGCGCGTTGGATTTGCGCAAGAGAGGTCCGTTATGGGCCGAACAGCTGGCAGGAAAGTCAGTTGCCATGCCATTCAGGGGCGTTCGCCGGGATGGCACCATGGTGGCATTCTCATTGTCGCCATCCTCTGCATCGCATGCACTTTCCTGTTTGCGAGCGAGGCCGTGGCTCAATGCTCGGCGCGAGACGTCCTGCGGAATCACCTGAAGCTCAAGCAAGCGCCGTCTGGGCCGCAAATCCCAATCAAATCCGCCGTCGATGTCCCTGCGTGGAAGACGATCAGGATCGGGACGTTTGCAAACTTCTTCGCCCTCAGTAACGCTTTGGATGCGGCAGGTTGTGGCATCGGAAACTCGGCCGGCGAAATTCTCGCGCGGCCGACGTTTACCGTGAGCGCCACGACAACGAGCGTAGAGCTTTTCACGGCGTCGGCAGCCGAACTGGGCTTTCGGACCGACACTGCGTTGCTGGCAGACATCTACGCGCGCGCCAAACAATTGGGTTTCGGCCTGGCGGCTGCAGAAGTCGGACCACAACTGAGGCTTCAATATTTCGACCAGCCGATCGGTGAGTTTCTCATCATCGGAATGGAGCCAATCAGGACCTGGCAGGGCGCCCCCGTCATCTTGAATGTAGCCAATGGCGGCGCGGGACTTATCCTCATCGGCCAGGATGGCAGCGCCGACGCACAGATCCCCGCGGCATCCCGTTTTGTATTCGTGCGGTCCCATGAAACCGCTCCTGCCGAGGCCGTAACACTTGTCGGCCACTGAATTTCCGGGTTTGTGCATCTCGAGACGCAAGACAACAGGTCAGCACCTTAACCCTAGGCCACCAGCGCGGCGTCCTCGCCTACGCCGTCGATGCCGCGCTGCGCGGCGAGCAGGCTGATGATCTGCGCATTCGGCCGGGCCTTGCTGAACAGAAAGCCCTGGCCTTCGTCGCAGCCCTCAGTGCGGAGGCAGCTCAGCTCGGCTTCGGTCTCGACGCCTTCGGCGGTGATGGTGACGCCGAGGCCTTTGCCGAGGCTGACGATCGAGCGAATGATCGCCTGTGCCTCGCGATTGGCGCCGAGATCGCGCACGAAGGACTGGTCGATCTTGATCTTGTCGAACGGGAAGCTGCGCAGATAGCTCAGGCTGGAATAGCCGGTGCCGAAATCGTCCATTGAGATGCGCACGCCGAGCGCGCGCAGCGCGTGCAGCGTCGCCAGCACCTGGGCGCTTTTCTCCAGCAGCAGCGTCTCCGTGATCTCGAGTTCGAGCCGCCGCGGCGGCAGGCCGGAATGCTTCAGCGCATCCGTCACCACCGAAAGCAGATTGCCGCTGCGGAACTGGAGCGGCGACAGGTTGACGGCGACGCGGACGTCGTCCGGCCAGGTTGCGGCATCGTGACAGGCCCGGCGCAGCATCAGGCCGCCGAGCGGGTTGATCAACCCGGTTTCTTCCGCGACCGGAATGAACTCGGCCGGCGAGACCATGCCGCGCTCCGCATTCGGCCAGCGCACCAGCGCCTCGAAGCCGGTGATGCGGCCGCTCTGGAGGTCGATCAGCGGCTGATAGTACGGCCGCAGCACGTCGTTCTGAATGGCGTCGCGCAGCTCGACCTCGATCTTGCGGCGGGTCTGCGCTTTCGCATCGAGCGCCGCCTCGAAGAACGCGAACGATCCGCGCGCATCCAGCTTGGCGCGCGACAGCGCCATGTCGGCGCTCTTGAGCAGCTTTTCGGAATCGTCGCCGTCGCCCGGTGCCATCGCGATGCCGATGGAGGCACCGACCACCACGGAATGGCCGTCGAGCAGATAGGGATCGGCGATGGCTTCGAGCAGGCGCTTGGCCAGCAGCACCGCATCCTCGGGACGCGTCAGGCCGCTCTGCACGATGGCGAACTCGTCCGAGTTCAGCCGCGCCAGCGCGTCGTTCTCGCGCAAGGTCGAACGCAGCCGCTTGGCGACGCCACGCAGCAGCTTGTCGCCGACCGCGTGTCCCAGCGTGTCGTTGACCGCCTTGAAATTGTCGAGCCCCAGCATCAGCAGGGCGACCTTGTCGGTGCTGCGCCTCGTATGCAGCAGCATCTCGTCGACCTGCTGGCGCAGCAGATTGCGGTTTGGCAGACCGGTCAGCCCGTCATGCTGGGCCATGAAGGCGAGCCGCGCCTCGGCGCGCTTGCGCTCGGTGATGTCCATCAGCGCGAGCAGCACCGCGGGCCGCTCGGCATAGATCAGTTCGCGCGAATAGATCGCAAGGTCGATCAGGGCGCCGTCGGCCCTGACGTGCTTCCAGGTGCGTCCGGCCTGCTCCTCGCCGGCCGCATCGGCGGTCCAGGGCGGCTCACTGTCGAAAGCCTGAAGGGAACGGATCGTGAGCCGCTCGAACTCGGCGCGGCTGTAGCCGTAATGGGCGATCGCGGCATCGTTGACGCCGAGGATGCGCTCGTCGTCGAGTGCGCAAACGATCATGGGGACGGGATTGCCGTCGAACAGCAGGCGGAACGAGGCCTCGCGCTGCTTCAACTCGGTGATGTCGACGCGCAGGCCGACGACGCCGCCCTCCTCGGTCAGCCGCTCGTCGATCAGGATGACGCGGCCGTCCGCCAGCTTCTGCTCGTGGCGCGTGCCGGGCTGATAGAGCTTTTGCAGCCGTTCGGCGATCCATTCTTCCTCATGGCCGGCAGCCTCTGGATAGTCGCCCCGGGCGACGCCGATGCGCAGCGTGTCCTCGAGGCGCGCGCCTTCCTCGAACAGATCGGCGGTCTTGCTGTAGATTTCCGCGTATTGCTTGTTCCAGAGGACGTAGCGGCCCTCGGCGTCGAGAAACACGATGCCTTGCGGCAGGATCTCGATGGCCTGGCGCAGGCGCTCATGGGATTTGCGCGCTTCCGCGATCGCGGCCTCAGCCTCGGCACGGCTGCGCAGAACTTCGTCGCGTTCGGACGGAAGATGAGGGGGGCGCGCAAAGCGCGGCTTGCGCGGGTGCAGGCCGCCGAGCACGCTGCCCATTCGCTTTTTCGGCTTTCGAAACCCCAAACTCAACTTCACTCGTCCCAGTCGCACCCAGCGCCGCAACTCTTGGGGCAAGTGTCTGAAAAAAAGGTAATCCTGGGTGGCATGGCGATGGGACGCACGGTCTGGCAGTCTCGACAAAACAGCCCTCATTGCCCGTTTGCAAGGCGCGGCCGTGCCGATGGGCGCTCCAAGCGCATCGCATTGTCGTCATCGGAGAACGAGATGGCGCAAAATTGCGCGCTGCCTTGAATCATTTCCGGGATCGCGCGCGATTGCATGTAGAAGGGCGTGAGCACGCGTGCCGCGCACGAATTTTGATCAATGCATGAGAGGGTTATCGCGTCGTTAAAAACGGCCGGCCGACGCCGCGGAACTGCGACTTTTGAACGAAATTTCAGCGGAAGGACTGTTTCTTAACCCTGGCGCGGTGTTGGGCTATAAGAATGTCAACATGAGTCCCCGCCACCTCGCCCCTCTCCTGCTCGTCATGACGCTCCTGGCCGCCGGCGACGCGCTGGCCCAGGACAAGGGCAGCGTCAACCCAAAGCCGCTGCCGCCGCTCGCCAATCCGAACGATCCCAGTATCGGCGCCAAGGAGCTGTTCGCGCGCAAGCTGCTGCCGTCGAAGGGACCGGCGCACGTCATCGGCTCCTATGTGAAGGGCTGCATCGGCGGCGCCGAGCAGATGCCGCTCAACGGCGACAATTGGCAGGTGATGCGGCTGTCGCGCAACCGCAGCTATGGTCACCCCGCGATGATCACGCTGATCAAGCGGCTTGCGGCAAGAGCGCACAAGGACGCGGGATGGCCGGGCATCCTGGTCGGCGACATCGCCCAGCCGCGCGGCGGGCCGGCGCTGTCCGGCCATGCCAGCCACCAGATCGGCCTCGATGCCGACATCTGGCTGACGCCGATGCCTGACCATCGCTTATCGCGCGAGGAGCGCGAGGACATGTCGGCGGTGATGATGGTGCGCCCGGACCGGCTCGACATCGATCCGAAGGTGTTCACGCCGGGCCATGTGCTGGTGCTGCGCGACGCGGCGCAGGAGCCGGCGGTGCAGCGCATCTTCGTCAATGCCGCGATCAAGAAGGCGCTGTGCCGCGAGGCCAAGGGCGACCGTTCCTGGCTGTCGAAGATCCGGCCGTGGTGGGGCCACGACTATCACTTCCACATCCGCATGCACTGCCCGGCGGGCGCGAGCGACTGCGAGGGCCAGCCGTCGCAATCCGAGGACGAAGGCTGCAAGCCCTCCGATCTCGCCTATTGGTTCAGCGACGGCGTGCTGCACCCCAAACCCCCGCCGGAGCCGCCGAAGCCGAAACCGCCAATGACGCTGGCGCAGATGCCGGCGGCGTGCAAGGCCGTGCTGCACGCGGGCAATGCGAAGCCGTAAAACTCTCCGCCAGGATGACGAATTCCTGGTTGGCGCTATGCGAACCGTCGCCTTTGACCTGTTCCGCCACCCTGTTATGATGACCCAGCGATCGCTTGCCGGACCGTAAGTCCGTCGGGCTTGCCGGAACAGCGCTTCCGCCGGTCGCAGCCTCATTCAACCAACGCCGTCTTGCGCGCGCCGCCTTGCGTGCCCTGAGCGCGCGCATGGAGCGCTTCCGATGTTCCGCCTTTCCGTGATTTTTTCGGCCTTGTTCGTTCTGGTCGCGAGCCTTTCGCCTGTCGCCGCCGAGGACAAGACCATCACCGTGTTCGCGGCAGCCTCGATGAAGAACGCGCTCGATGAGGTCGACGCGGCCTACACCGCCAGGACCGGCGTCAAGTTCAGCGTCAGCTATGCCGCAAGCTCCGTGCTCGCCAGGCAGATCGAGCAGGGCGCGCCGGCCGATGTGTTCGTCTCCGCCGACACCGACTGGATGGATTACGCGATCTCCAAGAAGACTATCAACGAGCCGACCCGGGTCAATCTGCTCGGCAACAGCATCGTGCTGATTGCGCCGAAGGATTCCAGGCTCGACAACGTCCCCATCGGGCAGGGGTTCGACCTCGCAAAACTCGCCGGCGACGGCAGGATCGCGACCGGCGACGTCAAGTCCGTGCCGGTTGGGAAATATGCCAAGGCGGCGCTGACGAGCCTGGGCGCCTGGCAGGCGGCGGAGCCGAAATTCGCGATGGCCGAGAGCGTGCGTGCCGCGCTGACGCTGGTCGCGCGTGGCGAGGCCAACCTCGGCATCGTCTATTCCACCGATGCCAAGGTCGAGCCCGGCGTGAAGATCGTCGGCACCTTCCCGGCGGATTCGCATCCGCCGATCATCTATCCCGTCGCTGCGACCGCGACGGCAAAGGGCGACACAAGCGACTATCTCGCCTTCCTGCGCTCGACCGCCGCCAAGACCATTCTCGAAAAATACGGTTTCAAGTTCCTGATCAGCCCGACAACTTAACCTCTGCCACCTAGCTTCCGCGATTTTGATGCTCGACATCTCTCCCGCCGAATGGACGGCGATCCTGCTCTCGCTCAGGGTTGCCGTGATCGCGACGCTGGTGGCAACGCCGTTCGGCATTGCGCTGGCATGGCTGCTCGCGCGGCGTGATTTCTGGGGCAAGTCGGTGCTCGATGCGCTGGTGCATCTGCCGCTGGTGCTGCCACCGGTCGTCACGGGTTATCTGCTGCTGCTCACTTTCGGCCGCCGCGGACTCGTCGGCGCTTTCCTGGCGGACCATCTCGGCATCGTATTCGCCTTCCGCTGGACCGGTGCCGCGCTTGCCTGCGGCCTGATGGCGTTTCCGCTGCTGGTGCGCCCGATGCGGTTGTCGATCGAGGCGATCGACCGCCGGCTCGAGCAGGCCGCCGAGACCCTCGGCGCCACTCCTTTCAAAGTGTTCTTCACGGTGACGCTGCCCTTGGCGCTGCCCGGGGTGCTCGCCGGCATGGTGCTTGGCTTTGCCAAGGCGATCGGCGAGTTCGGCGCGACCATCACCTTCGTCTCCAACATTCCCGGAGAGACCCAGACGATTTCGTCCGCGATCTATTCGCTGATCCAGACCCCGGACGGCGACGCCGCCGCGGGACGGCTCGTGATCGTCTCGATCGTGCTGGCGCTCGGCGCGCTGATCGCGGCCGAATGGTTCGCCCGCCGCGCCACCGCGCGCCTGCACGGGAATTGACCATGCTGCGCGTCGACATCGAAAAGCAGCTCGGCGAGTTCTCGCTGTCCGCGTCCTTCGCGAGCGAAGGCCGCGTCATCGGACTGTTCGGAGCGTCGGGCGCCGGCAAGACCTCGCTGGTCAACATGATCGCGGGGCTGCTGCGGCCCGACCGCGGCACCATCGTGATCGACGGCGAGACGGTCGACGACAGCGCGGCCGGCATTCATGTGCCGACCTGGCGCCGCCGCATCGGCTATGTGTTCCAGGATGCGCGGCTGTTTCCGCATCTCAACGTCGCGCAAAATCTCGACTATGGCAGGCGGATGAACCGCCTCGCGCCCGATCCGGCGCAGCACAAGCGCGTCATCGAGCTGCTCGACATCGGCGCGCTGCAGGGTCGCCGCCCCGGAAAGCTCTCCGGCGGCGAGCGCCAGCGCGTCGCGCTCGGTCGCGCGCTGCTGTCGCGGCCGCGCCTGCTGCTGCTCGACGAGCCGCTCGGCGCGCTCGACGAGGGCCGCAAGCTGGAGATCCTGCCCTATCTGGTGCGGCTGCGCGATGAGGCCAACGTCCCCATGGTCTATGTCAGCCACGACGTCGCCGAGCTGCGCCAGCTCGCGACGCAGATCGTGATGCTGAAGCAGGGCCGCGTGACGTCGTTCGGCGGGGTGAAGGTGCTGACGTGAGGGGTCCGTTGAGCAGGCAACGGATGAGGCAAGCCGCCGGCCCACCCCGCCGTCGTCCTGGCGAAAGCCAGGACCCATATCGCGTGATCTATCAGCGGCAGGTGGTGTGCGTACCAGCGAAGAAAACGTAACTGCCGGTGTTCGCAAAACTACTCCCCGGGGTAATGGATCGTACCGCGAGCGGCGATCGCGCGGCATTGGATGGTGGCGGTGCCGGCCGAGTGATCCTCGCCGACACCGCTACCGAGACCCGCCACTACCAGCCGCGATCGACGTTGCGCACCTCACCCGATCGCGCGTCCACATCGACCTCCATCCAGCGGCCGGCGCGATCACGGCCTTCGATCTGCCATTCGTCGCCGAGGAACTCGGTGTGCGAGACGGTCATGACGCCGATGTCGGTGGCGACGTCGAGCGCGACCTGCATCGAGATCTGATCGCCGGTGTCATAGGCCATCGCGGGCGCGGCCGATCCGAGCCCGATCGCGACGATGGCCGGCAAGATGAGCTTTCGCATGGATTACTCCTGTCGGATGCGTTTACGCCGCTAAGAACGAGCGGCATCGCGGAGCGTTCCGGGAGCAGCGGTCACGAAGCCGCGCAAATCTTCGGCGGTTGCGGCGATTTGGTGGCGGTTCCAGCGTTGTCCCCATCGCTCTCCGCCGTCGTCCGGCGAAAGCCAGGACCCATTACCCCAGGGAGGAGAGTGGGTGGGCCAGATCGTCACCACCAGCCTTCGCAAAACAGCTGACGGTGGGTATGGATCCTGGCCCCCGTGCGCAATTGCGCACTAGGCCAGGACGACGAAGAAGCAGACGTGCGCTTCATCAATGACCGCCAACGCGGATGTGGCGTTAAACCCCAGCCACCGAGCTCCACAGATCCGCCAGCTTGCGCCGCAGGACCTGCCTGCGCGTCAGCGGCGCAGCCGTTTCCTCGTCTTCCGGCAGGCGCAGGCCGACGACGTTGACTCGGCCACCGGAGATGGAGCGCGCCACGAGCACGATCGGATCCAGCACGAGCTCCGCGCCCTCTTTCGGCGCGCGGTCGAGATGGACGTCGAAATAATCAGCGAGCGTGTGCCCGCGCTCGTCCTCGCCGACCTCCACGCCGTAGATCTCCGCGAGCTCGGCGAGCGTGTGCTCGCCGGAGACCATGAAGTCGCCCAGCAGATGCGGGTCCGGCGCTGAGCTCGGCTGCATGTCGACGAAGAAGCGGTCAAGCGATTCGGCCTTTTCCGGCGGCGCCAGCAGATAGATGTAATCGCCGGGCGCGATCGGCTCGGCTTCCGCCGGCGTCAAAATGTTCTCCTTGCGGATCACCAGCGTCGGCTTCGACCAGGACGGGATCAGGCCGCGGCGAAAATACAGGCTCTTGGACCGCACCGGATAGCCGACGAGCTGCTGCTCGAGTTGGCCGGGCAAGTCCAATTCGACACGGCGCGGGCCGCGTTCGGCGCGCGGCAGCGCCACGTGCAGCTTGCGCGCGGCCGGCCCCAGGGTCCAGCCTTGCAGGAGGAGCGAGATGATGACGACGACGAAGGCGACGTCGAAATAGAGATAGGCCTTCGACAGCCCGACCAGCATCGGGATCGAGGCCAGGAAGATCGCGACCGCGCCGCGCAGGCCGGTCCAGGCGATGAAGATCTTTTCGCGCCAGTTGAAGCGGAACGGCGCGAGGCAGACGAACACGGCGATCGGCCGCGCCAGCAGCATCAGGACGAATGCGATCCCGACCGCCGGCAGCACGCTGCCGCCGAGCCGGCTCGGCGAGACCAGCAGGCCGAGCAGGACGAACATCACGATCTGCGCCAGCCAGGTCGCGGCGTCCAGGAAGGCCACCACCGAATTATGCGCGCGGGTCGGGCGGTTGCCGATGATGATCCCGGCGAGATAGACCGCGAGGAAGCCTGAGGCATGCATGATCTGCGAGCCGCCGAAGATGACGAGCGCGGCGGTGGTGACAAACGGCGCATGGAGGCCCTGCGGCAGCGCGACCTTATTGAGCGCGATGACGACCAGACGCCCGCCGATCACCCCGACGACGGCGCCCAGCACGGCCTCCTGGGCGAACTCCATCAGCACATGCGCGGCCGTGCCTGTTCCCAGCGAGATGTACTCGACCAGCATCAGGGTCAGGAAGATCGCGAAGGGATCGTTGGTGCCGGATTCCACCTCCAGCGTCGCCCCGACGCGCGGGCGCAGGCGCAGGCCCTGGGTATGCACCAGCAGAAACACTGCGGCCGCGTCAGTCGAGGCCACCACGGCGCCGACCAGCAGCGACTCCGTCCAGTTGAGGTCGAGCGCATATTTCGCGAACGGCGCCGTGATCAGCGAGGTCAGCAGCACGCCGACGGTCGCGAGCACCATGGAAGGCGCGAGCACGGTGCGGATGCTGGCAAAGCGGGTCCGCAAGCCGCCGTCGAACAGAATCAGGGCGAGCGCGACCGAGCCGACCAGATAGGTGGTTCGGACGTCGTCGAACTGCAGCTGTCCGGGACCGGAATCGCCCGCGAGCATGCCGATCGCGAGGAAGACGAGCAGAAGGGGCGCGCCGAAGCGCAGCGCAAGCAGGCTTGACAGGATCCCGGCCAACACCAGGACGGCACCGAGCAATATGGCGAGGCTGACACTGTCGAGGGAAGCCATCCACCTTCCGGGTACGAAATCGCTGGAATTGCATCCTTATCGTCGGCGGACTCCCACGCCAACCCATTTTCTCCCGCTCGCGGCAATCTGCCCGCATTTTGCGGCCTTAACGCACTTCACTTGGCGGTGTATCGGTGGTCCGGCCGCGCCCTTTGTGGGATTCTCCGGCGCGCTCGAATCAACGCCTCCCGCCCGCTCCCCGACGAGACCGATAGACATGGACCTCAAAGACTTCATGGAGTTCGTGCAGACCACCGCGCGCAGCGTCGGGGCGGAAATCTCCTCGCCCTGGTTCTACCTGCAATTCGGGCTCATTCTGGCCGCGGCCGGCATCGCCTATGCCGCGGAAGCCGCCGTTCGCAGCCGCGTCGACATGACCTCGCTGGCGATGCGCTGGCCGCTGCCGCTCCGGCACTTCGTCCGGGTGATGGTCTCCAGCGCCTCGACGGCAGTTTTCACCCTGCTCGTGATCGTCTCCCGCGTGGTCATGTACCACGCGACCTGGCCGAGCCGCAGCTATCTCCTGATGGTCGCCGCCAAGCTGGGGCTGGCCTGGCTCGCGATCCGGCTCTTGACCTCGGTGCTGCGCAACGCCTTCATCGTCAAGCTGGTGTCGATCACGGCCTGGTTCGTCGCGGCGCTCTCGATCCTAGGCCAGCTCGATGCGACGGTCGACCTGCTCGACTCTTTCGCCATCGTGCTCGGCGGCCTGCGGCTGACGCCGTTGCTCGTGATCAAGGCGGGTGCGCTGCTGCTCATCGCGCTCTGGCTCACCAACATCGCCAGCAATTTCGCCGAGAGCCGGATCAACTCGACCACAGATCTGACGCCATCGGTGCAGGTGCTGCTGGTCAAGATCATCCGCATCGGCCTGCTTGCGGTCGCGATCGTGATCGCGCTCGGCACGGTCGGCATCGATCTCTCGGCGCTCGCGGTGTTCTCCGGCGCGGTCGGCGTTGGCATCGGTATCGGCCTGCAGAAGATCGTCGCCAATTTCATCTCGGGGATCATCCTGCTCGCCGACAAATCGGTGAAGCCTGGTGATCTCGTCACCATCGGCGACAACACCGGGCGGATCAGCGCGATGAAGACGCGCTATATTTCCGTCGCCGCCGGCGATGGCCGCGAGTTCCTGGTGCCGAACGAGGATCTGGTGACGCAGAAGGTCGTCAACTGGACCTACACCGACAAGAACACGCTGGTGAAGATCGCCTTCGGCACCAATTACGACGCCGACCCGCGGCTGGTCTGCAAGCTCGCCGCCGAGACCGCGGCCGCTCACCCGCGCGCGCAGAAGGGCAAGCCGCCGAATTCCATCCTGACCGAGTTCGCCGAAGCCGGGATGAAGTTCTCGCTGACCTTCTGGATTGCCGACCCCGACGGCATGGACAACGTCAAGAGCGACGTGATGCTGGCGCTGTGGGACGCCTTCAAGCGTGAAGGCATCCGGGTTCCCTACCCGGTCCGCGAAATCCGCGTCCGCGGCGGCGCCCTGCCGGTGGAAACCATCATGGAAGTCCCGAATTAGGCCCGCTTTCAGGCGCAAGGCAGGGCAGGCCTGACTTGCATGAAGGCGCGCAATCATTAAATTGGGCGCGAAATCAAGCCTTTCCGCCGATATCGAGCCCACCCCAGAAGATTGCGCCCGCATGAGCTACGTCGAAGCTACCGATACCTCGCTCCGCAAGACCGGGCAGATCAAGCTGCATGGACCAAGCGCCTTTGCCGGCATGCGCAAGGCGGGAGCGCTGGTGGCGAAGTGCCTCGACGAGCTCACCGACATCGTCGGGCCCGGCGTTCCGACCGACCGCATCGACCAGTTCGTCCGCGACTTCGCGTTCAGCAACAATGCCTATCCGGCGACGCTGATGTATCGCGGCTACCGCTATTCAACCTGCACCTCGCTCAACCACGTGGTCTGCCACGGCATGCCCGGCGACCGTCCGCTGAAAGAGGGCGACATCGTCAACATCGACGTCACCTTCATCGTCGACGGCTGGTACGGTGATTCCAGCCGGATGTATGCAGTCGGCCCGATCGCACGCAAGGCGGAGCGGCTGATCGAGGTGACCTATGAGGCCATGATGCGCGGCATCGCCGCGGTGAAGCCCGGCGCCACCACCGGCGACATCGGCCACGCCATCCAGAGTTTCGTCGAGCCGCAAGCCATGAGCGTGGTGCGCGATTTCTGCGGCCATGGCCTCGGGCGCATGTTCCACGACGAGCCGAACATCATCCATATCGGCCGGCCCGGCGAGGGCGTGCAGCTCAAGCCCGGCATGTTCTTCACAATCGAGCCGATGATCAATCTCGGCAAGCCGCATGTGAAGATCCTCTCCGACGGCTGGACCGCCGTGACCCGCGACCGCTCGCTATCGGCGCAGTTCGAGCACTCCGTCGGCGTCACCGCGACAGGTGTCGAGATCTTCACGCTGTCGGAGCGGCACGGCGAGAAGCAGATCGGGTGATCCCGGCGGCTGACGTTCGCATTCGCCGGATGGCGTGAAGCGGATTTGCCGCCGCAATTGACGGTTGCAAAAACGATTGGCCGCGGCAATGCTGGCGGCCGATGCCCGCCAAGCCCGACCACGACAAGAGCAAGCCCGAAGAAGCGCCGCACTATCTCGGCCATCGCGAACGGCTGCGCGAGCGCTTCTACAGCGCGGGTGCGGACGCGCTCAGCGACTACGAGCTGCTGGAGATGGCGCTGTTTCCGGCGCTGCCGCGGCGTGACACCAAGCCGCTGGCGAAGTCGCTGATCAAAATTTTTGGCTCGTTCGCCGAGGTCGTGCATGCGCCGGTGGCGCGCCTGCGCGAGGTGGACGGTGTCGGCGAGTCCGCGATCCACCAGCTCAAGCTGCTCGCGGCGGCGGCGCATCGCGTCGCCAAGGGCGGGGTCAACAGCCGCAACGCGCTGTCGTCCTGGAACGAGGTGATCGACTATTGCCGCACCAGCATGGCATTCGCCGACAAGGAGCAGTTTCGCCTGCTGTTCCTCGACAAGCGCAACCAGCTGATCGCCGACGAGGTGCAGCAGACCGGCACCGTCGATCACACCCCGGTCTATCCGCGCGAGGTGATCAAGCGCGCGCTGGAATTGTCCGCGACCGCGCTGATCCTGGTGCACAACCACCCCTCAGGCGATCCCTCGCCCTCGCAGGCCGACATCCAGATGACCAAGGCGATCATCGACATCGCAAAGCCGCTCGGCATCGCCGTGCACGACCACATCATCGTCGGCAAGAGCGGGCATGCGAGTTTGCGCGGGATGCGGTTGATCTAGTAGCAATATCGCGGATCGACCGGGACATAGGAGCCGTCCCGGCGCTGCGCGTAGCAGCCGCGCTGATAGGCGTAATAGCCGGAGCGGCGGCGTTCGCCCTCGGAGGCGATCGCAGCGCCCGTGCCGGCACCGACGACGGCGCCGATGGCGGCGCCGCGGCCTCCGCCGATGGCGCCACCCACGATCGCTCCACCGACGCCACCGAGGATGGCACCGCCAATGGCGTCCTGCGCCGCCGCCTCATGAGCCGGCATCGCGATCACGACCGCCAGACATGCCGCGATAGCGAAACTTCCAATGCGAAGACTTCGAAGCATGCTCGCCCTCCCCTGTGGTCAGACGAGTCATAGCGCCGCAGCCGGATTCGGACCAGAAAAATCACCATTTCGGGACCCGGCGCGTCACGCTATGGCGTCGGAGGCTCGGATCGAAGGCGGCTCAGACCATGGCGCATGCGCAGCACGGGCCGGCCGCTTCATCTCATGCATCGACCCAGCGCTGCACGGCCTCGGCGGTGTCGGCTGGCGTGGTGTTGAAGCAGATCGCGGCGTCGGGCGCCAGGCGGTGGACGAGGTTGAGCACCTTCTCGAACAGCAGCAGGCGCTCCCGAGGCTCGCGCAGCCCCGCGCCGATCACGATGCAGTCGAAATTCTCCTCGCGCAACGCTGCCGTGACGGCGGCTTCCGCCGCGGCATCGAGATCGATCAGGCAACTCGTGACCTCGTAACCGAGATCGCGCAGGCGCAGCAGCTGCGCATCGATATAGTTGCGCACGAGCTCCGGCGTGAGCTGCGGGAATGCGCTGTAGTCCGCGTTGCCGGGTTCGATGCCGATCGCGAGGACGCGCGTGGTCATGCTGGACTCCCTCGCCAGACTGCCTCGCGTCGCTAACGGGGCAGCGGCCCTGCCGGTTCCTTCGCCGGCGGCCGCCCTGATCCCGGTCCTGCCGCTCATTTTCCCGGCGAGGTTGTAACCCACTTCACACGCGGCGCCCCGGCGGCCTGCCAGACTTGCGGGAGATCACGCTGGCCTCACGCCCTGATCACGGCACCTGGTTCATTTCGACTGACGCGCAGTTGCGAAAACTCATTCATTGCGGGAGCGGAAAATGATTTCATTCGAGAGTCTGAAAAGCGAATACGAGGGCAATTGGGCCAATCTCGAGATCCGGCCTTCGCGCCTCTCCGACGCGAACGCGATCGCGCGCAAAGCCATCAACGGCAAGGCGACCTATCAGCAGATCGAGCGGTTGACCGGCGTGCCCTGGTATTTCGCTGCCCTCTGCCACTACCGCGAATCCAATTTCGATTTCGACACCTATCTCGGCAACGGGGAAACGCTCCATCGCGCGACGACGCTCGTTCCGAAAGGACGCGGTCCGTTTGCCACGTTCGTGGACGGCGCCGTGGACGCCTTCAGAATCGAGAATTTTGTCGGCGCTCACGACTGGGGGATCGCGCGGATTCTGTTCCGGCTCGAAGCGTTCAACGGCTTCGGCTATCACGCCAAGGGCTGCAACTCGCCCTATCTCTATGGCGGTTCGACGCTGTATGGCCCGCCCGAGGCAAGGGCCGGAAAATTCGTCCGCGATCATGTGTTCGATTCGAACCACGTCGATTCCCAGCTCGGCACCGCGGTGATCCTGCATGCGATGATGTCGCTGGATTCCTCGATCACCCTCGACGGCAGCCCGCAATTCGCAAGCCGCGCCGAGCCGGAGGACGACGCGGCGTCGACGATCGTTCTCATGCAGCAGGCGCTCAACAAGCTCGGCGCCAATCCGCCGCTCGCGGAGGACGGCATCAGCGGGCCGAAGACCAGGGCCGCGGTCTCGCAGTTTCAGCAGCAGAACGGCCTGAGAGATACCGGACTTCTCGACGGCGCCACCGTCGGCGCCCTCACGCGCGCGGCGCAGTCGGGCCCCACCGGACCGACCGGCGATGTCTCCCGGATCATGAAGCGGCTGGAGGACCTCGCGCAATTGCTGCGGCCGCCGGTCGGCGGTGCGACGCCGGCAACGACGACATCGGGCAATACGCTGCCCGCCACCAATGATCCGATCAGCCTGTTCGAACGGCTCTTTTCCCTCGTCAACAAGTCAGCCCCCATGCCAGGACCAGTCACCCTCACCCCAACCAGCCCCGCTCCCGTCGACCAGTTGAAGCAGGTCGTCGACCTGCTCGGCACCTTGCTCAACCGGGACGGCAAGCCCGTCCTCGGCCAGGTCAATGGCGCGCTCGGCGAGACCATCGGCAAGATGCTCGACGGCAAGAAGACTGCGCTCGGCATCGGCGGCTCGCTGATCACGGCGCTGCTGTCGTCGGTGACGGCGAGCCCCAATGCGGGAGGCCTTGCCGGGTTGCTCGGGACGCTCGTGTCGGCGGTGCCGGGCCTCGGCCAGTTCGCGATGCCGATCTCGCTGGCGCTCACAGCCTGGGGCGTGCTCGGCAAGATGGAGAAGTGGGCCCAAGGCACAGCGCCGCCGCCCAAGCCGACGACGTAGCCTGCCACCATCCTTCGAGACGCCCGCCTATGGCGGGGCCCTCAGGACGAGATTGCGTTTCGCGGCGCTACTGCCGCAGCATGATCAGGGGATCGGCGGTATCGGGGACGCGCCGCCATTGCGCGTTGTCGTCGGCCTCGAACTGCCAGGCCTCGCCGGCCTTCGACAGCAGGATGATCTGGCCGCGGTCTAGCCGCCATTGCGTCGGGTTGAACTGCGCGATGGCCGCATCGCATTTCGGCTTGAGGAAGACCTGGAAATTGTCCGGCCCGGCTTCCGTGTTGGTCAGCGTTAGCCCGCAGACAGGCTGGCCGTTGCCGCGCACGATCGACCAGTCGCCGATCATCTGGTCCATCGACTTCGCCATCGAGCGGGCGGCGGCGAGGTCTTGCAGGATGTAGACGCCCTCGCCCTGCCGCAGGCCCTCGAAGATGCCGGCCTCGACCTCGGTGAAGTCGATCACGGCCTCACCGCTCGCATCCTGCAAGCGGACGATGTCGAGACCCCTGACGCTCCAGGCGACGATGTCCTTGGTGAAAGGCAGCGCGGCCTTGCAGGCCGGCTCCAGCTCGAGCTTAAAGCCCTGCGCCGCGGCGTCGGCCTTGAGCGTGACGACGCAGGTCTTGCTGCGCTCGGTGGTCGAGAGCTCCCACTGCCCGGGCATCTCCTTCTTCAGGGTCGTCGTATCCTGCGCCTGCGCGATGCCGATCGCGGCCAAGCAGGCCACGACGGCGAATGTAACGACGCGAAGAACTCCCATCAGCGTCCCTTGAACGGCGTTTCGGCAACCGGCGTCAACGGCGCCTTGCCTGAGAACCAGGACTTGAGATTGTCGACCACGAGCTGATCCATCGCGTTGCGCGTCACCACCGAGGCCGAGCCGATATGCGGCAGCAGCACCACATTCTGCATGGCCTTGAGCTCGTCCGGCACGTTCGGTTCGGCCGCGAACACGTCGAGGCCGGCCGCGAGGATGGTGCCGGACTTGAGCGCCTGGACCAGCGCCGGTTCGTCGATCACCGAGCCGCGCGCAACGTTGACCAGCACCCCGCGCGGGCCGAGCGCCTTCAGCACCTCGGCGTTGATCATCTTGTTGGTCGAGGCGCCACCGGGCACGATCACCATCAGCGTGTCCACCGCCTTCGCCATCTCGATCAGGTCGGGGTAGTGCTTGTAGGAGACGTCCTTGGACGGGTTGCGGGTGTGATAGACCACCGGCACCAGCGAGGCATCGAGCCGGCGCGCGATCGCCTGTCCGATCCGGCCCATGCCGACGATGCCGACCTTGCGGTCGCGCAGCGAGCCGACGCTGAGCGGATAGTTCTGGGTCTGCCAGAGACCGGAGCGCACATAACGGTCGGCCTTGATGAACTCGCGCACCGTGGAGATCAGAAGCCCCATCGCGACGTCGGCGACCTCCTCGGTCAGCACGTCGGGCGTATTGGTGACGATGATGTTATGCTCGGCGGCGTATTTGGCATCGACGTGGTCGTAGCCGACGCCGAAGCTCGCCACCATCTCGATCTTGGGCAATTGCGACAGCGAATCCCGGTCGGCGCGCACGGTGTGATAGGTCACCGCCACGCCGCGGATCTTTTCGCGGATCGCCGGCGTCAGCCGCTCGAGATCGCCCCGCGTCTCCGCCTTGTGCACGACGAAATGATCGGAAAACCCGTTCTCGAGGATCGGCCGGACCGGCCCATAAATCAGAAGGTCGATCTTTTCGGACGAAATCGAACCGGTGGTCATCAGTTGTCCTTTCCAAGCGCGCTCTCGTGCCAGCGCCGTAAGACGAGGTGGGAAACTAGCGCCAGCACCCCATAGATGACAATCCCGGCCAGCGACAACAGCAGCAGCGCTGCGAACATGCGGGGTATGTTCAAGCGGTAGCCGGATTCTGCGATCCTGTAGGCGAGCCCGGAGCCGGCGCCGGCCGTTCCCGCCGCGATCTCGGCCACGACCGCGCCGATCAGCGACAGGCCGCCGGCAATGCGCAGGCCGCCGAGAATATAAGGCAGCGCCGCCGGCAGCTTGAGATAGCGCAGGGTCTGCTGTGGCGAGGCGCCATAGAGCTGGAACAGGCCCGCGAGGTTGCGATCGACCGAATTGAGCCCGAGCGTGGTATTGGACAGCACCGGGAAGAAGGCGACGATGAAGGCGCAGACCACGACCGCGGTCTGCTGCTCCAGATAGATCAGCAGCAGCGGCGCGATCGCGATGACCGGCGTGACCTGAAGCACCACGGCATAGGGGAATAGCGATGCTTCCACCCATTTGGACTGGTTGAACAGCAGCGCCAGCGCGATGCCGCCGACGCTGGCCGCGACAAAACCTTCAAGCGTGGTCAGCAGCGTCGCGGCAAGCGATTGCGACAGCACCGCCCAATCCTTGATCAGTGTCGCGAATATGACCGAGGGCGCCGGCAGCACGTAAGGCGGGATGTCCTTGATCCGGACCACGAGCTCCCAGGCGAGCAGTCCCGCCGCGAACACGATGACCGGTAGCGCGAAGCGCACCGCGCGTTGCGCGCCGGACGGCTTCGCAGTGACGGAAGCTTGCGCGTTCATAGCGTCGACTGCCCTGCATAGGACGGCGCCAGCGCCGCCGACACTTTCCGGCAATAATCGGAATAGGCGACTGAAGTGCGAAACTCCTCGCCACGCGGCTCGACCGTCTCGATGCGGAAGTCGGCCTGGATGCGGCCCGGCCGCGCGGTCATGACCACCACGCGCTGCGACAGATAGACGGATTCGAACACCGAATGCGTGACGAAGATGACGGTCTTGCCGAGCCTGCGCCACAGCGCGAGCAAATCGTCGTTGAGGCGGAAGCGCGTGATTTCGTCGAGCGCCGCGAACGGCTCATCCATCAGGAGGATATCAGGGTCTGTGACGAGCGCGCGCGCCAGCGACACCCGCATCTTCATGCCGCCGGAGAGCTCGCGCGGAAAGGCGTCGGCAAAATCGGCAAGCCCGACGCTTGCGAGCGCCTCATCGGCGCGCGCGCGCGATTCCGCCTTCGGAACGCCTGAGAGCTTCAGCGGCAACCGCACATTCTCGCGCACGCTGGTCCAGGGCATCAGGGTCGGTTCCTGAAACACGAAGCCGATGCCATGACCTGGGTGAACATGACCTGGCTGCGGTGTGCCCTCACGACGCGCCAGCCGGACGATTCCTGACGACGGCGCGCTGAGTTCGGCGATCAGCCGCAGCGCCGTCGACTTGCCGCAACCTGACGGCCCCAGCAGCGAGATGAACTCGCCCTTGCGCACCGCAAGATCGAGCGGGCCGAGCGCCATCAGGCCGTTGTCATAGGCCTTCGTCACGCCGCGCAGGCTGACAGCCAGAGCCGTCAGGCCGGTCTCGACCCCCGCCGACGTTTGGACTGATGACATCGGCCCTGCGCTACGGCTTGCTCGGGCGCAGCTCGGCGCCGACGCCCTTGTTGACGAAGCGCAGCGTATAGGATTTGCGGAAATCGAGGTCCGCCTTCACCACGCCCGCCTTCACCATCTTGTTGAAGAAGGAGGTGTAGCGCTCGTCGCTCATCGCGCCGATGCCGTTCTTCAGCGAATCGCCGGAATCGACGATGCCGTATTCCTTCATCTTGGCGACGGAATAGGCGAGCAGCTCATCCGTCATCTCCGGATTGAGCTTCTTGATCATGGCGTTGCCCGCTGAATTGTCGCGGTAGATGTAATTGTACCAGCCGACCATGGAGGCATCGACGAAGCGCTGCACCAGGTCGGGCTTCTTCTCGACGACGTCGCGGCGGCTCTCGATCAGGGTCGAATAGGTGTTGAAGCCGTAATCGGCGAGCAGCAACACGTTGGGCTTGAAGCCCGCGGCCTTCTCGACCGCGAAGGGCTCCGAGGTGACGTAACCCTGCATCGCGCTCTTGGGATTGGCGATGAAGGGCTGCGGATTGAAATTGTAGGGGCGAACGTTCTTCTCGCTGAAGCCGTATTCGGACTTCAGCCACTGGAAATAGCTGGTCATGCCCTCCTTGGAGACGAACAGCGTCAGCGGCTTGAGGTCCTCGATCTTGGCGACCTTGGCATCAGGCTGCGTCAGCATCACCTGCGGATCCTTCTGGAAGACCGCGGCGATCGTGACGACCGGGACGTTGTTGGCGACTGCGTCGAACGACATCAGCGTGTTCGCCGCCATGAAGAAATCGATCTTGCCGGCGATCAGCAGCATCCGGTTGTTCTCGTTGGGCCCGCCGGGCACGATGGTGACGTCCAGCCCGTATTTCTTGTAAGTGCCATCGGCGACGGCCTGGAAAAAGCCGCCATGCTCGGCCTCGGCGACCCAATTGGTGCCGAAGATGACCTTGTCCAGGGTTTCGGCGCGGGCCGGGACGACCGAGACGAAAGCGGCCATCAGGCCCGCCGTTAAGGCTCGCCGCAGATGAGAGGGGCTCATGATGGGACTCCGTCGATCGCTTCTAGCCGATGTCCAAGCAACGCGATAAAACCGCAAGACATTCGGGGACGCGAGCCGGCCTGGCCCGCGTCCCCTGATACCCTAAATTACGCGACAAATTCGGGCAAAGAAACCTTGATGACGCCTTCCCGCGATTGGACCGAGATTCGCTGGGCCGATGCCAGCCTCGCGGAGGTTTCGCGCTGGATCGCGGTGCTGCCGCTGGCCGCGACCGAGCAGCACGGCCCGCATCTGCCGCTCGAGACCGACGTGCTGATCGCGGACGCCTATCTCGCGCGCGTGCGCGAGCTCCTGCCCGAGCGCGCTCCGGCCACTTTCCTGCCCGTTGAACCGATCGGGATTTCCACCGAGCATATCGACTATCCGGGCACGCAGACGCTGCCGACTGACATCGCGTTGAAAAAATGGACCGCGATTGGCGAGGACGTCGCGCGCCGCGGAGTGAAGAAGCTCGTCATCGTCACCAGCCATGGCGGCAACAGCGCGGCCATGATGCTGGTCGCGCAGGATCTTCGCGCGCATCGGAAACTGTTCGTGGTGACGACGTCGTGGTCGCGGCTGTCGGGCGCGGACAAGCTGTTCCCGGCCGACGAAGTGCGCCACGGCATCCACGGCGGCGCCATTGAAACCTCGATCATGCTGGCGCGCTATCCCGATCGGGTGCGCATGGATGCGATCGCGAATTTTCCCGCGAGCAGCATCGCGATGGAGCAGCAATATCGCTGGCTGTCGACGCAGCGACCCGCGCCGTTCGCCTGGCAGGCGCAGGATCTCCACGCGAGCGGCGCCGCCGGCAACGCGACGCTAGCCGTGGCCGCGAAGGGCGAGCAGCTGATCGACCAGGGCGCCCGCGCTTTTTGCGAGCTGCTTGCCGAGGTTGATAACTTCGACGTGAACAGGCTCGCAAAAGGCCCGCTCGGCTAGCGCTCATCCTTCTGGAATCATTCAGGAAAGAGCCAGACTCGAGCTCCGCCTTTGCCGAGTTCGAACCGGACGCGCGGAGCCTCCGTCCAACTCGGTACGCGGGCCACAAGGGACCGCCTCAACCCGGATGGAGTTTCACATGTCGATTAAGACCAAGGTTTTCGCAGTTGCCCTCACCGCGCTCACCCTGACCGGCAGCGTCGTGGCCACCACCTCGCAGGCGCAAGCCAAGCCGCTCGGCTGGGGCGTCGGCGTCGGCCTGGGCATCGCCACCGCCGCCGTCGTCGGCTCCGCGATCGCCGCCAGCAACGACCCCTATTACAACGGCTATCACCGCTGCGGCTGGGCCGCCCAGTACAACGCCTTTGGTCAGTACGTTGGCCGCGTGCGTACCTGCTTCTGATTTGAGTCCCTGAGGCCGATCTCACGTGGATCCCGCGTCCGACACGGGCGCCTCATCCACCCCGTGTCGGGCCCCCGACCCCGCCCGGATGTCCCCCCGGGCGGGGTCAACCGTTTTGGACCTTGGAATTTGTTGCAGTCCCGTCACATCGCGGTGCGAACCATCTCCTGCGACAATCCGCACTAGTTGCTACTGCGAATTAATCGCAATAAGGTTTCCAGAGGCTCAGGGGCTTGGGAAGAAATCGCGCCGGATCGAGATCATCTCGACCGATCGCGGGAGCACCTAAGCCTGATGACAGGGTCGCCGCGAATCGGCAGGGATAGTGCGGCGAGTGGACACATTCGCGTTTGGGGGCGTGCGTTTTGACGTTGAGGGGTCACCGTTACAGGTATTTGCGAACGGCCGCGGCGATTGCCACGGGCGTCTTGACTTTGCCCGCCAGCAGCCGCGCGGCTGATCTGCCGCTGAAGGCACCGGCGCTGAAGGCCGTCTATGACTGGACCGGCCTCTACATCGGTGCGCATGCCGGCTACAGCCTCGGCTCGTCGCGCTTCGCGCTGAACGACGGCACAGGCATTAGCGACAGCGGCGTCTTCAGCGGCATGATCGGCGGCGTGCAGGCCGGCTACAATTACCGGCTCAATTCCGGCTGGCTCCTCGGCGTCGAAGGCGATTTTTCGTTTCCGAACTACATCACTTCCAACTCGATCGTGTCCTTCCTGGCGACACCCGCCAACACCGTCACGCAGCAATGGGACTACACTGCGAGCCTGCGCGGCCGCGTCGGCTACACCAGCGGTCCCTGGCTGGTCTACGCCACCGGCGGCTTTGCATGGATGGGCGAGCGCTATTTCGACACGCCGGCCGCAGGCGAAGCAGTCCCGAAAATCCTGAACACGCGGCCCGGCTGGATCGCGGGTGCCGGCATCGAATACGGCTTTGCGCCGCATTGGAGCGCACGGCTCGAATATCTCTATAGCCGCTTCGACGGCGCCAATGTCGCCTTCTCCACAGGTGCCCAATACAATTCGTCGTCGCTCGACTTCCAAACGATCCGGCTCGGCCTCAACCGCAAGGTCGATTGGCCGGGCATGCCGGGCTACAATCCCAAGAGCTTGGGGATCGCCTCGCTAATCGACACCGAATCGGATCGCTGGGAGATCCACGGCCAGAGCACTTATCTGCCGCAAGGCTACCCGTCGTTCCCCGCCCTCTACACCGGGCCGAATTCGCTCTCGCCATCAAGGCAGGCCAAGGCGACCTGGAGCAACAGCCTGTTCCTGAACGCAAAGCTGTGGGACGGCGGCGAGGTCTACTACAATCCCGAACTGCTGCAGGGATTTGGATTGAACGACACGGTCGGCGCGGCCGGTTTCCCCAACGGCGAGGCGCAGAAGTCGAACTTCCCCTATCCGCACTACAACACGTCGCGCCTGTTCGTGCGCCAGACATTCGGCTTTGGCGGCGAGCAGGAAGAGCTCGCGAGCGGCCAGTTGCAGCTCGGACAGAAGGTCGACGTATCCAGGCTCACGGTGCAGGCCGGCAAATTCCCGGTGATCGACGTGTTCGACGGCAACGCCTACGCCAAGGACACCCGCAAGGACTTCATGAACTGGTCGCTGTGGGCGCCAGGCGCCTTCGACTATTCCGCCGACAAGGTCGGCCTCACCTACGGCGTCACCGCCGAGCTGAATCAGAAGCAGTGGGCGTTGCGCGGCGGCTACTTCCTGATGGTCGCCGAGTCCAATTCGAATCATTTCGACACCAGGGTCGGCGAGCGCGGCCAGTACGTGCTCGAGCTCGAAACGCGCTTCTCCCTGCTTGGCCAACCCGGCAAGCTCAGGACCATAGGCTGGCTCGACAGCGCCAACATGGGCAGCTTCCGCGAGACGCTGGACAATCCCGCGCTCAACCTCGACATCGCGCAGACCCGGCGCGGCCGTCTGAAGTATGGCTACGTGCTCAACCTCGAGCAGGCGATCACCGAGGATGTCGGTCTGTTCGGCCGTTGGAGCTGGAACGACGGCAAGACCGAGACGCTGGCCTTCACCGACATTCACCGCAGCCTGTCTGGCGGTCTTTCGATCAAGGGCACGAAATGGGGCCGGCCCGATGACGTGATCGGCGTCGGCGGCGCCATCAATGCCATCTCGCAGGACTATCGCGACTTCCTGGCCGCCGGCGGCCTCGGTGTTCTCATCGGCGACGGCGCCCTCAACTACCGCCGCGAGCGCATCCTCGAAACCTATTACGCCTATGCGCTGAACAAGAGTCTCACCCTCACTGCCGACTACCAGCTGATCGTCAACCCCGCCTACAACGCCGATCGCGGCCCGGTGTCGGTATTTTCCGGGCGGCTACACGGCGAGTTCTGAGCGCTTCCGGCTACGTGACTTACGCAGCCCGGATCGCGTCCAGGAATTTCCCGACCTCGACCTTGAGGCGGCCGCTCTCGCCGGACAGCGACTTCGCTGACGCGAGCACGGTGGAGGAGGCCGATCCGGTCTGGCTCGCGCCGCGCTGCACGTCGACGATGCTGGCGGAGACCTGTTGGGTGCCGCGTGCCGCCTGCTGCACGTTGCGGGAAATCTCCCGCGTCGCCGCGCCTTGCTGCTCGACCGCGGAGGCGATCGCCGATGCGATCTCGGACATGCGGGTGATGGTGTCGCCGATCGACTTGATGGCGCCGACGGAATCCTGCGTCGCGCTCTGGATTCCCGTGATCTGCTGGCTGATCTCGCCGGTGGCCTTGGCGGTCTGCTCGGCGAGCGCCTTGACCTCGGAGGCGACCACGGCGAAGCCGCGCCCGGCCTCGCCGGCGCGCGCCGCCTCGATCGTTGCATTGAGCGCCAGAAGATTGGTCTGGCCCGCGATCTGGCTGATGAGCTCGACCACGTCGCCGATCCGGCCGGCCGCCTTGGCGAGTTCGCCGACATAGTCGTTGGTCCGCGCAGCCTGCTGCACCGCTTCGCCGGCCACCCGCGCGGAGTCCTGGACCTGCCGGCTGATCTCGTCGACCGAGGACGCCATTTCCTCCGCGGCCGCGGCGACGGTCTGCACGTTGCTGGAGGCCTGCTCGGAGGCGGCCGCAACGGTCGCGGTGACCTTTTCCGATTGATCGGCGGTGCTCGTCAGCGTTCCCGCCGACACTTCCAGCTCCGACGATGCCGACGACACGGTGTTGATGACGTCGCCGATCAACGCTTCGAAATCGCGTGCGATCTGGTCCATGCGCTGGCTGCGCCGGAGCTTCGCCTCGGCTTCCACCGCGGCGGCCTCATCGGCGGCCTTCTTGGCGGAGAGCGAATCCTTGAAGTGCTGGAGCGAGCCCGCCACCTGGCTGATCTCGTCATTGCGGCCGGTCACGGGAATCTCGACCTCGTGCTGCCCGGCGGCAAGAGTTGCGATCACGTCCGCGAGCCGGCTGAGCGGCGTCACCACGCGCCTGCGCAACATCATCGTCACGCCACCGAGTGTCCCCAGCAGCGCCAGCACCGCCACGCCCGCGAGCGCGAGCATCGCCAGCGCGCCGTCGCGCGCGGCCGAGGCGCGCTCGGCAGCTTCCGCCAGCGCGGCATCGCGGACGCCGTAGAACATCTGGATGGCGGGGACGATAATGTTGGCCAGCTCTTCGGCATTGATGCCGTACTTGCCGTCGCCACGTGCCGCGGGCATCTCCTTGTCCACGGCAGCGGCTGCTTTCCCGAAATAGGAATCCGTCGCCGCCTTCAGCGCGGCGGCGATCCGGGGCGGGCTTCCGAGCTGGTCGATGCCGGCCTCGATGCGCTCGCGGTCGGCCTCGACACGTCCCTGCATCCGATCCATCAGCGACAATTCGGCCGCCGTGAGCGGTCGGCGAGCGCTCAGCGCCGGCGACAGCGTGGCGGCGCGGCTGCCGGCCGAGACGCGCAGATCCTGCGCCGTTCGCGCCAGGCTCAACAGCGCCGCAAGCGAGGAATCGGCATTGATGACCTTGGCTTCAAGCCGGTTCATGATCGGCTCGATATTGCCGATGACCTCGGCAACGCCTGGAAGGAAGCCCTTGATTACAGCGCCGTCGCGCGTCGCCAGGGGCACGCTCATCGCGCGATCTGCCGCCGTGATGATATCCTTGAGCCGCCGCGCAGTACGGTCCAGGTTTTCGATCATCGCTCCGGAATCATCCAGCACCATGATGGCGCGCCTTGCCCCCTCGAACGCGCCATCGACCGCTTTCGCCGCCTTTGCGGCGGCTTCGATCTGGACCTGCGTCGCAGAATTCTCCTGGAAGATCGGGGAAATGTAGGGAGCACGAAGGCCGGCAACGTGCTGACTGACCATCAGGGTCGCACCGAAGGCCTCGACCGTCTTGATCGCATCGGAGCGGTTCGTGAAGATGCGCGCCTGGGGTATCAGCACCTCGGCGCCAAGGATGACTGCAAACACCGTCACCGTCAGCATCGACAGCGCAAAGAGCTTCCCGATCCGCATTCTGATCCCCGAATACATTCCTGCAAATGCCGAGAACCTAGCTGGTGGCCGCTAAGAGCCCGTTAAGCAACGGCATGCCCGTAGTTCCGCGGGGTATTGGGGAGTGCCTTCGGGGACGGGGTCGCCGAAGTTCCTTCGCGATGCCCGATGGGACAGAATCATCGGCATTTCTTCCTCGAATACCTATATCAAGACCTGTGCGGCCATCCGCGCCACACTCCCTTACCTCGGAACATCAATGCTCTCCGCCGAACTCGCCATCGTCGTCGTCCTGATCGTCATCAACGGCTTGCTGTCCATGTCCGAGCTGGCCGTGGTCTCGTCGCGCCCGGCCCGGCTGTCGATGCTCGCCGCCAAGGGCGTCCGCGGCGCCGAGCGGGCGCTGACGCTCGCGGCCGATCCCGGCAAATTCCTCTCGACGGTGCAGATCGGGATCACGCTGGTCGGCGTGCTCTCCGGCGCGTTCTCGGGCGCGACGCTCGGACAGCGGCTGACGCAATGGCTGCTCGAGCTCGGCCTGTCCGCTGGAATTGCCGACATCGTCGGAGTGGGCCTGGTCGTCACGCTCATCACCTACGCCACCCTGATCGTCGGCGAGCTGGTGCCGAAGCAGGTGGCGCTGCGCGACCCCGAGAGCATCGCGGTCAGGGTTGCACCCGCGATGCACGTGCTTGCGAAGGTCTCGCTGCCGCTGGTCTTCCTGCTCGATCTCTCCGGCAAGCTGATCCTCACGCTGCTCGGCCATGGCGGCAAGTCTGAAGAAAAAGTGTCAGAAGATGAGATCCATCATCTCGTCAGCGAAGCCGAAAACGCAGGCGTGCTCGAGTCAGGTGAAAAGGAGATGATCGCGGGCGTGATGCGGCTCGGCGACCGGCCGGTCGGCGCGATTATGACGCCGCGCACGGAGGTCAACGAGATCGACCTGAACGATACGCCGGAAAGCATTCAAGCGACCATCGCCAAGAGTCCGCATTCACGCTTTCCGGTGTCCGACGGCGACCGCGACAAGCCGATTGGCGTGCTTCAGGCCAAGGACCTGCTGGTGGCCTTCATGAACGAGCGCACGCCGGATTTGCGCGTGCTGGTCCGCGAGGCGCCCGGCATTCCCGCCTCAGCCGATGCCCGCGACGTGCTGGCGATCCTGAAGGCTGCACCGGTGCATGTCGGCCTCGTCTACGACGAATACGGCGCCTTCGAAGGCATCGTGACGACGGCTGACATTCTGGAATCCATTGTGGGTGCCTTCCATTCCGAGGAAGGCCCGCCGGAACCAGCCTACGTCAAGCGCGCGGACGATTCGCTGCTGGTCTCAGGCTGGATGCCGGTCGACGAATTCGGCGAGCTGCTCGGCATCGAACTGCCGCCGCACCGCTACAACACCGTCGCCGGCCTCGTGCTGCAACAGTTCAACGTGCTGCCTGATGTCGGCGACGCCTTCGACTTCGGCGACTGGCACATCGAGGTGGTCGATCTCGACGGGCGGAGGATCGACAAGATTCTCGCGAGCCGGCGGAGCGAAGTAGAGACGGGGTGAGCGAGCGGCGACGTGAGGTGGTGCTGAACTCTCCACGTGTGGTCCCAGCCCTCACCCGAACCTCACCCCGATCCGCTTTTCCTTGCGCCAGATCACGGTGCAGGCGAGATGTTTTCCGTCGGCCTGCACAAGCAGGCTGAAATGGTCGGGGATGCCGACGGGACTGCTGACGTCGAGCGCGGCGCCGGTATCTGACAGGTTGCGGATAGTGCAGTCGATCGCGCCGCCGCCGCCGAACTCGATCGTTCCGGCCTTCAGCACGCGATGCCTTGCCTTGTCGCGCCGCTCGTCCATGGGAACAATCTACACCCAAAGTTGAATCAAACGTTAAACGCACCCCTCGCCATGCTTTTGCGCGCGGGGCCGCGGCCCTGCAAGTGGACCGGCGCCCTACAGCGCCGGCTGGAATGTCTCCGTCCGTGCCATCCGCCAGGCGTCGCGGAAGCGTGGGTCTTCGGTGCCTTCGAGCAGTTCGCCCGGACGCAGCGACGGATAAAGCTGCGCGAAGGATTTCACGTCCGTCGTCGAGGTGCGCTGGGAGAAGTGGACCGGGCGCAGCTGCTGCGGATGTTCGAGACCGGCCGCGGCGATCAGCTCGGTCAGCGAGTGCAGCGTCGCCAGGTGATAATTGTGCACGCGGTCGATCTTGAGCGGCACATAGAGCGCGCGGGCCCGCGTCGGGTCCTGCGTCGCGACGCCGGTCGGGCAGCGGTCGGTGTGGCAGCTCAGCGACTGGATGCAGCCGAGCGAGAACATGAAGCCGCGCGCCGAATTGCAGTAGTCCGCGCCGATCGCCATGGCGCGCGCCATGTCGAACGCGGTGGCTATCTTGCCGGAGGCGCCGATCTTGATGCGGTCGCGCGCGTTGATGCCGATCAGCGCGTTGTGGACGAAACTGACGCCCTCGCGCATCGGCATGCCCAGATGGTCCATGAACTCCAGTGGCGCGGCGCCGGTGCCACCCTCGTTGCCGTCGACAACGATGAAGTCGGGATAGATGCCGGTCTCGATCATCGCCTTGCAGATCGCCAGGAATTCCCAGGGATGACCGATGCACAGCTTGAAGCCCGTCGGCTTGCCGCCGGAGAGCTTTCGCATCTCGGCGATGAACTTCATCATGCCGACAGGGGTCGAGAAGGCGCGATGCGAGGCCGGCGAGATGCAATCCTCGCCCATGGCGACCCCGCGGATCTTGGAAATCTCCTCCGAGACTTTCGCCGCCGGCAGCACGCCGCCATGACCGGGCTTGGCGCCCTGGCTGATCTTGAGCTCGACCATCTTGATCTGGTCCTGGGTCGCGACGCGCGCGAAGGCTTCGGGATCGAAGGCGCCGTCGAGATGACGACAGCCGAAATAGCCCGAACCGATCTCCCAGATGATGTCGCCGCCCATCTCCGCGTGATAGGGGCTGAAGCCGCCCTCGCCGGTGTCGTGCGCGAAGCCGCCCTTCTTGGCGCCGGCATTCAGCGCGCGCACGGCGTTCGGGCTGAGCGCGCCAAAACTCATGGCGGAAATGTTGAATACCGAAGCCGAATACGGCTTGGCGCAATCCGGGCCGCCGATGGTGACGCGGAATTTCTCCTCGGCATGCGTCTTCGGCGAGACCGAGTGATGCATCCACTCATAACCCTGGCGGTAGACGTCCTCCTGGGTACCGAACGGACGCTTGTCGAGCTGCATCTTGGCGCGCTGATAGACCACCGCACGGATGTCGCGCGAGAACGGCATGCCGTCCTTCTCGCTCTCGAAGAAATACTGCCGCATCTCCGGGCGTATCTCTTCGAGCAAAAAACGGATATGGGCCGAGATCGGGTAGTTGCGCAGAACGGCGTGGCCCTTCTGCATGAGGTCGCGGATGCCAAGCGCCGTCAGCGCGCCGAAGATCAGGATCGGGATCAGCAGAATGTCGAAGATCTTGCCATCGGCAAATCCGATGCCGGTCAGCAGCGCAGTGACCACCGCGCAGATCGTCAGGACGATGAAGCGCGGAGAGAATGGCAGCAGCAGGGTTTCGATGATCCCCTCTTCCGCCAGCGGCAGCCGTTTGGCCGATGGGTTGGGCGATTCCTGCGTTTTGTTCTCGTCGGCCACGATTCCCATCCTCTCGCCAGCATGAGGCGGTACGATACGCCCGCGCCTGTCATACGGATATGACGCGGCCCGTGTTTCACGCTAGCGAATTCGGCGGGGACAAATCAATCAGCCCGATGGGCGGGCTTTTGCGGTGCAGCAGGGCTCGGAAGGGACGGGCATTAACCGGTCAAGGCGCTTTACCCAGGCAAACGTCCTGGCTTTTGCCAGGACGAGACCGAGAGGGCCTACCGCTCGACGAACGCCTTTTCGATCACGAAATGGCCGGGCTTGTTGCCTGAGCCCTCGACGAAGTCGCGGCCTTCGAACATCAGTTTCAGCTCTTCGAGCATCGCCGGGCTGCCGCACATCATGATGCGGTCGGTCGCGATGTCGAGCGGACCCTGGCCGATGTCGTTGAAGATCTGCTCGGAGCTGATGAGGTCGGTGATGCGGCCGCGGTTCTTGAACGGCTCGCGGGTCACGGTCGGGTAGTAGATGAGCTTGTCCGCGAGCAACTCCCCGAACAGCTCGTCCTCGCGAAGACCGGCGACGAGCTTCTCGCCATAGGCGAGCTCGGAGACCTGGCGGCAGCCGTGCACCAGCACGATGCTGTCGAACTGGTCGTAAACCTCGGGATCCTTGATCAGGCTGGCGAAGGGCGCGAGGCCGGTGCCGGTCGAGAGCAGCAGCAGCCGCTTGCCGGGAATGAGATTGTCGGTGATCAGCGTGCCGGTCGCCTTGCGGCCGACCAGGATGGTGTCGCCTTCCTTGATCTTCTGGAGACGCGACGTCAGCGGGCCGTCCTGAACCTTGATCGAGAAGAACTCGAGCTCTTCCTCGTGATTAGCGCTCGCCATGCTGTAGGCGCGGAGCAGCGGGCGGCCCTCAACCTCGAGGCCGATCATCGCGAACTGGCCGTTCTGGAAGCGGAAGCCGGAATCGCGGGTTGCGCGAAAGCTGAACAGGGTGTCGGTCCAGTGCTGGACGGAAAGAACCTTCTCTCGGTAAAACGCGCTCATGATTTTCGATATTCCGAATAATTGCGGTTTTAGGGCAAAAGCGTTGCCCGGCCCCTGAAAGCGGAGCGGACACCATTGCCATGGCGGAGGATTTCGCGAGTGTGATCTACGCCATTGAGACCAATAATCAACCTCGTTCCGAATGCAATTGATGCCGGTCAAACCGGCATTTGCGGCGGAAATGGTCACATCATTAATGGATCTGCTGTCCGGCGCATTCGGAAGGCAATTTCTTTTCCCTCCCAGGCTCGAATACAGCACTTAATTTCCGTAGCGCTCGCGAGAATTTCATTAAGAATAGCTCTGATTTCACCCCCGTTTAGCGTCGTTTCCCCGATTTTTGCGGCTTTTGGCGCCAAGATCGCCGGAACTGGCGACTAGGACCGGCGACAGAGACAGATGGCGAGCGGCGAGCGGATCTTCGTGCAGGCGATCAAGCGCTATTGCGTAACCCATGGCATCGCGCTCGATGTCCGCGCCGATGGCTGGCTGCTCGCGATGCGCCGGGGCGAGCAGCGCCACTTCGCGTTCGGCTACGACATCGGCCTCAACAGCGCCATCGCGCACCGCCTGGCCAATGACAAATCGGCCACCGCCGAGGTGCTGGCGCTCGAGGGCGTGCCCTGCATTCCCCATCGCCTCTTCCTCAATCCGAAGTTGGGCGAGAAGGTTGTCGGCGTTGGCTGGCGAGAGGCAATGCTGGCGCTGCTTCACGACAATCCGCAAGGCGTGGTGGTAAAGCCGAACGAGGGGACGTCGGGACGATCCGTCTTCAGGGTCACGACGGAAACAGAGCTCGATCATGCGGTTGGCGAAGCCTTTTCGATGAGCGCCGGACTCGTGATCTCGCCCTATGTCGTGATCGAGGATGAAGTTCGCGTGGTCCTGCTCGATGATGTGCCACTCGTCGTCTACAGCAAGCAGCGCGGCTCGGATTGGCGGCACAATCTCGATGCGGGTGCAAAGCCCGTGCTGATGCAGGACGGCGATCTTCGCGCAGCCTGCGCAAAGCTCGCCATCGACGCCGCCAATGCCATCGGCATCACCTTCGCCTCGATCGACCTCGTGCACGTTGACGGCGTCTGGCGCGTGCTCGAGATCAATTCCGGCGTGATGATGGAGATGCTGGCGAAGCTGCATCCGGAGCTGGTGCAGAGGACGTACGATGCAGCGCTGGATTGGGTGTTTGGGGACGAACACTGAGCGACACGCGCGCTGGCGACTTCAACCAACCGCCAACCGATACGCAGCCTTGGCATTCACGCCGAACGCCTTCTCCCGCACCTGCGGCCCGAGCTTCATCAGGCAGGCCTCCAGCGCGCCCTTGATCTCACCATAGCTCCCCGCGAGCAGACATACCGGCCAGTCCGAGCCGAAGATCAGGCGATCCTCGCCAAAGCATGTCGCGGCGTGCGCGACGAACGGAAACAGCCGTTCCGCATTCCAGTCGTTCCACACCGCTTCCGTCGCCAGCCCCGAGACCTTGCACCAGACATTGCCGCAGGCCGCGAGTGCCGCGATGCCGTTGGACCATCCAGTGCTTCCGCCATCGGCGATCGGCGGCTTGGCTGCGTGGTCGAGCACGAAGCGCGCCTGCGGGAAGGCCTGTGCGGTTGCGATCGCGGCCGGCAGCTCGCGGGTGCGGACCAGGAAATCGTAGGCGAGATCGTGCGCGAACACGGCCGTGAGGCCGCGCTGAACGTCCTCGCGCAACAACCAATCCGGGTCGGCCTCGTCATGGACCTGGTGGCGGATGCCGACCAGCTTGTCGCCGCCGGGCGAAGCACGCAACTGCTCCAGCGTATCGCCAAGTGCAGCGTCGGTCAGATCGGCCCAGCCGACGACGCCGATCACCGAGGGCGTCGCATGCGCGATCCGCAGGAATTCCTCGGTCTCAGCCAGCGCGGAGCGGCACTGCACCAGGATGCTCGCGTCGATGCCGTTCGCGCTCAAAAGCGGCGCGAGATCGGCCGGACCGAAGGCACGCCGGATCGGCGTGAGCTCGGGCGCGTCCATCCAGGGATAGTCGGCGCGCGCCGGATCCCAGAAATGCTGGTGAGCGTCGATGATCATGCCTTACGCTCCGCCCGGCAATGGCGCGCGGGCGTCGACGAGTTTTCGCCCACGCAGCTCCTGCCAGAACGCCGCCGGCACTGCCATCTCCAACATCGTGATGTTGTCGGCAATTTCCGCGGCATTGCGCGCGCCCGTCACGGCGACCGTGACTGCCGGATGGGCCATGCAGAACTGCAGCGCGGCGGCTTTCAGCTCGATGCCGTGCTTGCGGCAGAGCTCGTCGAGCGTGAGCGCGCGGGCGACGAGTGCCGCATCGGCATCCTGATAATTGAACTTCGCGCCCGTGTGCGGATTGGCCAGGATGCCGCTGTTGTAGATGCCGCCGAGCAGGATGCCGATATTCTTCGCCGCGCAGACCGGGAACAGCGCATCCAGCGCGCCCTGGTCGAGCAGCGTGTAGCGGCCGGCGAGCAGGAAGCAGTCGACCGGAACGGCCTCTGCAAACCGGACCAGCATGTCCGACTGGTTCATGCCGGCACCGATCGCCTTGACGGTACCGTCCCCGCGCAGGCGCTGGAGCGCGCGGAAGGCGCCGGCGACGGCGTCGTCATAGTGATCGTCGGGATCATGCACGAGCAGGACATCGACGCGGTCGAGCCCAAGCCGCGCCAGGCTTTCCTCCACCGACCGCATCACGCCGTCATAACTGAAATCGAACACCGGCCGCTCGCGCGACGTGCCCTTGTAATGCTCGTCCTCGGCGGCAGCGCCATCCGGCGCACGCAGTAGACGGCCGACCTTGGTCGAGATCGCGTAGGAGTCACGGGGTTGTTGCCGCAGGAATGCGCCAAGGCGTCGCTCCGCGAGGCCAAAGCCGTAGAGCGGCGCGGTGTCGAAGAAGCGGATTCCGAGCGACCAGGCGCTTGCGATGGTCGCTTCCGCATCGGCATCGCTGACGGGGGTGAACAATCCGCCGAGCGGGGCAGAACCGAGGCCGAATGAGGTGACATCGAGCGAGCCGAGCCGCGACCTTTTCATTCCCATTGCCTCAACAGTCCTCCCCAACAGCCAAAATCATCTCTCCCGCTTGCGAAAAGCGCAAGCGGGAGAGGCAGGCAGGAGCGCGGGGCTGGCGACGCTCCTACTTCAACATCTGCGCAACGTTGTCCTTGGTCACGAGATCGAGGCCGGTATAAACGATCTCCGGCACCTTCTCGCCCTTCTTGATGGCGAGCAGCGTGTCCATCGCCTTCTCGCCCATCTCGAACGGACGCTGGCCGACCAGCGCATTGGCGTAGCCATCGCGCAACAGCTCGAGCTGCATCTTCAGCGTATCGGCCACGACAAGCGTGAACTTGCCGGAATCGATATCCTTCTTGTACCTGGACGCGAAGGCCTTGAAGCCTTCGGGGGCGAACATCGGCCAGCCGCCAATGGGAACGATCGCGGCGAGGTCGGGCGTCGCGGTGCGCATGTCAGTCATCTGCTGAACCGCCAGCGCGGGATCGTCGTTGCAGAAGGTTGGAGAGCCCGCGACCTCGGTCCATTTCGAGCCCTTCAACGCCGCGCGGACGCCGTCCACGCGTTCGGCGAGGTTCTTGGCGCCGGGACCACCCGAGACCATAGCGTATTTGCCGCCGTCGGGCCGCAGCTTCAGGAGCTCCTTGCCGAGGGCGACGCCGAACTCCTTGTTGTTGGTGCCGATATAAGCGACGCGCTTGGCGCCGGGCGCATCGGCGTCGAAGGTGATGACAGGGATGCCGGCCGCGGTCGCCGCGTCGATCGACTTGGTCATCGCCGCGACGTCGGCAACCGAGATGGCGAGGCCGTCGACCTTCTGGGTGACGAAGTCCTGGATGATCTGGGCCTGCGTCGCCGGCTCGTGCTCGACCGGCCCCTTGTAGATGCACTCGATATTGCCGAGCTCCTTGGCACGCTTCAGGCAGCCGTCGCGCGCGAAGTCGAAGAACGGATTGTTCATCGCCTTGGGCACGATCACGAACCGGTAGTTTGCGGCAAACGCCGGCGTAGCCATCATCGCCACCGCGATGCCGGCAAGTAGAAATTTCCTCATCGTCTCCTCCACCCTTCTTTGGCGCCTGTCCTCTCAAGATCGTCCGGGAAGTGGACAGGCGGCATTTTCGTTGCCGTCCCGGAACGACGTCGTTTCAGATCATCCGCGAGCGGATGCGGTCGACCAATACGGCCAGGATGATGATCACGCCCACCAGCGTCTGCTGCCAGTAGGAGCTGACCTGGGCGAGCACGAGGCCGTTGCGGATCACCTCGAGCAGCACGCAGCCGACGATGGCGCCGAGTGGACCACCGATGCCGCCGGCGAGATTGGCACCGCCGATGACGGCCGCAGCGATCACGTTGAGCTCGTAGGACGTCGCCATGTTGGCCGGCGCCGATCCGAGCCAGCCCGAGATGATGATGCCCTGGAGGCCTGCGGCGAGCGCGCAGATCACATAAACCTCGATCTTCACCCGCACGACCGGGATGCCGGTGAGTTCGGCCGCCTTCTCGTTGCCGCCGAGCGCGAACACGTGACGGCCGAACGAGCTGTGGTGCAGCACCACGGCCATCGCCAGCGCGAGGACGATCAGATAAATGAATGGCACGGGCACGCCGAGCACGTCGCCGGAGGTGAGCGCGTAGAAATAATCGGCATCCGGCCCACCGGGAAAGCTGCCCCGTCCGTTGGAGACGACATAGCCGAGCCCGCGCACGATCGAGAGCATGCCGAGGGTGGTGACGAACGGCGACAGGCCGAGCACCGCGATACAGAAGCCGTTGACGAGGCCGGCGAGCAGCGCGACGCCGAGGCCGGCGAGGAGCGAGACCACCAGGATCAGGCCAGGGACATTGGCAAGCACGGTCTTGCCGTCGGCCGCCATGTGCACGAACAGGGATCCCGCCGGCGAGCCGGGCGCCGACAGCTCGGTCATCACCATCGAGGTGACCATGGCGGAGAAGCACATCATCGAGCCGACCGACAGATCGATGCCGCCGGTGATGATCACGAAGGTGACGCCGAGGGTGGCGATAGCGATGAAGGAGAAATTCTTCGCCACGTTCTGCATGTTGCCTTCGGTGAAGAAGTACGGGCTGGCGAAATGCATGACTACCAGCAGCACTGCCAGCGCGAGCAGGACATAGCCGGTCTGGGACGCGAAGATGCCGCGCTGCCACCATCTGATCTTGCCGACATTCGAGAAGGTGATCGAGGATTCCATGGGCATGGCCATCACGCCGCCTCCTTCGCGCCGGTGATCAGGGCGGTGACTTCCTCGGGGGAGGTCTGGTGGATGGGCTTGTCGGCCCGCTTTTCGCCGCGGCGCATGACGATGACGCGATCGCACACCGCGAACACGTCGGGCATGCGATGCGAGATCAGCATCACGGCAACGCCCTGCTCCTTCAGCCGGTGAATCAGGCCGAGCACCTGCTCGACCTGGCGGACCGAGATCGCGGCCGTCGGCTCGTCCATCATCACCAGCTTCGCGTTGGAGAGCCGCGTCCGCGCGATCGCAACCGCCTGGCGCTGGCCGCCCGACATCTGCTTGACGAGATCGTCGGGGCGCGTCTCCGAGCGCAGCTCGCCGAACAGCTCCAGCGCACGCGCCGCCATTGCCTTGTGGTCGAGCAACGCGAACGGCCCGATCCTGCGCTTCAGCTCGCGGCCGAGAAAGACGTTGGCCGCTGCGGTGAGATTGTCGGCGAGAGCAAGGTCCTGATAGACCACCTCGATGCCGACGCCGCGGGCATCGATGGGCCGGTTGAAATGAACCGCGCTGCCCGCGAAGCGGATTTCGCCGTGGCTGGGGCGGAAATTGCCGGCGATGATCTTGACCAGCGTCGACTTGCCCGCGCCGTTGTCGCCCATCAGGCCGACGACCTCGCCGGGAAGGACCTGCATGTCGACATCATGCAGCGCGCGGATCGCGCCGAACTCCTTGCCGATGCCGGCCAGCTCGAGGACCGGTGTCGCTTGTGCATTTGTCATCAGCGGCCTTCCTCAGACGTAGCGGTTGACGAGGGATTCCAGATATTCCTGCCGGCCCGAGCGCGGCTGCGGGTCAAAGCCCGGGCCGTGCGCGCGGTCGGCAAGTTCGGCAAGCGAGCGCTGGCCGCCGAGAATGGCGCGGCCCTCGGGTCCGGCCCATCCCTCGTAGCGTTTCGCGAGCGGCCCAGTGAGCACGCCGGCGTCGAGCATGTCCGCAGCGGCGAGCAACGCCCGCGCGCAGGCGTCCATCGAGCCGACGTGGGCATGGATCAGATCGTCGGGATCGATCGATTGGCGGCGGATCTTGGCGTCGAAATTCAGCCCGCCGGAGCTGAAGCCGCCGCGGCTCAGGAGCTCGTGGAACACCAGGGCAAGCTCGGGCACGTTCATCGCGAACTGGTCAGTGTCCCAGCCGAGCAGATCGTCGCCGCGGTTGATGTCGAGCGAGCCGAACACACCCAGCGCCTCCGCCAGCGCGACCTCGTGATGGAAGGAGTGGCCGGCGAGGATGGCGTGGTTCTGCTCGATGTTGAGCTTGACGTCCTTCAGCAGGTCGTAACGCGCGAGGAAGCCGTAGCAGGTGGCGACGTCGAAATCATATTGATGCTTGGTCGGCTCCTTCGGCTTCGGCTCGATCAGGATCGGTCCCTTGAAGCCGATCTTGTGCTTGTGCTCGACGACGAGCGAGACGAAGCGGCCGAGCTGGTCGAGCTCGCGCTTGAGATCGGTGTTGAGCAGCGTCTCGTAGCCCTCGCGCCCGCCCCACAGCACGTAGTTCTGGCCGCCGAGCCTGTGCGTCACCTCCAGCGCGGCGCGGACCTGGCCGGCGGCATAGGTGAATATCTCCGGGTCTGGATTGGTGGCCGCACCCGCCACGTAGCGGCGATGCGTGAACAAATTGGCGGTGCCCCAGAGCAGGCGCACCTTGCTTGCGGCCATCTTCGCTTCGAACAGATCGGCGATGGCATTGAGGTTGGCGACGGATTCGCCAAGCGAGTTGCCTTCCGGCGCCGCATCAACGTCGTGGAAGGTGAAGAAGGGCACGTCGAGCAGGCGAAACAACTCGAAGGCGACGTCAGCCTTGGCGTGCGCCTGCGCCATTGCATCGGTGCCGTGGTGCCAGGGCCGCAGGAACGTCTCGCCGCCAAAGGGATCGCCGCCGGGCCAGCACAAGGAGTGCCAGTAGCAGACCGCAAAGCGCAGATGGTCTTCCATCCTGCGGCCATGGATGAGGCGGTCCTTGTCGTACCAGCGGAAGGCAGGCGTGTTGCCCGCATCTCCGCCGGCGAAGGCGACAGGTACGCTTGTATCGAAGAATTTCACTGACGCAGTCACTCAGGCACACTCCTTCAACGCGGGATAAAGTTCGCGCCAGCGGCGATAGGCCTCGTCATAGGCCGCGCTGGTCGATGCGCGAGGCGTAAAGCTCGCGAGCCGCCGCGGACGGGTGCAAACCGCAGCCGCGTCTTCGCCGGTGGCGGCGAGCCGGCCGAGCCTGGCGGCGCCGAGCGCCGCACCGACCTCGCCCTCCTCGACGCGATGGACGGGAATGCCGAGCACATCGGCGCAGATCTGCGCCCACAGCGGCGAGCGCGAGCCGCCGCCGACGAGATCAACCTCGGCAAGCGGTCCGCCGGCCGCGCTCAGCGCCGCCAGATTGTCGCGCGCAGCGAAGGCGACGCCTTCGAGGACGGCCTGAACGATCTGGGAGCGCCCGGTCGCACCGCGCAGGCCGACGAAGGCACCGCTGGCGGCGGCATCGTTGTGCGGCGTGCGCTCGCCGTCGAGATAAGGCAGGAATTTGACCGGACTCGGTCCATCGACGCGCTCGCCGAGCGGCGCCAGCAGCGCTGGCGCCGGCGTCTCCATCACGCCCGCGAGCCAGGCCAGCGAAGCCGCCGCCGACAACATCACGCCCATCTCATGCCAGCGGCCGGGCAGCGCGTGACAGAACGCATGGACCGCCGAGGCCGGCGCCGGTGCAAACCGATCGGTGACGCGGAACACCACGCCTGAGGTTCCCAGAGACAGAAACGCATCGCCCGGCGCGATGGCGCCGAGCCCGATCGCGCTCGCGGCATTATCGCCGGCGCCGCCGGCGACCACGACATCCCTAGTCATGCCCCAGCGTTGAGCGTAGTCCGGCGCGAGCGTCGCGCTGACGTCGCTGCCCTCGACCAGGCGTGGCATGTGATGGAGATCGAGCCCGGTGGCATGCAGCAGCAGGGGCGACCAGCGGCGCAGACCGACGTCGAGCCATAGCGTGCCGGCCGCGTCCGACATGTCCTCGACCATCTCGCCGGTCAGGCGATAGCGGACATAGGCCTTCGGCAGCAGCACCTTTGCGACGCGCGCGAAGATTTTCGGCTCGTGCCTGGCGACCCAGAGCAGCTTCGGCGCGGTGAAGCCGGGCATGGCCAGATTGCCGGCGATCGTATGCAACGACGGGCAGCGCCGCTCCAGCGCGACGCATTCGGCATGCGAGCGACCGTCGTTCCAGAGGATCGCGGGACGCAGCGGCGCTCCGTCCTCGTCCAGCAGCGTCGCGCCATGCATCTGGCCGGATAGTCCGATGCCGCGCACCCGCGCGACCTCGCGGGGATGGCGGGCGGCAAGATCGTCGACCGCGCCGACCGCCGCATCGACCCAGGCATCGGGATCCTGCTCGGACCACAGCAGCGCCGGATGCGACAGCGCAAGCTCGCGCGCCGCCGTCGCGACAACAGCGCCGGCTTCGCTGACGAGCACCGCTTTCACACCCGATGTGCCGATGTCGATTCCGAGATACACGCCGTCCTCCCTTTCGCCTGTTGCGGTGCGCGAACTCAAAGTCGCCTTACCCGCAACGGGTCGTTTTGAATTCCACCTGCCGCTAAGGCAGATTGTCCCGCATCACGATGTCGATCCTGATCTTCTCCTGTTCGCGCAAGATCGGCTCACCACGGGCGAGCGCGAGCAGCACACGTACGGCGGCGCGCGCTTCATGTCCGGGGTTCTGCGAAATCGCGGCATGCATCACGCCCTGCAGCAGCAGCCGACGCGTCAACGCGGTGAGGTCGTGTCCGACGAACACCGCCTGCTTGTCGCGACTGGCATCGCTCAACGCCTTTTCATTCAACGCGTTGGCGACGCCTTGCGTACCGGCGCCGACATTATAAAGACCCACGATGTCGGCATGCCGGCTCAACAGCCGCGTCAACACCTGCTCCGAACGCGCGTCCTCGTCGCGCCCTTCGAGCACCGGCAGCACGGTGAGGCCGGGGAATTCCGACGCCATCACCTGGTTGAAGCCAAAAATGCGCTCGGCATGATCGCGCAGGCCCTGCGAGCCCGCGACGATCGCGACCTTGCCGGACTTTTGTCCGACCAGCCGCCCGACCAGCGCGCCGGCAGTCCGCCCCGCAGCAATGTTGTCGATGCCGACATAATGGTGCCGGCGCGACGACGGCACGTCCGAGACCAGCGTCACGACCTTGGCGCCGGCATCGACGAGATCGTCGATCGCGGCGCGGACCCTGGGATGATCCAGCGCCACCACAGCGACACCGTCGTAATCATCCGAGAGCCCTTCCAGGGATGCCGCGAGCATGGACGGATCGAACACGTCGGTCGCGACGGTCTCGACGCCAAGGCGGCGGGACGACAACCAGCCCGACATCTCGCCGAGATAATCCTGGATCTGCTGCATGAACGGGTTCGGCCCCGACGGCATCACGAAGGCGAAACGGCGGGCGCGGCCGCGGGCGAGCTCGGCGGCGGCCACGTGCGGCTGGAACGAATTGCGCTCGATCGCCTCCTTGACGCGCCGGACCGTATCCGGCCGCACGCCCGGCCGATTGTGCAGGACGCGGTCCACCGTCGCGAGGCTGACGCCGGCCTGGCGGGCGATGTCCTTCAGCGTCAGCGCGGTCGTGGTGAGCGTCTCGGCCATGGCTGAAGGCTAGCAGAGGTGTTTTGAGGTACGCAACTCATTTTGAGAGGCGGCAGCCATTTTCCCGCAGCTCAGCCCAGGAACAGCCTTTCCCGTCCACCGTTGCCGCCCTGTGCATAACGATATCACCCATGATCCGGGCGAGGGATTGAGCCCGACGCTCGAGCGCAACATCCAGGCCCTGGTCGAGCGCCGCCGCCGGGAGCAGCGCGCTGCCAAGGGTCAGGAAAAGCTTGCCGATGCGATCACGGCGTTCACCGGCAGCATGGCGTTCGTCTATCTCCATGTCGCTGTGTTCGGCTTCTGGATCATCGCCAATCTGCATTGGCTGCCGGGAATCCCGGCCTGGGACGAGAGCTTCGTAGTGCTGGCGATGATTGCTTCGGTCGAGGCGATCTTCCTGTCGACATTCGTGCTGATCTCGCAGAACCGCATGAGTGCAGCAGCGGACAAGCGCGCCGATCTCGATCTCCAGATCAGCCTTCTCGCCGAGCACGAATTGACCAAGGTTGCCCGCCTCCTTACGCAGATCGCCGAGCGGCTCGATGTCCAGCCCGACTCGAAACGGGATCTGGAGGAGGCAAGCCGCGACATCGCCCCCGAGCGCGTGCTCGACAGGATCGAGGAGACGCGCTCCTGAGCTATCGGCTGGCCGACAGGTCGAGGGTCAGGAACAGGCTGTTGGGATCCTCGACATAGCCCTCGAACGGGCCGCAGAGGACAAAGCCATGCGCCCGGTAGAGCGCGAGCGCCGGCTTGAAATAGTCCCACGAGCCGGTCTCGAGGCTGAGCCGCGCCATGCCGCGCGCGCGGGCTTCTGTGACGATGTGGCGGAGCATCTCACCGCCAAAGCCGCGCCGCCGCGTGGTCTGGAGCGTGTGCATCGATTTCACCTCGCCGTGCTCGGCTGACAGCGTCTTCAGCGCACCGACGGCGACCAGCGTCTCGCCGTCCCAGCCGGTCCAGAACGCGATGTCGGGCGCGCGCAGTCCGGAGAGATCGAGCGCATGGGCGCTGCCCGGCGCGGTCTGCGCCCGCGCCGCCGTGACGTGATGATCGAGCAGCGCGATGACGCGCGGATCAAAGGTGTCGCCGGTGCGGATTTGCATCGTCACGGTCTCACATCTTGCCGTAGGACGCGCCGCGGCGCGTGATGATGACGTAGCGCGCGTCCTGTCTGGTCTCGTTCTCGAAGATCACCGCGCGCATCACATCGAAGTCGAGACAGTCGCCTTCGCGCAGGCGAACCGCCTTGGCGTCGATGTGCACGGCGATCGCGCCCTCCAGCATCAGCAGCTGCTGGGTGAAGGCATTGCGGCCCCAAGGGCTGTATGGCACCCGCGCACCGGCCGGCAAATCGACGACGATGATCTCGATGCCGCTCGCCGCGTCCGTGGGCGACGCGTGACGGCGGCGATAGCCGCTGTCGGGATCGCGCCAGTGCGGCTGGTCGGCGAGCCGCACCAGCCGCTCCGGCGGCTTTTCGGCCAGCGCGACGACGTCGCTGAGCGACACGTCGAGCGCGGCGCAGAGTTTTCCCAGCAGCGCAGCCGTCGCACTGCTCTGCGCCCGCTCCACCCGCCCGATCATGGCCCGGCTGACGCCGGAGCGCGCGGCAAGCTCATTCAGCGTCATGCCGGCCTGCGTCCGAAGCGTCTTCAAGCGACGACCGATCGCGCGATCGAGTTTCTGCTGGTCCATTTTCTTTGCAGGTCCTGGTCTCTGATCCGAACATTGCCGACACGAGGACCGCACCCATCATGGCCGCGAGAAGCTTAAGCTGGGCGATGCGTGCGTGCCGGAAGCGAGGGGCCAATATATTAGAAACTTTGCGGAGCCTATAGGGCCGACTAGGATAGACCCAACGACGATGACCGGGAGGCGGCGACATGGGCGAACCGACGCAGCGGACGATCAAGGCCAACGGCATCAGCCTCAACGTCGCCGAGCAGGGCAAGGGGCCGATGGTGCTGCTCTGCCACGGCTTTCCGGAAGGTTGGTACTCCTGGCGTCACCAACTCGAGGCGCTGGGGGCAGCCGGTTTCCGCGCGGTCGCCCCTGACATGCGCGGCTACGGCAAGAGCGACCGGCCCGAAGCCATCGACCAGTACACGATCCTCCACATGGTCGGCGACCTCGTCGGCGTGCTCGACGCTTTCGAGGCGAAGGACGCCGTCATCGTCGGGCACGACTGGGGCGCGACGATCGCCTGGCACACGGCGCGCCTGCGGCCCGACCGCTTCCGCGCCGCCGCCATTCTTAGCGTGCCCTATCGACCACGCAGTCCGGTGCGGCCGACGAGCGTAATGCCACAGACGGCGGATGCGCAGTTCTATCAACTGTATTTCCAGGAGCCGGGTGTCGCCGAAGCAGAATTCGAAAGGGATACGCGCGCAACGCTCGGCGCGATGTTCTATGGCGGTTCCGGCGAAGGCGCGGCGGTGATCCGCGCCAATGCCGAGCGTCAAGGGCGGACCGCCGGTGTCGGCATGGTCTCTCGCAAGGACGGCATGCTGCCGAAGGTGCAGGTGCCGCTGCCGTCGTGGCTGAGCAGCGCGGACCTCGACTATTACGGCGCCGAATTTGCCCATAGTGGGTTTCGCGGACCGCTCAACTACTATCGCAACATCGATCGCAACTGGGAGCTGATGGGCGCCTTCGAGGGCGTCAAGGTGGTCGTGCCCTCGCTCTTCATCGCCGGCGACTACGACATGGTCATGGCCTTCCCTGGCGCCGCCGAGCACGTTGCCAACATGAAGCAATGGGTGCCGCAATTGCGCGAGATCAAGATGCTACCGGGGTGCGGACACTGGACGCAGCAGGAACGGCCGGCGGAGGTGAACGCGGCGATCGTGGAATTTCTGCGGAGCCTGCCGAACTAAAGGATGGAGCGGGCGAAGGGAATCGAACCCTCGTATGCAGCTTGGGAAGCTGCCGTTCTACCATTGAACTACGCCCGCGGATGCGCAGCTTGCGCCCGCTCTGATTAGCCGAGACGGCGCATCTCGCCAAGCGCTTTGGCGCAGCCCGCCCGCCCCTTCTTAAGTTTCCGGTAAGATTTTGGGTGCGGCGGATTGTGGCGGTGTTATGGTCGCGGTCTGGGGAGAGCGTACGTTGCGTGGGGGCGTGTGTATGGTGGGGCATGGCTACGCGATATTCGACACGACCATAGGGCGCTGCGGCATCATCTGGAGCAGCACCGGGGTCGTCGCCGTGCAGTTGCCGGAGGCGCGGGAGATCGACACCCGCCGCCGGATTTTCCAGATCCATCCCGAGGCACGCGAGCAGCGGCCTTCCGCGAACGCCGAGTTCGCGATCGAGGGCATCGTGAGCTTGCTGCAGGGCAGCGATGCTGATTTTTCCGAGGTCAGCCTGGACGCGAGCGGGGTGCCCGGCTTCAACCGGCGGGTCTACGAGGCGGCCTGCGCCATCCCGCGCGGGGAGACGCGCACCTATCACGAGATCGCCAAGGCGCTGAGCGCCTCCGGCGCGGCGCATTCGGTGGCCCAGGCGATCGCGAAAAATCCCTACATGCTGATCGTGCCCTGTCACCGGGTGCTGGAGGCCGGCAATTACACCGACCGGCTCTCGCCCTATGGCGGCGTAATCTCCAAGCGGCGGCTGCTGTCGCTGGAGGGCACCCATCCGATCGCCAGCAAGACGCTGTTCGACGTCCTGCTGCCCGTTGCCCCACCGAGACCCTCCACCTAGATAGGCGGGATGGATGCAACAACGCTGCTGACCACCCCCTCGATGACCGTCTCCGAGTTTCGCTGCGACGCGGGACCGGACGACAGCCCGTTTGCGGAGTGCCGCACCGGCCATTCCATCGCCTATGTCCGCGCCGGCAGCTTTGGCTGTCATTGCCGCGCCGGCTTCTTCGAGCTGGTGGCGGGCTCGATGCTGGTCGGCGCGCCAGGCGAGGAATACACCTGCACACATGAGCACGTCGCCGGCGACGTCTGCCTGTCCTTTTTCCTCAGCGAGGATCTGGTCGACGCGCTCGGCGGCCGGCGCGACGTCTGGCAGGTTGGCGCGACGCCACCGCTGCCCGAGCTGATGGTGCTGGGCGAGCTCGCCCAGACGGCGGCAGATGGCAACAGCGACCTCGGTCTCGACGAGGTCGGGCAGATCCTCGCCGGTCGTTTCGTCGATGTCGTGTCGGGCAAGGCGCGCAAGCCGACGACACCGACGGCGCGTGATCGCCGCCGCGCCGTGGAAGCCGCGCTCTGGATCGACGCCAACTCGCATGCCGAGGTCGACCTCGAACAGGCGGCGCGGCAAGCAGGCCTCAGCCCCTTCCACTTCCTGCGGCTGTTCTCCGCCGTGCTCGGCGTCACTCCGCATCAATATTTGGTGCGCTCGCGGCTGCGGCATGCGGCGCGGCTGCTGACTGACGACGACATCGCAGTCACCGACATCGCCTATGACGTCGGCTTCGGCGATCTCTCCAACTTCGTCCGCACCTTTCACCGCGCCGCCGGCGTCTCGCCGACCAAGTTCCGCCAGGCCTCGAAGGGAGAGCGCAAGATTCTCCAAGAGCAGCTTGCCCTCAACTGACTAGGTTCGTCTCCGGCGCGCGCCGATTGCGGCGCGCTTTGGCAATGGAGACGACCATGTACGATCATATCGGATTGCACGTTGCCGACCTCGACGCCGCCACGCGCTTCTACATCGCGGTGCTGGCGCCGCTCGGTTATGTCCTGTGCTCGAGTGGCGATGGTTATGCCGGCTTCGGGCCGAGGGGCGAGCCGGCGCTGTGGCTGCACCTGAACAAGGGGCGCAAAGCCGATGGCGTGCACATCGCGTTTCGCGCGGGGGATCATGACGCGGTCAAGGCATTCCACAGCGAGGGCTTGAAGAGCGGTGGCCGCGACAATGGCGGCGCCGGCCCGCGCAAGGATTACAGCCCGACTTACTACGCGTCGTTTTTGATCGATCCCGATGGCAACAATGTTGAGGCGGTCTGTGTGTGAACGCGGCAGCCCTCACCACACACACACGCTGTCATGCCCCGGCTTGACCGGGGCATCCAGTACGCCGCAGCTTCTCGATTCTATCACAGCGGCCTCTGGGATACTGGATCGCCCGATCGAGTCGGGCGATGACAGCTGAGATGACGGCGCTATCGCTAGCCTCTCTACATCAAAGGACTCAACCATGGCCTCCATCCACAACGACATTCCCCTCAACGCCCCAGCGCGCGACGTCTGGGACGCGGTGCGCGATTTCGGCGCGCTGCATCGGCGGTTGGCGCCGGGCTTCGTCACGGTCTGCACGCTCGACGGCGACACGCGCATCGTCACCTTCGCCAACGGATCGGTGGCGCGCGAGGTGCTGGTCGATTGCGACGATGCGCGGCAGCGGCTGGTCTACGCGATCAACAACGAGCGGCTGAAGCATTACAGCGCCTCGGTGCAGGTGATCGCCGAGGGCGAGGCGAGATGCCGCCTGGTCTGGATCATCGACATGCTGCCGAACGAGCTCGCGCCCTATGTGCAGGGACAGACCAAGGACGCCGTCGCCGCCATACACCGCGCGTTTCCGGCCGCAGCTGCGTGATCTTTCTCACAGAGCCCAGCCCTCGTCCGCAATAACGATGGCGCCGTGCGTCCGGTTGGCTCCGCTCTCCCGGCGGCGCCACGCACGCGAGGAGCAGGCCATGAGAGGTGCGGACAAGATGATCTGCCAGGCGGCCGCCGTGCTGCTGATGTTTTCGATTTCGAGCGCGCCGGCAAAGGCGCAGTTCTTCGGCGGCGGCGGTGCCGGCGGCGAGGACATAATGACCCAGATGGCTCCGATGCTCGAGATGATGAAGGCCAAGATGGGCAAGCGCCGCTTCGGCATGATGATGCAGACCATGGGCCCGATGATGAGCCGCATGATGGAGAATGGCGGTGGTGGTCTTGGCATGATGGGCGGCGGTGGCATTGGCGGCCTCGGCGCTGGCAACCTCGGCGGCGGTTTCGGCGCGCCCAATTACGGCGGCTACGCGCCGATGGGTGGAGGCGGCACCATGCCGGCCGGAATGGGCGGCATCGGCGGCGGCGATATCATGGGCATGCTCGGCGGCGCCGGTGGCGGCGACATGATGGCGATGATTCCGCAACTCATGCGGCTCGCCAATGTCGGCGGTGGTGGCGGCCATCGCCGCCACAGGCACCGCTAGTCCGCGGCGGCCGACAGAGCCGGCCTGATCGCAGGTTTGGTTTGGCGCGGTCCCCAGCGTGTCAGCACCACGCTGGAGCACGAGAGCAGGCCGAGCAGGACCATCGAGCTCGCCGCCAGCCAGAAGAAGCTTTGCGCGGTGGCATCATGCGTCGACAGCCACCAGCCGACAGCCGAGATGTAGATCAGCCGCGCGGTCTGCGCCAGCACCGGGCCGATCACCTTCGCAGCGCCCTGCGACGAGAAATACATCGTCGAGGCGAGGCCGATGAAGGCGTAGAACGGCGCGACCGTCGACAAATATTCATGGCTGGTAGCGCGCACGATCGCGCTGTCGGTGAAGATGTTGACCCAGAGATCGGGGAAGGCCGCAACCAGGCACGCCGGTGCACCGACGGCGACGAAGGCGCTCGCCGCTGCGATCCAGGCGATGCGCCGGGCGCGGGCGATGCGGCCGGCGCCGACCGCCATGCCGATCATCGGCACCGAGGCGATGCCGAACGAGAACGCGATCGAGGTCAGCAGGAATTCCAGCCGCGCACCGATGCCGTAGCCGGCCAGGATCGCGGTGCCGAATTTCGCAAGCATGTGAGTGAAGATCGAGATCGTCAGCACCGATTGCAGCGGCGAGAAGCAGGCGATGGCGCCCACTTTGAGGATGTCGAAAAACATCGCCCATTGGATGCGAAGTCCGCGCAGCTTCGGCGTCACGCGGGCGCGGCCGGAGAACAGGTACCAGCCCATCACGCCGATATTCATGCAATAGGCAATCAGCGCGCCGGCGGCGACGCCGCGCATGCCGAATTGCGGCACCGGACCGAGGCCGAGGCCAAGCGTGCCACCGAGCACGATCTGCCAGGCCGCGGAATTGAGGATCAACAGCGACGGCAGCTTCATGTTGCCGGTGCCGCGCAGGACGCCGGCCATGGTGTTGAGCAGCCAGGGCAGCACGGCGCCGCCGAAAAACACCTGGGTGTAGGCGATCGCATGCGTCAGCACGTCGCCGCGGCCGCCGAGCATCTCAAGCACCTTGGGCCCGAAGATCAGCATGCCCAGCATGAAGACGAGGCCGAAGCTGATGCCGATCAGCAGCGCGTGCGCGGCGAGCGTCCCGGCACGCTCGCGATCGCCCGCGCCGAGCGCGCGCGCGATGGCGGAGGCCACCGCGCCGCCCATCGCACCGCCTGACATGGTCATGGTCAGGATCACTGTCGGAAACACCAGCGCCATCGCGGCCAGCGCTTCCACGCCGAGCCGTCCGATATAGGAGGTCTCCGCAATTACCGTGCAAGTGCCGGCTGAGAGCGCGACCACGTTGGGCCAGGCCAGCCCGAGCAGCGTGCGCAGGATCGGCCCGTCCATCAGCGCGCTCCTCACGGGGCGCGGAGGCGGCGGCAGCGGACGCTCTTGTTCATCGACCGGGATTTCGGCGATGTCTGACATGTCCTCTCCGGGCAAAGCGCCATTTCCGGCGCAGCAATGCTTGGGTGTGCCAATGAATTGGTTCGCGCCCAGGGCGCAACAAGAGGCTTGTTAGCACGACGCGCAGCGATTCCTCCTGCGCTAGGTGCAGGCGTGCCCTGCGGCAGCGCGGTGACGCCGTCGTTTACCAGATGCGCCAGAGCAATGGCGGACGGCCGCTCGGTGTCGCGGACAGGTGCACGCCGATGTGCCGGCCGCACCCGGCCGCAAGCCCCTCGAACAACCCCGCCAGCACCTTGGCGCAAGCGGGGTGGTTATCGGCGACGTCTTCCATCAACCTCCAGCTCTGCTGACGGATTTCGAACGTGCCCTCGGATTGCGTCGTCTCAGCCGCATCGTCCTGCGCGACAAACAGCGCTTTGAGGAACGTCGCGAATTCGCTCGCACCGCCGCGACCCATCGACAGCGCCGCAGCGACCTCATCGAAATATTGCATCCCGATCAGCTTGCCCGTGAGGTGCAGAAGATAGCCCGCATCCTCCGGACCGAACAGCTGCACCATCACGGGCGCGGCGGTGCGCACATATTCCATGGCGTAGTTGCGATAGGCTTTTTCCAGTCTCGGCCTTGGCCAGCTTGCGACCGGCAACGCCGGAGCCGCGGCTGCATCGAACAGCGGGGCTTCGAGGTGCCGCGCGAACACGAGGCGCTGGTCGAGCTCGAGGGGCTGGTCATGTTGATAATAGTAGCCTTCGAGCCCGTCCTGGCCGTCGACGCTCTGCTTGGTGCAGACGAACCCCAATCTGGTATCGCCGAGCGCCACGCCGTTGTTGGCGTGCCAGCCGCGCAGCATCGCGCGCGAGACTTCGCCCGGCACGCCGCAGATGGCAGTGCCTTTCCAGATCCAGCGCGGCGGCGGATAGCGGATCCAGGCTTTGCGGTCGCTCTCATACATGTATTCGACGTGCACGCCGCCGATCCAGTTCGAGAGATAGTGATATTGCGCGGCTGCCACGGCGGGCGGCAGATGGCTCAGCCCGAGCTTCTCCAGCCCCGGCAGGAAGCGCTCCTGCTGCTGGCGGCGGAACACGCGAAAGACGAACTCCGCAGCATCTGCCGTGCCGCGACGCGTGACCACGGTGAGGATCAGACCGGTGAAGTAGGCGTGATAGAGATCGGCAACCGCGCGCCAGCGTTTCCATTGAGCTTCCTGCGCGGGGTCTGGTGCGGTCATGTTCGCTCCCGATCGTTGTTCTGATCGAGTGTGTCACTGCATCCGGTGACGGACAAGTTGAGCCGCACGCAGGGAGCCCTGCACGCCGGCGCGCCAATTCCGCATCACGAATTTTGCGCAGGCTTAGTTTGCGAGGCTTTGGCGGCACGCTCGCGCTCGACGCGCTCGGTGACGTCGCGTGCCATCGCCACCGATCCTTGCACCACTCCAGCGGCGTCCCGCACCAGCGCAAAGGTCATCTCGATGTAGAGCTTGCGTCCGTCCTTGTGCAGCGCGCGGGTCAGTGTCGGCTTGCCCGCAAGCTTCATCGCGCCGCTGGCAAGCGCGGCCTCAAAACCTTTCCAGTGCGCGGCGCGCAGATGTTCGGGAATGATCAGGTCGAGATTCTGGCCCAGCGCTTCGTCCGCCGAGAAGCCGAACAGTGCGGACGATGCGCGGTTCCAGCGCATGATCGTGCCGGAGCGATCCGAATAGATCAGCGCGTCGGCGACGTCGTCGAGGATTCTTGCGTCGAGTTCGGATTGATCTGTCATTTCGCCACCTCGGACGTAGCCCGGATTCACTTCCCATCTTGACACAGATTCGGTGTCATCGCCCGACTTGATCGGGCGATCCAGTATTCCAGAGGCGGATGTGATCGAACCAATAGGCTACGGCGTACTGGATGCCCCGGTCAAGCCGAGGCATGACAGCGGAAGGTGAGGCTATCCCTACACCCGGAAATGCTTGCTCAGCTTCAGGCCCTGCGCCTGGTAGTTCGAGCCGATGCGCTGGCCGTACATGGCGTCGGGGCGGGCCAGCATCTTCTCGTAGACGAGGCGGCCGACGATCTGGCCGTGCTCGAGGATGAACGGCACCTCGCGCGAGCGCACTTCGAGCACGGCGCGCGACCCCAACCCGCCGGCGCCGGCATAGCCAAAGCCGGGATCGAAGAATCCGGCGTAGTGCACGCGGAACTCACCGACCAGCGGATCGAATGGCACCATCTCCGCGGCGTAATCGGGCGGCACCTGCACCGCCTCTTTCGACGCGAGGATATAGAACTCGCCGGGATCGAGGATCAGGCTGCCGTCGGGACGGGCCGAGATCGGCTCCCAGAAGTCCTCGACGGAATAGCCGGCGCGGCGATCGACGTCGATGACGCCGGTGTGGCGCTTGGCGCGGTAGCCGACGAAGCCGCCGCTCTTCTCGCCGGAGAGATCAACAGAGACGGCGACGCCGCCGGTGAGGTCGGCATCGTCGATATCGACGAGACGCTCGGTCGCGTGCAGCGCCTCGAGGTCGTCGATGTTGAGGATGGCATCGCCGGTGCGGAAGCGCACCTGGCTCAGGCGCGAGCCCTCGCTGACCAGCACCGGAAACGTCTTCGGGCTGATCTCGGCATAGAGCGGGCCGTGATAGCCGGCACCGATCATGTCGAAGCGGCGGGTGCCGTCGGCGATCACGCGGGTGAAGACGTCGAGCCGGCCGGTCGAGCTCTTCGGGTTGGCGGCCGCGACGATTTCCGGCGGCAGCGCGAGGCTTTCAAGCAGCGGCACGATGTAGACGCAGTTGGTCTCCAGCACCGCGCCGTCGGCGAGGCTGAACTCGTGCAGCTTCAACTCGTCGATGCGCTCGGCGACCGTGGCGCCGGGACCGGGCAGGAAGCTGGCGCGAACGCGATAGGCGATATCGCCAAGACGCAAATCGAGGCTCGCCGGCTGGATCTGGCTTTCGACGAAGTCGTAAGCGGGCAGGATGAGACCGCCCTCCGCCATCGCCGCGATCATGCGGTCGGGCAGGATACCATTGGCGTCGGCGGCGACCGTGAACGTCAACCCGGGGTCCTCATCAGGGATCAAACACATCCCGACATGCGGGAAATATGAGCGTTTTACGGCTATCCGATGGACGTCTTGACGGAAAGGGCATTGCGGAATATGAGCATGACTTATCCCGTGGTGATTTGAGCCGGCCGGCTTGCAGCCACGTTAAATAAGTCGCTAAACAGGCCGGGGACCTCTGTGATCCCGGCCCGTGGAGATATTCCAGGCCGGTTTTTTTGTGACCATTCTCGATGGTCACTTCAGGAGGTCCTATGTCGAAGTCCCCGGCGCCAACCGCCCACTACCGTCCCGAAACTCGCCTGGTTCATTCCGGCACCTTACGCTCGCAATATGGCGAGACGTCGGAGTCGCTGTTCCTGACCCAGGGCTACGTCTACAACAGCGCTGAGGAGTGCGAGGCGCGGTTCAAGGGCGAGGACCCCGGCTTCATCTATTCACGCTACTCCAATCCGACCATCTCGATGTTCGAGCGCCGCATGATCGAGCTCGAAGGCGCCGAAGCGGCACGTTCGGCCGCGACCGGCATGGCCGCGGTGACGACCGCGATCCTGGCGCCGCTCAAGGCCGGCGATCACGTCGTGGCCTCGCGCGCGCTGTTCGGCTCGTGTCTCTACGTCGTGCAGGATTTACTGCCGCGCTACGGCATCGAGACCACGCTGGTCGACGGCCTCGATCTCGACCAGTGGCAGCGCGCCATGAAGCCGAACACCAAGACGTTCTTCCTGGAGAGCCCGACCAATCCGACGCTCGACGTGCTCGACATTCCCGGCATTGCCGAGATCGCGCATAGTGGCGGCGCGCGGCTCGTCGTCGACAACGTGTTCGCCACCCCGATCTGGCAGAGCCCGCTCGCGCTCGGCGCCGACGTCGTGGTCTATTCCGCGACCAAGCACATCGACGGCCAGGGCCGCTGTCTCGGCGGCATCATCCTGTCCTCGGAAGCGTTCATCGCCGAGCACATCCACAATTTCATGCGCCAGACCGGCCCGTCGATCTCGCCGTTCAACGCCTGGGTCCTGCTCAAGGGGCTGGAGACGCTCGCCGTGCGCGTGCGCGCGCAGACCGAGACGGCGGCGCGCATCGCGGACGTGCTGGCGAGCCATCCGAAGATTTCGCGGCTGGTGTTTCCCGGCCGCGCCGATCATCCGCAGGCTGCATTGGTGAAGAAGCAGATGCGCGGCGGCTCGACGCTGGTCGGCCTCGAGGTCAAGGGCGGCAAGCAGGAGGCGTTCCGCGTGCTCAACGAGCTCAAGCTCGCCAAGATCTCGAACAATCTCGGCGACGCCAAGAGCCTCGTCACCCATCCCGCGACCACGACGCATCAGCGTTTGAAGCCGGAGGACCGCGCCGCGCTCGGCATCAGCGAAGGATTCATCCGCTTCTCGGCAGGCCTCGAGCACGCGGACGATCTGATCGAGGATCTGACCGCGGCGCTGGAGAAGGCGTAGCCACGCATTCGACATCGTAGGGTGGGCAAAGCAAGCGTGCCACCATTCACGATCACAGTGCCGCTGGATGGTGGGCACGGCGCGAAGAGCGCGCCTTTGCCCACCCTGCAGCAGCTACATCGGCCGATAGGTCCGCACGTCCGCGGGCACGTTCACGCCGAGCTTGATCTGGCCGACGGAGCGGATGATGTCGTCGCCGAGGAGCTGGGCGAAGCAGGCATAGCCCCAATCGTTCATGTGCAGTCCGTCCGCGATCACGAAACTCTCGACCGGAAGGGATTGCTTCTCGTGCCAGTCGCGCATCACCTCGAAGCGCGGGAAGATACCGACGTGACGGAGCTCGGCGACCTTGCCGAGCAGCTTCACCATCTTGCCGGCGCTCTCGGCGCGCTGGTTGACCGCGGGCGAATATTGCGGATCGACCAGCACGATGTCGGTGCCGCCGGTGGCCTGGATGCGAGCGATGCCGTCCTCGACCAGTTTGGCGGTCTCGCCAGGATCGAGATTGCGCAGCACGGCATTGGTGCCGACCTGCCAGATCACCAGATCCGGATGCACGTCGATCACCTCTTTCTGGAGACGCTTCATCATCTCGGGCGCATCCTCGCCGCCGACGCCGGCATTGACGACGGTGATGTCGGCGGTCGGATAGTGCCGGTGCAGCTGCGCGGCAAGGCGATTGGGATAGTTGAACTCCGGCGAGCTCGCGCCGAATCCCGCGGTCGACGACGAGCCGAACGCGACGATGACGACGGGCTGGCCGGCGACGAGCTTGCCCGCGACATGCGGCAGCGAGCCCATCGCCTTCGAGCCGCCCTTCGGCGACAGGCAGGGCACGCGGCTAAAGATGTCGCCGGCGGATTTCGCGACCTGCTTCACCTTGTCGATGGCGCGCGCCGTGATGCCGCGCTGGTCGGGGGACGTCGCTGCGACGGTGGTCTGGGACGGTGAAGCGGGAGCCGGATCAGCCGACTGCTGCGGGGCCGGTGTTGCCTGCGCGGCCTGCGTCTGCGCGTGGGACTGCGAGGCCGGACTCAGCAACAGCAGCACCGCTGCTGCGGGCACAGCCAGCCATGCCGTCAGGCAAAAAGGGCGGAGAGAACTCATTAACGCTAGACCTCAATTTTGCTGCTGGGCCGGCTCCAGATGGGCAGCGTCGATCAGGAACTGTGCCAACGCCCGGCCAAGGCAATCATGGACCTGCTTCGCCAACTCGGGGCCGCGCGACGGGCTGAATAGGTCGAACTGGCCCTGATCATTCCACTGCCGCATGATCGCGAACCGATCGAACAGCGGAATATCGTGCTCCTGCGCCACCACCCGCATATTGTCGAGGTATGGCGGCACCGAGATCATGGTTTCGGTACGCGGACTGTATTGCAAATTCATCAAGACGACGTCAGCCCCTGCCTTTTGCAACGCAACAACCCCTTCGGTCACCGCGCCACGAAAATCATCGGGATCGATGGCTCGGATAGCATCGACAGTCCCGGTCTGCCAGATGACCAAAGTAGGCGTTTTTGCTTCCATCAGCTTAACGAAGCTGGCAGCCGCCTCCTCGGCCGTTTTCTTGCTCTGTATTTCTACGGAGACGTGCACAATCTCGGACGGCGGCAGCTTGTCCTTCAGGATGGCCTGCATCCGCGCCGGATAAGAGGCGTCCTCGGAAGCCGGAATCGTGGTCGAGCGACTGCCGATGACCAGGATTTCGAGCGGCTTGCCGGCCTTCACGGCATCGGCGACCTTGGGAAGCTGGCTTTCGCTGGTGAGCAGATAGGACGGCACTTCACAGGCTGCGGGCGCGGCTGAAGCAGCCGGCGCAGCATCGTCCGCGCGCGCCGGAGGCGCGGCGAGACCACCGCACAGCAGGATCAGGCTCAGGAAAACCTTCGCCTTCATCAGCCCCCTCCCGCCATATCGGCGCTGCCGACGGCGCTTTTGGTTTTCGAACCGCTCTTGTCAGCCACCCGCTTGTACCACGAAATCAGCCAGGCCATGGCCCACATGATCAGGATTCCGGAGAGACTTATTAGCGCATGCATGACCGGGCCGCCCGAGACTTCGGCCAGGATGAAATGGCCGGCAAAGGCGAGGAAGACGCCGAGACAGAATATCTCCAGGGAATGCGAGCCGCACAGGATCAGCGGCCGCAGCCAGGGCGATTTCAGGCCCGGCCAGTCCCGGGGCAGGACGCGCACGGTGAGCGCGGCCAGCGCCAGGAAATGCGTGAAGCGCAGCACGTCAAGGTCGGCCTTGTCGATCGGATACATCCACTGCTCGAGCCGCTTCGGCATGAAGTGGGAGAGCTGCGGCACATACCAGGTCAGCGTCACGTAGAATGCCGCAACCAGATAGGCGATCGCGATCCACATCGTCACCCGCGAAGCCAGAATGTGCGACATGCGTCGGGCACCCCCGAGCGCGCACCATGCCCCGAACACGAACAGCAATTGCCAGGCGAAGGGATTGAAGGCCCAGAAGCCGTTCGGATAGGCCGACAGATAGAGGTCGTATTCCCAGGTCACCGCGTAGAGCGCGACCGAGAGGCCGAGCGTCACGTCAGGGCGCCACTTCATCAGCCACAGGATCAAGGGCAGCGCCAGCATCAGCACGATGTAGAGCGGCAGCACGTCCATGTTGACCGGACGGAAGCGCAGCAGCAGCGCCTGCACGATCGTGACGTCGGGCTGCTTGAGGAAATCCATGATGCCCATCTCTTCGGTGTAGAGCGGGTTCTCGAACCTGGTCGCGACGTAGGAGATTTCGGCAAGGAAGATCGTGAACAGGAAGACGTGGGCGACATAGATCTGCCAGACGCGCCGCAGGATGCGCGCGGTGGCGACGACGATGCCGGACTCCAGCATCGCCCGACCGTAGACGAAGGCGGCGGTATAGCCGGAGATGAAGATGAAGATCTCGGTGGCGTCGCTGAAGCCGTAATTGCGGATCGTGAACCAGGTCAGAAGGCTCGGCGGCAAATGGTCGATGAAGATCAGCCACAGCGCAAGGCCGCGGAATAGGTCGAGCCGGAGCTCGCGCTCGCCGATGGCGGGCAGCGAAATGGCCGGCGCGGCCGCGCGCCGCTTCGCTCCCGCGGATTTGACCTCCACAGGTTTAGCGGTTCCCGCGATCGTCGATCCCGTCACTTGGTCGGCAATGGTCATCGGGGGCCTAAAAACCCTTCCGCAAATCGCGACGTGGCAAGGAGTGTACCGGTCCGGCCGTCATCTCGCAAAGCGACCGGATCACAAGCAAGTACATTTGCAAGCCCATTTGGACGTGTACTTCCCTGCGAATTCTGGCGGGACGATGTCGCCAAGGCGTCTCCGGCGTTTGGTTCCGGAGCGGTTTTCGGTATGATGGCAATCATGTACCGCGCCGTGACCCGCCAGATCGAAGTGACCGTCGAGCCGAACTTTGTTCCGGAGCAGTCGTCGGCCGACCGCTCCCGTTATTTCTGGGCCTACACCGTCGTCATCACCAATTCCGGCGACGAGACCGTGCAGCTCAAGACGCGGCACTGGATCATCACCGATGCCACCGGCCGGCAGCAGGAGGTGAAGGGCGAGGGCGTCGTCGGCGAGCAGCCGACGCTCGCGCCTGGCGAACGCTTCGAATACACCTCGGGCGTGCCGCTCACGACCGCCTCGGGCTTCATGACCGGCCGCTACCAGATGGTCAGCGCGACCGGCGAACGCTTCGAGATCGACGTGCCCACGTTCTCGCTGGACAGCCCGGACAACAAGCGGGTGTTGAATTAGGGCAGGAGATGGTGGGCGCGCTCCGCTTTGGCCGACCCTATCGCACCTGCAGGCTAACGCCTTACGCGTCTTCCACGCCTGCTTCATCCGGCGTGAACTCGTACACCGAGCTGCAGAACTCGCAGGTCACGACGACCTTGTCGTCCTTGACCATCGCGGCACGGTCGTCAGACGAAAAGCTCTTTAGCATCGATGCCACCGCATCGCGCGAGCAGGAGCATTGCGCCTTCAAGGGCAGCGGATTGAACACGCGCACGCCGCGCTCGTGGAACAGGCGGTAGAGCAGCCGCTCCCCGGACAGCTCCGGATCGATCAGCTCAACGTCTTCGACGGTCTCGATCAGCGAGCGTGCCTCGACCCAGGCATCGTCTTCAGCGACGGCGTGCACTTCGACGCCTTCGGGCGCATCGCCGGGATGCAGATCGGCCTGCCGCGCACGCTCGGGCGCCTTCGGCAGGAACTGCATCAGCATGCCGCCAGCACGCCAGCGATGCTTGCCGCCGTCGTTCGAACGCCATTCCTCGCCGACAGCGAGACGCACGCGTGTCGGGATCTGCTCGGAGCGCAGGAAATATTCGTGAGCGGCGTCTTCGAGGCTGCCGCCGTCGAGCGCGACCAGGCCCTGGTAGCGGCTCATGTCGGGGCCTTGGTCGATGGTCATGGCGAGATGACCGTGGCCCAGCAGCGCGCCGGAATGCGTGCCAGTATCTTTGGCCTCGCCGAGGCGCGCGGCGTCGTAGCGCGCATAGGCGCGCAGGCGATCCGGCGCCTGATAGTCCACGACCAGGAACGACACCGGACCGTCGGTCTGGGCCTGGAGAATGAAGCGGCCCTCGAACTTCAGCGAGGAGCCAAGCAGCGTGGTCAGCACGATGGCCTCGCCGAGCAGCTTGCCGACCGGCGCGGGATAATCGTGCTTGGTCAGGATTTCGTCGAGCGCCGGACCAAGCCGCACCAGCCGACCGCGCACATCGAGCGCGTCGACCTCGTAAGGCAGCACGGCGTCATCGATCGGAACCGCGGATGGCGCGCGAACCGGGCCTTCAGGCCCGGTTTTCATATCAGGGGATTGGGAAACCATGGCGCTTTATCTGGGGTCGGAAGGCGGAATTGGAAGGGGGTGAGGGCTGGGGTCCGGAATGCAGAACGGATCGTACGCAAGCAGGGCAAATTCAGCGTCGTCCTGGCGAAAGCCAGGACGACGATGAAGACCTACTTCGCCGGCACGGCGGATACCGGCCCGGATTACTTCACCGCGTCGAAGCACCAGGCCAGAATGCCCTTCTGCGCGTGCAGGCGGTTTTCGGCCTCGTCGAACACGACGGATTGTGGACCGTCGATCACCTCGTCGGTGACCTCCTCGCCCCGATGGGCGGGCAGGCAGTGCATGAACAGCGCATCCGGCTTGGCAAGCGACATCAGCTGCGCATTGACCTGATAGGGCTTGAGCACGTTGTGGCGGTGCTCGCCTTCCTTGTCGCCCATCGACACCCAGGTGTCGGTCACGACACAATCGGCGCCGCGCACGGCGGCTTCGGCATCCGTGCCGAGCATGATCGGCGCGCCCGTCGCCTTGATGAAGTCGCGCATCGCCTTTTTCGGCGCGAGCTCCGGAGGCGTCGCGACATTGAGCTGGAACTTGAAGCGCTCGGCGGCGTGCGCCCAGGAGGCGAGCACGTTGTTGTCGTCGCCGGTCCAGGCCACGGTCTTGCCCTCGATCGGGCCGCGATGTTCCTCGTAGGTCATGAGGTCCGCCATCACCTGGCAGGGATGCGAGCGGCGCGTCAGGCCGTTGATGACGGGCACGGTGGCGTTTGCCGCAAGCTCCAGCAGCGCATCGTGATTGAGAATGCGGATCATGATGGCGTCGACATAGCGCGACAGCACGCGCGCGGTGTCGGCGATGGTCTCGCCGCGGCCGAGCTGCATTTCGGCGCCGGTGAGCATGATGGGCTCGCCGCCGAGCTGGCGCATGGCGACGTCGAAAGACACCCGCGTCCGCGTCGAGGGGCGCTCGAAGATCATCGCCAGGGTCTTGCCTTCGAGCGGCCTGACCGGCTGATGCGCCTTCTGCTTCGCCTTCATCGCGGAGGACGCAGCGAGCATGCGCTTGAGCTCCGACAGCGGCAGCTCGTTGATATCGAGGAAGTGCTTCGGTGTTTTATCGGGCGACTTGCTCATCAGCTTGCCGCCCGCTTGTTGCCGGACAACGCGGTGCAGGCGCGCTCGAGCCGCCCGACGCTGTCCTCGATCTCGGCTTCGGTGACGATCAAAGGCGGCAGGAAACGCACGACATTGTCGCCGGCACCGACGGTGAGCAGCTTTTGGTCGCGCAAGGCTGCAACGAGATCGCCGGAGGGCACCACGGCCTTGATGCCGATCAGGAGGCCCTCGCCGCGCACTTCGCTGACGACATCGCCGTGTCGGTCGATCACGGAGGCGAGCTTCTGCTTGAGCAGCAGCGACATCCTCTGCACGTGGTCGAAGAAGCCGGGCTTGAGCATGACGTCGAGCACGGCGTTCGCAGCCGCGATCGCGAGCGGATTGCCCCCGAAGGTCGAGCCGTGCGAGCCCGGCGTCATGCCGGACGCCGCTTCCGCGGTCGCAAGGCAGGCGCCGATCGGGAAGCCGCCGCCGAGCGCCTTGGCCAGCGACATCACGTCGGGTTCGACGCCAAGGCGGCGGTACGCGAACAGATCGCCGGTGCGGCCCATGCCGGTCTGCACCTCGTCGAAGGCGAGCAACAGACCCTTCTCGTCGCAGAGCTGGCGCAACGCCCTCAGGAAGGCGGGCGTTGCCGAACGCACACCGCCCTCGCCCTGGATCGGCTCGATCAGGATGCCGGCGGTCTGCGGACCGATTGCCTTTTTCACGGCATCGAGATCGCCATGCGCAACCTGGTCGAAGCCCTCCATCGGAGGGCCGAAACCTTCGAGATATTTTGCCGATCCCGTTGCGGCCAGCGTCGCCAGCGTGCGGCCATGGAAGGCGCCTTCGAAGGTGATCATGCGATAGCGGTCGGGATGACCCTTTGCGGCGTGATAACGGCGCACGACCTTGATCACGCATTCCAGCGCTTCGGCGCCGGAATTGCAGAAGAACACGAAATCCGCGAAACTTTCATTGCACAGGCGCGCGGCGAGCTTTTCGCCGTCCGGGCTCTGGAACAGATTCGACATGTGCCAGAGCTTGGTGGCCTGCTCCTGCAACGCCGCGACCAGCGCCGGATGGGCATGGCCGAGCGCATTCACCGCCACCCCGGAGGTGAAATCGAGATAGCGCTCGCCATTGGTCGCGATCAGCCAGCAGCCTTCGCCACGCTCGAAACCAAGGTCGGACCTGGCGAAAACGGGGAGCAAATGCGGCGCTGCGCTGTTAGTCATGATGGTCACTTGAATGTTGCGGACGGAGTGAGCGTGCATTGCGCAACGCACCATCGACCGGCCCGGAAAACGAAACGTGCCGCCTCTTGAGGGCGGCACGTGCGACTATCTTAGGCCTGGTGAAACGGGTGTCAATGCCGCCCGGAAAGCCTCGCGAAACGCTGAATCCGTAGTCTTGCGGTGCCGATTTTGCGGGATTTGGCCACGGAACATGTGGAAGCGAGTCGGCGGACTCTTGCGCGGGAGTCACGCCATATTGTAGCGTTTGGATTGTCAGATACGACATCTCGTGCAGTGGTTCTGATCTTTAAGTCCTTATGTACCGGCGTAAACGTTCGGGCGTTCAAGACGCGCCCGGCGAGCCTTAAGGGATTCTGGCGGCACGGGTTTTTGAAGGCTTAGGCATTCGCTGCGAGGCCCCAGGATGGCTGGCGCGCAGCGAGGGAAAGGGTGCAATGACGGTTTTGACCTGGTCCGATGATCGCGTCGAGCAGCTGAAAAAGCTCTGGGAGGCCGGACTTTCGGCCAGCCAGATCGCGGCGGAGCTCGGCAATGTGACCCGCAATGCCGTGATCGGCAAAGTGCACAGGCTCGGCCTTTCGGGCCGCGCCAAGAGCCCATCATCGGCAGCGCCGCGGCCGCGCAAGGCGCGCCCCGCGCAGCACATGATGCGGGTGAGCCGCCCGATCTCGCGCGGCAACACCGCGCTGGCGCAGGCCTTCGAGGTGGAGGCTGAGCCGGATCCGGTCACCTATGACAACGTGGTGCCGATGAGCCAGCGGCTGTCGCTGCTGGAATTGAACGAGGCGACCTGCCACTGGCCGGTCGGCGATCCCTCGAGCCCGGACTTCTTCTTCTGCGGTGGAAGGGCGCTGTCCGGACTGCCCTATTGCGCCCAGCACTCGCGCGTTGCGTACCAGCCGGCGTCGGATCGGCGCCGCGCACCGGTGAAGCCGGGTCCGCGGTAATCACGGCAAGTCGTCGCGCGAAGACGATTCAACAATTTCAGCGTCGTCCCGGCCTAGTGCGCAATTGCGCACGGGGGGCCGGGACCCATACTCCGAGCACGCAATAATCGTGCGGAAGGGGTCACTCCGAGTCTTCGCCAAACCACGTTCGGTGGTTATGGGCCCGGATCAGCGCTCGCTTCGCTCGCTTGTCCGGGACGACGGCTGAGAATGCAGGGACAACTCGCCAACAAACAAGCCTGCAACCCTACACCTGCTCCGCCTTGGCAAACCGATCATCCAGCGCGTAGCCGGCGCCGCGGACGGTGCGGATCGGGTCCTGCTCGCGGCCGAGATTGAGCAGCTTGCGCAGGCGGCCGATATGCACGTCGACGGTGCGCTCGTCGATATAGATGTCGCGACCCCAGACGCTGTCGAGCAGTTGCTCGCGCGAGAACACGCGCCCCGGATGCTCCAGGAAGAACTCCAGCAGGCGATATTCGGTCGGACCGAGATCGATCGGCCGGCCCGAGCGCGCCACGCGGCGCTTGTCGCGGTCGAGCTCGATGTCGCCAAAAGCAAGCACCGTCGCGAGCCGCTCCGGGCTTGCGCGCCGCAGCAGGCCTTTCACGCGCGCCAGCAGCTCCGGCACCGAGAACGGCTTGACGATGTAATCGTCGGCGCCGGTCGCAAGACCCCGCACCCGCTCGCTCTCCTCGCCGCGCGCGGTGAGCATGATGATCGGGAGCTGCTTGGTCTCGGGACGGGTGCGAAGCCGCCGGCACAATTCGATGCCTGACAGGCCCGGCAGCATCCAGTCGAGCACGATCAGATCGGGGATGTGCTCCTTGAGGCGGGTGTCGGCGTCGTCGCCGCGCATCACCGTCTCGACGTCATAGCCGTCGCCTTCGAGGTTGTAGCGGAGAAGCTCGGTCAGGGCTTCCTCGTCCTCAACCACCATAATGCGTGCGCCCATCGGGTCGTCGCTCCCTAAGTCTTCAGGTGTTCGGTACCGTGTTGGCGAAGGTCGTCATGTCGCCCTTCGGCCGCTTGTCGGTGATGGCCTGGCCCTCGATCATGTAGAACACGGTCTCGGCGATGTTGGTGGCGTGGTCGCCGATCCGCTCGATGTTCTTGGCGCAGAACATCAGATGGATGCAGAACGAGATGTTGCGCGGATCCTCCATCATGTAGGTGAGGAGCTCGCGGAACAGCGAGGTGCAGATGGCGTCGACCTCCTCGTCGCCCTTCCAGACCGCCATCGCCGCCGGCAGATCATGCGCGGCATAGGCGTCCAGCACCGACTTGACCTGCTGCTGCACGAGGTCGGTCATGTGCTCGAGGCCGCGGAACAGCTTGAGCGGATGGAAGTCCGTCTCCAGCGCCGCGACGCGCTTGCCCATGTTCTTGGCGAGGTCGCCGATGCGCTCGAGATCGGTCGCGACGCGCATGGCGCCGACGATCTCGCGCAGATCGACCGCCATCGGCTGGCGGCGGGCGATGGTGAGCACCGCACGCTCCTCGATGCGCTTCTGCAGCGCGTCGAGCTCGGTGTCGATGGCGACGACGCGCTGGCCGAGCGGGACGTCGCGGCGGATCAGCGCGTCGACGGACTCGACGATCATGCGCTCGGCGATGCCGCCCATCTCGGCGACCAGGCGAGTGAGTTCCTGGAGGTCGGTGTCGAAAGCCTTTGCGGTATGTTCAGAACCCATGTCGCGTCTCCTAGCCGAACCGGCCGGTGATGTAATCCTGCGTGCGCCGATCTGACGGCGACGTGAAGATCTTGCTGGTGTCGTCGAACTCTATCAGCTCGCCGAGATACATGAAGGCGGTCTTGTCGGAGACGCGCGCCGCCTGTTGCATGTTGTGGGTGACGATAGCGATCGTGTAATCCTCGGACAGCTCCTGGATCAGCTCCTCGACCTTGGCGGTCGAGATCGGGTCGAGCGCCGAACAGGGTTCGTCGAACAGGATCACCTCGGGCCGCACCGCGACGGTGCGGGCGATGCAGAGGCGCTGCTGCTGGCCGCCGGAGAGCGACAGGCCGGAGGCGTTGAGCTTGTCCTTGACCTCGTTCCACAGCGCGCCGCCGCGCAGCGCCTTCTCGACGCGGCCGTCCATCTCGGACTTCGAGATCTTCTCATAGAGACGGATGCCGAACGCGATGTTCTCGTAGATCGTCATCGGGAACGGCGTCGGCTTCTGGAACACCATGCCGACGCGGGCGCGCAGCAAATTGAGGTCCAGCCTGGGGTCGAGGATGTTGGTCTGATCGAGCATCAGCTGACCGGTGGCGCGCTGGCCGGGATAGAGGTCGTACATCCGGTTGAAGATGCGCAGCAGGGTCGACTTGCCGCAGCCCGACGGTCCGATGAACGCCGTAACGCGGTTGGCGCCGAGCGTCAGGTTGATGTTCTTCAGCGCATGGTGCTCGCCGTAATAGAAGTTCAGGTTACGCACGGTCACCTTCGGGGGCGCCTCGGGCAGCACCGCCGCGTGCGGCAGTCCACCGGACGCGCTCATCGACACGGAAAGATCACTCATTTTGCGGTCCTCTCGGCGCCAAGGATGCGCGCGAAAATATTAAGGGCAAGAACGGTCAGGGTGATGAGCAGCGCCCCGCTCCAGGCCAACTGCTTCCAATAGGCATAGGGGCTCTGCACGAAGTTGTTGATGGTCACAGGCAGGTTCGCCATCGTCTTGTTCAGGCCGAGGCTGAAGAACTGGTTCGATAGCGCGGTGAACAGCAGCGGCGCGGTTTCACCGGCGACGCGAGCGGTCGCGAGCAGCACGCCGGTGATGAGACCCGATCGGGCAGCCCGATAAGCGATCCGCTTGATCACCAGCGAACGCGGCAGGCCGAGCGCCGAGGCCGCCTCGCGCAACGCGTTCGGCACCAGCAGCAGCATGTCCTCGGTCGTGCGCAGCACCACCGGGATCACGATGACCGCGAGGGCGAGCGAGCCTGCGATCGCCGAGAAGCCGCGCATCGGCACCACCACGGCGCCGTAGATGAACAGGCCGATGATGATCGAGGGCGCCGAGAGCAGGATGTCGTTGATGAAGCGGATCACCGAGGTCAGCCGGTCGTTGCGGCCGTATTCGGCGAGATAGGTGCCGGCGAACATGCCGAGCGGCGCGCCGATGCCGACGCCGATCACGGTCATGATCAGCGAGCCGACGATGGCGTTGAGCAGACCGCCCTCGTTCGATCCCGGTGGCGGCGTGTTCTCGGTGAACAGCTGGACATTGAGTCCCGCCAGCCCGTTGTAGAGCAGCGTGATCAGGATCAGCGCGAGCCAGGTGACGCCGAAGGCGGTTGCGGCGATGCAGAGCCCGCGGACGACGATGTCCTTGCGGCGTCGGCGTGAATAGATCGGATTCATGGCGCTAATTCCCCGCCTTCTTTTCCAGCCGCATCAGCATCAGCCGCGCCGCTGCGAGCACGAAGAAGGTCAGAACGAACAGCAGGAGGCCGAGCAGGATCAGGCCGGATTGGTGCAGGCCGTCGCTCTCGGCGAACTCGGATGCGATCGCCGCCGAGATCGTGGTGCCCGGCGCAAAGATCGATGACGAGATCCGGAACGAGTTGCCGATGATGAAGGTCACCGCCATGGTCTCGCCGAGCGCGCGGCCCAGCGCCAGCATGATGCCGCCGATGACGCCGACCCGGGTGTAGGGGATCACCACGCTGCGGACGACTTCCCATGTGGTGCAGCCGACGCCGTAGGCGGCTTCCTTCAGGACCGGAGGCACCGTCTTGAACACGTCGACCGAGATCGAGGTGATGAAGGGCAGCACCATGATGGCAAGGATCAGCGCGGCATTGAACAGGCTGAGATAGGACGGGGGACCTGCGAAGATCGCGCCCAGCACGGGAACGCCGTCGAAGATCTTGATCATGAAGGGCTGGAACGTGTTGGCCAGGAACGGACCCAACACGAAGAAGCCCCACATGCCGTAGATGATCGAGGGAATACCGGCGAGCAGCTCGATTGCCATGCCGATCGGGCGGCGCAGCCATTGCGGGCAGAGCTCGGTGAGGAAGATCGCAATGCCGAGACCCACGGGAATGGCGATCAGCATCGCGATGAAGGAGGTGACGAGCGTGCCGTACATCGGCCCGAGCGCGCCGAGCACCGGCGGATCTGCGGAGGGCGCCCAGCGCTGCGTCCACAGGAAGGAGACGCCGTATTCTTTCATCGCCGGGAAAGCGCCGACGATCAGCGAAATGATGATGCCGCCGAGGATCAGAAGCACCGAGATCGCGGAGAGCCGCGTAATCCAGTAGAAGGTAACGTCGCCGAGCTTGAACGCGCTCAAGGCCTTGGCGCGGTCATACGGTCCGGCGTCGTCGATTACATCGCTCTGAACGGCCATCTCTGCCACGCCGATCCCCTGTACCAAATAGTATACGTTTTTTGTTGGTCCGTGCCCCGGATGCAGCGCAGCGCATCCGGGGGCACGAGCGTCGCGAACCTAGCTCTTGATGTCGGCAGCCCAGGTCTTCTCGATCAGCTGAACGACCGGATCCGGCATCGGGATGTAGTCGAGCTCTTCAGCCGCCTTGCCGCCGCTCTTGAAGGCCCAGCGGAAGAACTTGATGGCTTCCTGCGAGGCCGCCTTGTCGGTGGCGTCCTTGTGCATGAGGATGAAGGTCGCCGCCGTGATCGGCCAGGATTTCTCGCCGGGCTGGTCGGTCAGGATGACGTAGTAGCCGGGAGCCTTGGCCCAGTCGGCGTTGGAGGCGGCCGCCTGGAAGGCTTCGACGGTGGGCTGCACAGGCTTGCCGGCCTTGTTGATGAGACCGGTGTAGGTCAGCTTGTTCTGCTTGGCATAGGCGTACTCGACATAGCCAATCGAGTTCTTGGTCTGGCTGATGTTGCCGGACACGCCTTCATTGCCCTTGGCGCCGACGCCGACCGGCCACTCGACCGCGGTACCCTCACCGACCTTGCTCTTCCAATCCGCGCTGGCCTTGGCGAGGTAGTTGGTGAAGTTGAAGGTGGTGCCCGAACCGTCCGAACGGCGGACCACGGTGATGGCCTCCGAGGGCAGCTTCACGTTCGGGTTGAGCTTCTTGATCGCGGCGTCGTCCCATTTGGTGATCTTGCCGAGATAGATGCTGGCCAGCGTCTCGCCGTCGAACACCAGTTCACCGGGCTTCACGCCCTCGATGTTGACGACGGGCACGATGGCACCCATCACCATCGGCCACTGGACGAGGCCGTCCTTCTCGAGCTGCTCGGCCTTGAGCGGCGCATCGCTGGCGCCGAAGGTCACGGTCTTGGCCTGGATCTGCTTAATGCCGCCGCCGGAGCCGATCGACTGGTAGTTCAGACCGTTGCCGGTCTCCTTCTTGTAGGCGTCGGCCCATTTGGAATAGATCGGGAACGGGAACGTCGCGCCGGCTCCGGTGATGTCGGCAGCAAAGGCCGCCGTCGTCGATGCGGCGACCATGCCAGCAGCGACGAGTGTTTTGAGGAAATTCATGCTGGTCTCCATACAGGGGAGCGAAGCGCCATCCGCGCCCGATCGCGCTCCCCGTGCCGCCCCTTTAGGAGCGGACAGCTGAGCTTTTACGAAGGTTTGGTGACAGTCGGATGACAGTGTTAAGCAGCTGAAATCGCTGGAATTTAGCTCAGAGCCGCAGGCTTGCCCTGGGGAAAACAGGCGGTGAAAGTGGCGCCCTGTTTGGGCACGCTTTCGATCAAAAGCCGGCCGCGATGACGGTTAAGAATATGTTTCACCAGCGACAATCCCAGGCCGGTGCCGCCCTGCGAGCGGCTGTCGCCGACATCGACCCGGTAGAAGCGCTCGGTCAGCCGCGGCAGGTGCTCCGGCGCGATGCCGGGGCCGAAATCCCGGACCAGCACCCGGATTTCCTGAGTTCCATCAGGGGCCGCGCCTGATATCAGCGACACGATAATGCGTCCACCGGAGGCGCCGTATTTGAGCGCGTTCTCGATCAAATTCTCGAACAGGCGGAGCAACTCCTCGCGGTCCCCCGCGATCAGCACCGGGGTCTCGGGCAGCTGGGTCTCGACCTCGACCTGGCGTTCCCGCGCCAGCGGTTCGAGCCCATCGGCGACCTGCAAGATGATCGGCAGCAGGTCGACCAGGGTGTCGGGCCGCACATGGGCCGACAGCTCCACCCGCGACAGCGACAAGAGATCGTCGATCAGGCGCGCCATCCGGGTGGCCTGGTTGTGCATGATGCCGAGGAAGCGCTCGCGCGCCTTGGGATCCTCCTTGGCTTGGCCCTGGAGCGTGTCGATGAAGCCGGACAGCGCGGCCAGCGGCGTGCGCAGCTCGTGGCTGGCATTGGCGACGAAATCGGCCCGCATTTCCTCGACCCGGCGCAGCGGCGTCTGGTCGTGAAAGGTCATCAGCATGCATTTGTCGGCGCCGCCAAAGGTGGTCGGCACCGGCACCGGCGTGATGGTCAGCTCCATCCAGCGGTCGACCGGGACATGGTCGAGATAGGTCGCGCGCCGCGGCTCGGTGGTCGCGATCGACTCGCGCAGCGCCGTGATGATCTCGGGCGAGCGCAGCGCGAACTGGGCGAGCTCATTCCGGCGCAGTGCCGGCGCGAGCTGGGCGGCTGCGGCGTTGAGATGGATGACGCGGCCGGCGCGGTCGAGCAGGACCGCGGGATCGGGCATGCCGGCGACCACTGCGGCGACCGCCGCGCTCTCGACCGGGTTGACGCGGCGGGTCTCTTCGCGCGAGGCGGCGGTATCGTGCAGGCGCCACGGGATCAGCGCTGCGGCCGCGATGCAGAGGAACACCGCAATCGCATGCAGCGCCGATAATTCCCCCAGCGAGACCACCACGGATAGCGCGAGCGCCGCGGCGATCAGGATGACGGTCGAGTGCCGCAGCCGGTCGGACCAGGGCGGGGAGGAGGGAGAAGTTGGGGCGTCGATCGCCATCGGGGCGGGCTTCTCCAAAAGGCCTTGCGCCGGTCAGGCGCCGCTGTCGCTGCGCTTTCTCACGTAAGCGGCTTCAGGCGCGGGGCCGGGGTCGAGCTTGAGCGCCGCCTGCTGCAGGCGCTTCGATCGCGCGCCGATGATAACTTCGCGAAACGTCAGCAAGATTACAGAAATGACGAAAGGGGACAGATAATAGAGGACGCGGAACAGCAGCATCCCGCCCAGCAGCTCCTCGCGGTCCATCTGCCAGAGCCCGACCAGCATCGCCGCGTCGAACACGCCAAGGCCTCCGGGCGAATGGCTGGCAAAGCCGAGCAGCGTGGCCGAGACGAAGATCACCGCGACCACCACGAAACCGAGATTGGGCTCGTCAGGGACCAGCACGTACATCGCGAGCGCGCAGAAGCCGAGATCGATGATGCCGATCGCGATCTGGAGCAGCGTCAGCGGGCCGCCCGGCAGCATCACGGTCCAGGGCCCGCGGCCGACCATGCGCGGCTGGGTCCAGACCCAGACCACGTAAGCGACCAGTCCGACGATGATCATCATCGCCAGCATCCGGTTCAGCCAGGGCGGAAGCATGTCGATCGAGGCCGCGGCTTCCGGATGATAGGAGATGCCGAGGCCCAGCACCGCGGCATTGCCGAGCCAGAAGGTCAGGCCCGCGAGGAAACAGATCTTTGCGACGTCGATCGCGTTCAGGCCGTAGGCGGAATAGATGCGGTAGCGCACCGCGCCGCCGGTGAAGACGCTGGCGCCGACATTGTGGCCGATCGAATAGCTGGTGAAGGCAGCGAGCGCGTTAATCCGATAGGGCACGTGGGGATGGCCGATCGCGCGCACGGCGAACAGGTCGTAGAAGGTCAGCGTGAAATAGCCCGCAGCGACGAACAGCGCCGCCATCGCGATCTGGCTCGGCTCGGTACTCTTGATCGCTTCGAGGACTTCGTTGACATCGATGCCGCGCAGCATGTGGTAGAGCACATAGCAAGCGATGCCGATGACCGCGACGCTGATCACAACTCCAAGCTTATGCAGGATTTGCTTCTGGCGCAGAAACGACATCGCCCTGCGTATGGCTTCCAGCATCTAAACCTCGAACAACGCTTCAGCGGCCAGGGTGGCCGGCGAACAGGCGGACGACACGCAGGCACCCGACGAATCCTCGCCGGCGGCTCCGGCATCGCGCATGCCCCCTGCCCCTCCACTAGCGCGTTTTGGGGCGGAGTGGAATTCGACAATTCGAACAAAAAGTCGTGGCTTCAAGGTTTTAGGCAGGTTGCGGGCTCCTGATGCACGGTTTGGCGCTTTCGGCGGCAAGCCTGACGCGAATCTCCATGGCCATCCTGGCGCAGACGCCATGAAGTTTTGATGATTTCGGCCATACAATGTTCCGTCACGGCTTAAGTCGAAATCAATCTATGGGCGGGATTTCGCTGTTGAAAGAGGGTCGCGCCGCGCGCGGCCGCTGCGGCGCGCACGATTACGTGGCCGACGGCTCGCGCTCGATCATCCGGTTGCACTGCGACATCACAGACGTCATTGCGGCCGCCCGCCAGCGGCCGCGATGAGCACGTCGTTCGGAGGTAGCGTTCTGCTCAGGCCGCAAGCTGCGGGCGCACTGCCTCGATGCCCGCGATCCAGCCGGCGACGGAGCGCCCGATCGCCTCGGGGTGATCCTCCTGGAGGAAATGCAGGCCGGCGCCGAGACGAACCAGCGCGCAGTGCTTCAGGGAGGCTGCAAACCGTTCGGCAAATTCCGGTGAGACCAGAGCTCCGGGCTCGCCGGTGAACAGGAGCTTTGGATAGGACGACGCGGCCAGCGCTGCATGCGCGGACTGCAGAGCCTGATAAACGTCAGCGGGCTCGCCTGCGATCGGCAGTTCGCGCGGAAGTGCAAGAACGGGCCGGCGGCTCTCTGGTGTTGGAAACGGCGCGCGATAGGGCGCCATCTCGTCATCGCTGAGCTTGCGGGCGATGCCGCCCGGCAGCACACGCTCGACGAAGGCATTCGCCTCGAGGATCATCGCCTCGCCCTCGCCCGGCGTCCTGAATTTGCGGAAGGCCGCCCGCGCCGCCTCGGCATGCTCCTGCTCCGCGGCAACCTCGGTGTCGTGGAAGTCCTGCCAGGTCGGCATCGGACGGATGAACTCCATGAAGGCGAGCCCGCGCACGAAATCCGGCCGGCGCGCCGCAAGATGAAATGCGAGCGCTGTGCCCCAATCCTGCGCAATGAGATAGGCCGACGTAATGCCGCGCTGTTCGATGAAGGCATCGAGATAGCGGACGTGATCGAAGAAGCGGTACGCGATGTCGGGCTTGTCGGACTGACCGAAGCCGATGTTGTCGGGCGCGAGGCAATGCGCGACCGGTGACACCAACGGCATGATGTTGCGCCAGATGTGCGAGGACGTCGGATTGCCGTGCAAGAAGAGCGCGACCGGCGCGTTCTGCGCGCCTGCCTCACGATAGGCCATGCTGCTTCCGAGGACGGACGCTTTGCGAATCTTGATGTCGATCTGCTTGGTCATGTCAGCTCCTTGAACACGGTTTGGAATGCGATGCTCTTGAAACGTTCGAGCGCTTTGGGATTGCGGTCGACCTTCATGCGCAGGATCGCGCCCTGCCAGGACGCGAGCAGGAAGTCTGCGAGCTCCTCGGGCTCGAAATCGGATGCGATCTCGCCGCGGGTCTGCGCCTCGGCGATGCAGGCGGCGAACGGCACGCGCCATTCGGCAAAGATGTCGGCGAGGCGCACGCGCAGCATCTCGCTGCTGCCGGTCGCTTCCAGACTGAGATCGCCGATCAGGCAGCCGCGACCAAAGCCGTCGGCTTCCAGCCTGCCCGTGATGACGTCGAGGTAGCGCTTGAGCCGTGCGCGGGGGCTCAGCGAGACATCCTGCAATGCCTCCGCGACCAAGCTCCTGGTGAGATCGAAATAGCGGTCGAGCACCTCGGAGGCGAACGCTTCCTTGGAGCGGAAATGATTGGTGAAGGACCCCTGCGGCGCGCCCGCAGCAGTGGTGACGTCGCGCACGCTGGTGCCGTGATAGCCGGTCCGAAACATGACCTTCAGGCCGGCGTCGAGAATGGCGTCTTTGAGCGAGGGCTTTGGCATGGCGAAATAATACGCACGTACGTATTAATGTCAAGCGCCCCGCCCTTGCCCTTGAAACCTGATGGCGGAGCAAGTGATGAGCGCGATAGCGGGCGCGCGTTTGCCTCTCAGCTCAGCCGCTCAGGCCGGCGGCATGCTGCGTGCGACCACCCGATCGCGCAGCCAGGCGCCGATGGCGGCGCCGACGAGGTAGCAGCCGAACATGGTCAGGCCGAGGTCGAGCCAGTAGCCGAAGCGACCGGGGACCACATGCGCGAACGAGGCCGCGACCAGGCCGGCAACAAGCACGGCGAGCCAGCGCGCGGTCACCTTCGAGGTGCCGTTGCCGCGCTGGACCACCGAGATCCAGCCCATGCAGAAGCCGAGCAGCAGCGAGCCGATCAGCCAGCCCAGATGGAACGAGACGAGATAGGGCATCGTCACCTCACCAGAAATTCGATGCGGCGGTTCTGCGCCTTGGCGTCTTCGCTGTCATTGCCGGCGACTGGCTGCGTGCTGCCGTAGCCGACCGCGGTGAACCGGTTGGCAGGCAGGCCGGCCTTGACCAGATAGTCGATCACCGCCTGCGCGCGCTTCTCCGAGAGTGCCTGGTTGAAGGAATCCTCGCCGTCGGCATCGGTATGCCCGGCGACCTCGATATTGGTGGTGGGGCATCGCAATGCCGTCTCGATCAGATGATCGAGAATGCCGGCGGAATCCGGATCGATCTCGGCGCGCTTCGCCCCGAAGCGAATCTTGGCCTTGGCCAAGAGTTCGGAGAACAATTGCTGGCACACGGTGCCGTCGACCGGCCCGGCCGCGGGCTTCACCGTGATCTCCGGCTTGTACTGCCAGTTTTTCGGAAAATCCTTGCCGAGGCCTGCGCGGATGTCGTTGGCGGCACCTTCATAGAGCGCATCGCCCGACAGCTTCACCTCGCGGTCGGACACGACGAGCGTGCCGGTCGACAGTCGCGACAGCGCGCCGAGCGCTGCGACCACGGCGGGGCTGAACGAGCCGGGCGCGCCGACGCTGGCCTTGAGATTGTCGACGACCTTTTCGTTGAAGAATTTCCGCGACGCACTGGTGGCGATGGCCGCGTGGACATTGTTGTCGGGAACATAGCCGGTCAGCGTCACCGTCGCAGCCACCGGATCCTTGTAAGCCTGGAACACGTAAGGCGGCGCCTTGACGTCGTTGGCGGCGATCGAAAAGCCCTCGGGCAGGTTTTTAAGTGCCGCTGCGACCGCTTCGCGGCCGCCGAGATCGCGCGCCATCCCCGACAGAGTGACTTTGGTGTCTGTGATCGTGATCTTGCCGTCCTTGAGCTTGCCGATCTGGTCGAGCAGCAGCATCGCAGCCGCCTCGAACCGCGGCGGTGCGCCGCGCGCCAAACCCATCTGATCGACCACCTCGGTGCCGCCGACCTCCTTGCGGGCCGCCTCGGTCAGGCGGCCCTTCATCGACGGCAGCGGCGCGGAGCCCGACAGCGTCACCCGCACCACGTCGCGTTCGGCGTTCCAGACGAAGGGCTTTGCCTCGGGCACGAGGCGGGTCCGGTCGTCGACCAGGCGCACGCCGGGGACGGTCTCGACCGCCACAACGGCGTCGCGGCGCCCCTCCTCGGAAAACGCGTCCGCAGCCAGGCTGACGTCGCGGCCATCCACCGCGATCCGGGTCTTGTCCAGAACGGTATCCTTTAGCGCCGCCGAGCTGCGGGCGGAAAGGTCCGCCTCGACCGGCAAAGTGTTATTCCAGGCCGCAAATCCCCACATGACGGCCAGGGGGATCAGCCCCGGCCACCATTTGCTGGCCCACCTGAAAAGCTTGTGCATTCGACGACCCGAACTCTGGAACCGGAGACAAAACAAACCCTTGGCAGGCTGTCAAACCGGAAATGACGCCCTTCCGAAGGCCGGGCCTGGACAATTGGAATAACTTTTTCTTCAAGGGTTCTTCCGTAAGTTGAAAGCGGAATGCCAAAGTCCGCCAGCGGGTCATGAAACAACTCCGTAACAACGTCATCCGCGCCGGGCTGGAAGCACTCTATTTCAGCGGCGCCCACCACCTGTTGCGCCCGCTTTTGTCGGGCGTCGGCGCCATATTCATGCTGCATCACGTGCGGCCGGCCCGCGGCGCGGCGTTCCAGCCGAACCGGCATCTCGAAGTCACCCCCGAATTCCTGCGTGCCACACTGCGCCACCTGCGCGCGCGCGAGATCGACATCGTCAGCATGGACGAGCTGCATGAGCGGCTGGTGCGGCGCCGGTTCGACCGCCGCTTCGCCGCCTTCACGCTCGACGATGGCTATCGCGACAATCTCGATTTTGCGCTGCCAGTTCTGCGCGAATTTGACGCGCCCTTGGCGGTCTATGTCGCCAGCGATTTCGCGGAGGGGACGGGCCGGCTGTGGTGGGAGGCGCTGGAGGCCGTGATCGCCAAGACCGAGCAGATCGAGGTGACGATTGGCAATGCCGCGCTGCGGCTCGATGCGACGACGCCAGCCGCCAAGCAGGTGGCCTTCGATCGCCTGCACGACTGGTTGCGCGCACTGCCCGGCGAGCACGATCTCAAGCGCGAGATCGAGGCGCTCTGCACGAAGTACGGCGTCGACATGGCCGCGCTGTGCCGCAGCCTCTGCCTGTCCTGGGACGAGGTGAAGACATTTGCCGCCGATCCCCTGGTCACGATCGGCGCGCATTCCGTCAGCCATTGCAATCTCGCCAAGCAAAGCGAAGCGATCGCCACGCAGGAGATGGCCGTGAGCCGCGCGCGGATCGAGCAGGCGCTCGGCCGCAACGTTCAACATCTGGCCTATCCCTATGGCGATCGCGAGGCGGCGGGCGAGCGTGAATTCGTGCTCGCTGCATCCGCCGGCTTCAAGACCGCGGTGACGACGCGGCCCGGCATGCTGTTCGCCGAAAACGCCGGCCGCATGACGGCGCTGCCACGGGTCTCGCTCAACGGCAATTACCAGGACACGCGGATTCTGCCGGTGCTGACCTCGGGCGCCGCGACCGCGATGTGGAACGGCTTCCGCAGGATCGCGGCGGCTTAAATCTCTCCGTCTTGGCTGCCCGAACTCGGACGTCGTCATGGCGAAAGCCAGGACGACGATGCGGCGCTTTCCTTGACTCCCCTCCCTACCCCGCTCAAAACGTCGCCAAACACCAAGGGAGGCACCATGTTCAACGATCTGTTCTCGCTCAAAGGCCGCGTCGCGCTGGTGACCGGTGGTTCGCGCGGCATCGGCAAGATGATCGCGGCGGGATTTCTCAGCGCGGGAGCCGCGAAGGTCTACATCACCGCGCGCAAGGCAGGACCTTGCGAGGCCACCGCGAGAGAGCTGTCAGGCCGATATGACGGTGAGTGCATCGCGCTGCCGATCGACATCTCGACCGTCGACGGCTGCGACAGGCTCGCTGGCGAAATCATCAAGCTGGAGCCGAAGCTCAACATCCTCGTCAACAATGCAGGGGCTGCCTGGGGCGCGGAGTTCGACGAATTCCCCGAAAGCGGCTGGGACAAGGTGATGGACCTCAACGTCAAGTCGCTGTTCTTCCTGACCAAGGCGCTGGCCAAGCCGCTGCGCGCGGCGGCTTCGCATGAGCGGCCCGCCAAGGTCATCAACATCGCCTCGGTTGACGGCATTTTCGTCAATCCCGGCGAGACCTACTCCTATGCCGCGAGCAAGGCCGCGGTGATCCATTTGACGCGGCGCATGGCGACGAAACTGATCAAGGACAACGTCAACGTCACCGCGATCGCGCCCGGCGCGTTCAAGTCCGACATGAACCGGGCTGCGCGCGACCATTCGGACGAGGTCGCCAAGCGCATTCCGGCGCGGCGGATCGGAACCGACGAGGACATGGCCGGCGTGGCGATCTATCTCGCCTCGCGCGCGGGTGACTACGTGGTCGGCAACACCATCGCGGTGGATGGCGGCGTGGTGTACGCGAACGCGGGGCTGGAGATCGCGGGGTAGGCGGGGGCGCGTCAGCACGACGCCCTCACCTCACACTCCGGTGTAGTCCCGGCCTTCGCCGGGACGACAGGTGAGTATGTAGCGCGGCCGTCGCGCCTCGCTGGCGGCCCTTACGACTCGATCCTCACATATTCGAAATCGCCGGGCTTGTTATCGATGCCGACTTTCGGCGGTGAGATCCAGGAGGCGAACTGGCCGGTCTCGGTGACGGGCTGCATCAGCGAGGTGATGAAGTCGCCGTCCGCGGTCGAGGGCAGCCATTCGTCCTTGCGCTTCGCCCAGGTGGCATCGTCGATCAAAATTCCGTCGGGCGTCGCGTGGATGCCCTTGAACTCGCCGATATGGCGGTGGAAGGCGACGTTGGGCAGCTTGAGCTGAAACTGGTAGCCCGCGGTCGAGATCACCTTGTTCCAGCGCAGCATGCCCTTGACGCAATCCTGGCTGTAATCGTCGCGCAGGCGCATGTTGAGCGCGGTCAGCGCCGGCTCGTCGACGAGCTTGATCTCACCGTCGATGAACTTCAGCACCGGATAGGTGGCGTTCTTGAGCTGATGATCGTCGTCGATCTGGGTCTCGTGATAGCGACCCTTGATGCCGGTGTTGAAGGCGTTCGCCGCGTTGGTCGAGACTTCCGAGCCAAACAGATCGAGCGACAGCGTATAGTGCAGGTTCAGCTTCTTCTGAATGGTCGGCAGGTCGATCACGCCGAGCGCGCGGACCTTCGCGATGTCGGTGGGATCGGTGATGCCGGCTTCGCGCATCGCATCGCAGGTGCGCTGCACGACGCGGGTAATGCCGGTCTCGCCGACGAACATGTGGTGCGCTTCTTCCGTCAGCATGAAGCGGCAGGTGCGCGACAGGGGATCGAAGCCGGACTGCGCAAGCGAGTGCAGCTGCATCTTGCCGTCGCGGTCGGTGAAGTAGGTGAACATGAAGAAGGACAGCCAGTCCGGCGTCGCCTCGTTGAAGGCGCCCAGCATGCGCGGCGAGTCGGCGTCGCCCGAGCGGCGGCGCAACAAATCGTCGGCCTCTTCACGTCCGTCGCGACCAAAGTACTTTTGCAGCAGGTACACCATCGCCCAGAGGTGACGGCCTTCCTCGACATTGACCTGGAACAGATTGCGCATGTCGTACAGCGAGGGCGCGGTCTTGCCGAGGTGGCGCTGCTGCTCGACCGAGGCAGGCTCGGTGTCGCCCTGGATCACGATCAGACGGCGCAGCATGGCGCGATACTCGCCTGGGACTTCCTGCCAGGCCGGCTCCCCAAAATGCTCGCCGAACGGCACGACGCGGTTCTCTTCCTGGGGAGCAAGGAGAATGCCCCAGCGATACTCGGGCATCCGCACGTAGTCGAACTTGGCCCAGCCGCGCGGATCGACCGAATAGGCGGTGCGCAAGTACACCAGCGATTCCTGGAAGCCTTCCGGCCCCATGTCTTTCCACCAGTCCATGTAGCCGGGATGCCAGCCTTCCAGCGCCTTGAGCACCTGGCGGTCTTCGGCCAAATTGACGTTGTTCGGAATCTTGGTCGAGTAGTCGACGTTCATGATGTTCACGTTCATGGCCGTGCTCCTTGGATTTCTTTCGTCATGCCCGGCCTTGTGCTGGGCACCCACGTTCTTGCTTGCTCAGCCAAGGACGTGGATGGCCGGGACATTCTGTACGAAGACGCGCTTCGCGCTTTTGCCCGGCCACGACGCAGCAAATGTCGTCACACTCGCGTCATATCGAATTTCGGCTTCTGGCCGGTGCCGTAGCGGCGCAGCGCGCCTTCCTCGCCGACCGCGTTCGGGCGCTGGAAGATCCAGTTCTGCCACGCGGTGAGGCGCGAGAAGATTTTCGATTCCATCGTCTCGGGGCCGACGAAGCGCAGGTTGGCTTCCATGCCGGTGAGGCTGTCGGGCGAGAAGCTGGCGCGTTCCTCCAGAAACACGCGGACCTCGTCGTCCCAGTCGATGTCGTCGAGTGCGAATGTGACGAGACCGAGCTCTTCGGCCTGCTCGGCGTCCAGCGCGGTGCCCATCGTGGCTTCCGCGCGTTCCACATCGGACGGATCGGCCTGGAAGCGCGACTGAAGCCGCGTCAGGCCATGGCTCATCGGATACGGGCCAAAATTCATCGCTGACAGTTCGATCGACGGTGGCGGGCGGTTGTCGCCCTGGCGCGTGCCGATCAGCATGTAGGAGCGGTCGGCGGCGAAGACGAGCTCGGCGAGCGTGCCGGCGAAGCAGGAGCCGGGCTCGACCAGCGTCACCAGCGTGCGCGAGGTGACGTCGATGCGCTTCAAGACGCGCTTCCAGTAGTGCCTGATTTCGTTGACCAGCCAGTGCGCCTTGTTGGCTTCGAGGAAGGCGTCGCAGGCGAGCACATGGGCGCGGCCGCCGTGGCTCTTGAACACCAGCATGGCGGTCTCGAGTTCGTTGATGCGCAGATGCAGGATGGCGTCGTCGAGTTCGCGCGCGACCTGGAGCGGCCAGAACGCGACACCCTGCGCCATCATCCCGTCGATATCGGCGGGCGGCGCGGCTTCAGGCGCCTTGATCGAGATCGTGGCGATGCGGGCGGCGCGGTCGACGTCGACGGTGACAAAGCCGTAGCGGATGCTCGTCTCATCGATGATGCGCTTGAGCGGCGTCAGCGCGATGCCCTTGCCGCTGCCCTTGCGCTTCGAGGCCTGGGCGAATTCCCTGGCGCGCTCGGCAACCTTGCCTTCGAGCTTGCTGTTCGGCGCGATCTCGTCGACCAGGCGCCATTGCACGGCGCGCTTGCCCTTCACGCCTTCTTCGATGGTGCAGAAGAAATCGGCGTGATCGCGGCGCACCTTGCGCTTGTCGACCACACGCGTGAGGCCGCCGGTGCCCGGCAGCACCGCCAGCAGCGGCACTTCGGGCAAGGCGACGGCGGACGCGCCGTCATCGGCAAGCATGATGTAGTCGGTGGCGAGCGCGAGCTCATAGCCGCCGCCGGCGGCCGAGCCGTTCACGACGGTGATAAAGCGCTGGCCGGAATTCTCCGACGAGTCTTCCATGCCGTTGCGGGTCTCGTTGGTGAACTTGCAGAAATTGACCTTGTGGGCATGCGTCGAGCCGGCGAGCATGCGGATGTTGGCGCCGGCGCAGAACACGCGGTTCTTGGCCGAGCGCATCACCACGACCTTCACCTCGGGGTGCTCGAAGCGCAGGCGTTGGACCGCGTCGGCAAGCTCGATGTCGACGCCCAGATCGTAGGAATTAAGCTTGAGCAGATAGCCCTCGAACAGGCCGCCATTCTCGTCGACGTCCATGGTCAGGGTGGCGACGTCACCGTCAACCGCGAGCTTCCAGTGCCGGTAGCGGGACGGCTCGGTCTGGAAATCGATGAATGTCGCGCCGCCTGCGAGGCGCCGATCTTCCTCGGCCATGGGCCACCCTTGAGTTCGTCTTGGTTTACCGTTAGATGCACAATAATGCATATTGTTGCGCGCGTCTAGACTTTAACGGCCCATACATGCATTTTGTTGCATGCCCTCTCCTAGGGCCGCTGCTGCAAATTGCTCAATCGCGTGAAGCGTCGCTCCCGGAGCTTCGCGATGCGGAGAATGCGCCGCGCCTGACATGACTTTCAAATCGACCGGGCAATAGCATTCGTGCTGCGCGATCTCGGCCTGACGCAGCGTCCCGTATTGGTCGTCCACGCCTTGAAGGATCAGGACGGGAACGCGGATATAAGCGAGATATTCCGAGATATCCCAGTCGCGGAATTTGGGATCGAGCCAGGCGGCGTTCCAGCCGTAGAAGGCGTTGTCGACGTCCGTGTGCCAGCGCGCGAGCTTTGCCTTCAGGTCGGTGGTCTCAAATGCCGTCTTGATGTCCGCAATCGACTTCACCGAGATGTCCTCGACAATGAAATGCGGCGCGATCAGTACGAGGCCGTTCAGGCGATGATCCTGATGCGCGCCGGCATAGATCGTCGCGATCGACGCGCCGTCGGAATGGCCGAGCAGCAGGCCACGCCTGAAGCCGATCGCGTCGAGGATCTTCGGCAGCACGTCGAGTGCCTCGCGCTGCATGTAGTCGAGCGGCCGCGGCAGCGCGACCTTGCTCGACTGGCCGTAGCCCGCGCGCGAATAGACGAAGATGCCGGCGGAAGTCGCCTCTCGCAGCTTCTCGGGGAAGTCACCCCAGAGCCCGACCGAGCCGAGGCCTTCATGCAGCATGACGATGGTCGGTGCATCGGCGGATTGCGGCGCCAGCCATTTGTATTCGAGGCTGGCGTCGCGGATGCTGAGAAAGCCGGTGGGGGCGAGGTCGGTCATGCTCTGTCGCTCTTCTCTCTCCGTCGTCAAGCCCGGCCATGACGACCTGTTGTCAATTCGCCCCGTCCCGCAGCTTGAACCGCTGGATCTTCCCCGTCGCCGTCTTGGGCAAGGAATCCACCACGTCGATCCAGCGCGGATATTTCCACGGGCCGATCTTCTGCTTGACGTGATCCTTGAGCATCTCCTGCAGGCCCGCCGTCGTCGCGCCGGGGCGCAGCACGACGAAGGCCTTGGGCTTCAGCAGACCTTCCGGATCGGCTTCGGGCACGACGGCAGCTTCCAGCACGGCGGGATGCGTGATCAGCGCGCTCTCGACCTCGAAGGGCGAGACCCAGATGCCAGAGACCTTGAACATGTCGTCGGCGCGGCCGCAGAAGGTATAGCGGCCCTCGGAATCCCTGACATATTTGTCGCCGGTGCGGGTCCACGGCCCCTCGAACGTGCGGCGGCTCTTGTGGCGCTGGTTCCAGTACCCCTCGCCGGCGGAGGGCGCATCGACCAGGAGCTCGCCGACCTCGCCGTCGGCGACATCCTGTCCGGCCTCGTTGACAAGCCGCACCGCATAGCCGGGCACCGGTTTGCCGGAGGAGCCGTATTTGATGTCGCCGGGCGCGTTCGACAGGAAGATGTGCAACAGCTCGGTCGAGCCGACGCCGTCGAGAATATCGACGCCGAAGCGCGCCCTCCAGCTGTTGCCGACGGACTCCGGGAGCGCCTCGCCGGCCGAGGTGCAGATGCGAAGCGACTTGCCGCCGCGCTCGCTCTTCATCGCTTCGTCGTTGAGCATCGCCGCGAACAGGGTCGGCACGCCGTAGAAGATCGAGGGATTGTAGCGGTTCATCAGGTCGAACATGCGTGCGGGCGTCGGCCGTTCGCTGTTGAGCACCACGCTGGCGCCGACCGACATCGGAAAGGTCAACGCATTGCCGAGGCCATATGCGAAGAACAGCTTTGCCGCGGAAAGACAAACGTCGTTCTCGCGAATGCCGAGCACCTGCTTCGCATAAGTGTCCGCGGTCGCCTGCATGTTCGAATGGATGTGCCGCACGCCCTTGGGCATGCCGGTCGAACCTGAGGAATACAGCCAGAATGCCGGCTCGTCGGAATGGGTGGCGGCGGTGGTGAACTGATCGCTCTCGTCCGCAATCTCCTCGGCGAGCTGCTTGTGGCCGTTCTGTTTGGCGCCGGAGACCACGACATGCTCCAGATCCGGCATGCGGCCGACGACGTCCTTGATGACGGGATAGAGCGCTTCCGAGACGAACAGCACGCGCGCGCGGCAATCGGCGAGGATGTAGGCGTATTGATCTGATGTCAGCAGCGTGTTGAGCGGCACCGGCACGATGCCGGCGCGGATCGCGCCCAGAAACACGATCGGGAAGTCGACCGTATCCAGCATGATCATGGCCACGCGCTCTTCGCGGCGGACCCCGAGCCGGCGCAGCATGTTGGCGGCGCGCCGCGTTTCGCGCTGGAGCTCGCCATAGGTGAGCCGTGAGACGGTGTCATCGAAGGCGAGCTTGTTGCCGCGTCCCTCCTCGACGTTCCGGTCGAGCAGCCAGGTCACCGCGTTATAGGATCCCTCGCTCACGGACTTCTCCCCTGAATTTAGAATTATAATTCATAGAAAGACACCGCCTCGGCTTGCTGTCAATGCCAGCAGGCACTATGTTTCATTAATACGCGCCGCAGGACCTCTTTAAAAGAAGACATCCGCTCAGGCAGGCCCATGATCCGCAGTCCATGACCGACAGTCCCGACGCCGAATCCCGATTTCTCGAACAGCTCGGCCAGCGCGTGCGCACCATGCGCGCGCTGCGCGGCATGTCGCGCAAGGTGCTCGCTAAGGTATCAGGAATATCGGAGCGCTACATCGCGCAGCTCGAAAGCGGCAAGGGCAACGTCTCCATCGTGCTGCTGCGCCGCGTCTCCGACGCGATGGGCGCGCATCTCGAAGACCTGCTTCCCTCGGCCGATCCGACCCCGGACTGGCAGATGTTTCGCGATCTCCTGCGCAAGGCGACGCCGGCGCAGGTCGCACAAGCAAAAGATCTGCTCGCAGGCGGCAGCGCCTCCGCGCCGCGGCGCGCGCCGTTCTGCGGCATCGCGCTAATCGGCCTGCGCGGCGCCGGCAAATCGACGCTTGGGCGGATGCTGGCGAAGAAGGTCGGCTGGAGCTTTGTCGAGCTCAACAAGGAGATCGAGCAGCAGAACGGGCTGTCGGTCGCCGAGATCATCGCGCTCTACGGCCAGGAAGGCTTTCGCCGCATGGAGCAGGCGGCGCTGCAGCAGCTGCTCGCGCGCCACGAGCTGATGGTGCTGGCGACCGGCGGCGGCATCGTCTCCGAACCTCTGACCTTCGACCAGATCCTGTCGTCGTTCTACACGATCTGGCTGAAGGCCGAGCCCGAGGAGCACATGGCCCGCGTCCGCCGCCAAGGCGATTTGCGCCCGATGGCCGACGACCGCTCCGCGATGGCGGAGCTGCGCAACATCCTCTTGAGCCGCGAGCCGCTATATGCGCGCGCGACGGCGGTGGTGGACACGGCGGGACTGTCCGTCGATGCCGCCGCGGCGCGCCTGGTTGATGCGGTGCGGCCGGTGCTGCAGAACGAAGCGCGCAGCTTCGGGCTGCGCAGCGTGGCGCTGTAGGTCCGAACTCCCATGACCGAGAGCGACGTCGCAATCGCCATGTTCGAGCGGATCGGCGGCAGCGCCACGATCGATCGACTGGTCGATCGCTTCTACGACCGGATGGATACGCTGCCGGAGGCGAAGATCATCCGCGCGATGCATGCGGACGACCTCGGCCTGATCAGGGATGTGCTGAAGCGCTATCTCACCGAATGGACCGGCGGCCCGAAACTCTATTCGGTCGAGAAGGGCCACCCGCGGCTGCGCCAGCGCCACATCGGCTTTGCCATCGGCGATGCCGAGCGCGACGCGTGGATGCTCTGCATGCGCGGTGCGCTGGAGGAGACGGTTGTGGACGCCGCAGCGCGGCAGGACCTCGACAAGGCGTTGTCCGGCCTCGCCGACTGGATGCGCAACCGCTAGTGATTTTTGCACGGGCGCGTAGCCCGGATGAGCGAAGCGACATCCGGGTCTTCACGATGACTTTCCCGGGTATCGCTTCGCTCACCCGGGCTACAAGAGTTGCGACCGCACCGCCTCCGCGCCCTCACGCAACAGCGGCAAAAATCGCTCGATCAATTCCTGCGCCGGCACGCGATCGACGTGCGCGCCCATGTTAATGGCGGCGACGATCACGCCGTCGTAGCGGCGGACGGGGACCGAGATCGAGCGGAAATGCGGCTCGGCCTCGCGGTCCACCAGCGAATAGCCCTGCGCGCGATCGGCGACGGTGCGCGCGAGCAGCACCTTGGGATCGGTTACCGTCTGCGGCGTCAGCGCTTCGCGCTTCGTCGCCGTCAGGCGCGCAGCAAGCTCGGCATCGTCGAGTTGACCGAGCATGGCGCGGCCGACCGAAGTGCAGAAGGCCGGAAGCCGGTAGCCGATTTCCAATCCGCCCGAGAACATCCGCGCCGGACTGCTGCGCGCGATGAACACGACCTCATCGCCGTCGAGCACCGCGAGCGAGGAGATTTCGTTGGCCGCTGTCGCGAGGCGGTCGAGCACCGGTTGCAGGACCGTGACGAGTTGGCTCGACCGCAGATACGACGCGGCGAGTGTCAGCACATGTGGCGTCAGCGAGAACAGCTTCCCGTCGCCACTGACGAAGCCGCCGCGCTGGAGCGTGAACAGCATGCGCCGCGCGGTGGCGCGGGGAAGCTCAGCGGCACGGGCGAGATCGCTCAGCGTCATCGGGCCGGCCGTGATGCCGAAGCATTGCAGCAGGCGCAGCCCGCGATCGAGGCTCTCGACGAAATCCGTCGCACGTTCGTCGCTCTCGCGTCGCTTCAGCTTGGGCATGGTGTCGGGTCATTCGTGCAAAATAGTGCTTGCTGCCGCGTCAAGGCATGCCATAATTCGCCCATTCGTTCAATAGGCGAACAAACGCCACTCCATAAAGGATGCACTCGCCATGATGAGCCAGGAGCAGAACGACCTGATCACCCGCACCGGTGCGAAGGACCCCTGCGGGAAGCTGATGCGATGCTACTGGCAGCCGGCGGTGCTGGTGGACGAGCTCGACGGCGATCGACCGATCCGTCCCGTCAGATTGCTCGGTGAAAACCTGGTGTTGTTCCGCGACGAGACCGGGCGCTACGGTCTGATCGATCGCCACTGCGCACATCGCGGCGCCGATCTCGCCTTCGGACGGCTCGAGCATGGCGGCCTGCGCTGCGCCTTTCATGGCTGGCTGTTCGACGCCACCGGGCAGTGCATCGAGACGCCGGCGGAGCCGAAGGACTCGAAGCTCTGCCAGAACATCCGTCAGCGCTCTTACCCTGTGGTGGAGAAGAGCGGCATCCTCTGGGCTTATCTCGGCGAGGGCGAGCCGCCGGCATTTCCCGAGCTCGACTGCTTCGTCGCGCCCGGCACGCACACCTTCGCGTTCAAAGGCCATATGGCCTGCAACTGGCTCCAGGCGCTCGAAGTCGGCATCGACCCCGCGCACGCCTCCTATCTGCATCGCTTCTTCGAGGACGAGGACACCTCGACGGCCTACGGCAAGCAGTTCCGGGGCGCATCGGCAGGCAGCGATCTGCCGATGACGAAGATTTTGCGCGAATACGATCGCCCGATCATCAATGTCGAGCACACCGAATACGGCCTGCGGCTGATCGCACTGCGCGAGATCGACGAGGAGCGCACCCATGTGCGCGTCACCAACCAGCTCTTTCCGCACGGCTTCGTCATTCCCATGAGCACGGAGATGACGATCACACAGTGGCACGTGCCGGTCGACGACGAGAACTGCTACTGGTACGCGATCTTCACCAGTTATTCGAACCCCGTGGACAAGCAGAAGATGCGCGACCAGCGGCTCGAGCTCTATGAGCTGCCGGACTACAAATCTCGCAAGAACAGGACCAACGATTACGGCTTCGACCCGCACGAGCAGCAGACGGCGACCTATACCGGCATGGGCACCGACATCAACGTCCACGACCAGTGGGCGGTGGAGTCTATGGGCGCAATCCAGGACCGCACCCGGGAGCACCTCGGCACGAGCGACAAGGCGATCGTGCAATACCGTCGGCTGCTGCGGCAGGAGATCGAGAAGGTCGCAGGCGGCGAGAAGCCGATGCTGCATCTCGACGAGGCCACCGCACGATCGATCCAGGGCCCGGCGACCATGGACGGCATCGGGCCGACCCGAGGCTGGGAGATCTACTGGATGGAAGTCGACGTCAAGCGCCGCCGCAGCGCGCCGTGGACGGCGCCGGTGCCGAAGGAGATTGCGGACAACGTGCATCGCCTGACGGCGGCGGAGTGATAATGCAGTTCGCCGCTAGCGAGGCGAGACGGCGGCTCCACATTCTCCGCTGTCATGCTCCGCGAAAGCGGGGCATCCAGTACGTCGCGGCCTCTCGTGAACACACGGACGTCTCTGGAATACTGGATCGTCCGCCTTCGCGGACGATGACAGTGTCCGCTATACTCTCGCCGAGCAAGAAGGAACTGCCAAAGTGACTTTCGTCGCGCGTCATGCGCTGTGGTCGGATGAGCAGAAGGACGCCGCATTGCGCGTGCGGCGCATCGTCGACGAGAAGAATCTCGAGGTCATCCGCCTCGCCTTCCCGGACCAGCACGGCATTTTGCGCGGCAAGACCATCGTCGCCTCCGAGGCGATCGCCTCGCTGGAGAGCGGCTGCTCCATCACCACCACCATGCTCGCCAAGGACACCTCGCACCGCACGGTGTTTCCGGTGTTCACGTCAGGCGGCGGCTTCGGCATGAAGGAGATGGAGGGCGCGGCCGACGTGCTGATGGTCGCCGATCCCACGACGTTTCGCGTTTTGCCATGGGCGCCAACCACGGGCTGGGTTCTCTGCGACCTCTATTTCAACGACGGCCGTCCCGTGCCGTTCGCGACGCGCGGGCTCTATCGCAAGGTGCTCGACGAGCTCGCAAGTCGCGGCCATGATTTCGTGGCGGGCCTCGAGGTCGAATTCCACATCTTCAAGCTCGACGATCCGCATATGCGCCCGGAGGATGCCGGCCAGCCCGGCACACCGCCTTCGGTGAGCCTGCTCAGCCACGGCTATCAATACCTCACCGAGCAGCGCTTCGACCAGATGGAGCCGGTGCTGGAGATCTTGCGGCGTGACATCGTCGCGCTCGGTCTGCCCTTGCGCTCGGTCGAGGTGGAGTTCGGGCCGAGCCAGTGCGAATTCACCTTCGCCCCGAAGAAGGGCATTGAGCCCGCGGACAACATGGTGCTGTTTCGCTCTGCCGTGAAGCAGATCGCGCACCGCCACGGCTATCACGCCACGTTCATGTGCCGGCCGAAGCTGCCGAACCTGTTCGCGAGCGGCTGGCATCTGCACCAATCGGTGGTCTCGCGCGCGACCGGCGAGAACCAGTTCATGGCCAAAGACGGCGGCGAGCCGCTCAGCGCGTTCGCCCGCGCCTGGCTTGCGGGCCTGCTCGACCACGCCCGCGCGTCGACCGTGTTCACCACCCCGACCATCAATGGCTACAAGCGCTACCGCTCCTATTCGCTGGCGCCGGACCGCGCGATCTGGGGCCGCGACAATCGCGGCGTGATGATCCGCGTGCTCGGCGCCGCCGGCGACGCCGCCACGCGCCTGGAAAACCGCATCGGCGAGCCCGCCGCCAATCCTTATCTCTACATGGCCTCGCAGATCCTCTCCGGCCTCGACGGGGTCGACCGCAAGCTCGATCCCGGCCCGTCGGCCGACACGCCTTACGAAACCAAGGCGCCGCTGTTGCCGAAATCGCTGCGCGACGCGGTCAGCGCGCTGAAGGACGATCCGTTCTTCCGCGAAAAGCTCGGGCCTGAGTTCGTCGATTATTACACCCACATCAAGAATGCCGAGATCGACCGCTTTCTGTCCGAGGTGACCGACTGGGAGCACCGCGAATATTTCGAGGTGTTTTGAGCCAGACACGCCCTCACCTCCCCGTGAGGCGACTTCGTCCGCTCAGTTCCGACGACATTTCACCGCTCCCGACGAAGCTATTTTCCAAGGCCCGCGAAAACCGCCGGAAAAATGGGCGGTGTAGATTTGCTCCGTGATCAACAAAGGAGTTCGGTCATGTGGGGTCATCTGTTCAGTTTGATCTATCGCCTGTCCTGCCGCGCCACTCTGATTGAGATCGGGGCGGGTCGCTCGTCGCGATAGAGGCCCAGCGGATTTAGGTAAGAGCGATTGACTAGCGAACGGAGGGTGTCATGCGAAAGCTGATCCTGATCGCGGCAATGTCGCTGCTGGGAAGCCAGGCCTATGCCGGCGGACCACGGAGCCTTAGCCTTGCGGCGACAAATGCGAGCCAGCAGACCGCCGAGCCGGGAACGACAGCAGCCACGCCGCCACAAGCTCCGGCGGCAGCACCCACGAATGTCCAGACGGCGACCACGGCCCCAGCTTCAACGTCTCCGGCAGCGACTGCGACGACAACCGCGATCGCTCCGGCCGCAACTCAGTCCAGTGCCGCGCCGATTGCCAGCACAAGAGAAACGACCAAGCCGAAACGTCGCCAGCCATCCACCGAGGCCCGCGTGATTCGCGAACTGCATCGGCACGGGATTTACTGGTGATTGCCAATGTCGTCCTGGCGAAAGCCAGGACCCATTACCCCAGGGAAAAGTTCTCGCACGCGGCTGCTAACCGCCAATCTTCGCCAAACTGAATTCGGTGGCTATGGGTCCTGGCTTTCGCCAGGACGATAACGTATGAGCGGCGCCCAGCATCGCGCCCTCACCCTCAAATCCCTAGATATTTGTGCTGCAGATCCGGCTCGGCCAACAGCTCGTCCGAGGTGCCGCTCCATACCGTCTTGCCGCGCTCGATGATGGTGTGGCGGTCGCAGATGCGGGCGAGGTGGTCGACGTTCTTGTCGACGACCAGGATCGACTGTCCCCGGCTCTTGAGCAGCGACAGGCAGCTCCAGATCTCTTCGCGGATCAGAGGCGCCAGGCCTTCGGTCGCTTCATCCAGGATGAGCAGCTTCGGGTTGGTCATCAGCGCGCGGCCGATGGCGAGCATCTGCTGCTCGCCGCCGGAGAGCTGGTTGCCCATATTGGAAGCGCGCTCGGCCAGGCGAGGAAACATCACGTAGATCGCCGCCAGCGTCCAGGGATTGCTGCTGCCGAAACGATCGGCCGCGGCCGCGACCAGGTTTTCGCGCACGGTGAGGTTCGGGAAAATCTGCCGCCCCTCGGGGACGAGGCCGACACCGAGTTGCGCGATCCTGTAGGACGGTTGCGTCCGCACTTCCGAACCTGCAAAGCGGATGCTGCCTGCCCGCGCCGGCGTCAGGCCCATGATGGAGCGGATGGTCGTGGTCTTGCCCATGCCGTTGCGGCCCATCAGCGAGACCATCTCGCCTGATTTGACCGACAGCGACAAGCCGAACAGCACCTGGGACAGGCCGTAGCAGGTCTCGATGCCGTCGACCTCGAGCAGCGTGTCATCCATGGTGCGTCACCACATGGGCCTCGCCGAGATAGGCGCGCTTGACGTCCTCGTTCGCCCGAATCGCGGCCGGATCGCCGGAGGCGATGACGCGGCCATAGACCAGCACGGAGATGCGGTCGGCGAGCGCAAACACCGCCGGCATGTCGTGTTCGACCAGGACGATCGAGACCTCCTTGCGCAGCTCCTGGAGCAGCTGCACCATGCGCTGGGATTCGGTGACGCCGAGTCCCGCCATCGGCTCGTCGAGCAGCAAAAGCTTCGGCTTGCTTGCCAGCGCAACCGCCAGCTCGATCTGGCGACGCTCGCCATGACTGAGCCTGGACACCAGCACATCGGCACGATGGACGAGACCGACGCGGTCGAGCGCGGCATGCGCGGCATCGCGCAGGCCCTTCTCCTTGCGTGCATCGGCGAAGAAACGGAACGAGGTGCCGGCATGCGCTTGCGCCGCGAGCGCGACATTGTCGGCGGCGGTGAAATCGAGCAGCAGCGAGGTGATCTGGAACGAACGTGCCAGGCCCAGCGCGCAGCGGCGATAGGCCGGCAGATAGGTGATGTCGCGCCCCGCCAGCGAGACGCTGCCGGAATGCGGCTCCAGATGCCCTGTGAGCTGGCTGATCAGCGTGGTCTTGCCGGCGCCGTTCGGGCCGATGATGGCGTGCAGCTCGCCTGCCGCAACGTCGAGCGAGACGTTGTCCGTCGCAATGATGCCACCGAAGCGGCGCACCAGCCTGTCGACGCGGAGCAGCGGCTCAGCCACGATTGAACCTCCCGAGCAGGCCCATGATGCCGCCGCGGCCGAACAGCACGATCAGCAGCAGCAGCGGACCCATGATCAGCGCCCAGTATTCGGTGAGCTGCGACAAGAACTCTTCCAGCAACAAATACACCACCGCGCCGATGACCGGACCGAACAGCGTGCCCATGCCCCCGAGGATCACCATCACCATGAGGTCGCCGGAACGGGTCCAGTACATCGCGGCCGGGCTGACGAAATCGGTGTTGTTGGCGAGCAGCGCGCCGGCGAGGCCGCACATCATGCCCGAGATGACGAAGCAGACCAGCTGGTAACGTTTCGAGGGAAAGCCGATCGCCTGCATGCGCTGCTCGTTGGAGCGCAGGCCCTGCAGGACGAGGCCGAAGCGCGAATTGACGATGCGCCAGATCAGGAAGACCACGCCGAACAGGCAGGCGAGGCAGAGATAATAGAATTGCGTGCGGTTCGACAGATTAATCAGCCCGGAGAAGTCGCTGCGCTTGTAGACGGTGAGGCCGTCATCGCCGCCATAACGCGCCAGCCCCGAGGCGACGTAATAGGCCATCTGCGCGAACGCCAGCGTGATCATGATGAAATAGACGCCGCGGGTGCGCAAAGACAGCGCGCCGATCACCAACGCATAAAGCGCGGAGGCCGCAAGCGCGACCGGAAACTGGATGAAGCCCGAGCCCACGCCTTCCTGCGCCAGCATGCCGACCGCATAGCCGCCGATACCGAGATAGGCGGCATGGCCAAAACTCATCATGCCGCCAAAACCCATGATGAGGTTGAGGCTCGCGGCCGCCAGGGCCAGGATGACGATGCGGGTGAGCAGCGTCAGGATGAAGATGTTGCCGGATGCTTGCGAATAGAGCGGCAGCAGCACGAGGCCCGCCAGCAGCAGGACCGTGACCACCTTGCTCACAGTGAAAGCCTTCATCGGCGGTTGGCCGGAAACAGCCCCTCCGGACGCACCACCAGCACGATCGCCATCAGCAGGTAGATCAGCATGGACGACAACGCGGGCGCGGCGGTGGAGGCCGCGGCGCCGCTCAGCACCTGCCTCAACAAATTGGGCAGGAAGGCGCGGCCGAGGGTGTCGATCATGCCGACGAAGATCGCGGCCAGGAACGCGCCCCGGATCGAGCCGATGCCGCCGATCACGATGATGACGAAGGCGAGGATCAGAATGTTCTCGCCCATCCCGATCTGCACGGTGAGGATCGGCGCCTGCATCAACCCGGCAAGACCGGCGAGCGCGGCACCGAGGCCGAACACCAGGGTGTAGAGCAGCTTGATGTTGATGCCGAGCGCACCGATCATCTCGCGATTGGAGGCGCCGGCCCGGATCAGCATGCCGATGCGGGTGCGCATCACGCCGAGATAGAGCAGCAGCGCAACCAGCAGCGCCACGACGATGATGGCGAGGCGATAAGCGGGATAGTGAATGCCCGGCAGGATCGGCACCGGCACGGTGAGCCAGGCCGGCAGCGGCAGCGCAAGGCCGGCCGGCCCCCAGATCAGCCGCACGGCCTCGTTGAAGAACAGGATCAGGCCGAAGGTCGCGAGCACGTGGTCAAGATGGTCTCGTCCGTAGAGATGCCGCAGCGCGGTCATCTCGAGCACGATGCCGAGCACGAGCGTCGCGCCGAGCGCCAATAGCGCACCGAGCAGGAAGCTTCCGGTCCAGGCTGCGAAGGTCGCGGCGAAATAGGCGCCCATCATGTACAGCGAGCCGTGCGCGAGGTTGACGAGATCCATGATCCCGAACACCAGCGTCAGGCCGGCGGCGAGCAGGAACAGCAGCAGGCCAAACTGCAATCCGTTCAAGAACTGTTCGACGACGAGCAGCATCAAAACTCTTTCAGGCGCACGCAGGTTCGCGCCGATGTTCGAACACGGTCGCCATCAGTGAAAGAGCTCCCCCTGCCTGGACAAGGCGGAAAAATGGGTAATGGCAGTATCGTTCCGAGGCAAGAGCGATTCGACACCCAACATGCACTTTGTTGCATGCCGATGCATCCGATCGGTCCTGGCCCTGCAATCGGTCTTGCAAGAAGACTGCCGCGCAGGATGGGTCAACCTGCCGCACCCAAACGGATCACCCTCCCTCCGTTGCGGGAGAGAGGGTGTGAATTCGTCGCAACGTGTGGATGGAGACGCCTAGTGCGACGTCATCTGCCGGCGAAGGTCATCCGGCTCGGCAAGCACGCTGTTGGCCGTCGAGGCCTCCAGCGCCGCCATCCGGAACAGATAGGCGAGCGTCGCCAATCCGGTGTCTTCCGCCATCTGCGCGAGTTCGAGCGCCATGTCGGACATGTAGCCCAGATTTTCGTCCTTGATCTGCGCCATGATCTGGCTGTCCCGCATCATGTTCGACATCTCAGGCGCTCTTTCGTTGCGCGGCAGCGAGGCCGCAGAGGTTGGCAAGGGCGATGCAATTGATACGCGGACCGTCCTGTTGGACGATGGAAGGCACGCCGATGCGATCATGCAGGGCATCGAGCGTCTCGCGGAGAATGTCGATGGTCGCCGCAATGGTCCATGCGTTCTCCACCAGTGCCGGCAGACCGAGCGGGGTCACGACGAAGCCGGCCTCATGAAAGCGCGGCAACCACCAGGTTTCCATGATCGCGCTGACCTGCGCGATCCCCTGACCGAGGCAGAACTCCTGCACGGCCGCCATCAGTTGCAGGTTGAGCGCGCCGTCGCGGCGATCGCGCACGACGAAGTAGCGCGACCATTCCCAGACCAGAGGATCCACCGGGTAGCCGCGCACCGCTGCCAGATGGGGAAAGACCTCGCTCATCATCGAAGGCTTGGTGGTCGGGTAGAGCCGGTGACCGCCGATGACGCGGCGTCCCTCCAGCGCAAGCAGATAAACCGTGTCCTCGTCGTCATAGGAATCGATTTCGCGGCAATCCGGCCTGCGCAGCGTCTCCCAGCGCCGCTCTTCGACGAAGATGTCGTGCCGCAGCCGGAAATGCTGATCGAGCACATCTTCGTAAAGGTGGCGATTTACTGCAGAAATGGCGTGAATCATGAAAACCCCCATTCATCCTCAATGGAGGGCACCCTCTGCGAAAAGAGGATGGTTCGGTATTGGGAAATTTCCCAGTACGTCGCTTAGGGATTGATGATCTTGTTGCGAATCGCCAGTGCTACCGCATGCGTACGGTTGACGGCTCCGAGCTTGCGCCCGGCGGTTGCAAGATGCTCTTCGGCGGTGCGCTGCGTGATGTGCAGGATCTCGCCGATTTCCCAGGCCGATTTGCCCTGCGAGGCCCAGGCGATCACCTCGCGCTCGCGCGGGGTGAGGCGTGCCGAGGGATACGGCGCTGGATCGAGCAGACGGCGAATGTGGTCGAAGCCATACATCGCCATCAGGTGCAGTGCCGGCTTGCTGCGGGGATTGAGGTCGAGATGGACGCCCCCGAGCGACACCGCGGCCTCGTAGCCGGTGAGTCCGTGGATCGGCACAATGAAGCCGCGCGTCATGCGAAAATCGGTGGCGCGGTTCATCACCTCGGCCGCGTTCGGCTCGAGCTCCGCATCATAGGGTGCTTCCGACCATTCGAACGGGTTGACTGACTGGCGGCACAACCGCACCACCGGGTCGAAACGGTCGTAGTTATTTTCGGTGTAGAGACCAAACCAGCCCGCCGGCCAGCGCTTGGCGAGCACCATCTGTGCAAACTGTTGGTCGGGATTGGGCAACCCCGTCACGATGATGGTTTCAAAACCGAAGCGACCAAAGGCCGATTCGAGCGCATTCATGGCGTCGGGCACCTTGCGATAGGCCCCAAGCCCCTCGATGAAGTCGAGCGCTTCCCGGCCATAATCCACGGCGGACATCGGTGCGTTTCCTGACCCTCGCTGTGCGATATAGCACGTCTTTGGGCACTGCCTCAATTCACGGATTCCGTAGTTTCCCGGTATCCCATTGACCCCGAAGGCTTCATCTACTTGTGGAAGAAGGGACGTCAAGATACACCTACAATGTCTGAAGCGGGGAAACCACGATGGAAGACGAGGACATCGCCCTCAACAGCGTGCTCGGCCTGGAACTCAACCGCGTATTTTTCGCCGTCCGCGAAACGGCAAACAAGCAGAAGATCATCGAGTTCGCACGCGGGGTGCTGCAAAGCGAGCGCAGCAAGCCGGCAGAGAGCGCCACGCCGGACGGACCGGCGAGCTAGCACGCAATTGCTGTGAGCGCACGAACGGTCCGTTCGGCGCCATGCCTTCCTCTGATCTGAACCGAACAACCGAACGCGAATGTTTCCTTCCTTCTCCCCTTGTGGGAGAAGTGGCATAGGCGGCCTTCGGCCGCCGTTCTTAAAACAAAACGCCGACGCTTCGCATCGGCTATGGCGCCGGATGAGGGGTTGTTTCCACGCGTTCAAATGCGCGAGGCTCGTGCGGGGAGAGAACCCCTCACCCGCCTCGCGCTATCGCGGCGATCCGCCCTCTCCCACAAGGGAAGAGGGAAAGGCAGCGCCGACCACGATTACCTTCGGATGCCCAGGACATGATGACGCTGCGCCAGGTTGAAGTGATCCGTGCCGTGATGGTGACGGGCACGATCGGCGGCGCGGCGAAGCTGCTGAACGTTTCGGCGCCGGGCATCAGCCGCCTGGTGAAATATACCGAGCGCTCGCTCGGCATCCGCTTCTTCCAGCGCCAGAACGGCCGCTATTTCCCGACGCCGGAAGCCGAGAACATCTTCGAGCAGATCAACGGCGTCTACAAGAAGGTCGACGACCTCTCCGAGATCATCTCCAAGATCGGGCGCGGCGGATTGTCGGAATTGCGCATCGGCTCGGTGCCGAGCATTTCGCAAGTCATGGTGCCGCGCGCGATCGAGCGGGTCCGGCGGCGCTATCCGGATTTGGGCATCGACATCAACATCCTCAAGCTCGAGGAAGCCATCGACTATCTCATGCTCGGCCGCGGCGAGTGCGTGGCGATGAGCTATCGCCTGGAGCATTCCGGGCTCGACTTCATGCCGCTCGCCTCGGGCGAGCTCTATTGCATCGTGCCGCCGGGCCACGAGCTCGCCGGCCGCAAGCAGGTCTCCGCCGCCGAGATCACGCGCTATCCGCTGATCGGCATCGATCCCAATGATCCCTACGGGCGGATCATGGCCGAGATCTTCGCGCGCCACCGCCTCGAGTACAACATCACCATCCGCGCCCGCTTCGGCACCACGGTCTGCGCGCTGGTGAAGGCGGGGCTCGGCATCGCCATCATCGACCAGTTCACGGTGGCCCATGGGGGCTATCCCGGCATCGAGCTGATCAAGATCACCGAGCCGACGCGATTCGACACCTATATCGCGGTGAAGCGCGGCGCGCCGCTGTCGCTTCATGTCGAGTATTTCATCGAGTCCCTGCGCGCGGAGATGCGCGCGGTCGAGCCGTCGCGGGGCAAAGGCAGGGCCGCGCCGCCACGGGCGCGGAAGAGATAACATTATGTTAGGTTTGCAGCACAAAAGGGTAATTGTGTTAGGCCGAGGAAAGGCTATCGTTCCTGGGGGAAGCCCCTTGGAATTGGGCGGATCTCCCCGCTAAAGGCCGGGATCAAACGCTCCCAACGAGACGATAGCGAACCATGTCAAAGCGCGGACCCGCCGCACCCAAAAAGCTCCTGACCGGCCTGATCGGCGCACCCATCGCGCATTCTGCCTCCCCTGCCATGCATGAGCGCGCCGCGGAGGGGCTTGGGCTGCGCGGCCATTACCAGCTCATCGAGGTCGCCGGCGCCGACGCGGGCGGGCTCCGCATGATGCTCGAGGGCGTGCGGCGGCTCGGCTTTGCCGGCGTCAACGTCACTTTTCCCTACAAGGAGGCGGTGGTCCCGCTGCTCGATGAACTGGCACCGGGTGCCGCCGCCATGGGCGCGGTCAACACCGTCGTCGTCAGGAACGGCCGGCTGATCGGCCACAACACCGACACGACGGGCTTTGCGCGCGCCGTCGCGCCGCTGCTGGCGGCCTCTGGAAACGCAGTCGCCGTGATCGGCACCGGCGGCGTCGGCAAGGCCATCGCGTTTGCCCTGGCGAGCCTTGACGTGACCGACATCCGTATCTTCGACAGCGAGCCGGCACGCGCCGAAAAACTCGCCGCGCTGCTCGACAAACAGGGTGGCGCCAGGGTCGCCGCAAGCGTCGAGGCCGCGCTCGACGGCGCAACGGGCCTCGTCAACGGCACGCCGGTCGGCATGCTGCCGAACCGGGAAACGCCGGTCGCGCCGACGCTGCTACGTCAAAACCTGTGGGTCGCCGACGCCGTCTATTCGCCGCTGATCACGCCGCTGCTGGCGGCTGCCCAAGCCAAGGGCGCGCGGATCATGACCGGACGGGAGCTTGCGATCTACCAGGCCGCCGACGCTTTCGAACTGTTCACTGGCCTTGCCCCATCCACCGAGATCATGGGAGAGGCATTCGACGAGGTGATGGCGGCACGAAGCTCGGCCTATCACGCAGCGTAACCGAAACGGCCGGACACAAGGCCGCGGACACCATCACGAAACAGGAGGAGAAACCATGAAATCGACTTTGCTGGCGGGCGCCCTGCTTGCCTTCGCGACTGCAACCAGCGTGCACGCCCAGGCGATCAAGCTCGCCGACGTCGCCGAGCTTTCCGGGGGCGGCGCCACCGTCGGCACCAACTGGAAGAACGGCATCGACCTCGCGATCGAGGAGATCAACGCCAAGGGCGGCGTGCTCGGCCGCAAGCTCGAAGTCACTCATGCGGATTCGCAATCCAACCCGGGCGTCGCGCGCGCGCAGGTGCAGAAGGCGCTCGACGCCGAGCCCTATGTGCTGCTCGGACCCGGCTATTCCGGCTCGGTGAAGGTGACCGCGCCGCTGGCGGCCGAAGCCGGCATCGCGCAGATCATGGGTGGCGAAGCCGCCGAGCTGACGCAAGGCGGAAACAAATTCCTGTTCCGCACCTCGTTCGGCCAGCAATCCTCGATGCCGAAGGTCGCCAAATACATTCACGACGACATGAAGGCGAAGTCGGTCGCCGTGGTCTGGGTCAACAATGACTTTGGCCGCGGCGGCCGCGATGTCGTCGTCAAGGAGCTCGACCGTCTCGGCTCCAAGGTCGTCGCCGATCTCTCCACCGAGGCGGGCCAGGCCGATTTCGCCGCCGACGTCGGCAAGATCAAGGCCGCCAATCCCGACGCCGTATTCGTCTATTTGAACGAGGAAGAGAGCGCACGCATCCTCAAGGAGCTGAAGCGCCAGGGCGTCACCGCACCGCTGATGGGCGAGACCACGCTGATCGGCCAGAAGGTGATCGAGCTTGCGGGCGATGCCGCCAACGGCGCGCGCGGCCATGTCGGTCTCACCACCGACGCGCCGGTCGACCTGATCAAGGCGTTTCGCGACAAGTTCGCGAAGAAGTACAATTACGTGCCCGACCATAACGGGCTGAAAGGCTATCTCGCGGTCTACATGGTGAAGGCCACCACCGACAAGATGGGCAAGGTCGATTCCAAGGCGTTCGCCGACACCCTGCATGGCCTGACCATCAAGGCCGCCGACGAGCCGGGCATCTTGATGGACGTCACCTTCAGCGAGACCGGCGACATCGACCGCCAGAGCTTTCTGGTCGAGGTGGTCGAAGGCAAGCAAGTCGTGAAGCAGGTGCTGCCGAAGGTGAAGTGAGGTCTTGCCCTTCTGCCTCGCCCCGCCCTTCGCGGGGAGAGGGAGAAGGACGAGCGAGGAGAGCGGGGAGACAGAGCGCGAGCGCCGAGAGGGGAAAATGTCCAATCTGTTCGATCTTCTGGTCGCTGGACTTGCCACCGGCGCGATCTATGCGCTGGTCGCGGTCGGCTTCACGCTGCTGTGGCAGACCTCGCAGACCATCAATTTCGCACAAGGCGAGTTCGTGATGCTGCCGGCGTTCCTGATGCTGGCGGCGATGCATGCCGGCGCGCCGTTCTGGCTCGCGATCATCCTCGGCATCCTGCTTTCGATGCTCCTGCTCGGCCTCGCCTTCAAGATGCTGCTGGTGGATCCGATGTTGCGCCATGGCGTGCTGCCGCTCGCGATCGCGACCATGGCGCTCGCGATCGGTCTCAAGGAGGCCGTAAAGCAGTTCTTCAGCGCCGAAGCCTCACCCTTCCCCTCGATCGTGCCGACCGGCGACGTCTCCATCCTTGGCCATGCCGTCTCGCTGCAAAGCATCGGCGTCCTCGTCCTCGCCATCCTTGCCGTCTTCGGCTTGACTGCGCTTCTCAACCGCACCTCGCTCGGCCACCAGATGCAGGCGGCGGCGCAGAACCCGACGGTGGCGCGCATCATCGGCGTCCCGGTCGAGCGCATGATTCTCCTGACTTTCCTGATCAACGCGTTCCTGGTCGCTCTCGCCTCGCTGTTGATCACGCCGATCTACCTCGCGAAATTCACGTCGGGCGAGGTACTGGGCCAGGCCGCCTTCATCGCCGCGATCGTCGGCGGGTTCAACCAGGTGCGCGGCGCGATCGCAGGGGGCCTCCTGATCGGCGTGCTCGACAATCTCGCGGCCGCCTATGTTTCAACGCAGTACCGCGCCGCCGTGCCTATGATCTTCCTGATCGCCGTCATCCTGTTCCGACCGCAGGGCTTGCTCGGCCGTGCCGAGGAGCGCACCGTATGAGCGGCTTCGCCAAACCTCTCAAGATCGCGTTCGGCCTCATCGTGGTCGCTGCGCTGATCGTTGTCCCCATGAACTTCAACCGCTATGGCCTGTTCATCCTGAGCCAGTGGGCGGTGATGGCCATCGCCGCAATGGGCCTCAACCTCACGCTCGGTTATGCCGGCCAGGTCTCGCTGGCGCAGGGCGCCTTCGTCGGCATCGGCGCTTACGCCGCGGCGATCATGACCACGCATGGCTGGCCGCTGCCGGCGGCGATCGTCGTCGCGATCGGCTTGAGCTTCGCGGTCGGCTGGGTGCTCGGCTATCCCGCGCTGCGGGTGCAGCATCACTACCTCGCCTTCGTCACGCTCGCCTTCTCCACGCTGGCCTTCCTGGTATTTCGCAACGAGAGCTGGCTCACCGGCGGCATCTACGGCATCTCCAATATTCCGCGTCCGCACATTCTCGGCATCGCGACCAACAAGCCGCTGCCGTTCTACTATGTCTGTCTCGGCTCGCTCGCGATCGTGTCGCTCGCGGTGTGGTGGCTGATCCGCTCGCCCTGGGGCCGCGCCTTCATGGCGCTGCGCGAAAACCCGCTGCGGGCGCAGTCGCTGGGCGTCGACACGCGGCGCTATACGCTGATGGCGTTCGCGATCGGCTCGGCGCTCGGCGGCGTCGCGGGCGCGCTCTATGCCCCGCTGACGCAATATATCGATCCCGTGCCGTTCAACCTGTCGCTCTCGCTCGACCTCCTGATGATGGTGATCGTCGGCGGCGCCGGATTCTTCCTGGGTCCGTTCCTCGGCGCGATGATCGCGGTGCTGTTGCCGGAGTGGCTGCGCTTCACCGAGGGCTATTATCTGATGCTCTACGCGATCGCGGTGATGGGGCTGCTGATCTGGTCGCCGACCGGCATTTTGGGAATCCTCGACCGCTATCTCGCCGAACGCCGCACCAAGGCGGCCTCCGCCCAGCGCGCCGTCGCAAAGTCCCGGCTGGAGACAGCGCAATGAGCGCGGTCCTCGAAGTCACCGACATCAAGAAGAATTTTGGCGGCATCAGCGCCGTCGGCGGCGTCTCTTTCGACGTCCGCGAGGGCGAGATCCTCGGCCTGATCGGCCCGAACGGCTGCGGCAAGTCGACCCTGTTCAACTGCATTCTCGGCCAGCTCACGCCGAGCGGCGGCGAGGTCAAGCTCGACGGCAAGGTCGTCACGGGCTTGCGACCCGCCGAGCTCAACAAGCTCGGGGTCAGCCGCACCTTCCAGCTCCTGCAAGTGTTCCCCAAACTCTCGGTGCGCGAGAACCTGATCCTCGCGGGACAGGAGCACCAGGGCAGCATGGCCTCGCGCCTGGTCGGCCGCTCCGATGCCGGACTGACGGAGGCCGCCGACCAGATGATCGGCTTTTTCAAGCTCGATCATCTCGCCGACGAGCCCGCCGGCGGGCTCTCCTATGGCCAGCAAAAGCTGCTCGACGCCGCCATGGCCTTCATGGGCGGACCGCGGCTGGTGCTGCTCGACGAGCCCGCCGGCGGCGTCAACCCGTCGATGTTGACGGACCTGAAGGAGCGGCTGGTCGCGATCAACCGCGAGAAGAACGCCACGTTCGTCGTGATCGAGCACAACATGGAATTCGTGATGTCGCTGTGCTCGCGCGTGATGGTGATGGCGGAGGGCAAGGTGCTGGCGATGGGACGACCGGACGAGGTGCGAAAGAACCCCGCCGTGATCGAAGCCTATCTCGGACATTGAGGAACCAGCCATGAGCGATCCGATCCTCTCGGTTCACAATCTCGTCGGCGGCTACGGCAAGATGACGATCCTGAACGGCACCACCTTCGCCGTGCCGCAGGCCACCATCACCACCATCATCGGCCCGAACGGCGCCGGCAAGTCCACCGTGTTCAAGGCGATCTTCGGCCTGCTCAAGCTGCGTGAGGGCAAGATCAACTTCGCCGGCCGCGACGTCACCCATTTGAGCCAGCGCGCGCTGCTCAATGCCGGCATCTGCTACGTGCCGCAGGGCCGCAACATCTTTCCCGAGCTGTCGGTGCGCCACAATATCGAGCTCGGCGGCGTTTCGGCGGGCAAGGGCATCGACCTGCAGAGCCGGATCGAGGCCGCGCTCGACCTGTTCCCGGCGCTGCGGCGGAAATCGACGCAGCAGGCCTCCACGCTATCCGGCGGCGAGCAGAAACAGCTCGAAATCGCCCGCTCGCTGCTGCTCGAACCGAAGCTCGTTCTGATCGACGAGCCCTCAATCGGCCTGTCGCCACTGATGGTGCAGCAGACTTTCGACATCCTGAAGAGCTTGCGCGACCGCGGTGTCACCATTCTGATGATCGAGCAGAACGCCCGCTCGGCGCTGGAGATTTCCGACATCGGGATCGTGCTCGAGCTCGGCCAGACCCGCATGGTCGACAAGGCGGAGCGCATTTTGAATGATCCCCGCATCGGACAATTGTTCCTCGGCGGCGCGATGGAGGACAATGCAGCATGACCAAACGCTCGATCGCAACGGTCTCACTCTCCGGCGCTCTCGACGAAAAGCTCCGCGCCATCGCATCCGCCGGATTCGACGCGGTCGAGATTTTCGAGAACGATCTGCTGTCGTTCGGCGCAGGTCCGCGCGACATCGCAAAGCTCTGCGGGGACCTCAATCTCGAGATCTGTGCGTTTCAGCCGTTCCGCGATTTCGAAGGCATGCCGGAGCCGCAGCGTTCGCGAAACTTTGCCCGCGCCGAACGCAAGTTCGACCTGATGCAGGAGCTCGGCACCGATCTGCTGCTGATCTGCTCCAACGTGTCGCCGGCCGCGCTCGGCGGCATCGACCGCGCCGCGGATGATTTTCGCGAGCTTGGCGAGCGCGCGGCCAAACGGTCTTTGCGCGTCGGCTACGAGGCATTGGCCTGGGGACGCCACGTCAACGATTACCGCGATGCCTGGGAGATCGTGCGGCGCGCCGATCACCCCGCGATCGGTGTCATCCTCGACAGCTTTCACGCACTGGCCCCCGGCTTTCCGGTCCGCGCGATGCCCTCGATCCCCGGCGACAAGATCTTCCTGGTCCAGCTTGCAGATGCGCCGAAGCTCGAGCTCGACATCTTGTCGTGGAGCCGGCACTTCCGCTCCTTCCCCGGCCAGGGCGACCTGCCGGTCGGCGAGTTCATGGCGGCGATCGCGGCGACCGGCTATGCCGGGCCGCTGTCGCTGGAGATCTTCAACGACCAATTCCGTGCCGGCTCGGCCGTGCAGACCGCGGTCGACGGCCTGCGTTCGCTGATCCTGCTGGAGGACCAGCTTGCACCGGATTGGCCAAAGCTCATCGGCGAACCCTTGGCGCCCAAGCCCAAAAGTCGCGGCACGGGATTCATCGAGTTTGCCGTCAACGAGACCAAGGCCGGCGAACTCGCCCGCCTGCTCGCGCAGCTCGGTTTCCGCAAGACCGGCAAGCATCGCAGCAAGGCGGTGGAGCGCTGGTCGCAAGGCAAGGTCGAGCTCGTCGTCAACTCCGAGACCGACGGCTTTGCGCATTCGCACTACGTGACGCATGGCCCCGGCGTCTGCGCCATCGCGCTCGATATCGACAATGCCGGCCTCGTTATGCAGCGCGCCGAAACACTGAAAGCGCGCACCTTCTATCAGCCGGTCGGGCCGGGCGAGCTCGAGATTCCCGCGATCCACGGCGTCGGCGGCAGCCTGCTTTACTTCCTGGACCAGGCCGGCAAGAACTGGGACACGGATTTCGAACAGGTACCGAGCGACGCTCGCGCGGACGCCCTGCTGGCCGTCGATCACATCGCGCAGTCGATGCCCTATGACGAGATGCTGTCGTGGCTGCTGTTCTACACCGGCATCCTCGACCTCAAGCGGCTGCCGCAGATGGAGATCGCCGATCCCAGGGGCCTCGTGCAAAGCCAGGCCGTCATCAACGGCGACCAGAGCCTGCGCTTCGTGCTCAACGGCTCATCCGCCAACCGCACGCTGCCGGCCCGCTTCATCTCGGAGTTTTTCGGCTCGGGCGTGCAGCACGTCGCATTTACGTGCCGGGATATCTTTGCGGCAGTCGCGGAGATGCGCAAGCGCGGCGCGGATTTCCTGGATATCCCGGATAATTACTACGACGACGTCGAAGCCAAATACGACCTCGCACCCGAGCTGATGAGGCAGCTGCGCGCCAACCACATTCTCTACGACCGCGAGGGCGACGGAGAGTTTTTCCAGGTCTACACCCACATCTTCGACGAGCGGTTTTTCTTCGAGATCGTGGAGCGGCGGGATTATCAGGGCTTCGGCGCGGCCAATGCCGGGATCAGGCTTGCCGCGCAAGCGCGCGAGGTGCGGCCCGCGAGCATGCCGCGCGTGTAGCTTACTTTCCCTCTCTCCTTGTGGGAGAGGGTGGCTTGCCGCAAAGCGGCGAGACGGGTGAGGGGTTCTCTCCGCGAGACCTTACTTTTGAATACGCGGAAACAAACCCCTCATCCGGCGCTTCGCGCCACCTTCTCCCACAAGGGGAGAAGGGGTATCGTGCTTGTGGCTACTTCATCGCGCATTTGTCGTGGAAGCGATCCTGGTCGTTCTCGACGATGGTCGCGACCGTCTTCAGCGAGAGCTGGCCTTCGCCGTCCTTGACCACGTCCTGGAGGTAGAAGTTCTGCACCGGGATGTGGTTCTTGCCGTACTTGAACGGGCCGCGCAGCGACTTGAAGTTGGCCTTCTCCATCTCGGCCTTCATCGCGTCCTTCTTGCTGGTGTCGCCCTTCACCGCGACCACGGCGCTGTTGATGAGCTGGGCCGCGTCGTAGGCTTGCGCGCCGTAATAGGTCGGACGCAGCCCGGGGTACTTCTTGCGATAGTCGGCGACGAAGCGCTTGTTCTGCTCGTTGGGCAGATCATTCACCCATTCCTGCGCACCGGGCACCCCGAGCGCGTTCTCCTTTTGCAGCGGCAGCGACAGCTCGTCGACGGTGAAAGCCGTGTAGAGCGGCATCGTGCTCTTCAGCCCGGCCTGCGCATATTGGTTGAGGAACTGCACGCCGGCTGCACCGGGATAGAACACGAAGATCGACTCGGCACCCGAGGCCCGCGCCTTGGAGAGCTCGGCGGAGAAGTCGAGCTGGCTCGGCCAGACCGTGTATTCCTCGCCCTTGACCTCGCCCTTGAACGTGCTCTTCACGCCCGCCAGCATGTCCTTGCCGGCGGCGTAGTTCGGGCCGATCAGGAACACGCTCTTGACGCCCTTCTGGTTCATGTAGAGGCCCATGGCGGCCGGCGTCTGGTCGTTCTGCCAGGAGGTCGAGAACACGTAAGGCGAGCAGAGCTCGCCCGCGAGCTGCGACGGACCGGCATTGGCCGAGATCAGGAAGGTCTGCGAGTCCACGGCGGTCTTGAGCGAGGCCAGCAGCACGTTCGACCAGATGTAGCCGACGATGAAGTCGACCTTGTCGGACTGCACCAGCTTCTCGGTCTTCTGCTTGCCGACGTCGGGCTTCTGCCCGTCGTCCTCGTAAATCACCTCGACCGGCTTGCCGTCCATCTTGCGGCCGATGTGATCCAGCGCGAGCTCGAACGAATTGCGCATGTCGTTGCCGATCACGGCGGTCGGGCCGCTGAAGGTCGAAACGAAGCCGATCTTGATGGTGTCGCCGGCGGATGCCGGGCCTGCCAGCACCAGCGCCGCTGCGCCCGCCAGCCAGAATGCCGTCCTCATAACCACTCCCCTCCATATTATTATGCCCGGAAGCAGGGTGATTGCCGCCCCGGGGTCATCTCTATTGAACGCAAAATCTGTCGCGCCGCCAATGGTTCAGCGCCCGCCCTGCACCATATTTCGCCCCGAACGGCGATAGCAAGAAATATAATTCTACTTACTTCGGCTAAGGCTGCGGCGCTTTCTCGCGGGCGCGATACATCCGGCCTATGCCTCGATTGACGACGGCTATTGGACCGCGGCGCCCAATCAGCGTTTAGATGAGGATAGAGCCGCGAGATTCGGAGGGGCGCATCATGACCACGACACCGCACCGCGTCGTCATCGTCGGAGCCGGTTTCGGCGGGCTGGAGGCGACCCACCGGCTCGCCGGCAGCCCGGTCGAGATCACGCTGATCGACCGCCGCAACCATCATTTGTTCCAGCCGCTGCTCTATCAGGTCGCCACCGCCTCGCTCGCCACCAGCGAGATCGCCTGGCCGGTCCGGCACCTGATGCGCGACCGGCGCGATGTGACGACGCTGTTTGCGACGGTCAGCGGCGTCGATGCCGACAGGCGCTGCGTGCTGATCGACGACGGCAGCGAGGTGCCTTACGACACGCTGGTGCTCGCCACCGGCGCGCGTCACGCCTATTTCGGCCACGACGAATGGGAGCAATGGGCGCCGGGTCTTAAAACACTGGAGGACGCGACCACGCTGCGCCGTCATATCCTGGTGGCGTTCGAGCGCGCCGAGCGTGAGACCGATCCGGCCAAACGCGCGGCACGATTGACTTTCGTCATCGTCGGCGCCGGCCCCACCGGCGTCGAACTCGCCGGCACCATCGCCGAGATGGCGCACCACACCTTGCCAGCCGACTTCCGCAACATCGACACCAACAAGGCGCGCGTGGTGCTGATCGAGGCGGGTCCGCGGGTGCTGGCAGGCTTTCCAGATGATCTCTCGGCCTATGCCCAGGCCTCGCTGGAGAAGATCGGCGTCGAGGTCGTGCTCGGCCAAGCCGTCACTGAGATCAACCGCGAGGGCGTGGTGTTCGGCGGCAAGCTGCTCGAAGCCAAGACACGAATCTGGGCCGCCGGCGTGCGCGCCTCGCCCGCGGCGGAATGGCTGGGCGCACCGGCCGATCGCGCCGGGCGCGTCCAAGTGGAGGCCGATCTTACGATCCCCGGTCATCCCGAGATCTTTGCAATTGGCGACACCGTTTTGATCAACGCCTGGGACGGCAAGCCTGTGCCCGGCATCGCGCCGGCCGCCAAGCAGCAGGGCCGTCACGTGGCCGAGACCATCAAGGCCCGGCTGCGCCAGGAGCCGACAGGCGCGTTCCGCTACAAGCACTCCGGCAGCCTCGCGCAGATTGGCAAGCGGCTGGCGGTGATCGACTTCGGCCGCATCAAGCTGCGCGGCACCATCGCGTGGTGGATCTGGGGCATCGCCCATATCTACTTCCTGATCGGCTTGCGCCACCGCCTCAGCGTCGCCCTGAGCTGGCTCTGGATCTACGCCCGCGACCAGCGCGCCGCGCGGCTGATCACGCAGGGATCGAGCAAGGTGGTGTAGGGCTTCTTCTCCCTCTCCCCGTTCTTACGTGGAGAGGGTTGGGGTGAGGGGCCTCTCCGCGAACGAGATATTGGTGAGACCTGTACCCCCTCACCCGGATCGCAAGAGCGATCCGACCTCTCCCCGCGAGCGGGGAGAGGTTAAGTGAGGCGCGATCGCCGCCCCTACTTCACCAGCTCGCACCCACCTTCCGTGAGCGGTCGAAACGCCTGCTCCGCAGAGATCGTCGAGACCAGCTTGTAATAGTCGTAGGGATATTTCGACTCCTCCGGCTTCTTCACCTCGAACAGATACATCGGATGCACGACGCGGCCGTCCTGGCGGATCGTGGTGTCGCCGAACAGCTTGTCCTTGCCCTTGAACTTTTTCATCTCGGGCACGGCGTCCTTGGCATTGTCGCTGCCCGTGACGGCAACCGCGTTGAGATAAGCGAGCGTGGAGGCATAGACCCCGGCCTGGTTGCCGCTCGGCATCTTGCCGTTCATGCCGGGCCGCGCCGCGAAGCGCTTGGCGAAGGCGCGGGTGTCGTCGTTCATGTCCCAGTAGAAGGCCTCCATGAGCTGGAGCCCTTGCGCGACCTTGATGCCCATGCCGTGGACGTCGTTGATGAAGAGCAGGAAGGCGACGAGCTTTTGTCCGCCCTGCTGTATCCCGAACTCGGCCGCCTGCTTCACCGCGTTGATGGTGTCGCCGCCGGCATTGGCGAGCCCGATCACTTGGGCCTTCGAGCCCTGCGCCTGCAACAGGAAGGACGCGAAGTCGGACGTGCCGAGCGGATGCTTGGAGGAGCCCAACACCTTGCCGCCATGCGCCTCGATGTATTTCTGGGCTTCCGCCTCGATGCCCTTGCCGAGTGCGTAGTCAACCGTGAGGAAATACCAGTCCTTGCCGCCGCGCGACATCATCGCGGCCGCCGTGGTGTTGCCGGTCGCCCAGGCGTCGTTGACCCATTGGATGGTGTTGGGCGAGCAGGCCTTGCCGGTGAGATCGGAGCTCGCGGTGGACGACGCGAGGAACGTCATGCGGCTATCGCGCAGCAGCGTGTTGATGGAGAGGCCAACGGCCGAGTTCGGCACGTCGACGATGGCGTCGACGCCCTCGACATCGAGCCATTTGCGCGCGATTGCATTGCCGACGTCGGCCTTGTTCTGGTGATCGGCATAGACGATCTCGACCTTGATGCCCTTGCCGCCGCCGTTGAAATCCTCAGCGGCCATGCGCGCGGCCTCGACCGAGCCCATGCCGTTGGTGTCCTGGAAAATGCCGGAGATGTCGTTGAGCACGCCGACGCGCACGACATTGTCCGAGATCTCGGCATTTGCCGCGCCGCCAATCAGGCTCGCGGCCAGCGCAAGCGTCCACTTCAAGTTCTTCATTGTTCCCTCCCCTGTCGTATTTGTTGTTTGCGATGACGACAGCCTCAGGCTGGCGTGATGCTCACAGGCAGGCTGTCGAGCCCGCGCAGCGTGTTGTTGAAGCGGCGCTGCGGCTCGCCCATGATCTCGATCTTTGCGATCCGGCGGGCCAGCGCCGCGAGCATTGTCTCGCCTTCGAGCCGCGCGACCAGCTGGCCGACGCACATGTGAATACCTGAGCCATAGCCAACATGGCCGGACGTGCGGCGGGTGATGTCGTAGCTGTCGGGCTTGTCCCAGCGCCGCGGATCGCGATTGGCAGCCGCCAGGAACATCAACACCTTCTCGCCCTCACCGATGGTCGCGCCTGACAGTTCGACTTCGCGCGTGGTCGTGCGGAAGAAGGTCTGCACCGGGCTTTCAAAACGAACGGCCTCCTCGAAAGCGTTGCGCGCCAGCGTAAAATCGTTGCGCAGGCGCTGCCACTGCTCAGGGAAGCGCGCGAGACAGTAGACCGCTGCACCGATGCCGTTGACGGTGGTGTCGAGGCCCGCTGACAGAAGCGAACGCACCAACAGCGGCGCTTCGGTCGCGGTGATGGCACCCTCGCCGACATGGGCGTGGATGCAGGCGCCGATGCCGCCGGGCGTGAGGCTGTCCCGCTGGCACTGCTCGGTGACGTAGGCCTGGTGAGGCGCCGAGCGCGCGATCGCCTCGTTGCGCAACTGGTTCGGCGGGCCGAAGGCGTTGAACACCAGGCTCGCATAGGGAATGAGATTCTCGCGTCCCTCAGGCTTAAGCCCGAGCGCATCTGGGAAGATCGACAGCGGATAGGCCTCGGCAAGGTCCGTGATGGCATCGAAGTTGCGTTTCTCCAGCAGCGCGTCCACACGCTCTTCCGCTGCCGCGGCAAAGCGGTCGCGCAGCCCCTTGATCACCGTCGGCGACAGCACCTTTGAGAGCACGGCGCGGGTGCGGGTGTGCTCGGGAGGATCGGCCTCAAGGATCAGGCTGGGCGGCCGCCACGGCGTCTCCTTCGCGAAATCGGCGAGGCCGACGCCGCGGCTGGAGCAGAACGTTGCGGGATCGTTCAGCACGGCATGAACTTCGGCATAGCGCGCCACGCCATAGACGTTCCACTTGTCGAGATAGACGACAGGTCCCGCCTCCCGCAGCAGCTCATGCGTGGGATAGGGATCGGCGAAAAAATCCATCGCGAACGGATCGACGTCGAGATGCGGGACGGCCGACGAACCGTTAATTTCCTGGGAGCTGGAAGTGCTCATGGAAGTCCTCCCTCATTTTGATCTTGTGAAAGGGCCGCGCTTACCTTTAGGTCTCCAGACACGCCGCGAGACAGAATCCCAACATGCCGCCGCCTTCGACCAGAGCCCGCCAGAAACCTGCGCCCGCCGAGACGGGACCGACGCTCGATCTCGACCGCTACGTCCCCGCGTTCATCACCTTCATCGCCAACAAGCTCTCGAACAGCGCCACCGCGTTCTATCAGCGAGAGTTCGGCGTCAACGTCACGGAATGGCGGATCATGTCGCTGCTCGCGATCGAGCCCGGCATTCCCGCCTCGCGCATCTGCCACGTCATCGGTTTCGACAAGGGCCCGGTGAGTCGGACGCTGGCCGGCCTGGAAAAGCGGGGGTTGATCTCGATCCGTACCGATCCCAATGACGGGCGCACCCATTCGATCTCGCTGACGGCGAAGGGCCGCGCCATCCATGACAAGGTGATCGTCGCTGCATTCGAGCGCGAACGGCGCCTGTTGTCCTGCCTGGACAAGGACGAGCGCGAGGTGCTGATCGACCTGTTGCGCCGCCTGCATGAAAATCTCGGCGCGGTGACCGGCAGCACCGAGACCTGACGGGCCACACAGCGGGCGCTGAGCCCTGTCATTTCCAGGCATGCGCCAACATTCGCCGGCGGCACCCTCTCTGCCGAGCATAGCTTCCTCCGATCCGACGCGGCGGTTCCTCCCGCCGTCATCCGTGTCTGGAACGGTTCGCATAAATTAGTTGCTTGGGCAACAAAAGAATCGTGCAGCATAATGCGGCAAGGCGGCTGGCGTAGTTGGGTTTGCCGAGCTCTCTTGTCCCGGACGCGCTGCAGCGTGAAACGCTGCTGCGCAGAGCCGGGATCCATAGATGCCAATCACGAAGAATGGCCCCGGCTCTGCAGCGCATCACTGCGTGCTGCGCTGCGTCCGGGGCACAGGCCCAAGCGCTACACCCCGATCCACTCGCCCGGCGCATCGTCATCCAACCGCGCCACCGCATCGGCACGGCGCGTCAGCACCGCGCGCTGGTTGATGTAGCCCTTGTCGGTGATCTCGCCGCCGTCGACCGACGGCGGCTCGGCGAGCAGCAGGGCACGCGTGGCATGGCCGGAGGAGTTGGCGCCGTGTTGCTTCAGTTTCGCCAGCCCCCGCGCGATCGCGGCTCTGATCTTCTCATGCGCGAGCACGTCGTTCACGCCTGCGGTCTCGGGCAGGCCGGCATGCGCGCGGCACGCAGCGATGTTCGGAAATACCAGGAAGCGCACCTCGTCGCCGCCATGGCCGGTGACGACGATGTCCTGCGCGAGCGGCGCCAGCGCGGCGATGCCGGCGAGGCGCAGTGTGCCGACACTGACCCAGGTGCCGGAATTGAGCTTGAAATCCTCCGCGACGCGGCCGTCAAAGAATAGGCCGCGTTCGGGCCGGTTCGCGTCGGCGAACTTCACGGCATCACCGATGAGATAAAAGCCCTCGTCGTCAAAAGCCTGCCTGGTCAGCTCCGGCGCCTTCCAATAGCCCGGCGTGACGTTGGGGCCGCGCACGCGCACCTCCAGCTTGTCGCCGGAGGTAACGAGCTTCAGTTCGGTGCCGGGAATGGGCACGCCGATATTGCCCGAGCGCTCCGCGAGGAAATGGCAGTCGGTGGCCAGCGGCGACGTCTCGGTCGAGCCCCAGGCCGAGACCATCGGCATCGCGCGGCCAACAGTCTTGACGGAGAGTTCTTCCAGCGCATCCCAGAGATTCTGCGGCAGCGCCGCACCGGCGTAGAACGCGAATTTCACCTCGCTGAAGAAGCGGCGACACAGCTCCTCGTCGCCGCGCAGCGCCGCGATCAACATGTCGAAGCCGCGCGGCACGTTGAAATAGACGGTCGGCATCACGCTTCTGAGATTGGCGAGCGACATCGCAAACAGACCGGGCGCCGGCTTGCCGCCGTCGATATAGAGCGAGCCGCCATTGCGCAGCACGAGATTGAAATTGTGGTTCGCGCCAAACGTGTGGCTCCAGGGCAGCCAGTCGAGAATGACCAGATCGTCGCGCGCCTGTTCGAGAAAAGTCCAGGTCTGCGCCTTGGCCTGCTGGCTGGACGTCAGCATGCGCTGGGTGTTGATCACGGCTTTCGGCGTGCCGGTCGAGCCCGAACTGAACAGGAGTTTTGCGATCGTATCGGGCGTCACCGCGGCGAAGGCCTTTGCGACGTCGGGGCTCTCGGGCGTTGCCGCGATAGTGCGAAAGGTCAGCGCATCGGCATCGTCGGCATTGCCGCTGATAATCTGCGCGCTATGCAGCGGCTTGATCGCGGCCAGCGCCGCCGCAAACGGCCTCGTCGCTGAGACATAGATCGCGGCGGGCTCAAGCAACGCGATCATGCTCTTGAGCTTGTCGAAGTCCTTTGACATCAGGGAATAGGCCGGCGAGATCGCCGCCGAGGGCACGCCGACATGCTGCGCCGCCAGTGCCAGCAGCGCATGATCGATGCTGTTGTCGGAGAGGATCGCGAGCGGGCGCTCCGCGCCGAGACCGTGCGCCAGAATCCAGGACGCCGCCGCGCGCACCTGGCGCAGCGCCTGCGCATAGGTAACGGTGCTCCATGGCGCTTCGGCACTGCTGCGCTCGGCGAGGAAAATCGCGTCGGGCCTCTGCCGCGCCCATTGCTCCAGCCAGTCGCCGACGCAGCGCGCGCCATCGCGCAGAGGCTCGGGCGAGCGCAGCACGATGCTGCCGTCGGCGCGATGCTCGGCAACGGTTCTGGGTGTCGCAAACAGGCTCGAAGCATCACCGCGTGGGGCGGCTGTCATGGTTTCCTCCTCGCCCGGAAGCCGGGACCGGTCGCAGCCTCGTCGCGGACCGCGTTGGCTAGCATGTTGGCCACGACAATTGTTGGGGCGCAAGCTGGGGCCAGGTGGGACGGCCCGCCGCCGTTCAAAGGGCTGGTCGCCGCGCATCCGCGGCATGGATTGCCGGCTGCACCTGATCTAGCTGCCTATTATTTGCGCAAATGCTCGTAACAGGGCGCTGACACGAAGGTCCGCCGGAGCTCGAAATATCCCACAAGCCACTGATCTCTCGGTAATATCCGCAGCACTTGTCCTGCCCGGATTCTGTACACAATGGCACATCGCTTGCTTCGATCGGGGTGAAGAGACGTAGCCGGAGATTTGTCGCCATGAAGGCTGAAATGGGGGCTGAGCAGCCTGAAACGGTCGCCGCGATCGTGGCCGCGCATCGCGCGGGCACGCTCACGCCGGCGCAGACGGTCGCGCGCACCTATCAGCGCATCCGCGACCACAACGACCCCGCCGTCTTCATCAGCCTGCGCGACGAAAAGGACGCGATCACGGAGGCCGAGAAGCTCGCCACCAAGGACGCCGCCAGCCTGCCGCTCTATGGCGTGCCGGTCGTGGTGAAGGACAATATCGACGCGCTGGGATTTCCGACCACCGCGGCGTGCCCGGCCTTCTCGTATACCCCGACACATGATTCGACCGCGGTGCAGCGGCTGCGCGCCGCCGGCGCGATCATCATCGGCAAGACCAATCTCGACCAGTTCGCGACCGGCCTTGTCGGCGTGCGCTCGCCCCACGGCATCCCCAGAAACGCGATCCGCGAGGACCTCATTCCCGGCGGCTCGAGCTCGGGATCGGCCACCGCCGTCGGCGCCGGGCTGGTGCCACTGTCGCTCGGCACCGACACCGCCGGCTCAGGCCGCGTGCCGGCGATGCTCAACAACATCGTCGGTCTCAAGCCGAGCCTCGGCATGATTTCGACCGCTGGCCTGGTGCCGGCCTGCCGGACGCTCGACTGCATCTCGGTATTCGCTTTGACGGTCGACGACGCCGCGCTGGCGCTCTCCGTGATGGCAGGTCCCGATCAGGCAGATCCGTTCTCGCGCGACCGGCCGCTTGGCGCGATCACCCCGCTCCCGGCAAACCTGCGCCTGGGCGTGCCACGCAGCGGACAGCTGATCTTCTTCGGCGACAAGAAGGCGGAAGCGGCTTACGCCGAGGCGCTGAAGCGCTGGACCGCGCTTGGGGCAACGCTCGTCGAATTCGACCTCGAGCCGTTCTATGAGACGGCCCGACTGCTCTACGAGGGACCGTGGGTGGCCGAGCGCTATCTCGTGATCCGCGACCTGCTCGCCTCGGCACCGGAGGCGATCCATCCCGTGACGCGCGAGATCACCGCGGCCGGTGCGCGGTTGACGGCGACGGACACCTTCTCCGCGCTCTATCGTCTGCAGGGCCTGCGCAAGATCGCCGAACGCACCTTCACCAATATCGACGCGCTGGTGCTGCCGACGGCGCCGACGGCCTATACGACCGCGCAGGTGCGGGCCAATCCGGTCGAGCTCAACAGCCGGCTCGGCACCTATACCAATTTTGTCAATCTGCTCGATCTCTGTGGTCTCGCGCTGCCGGCGGCGATGCGCGCCGACGGCATCCCGTTCGGCATCACAATTCTTGCACCCACCGGGCACGATGCGCTGCTCGCCAGCATCGGCCGCGTGTTCCATGCCGATACCAAACTGACGCTTGGCGCAAAGGGCGTCGTGCAAGCCTCGCTGGCGCCGCTTGCCGCAAGCGGCGTCGACGAGATTCCCATCGCCGTGGTCGGCGCGCATCTGTCCGGCATGGCGCTGAACGGCGAACTGAAAGCGCTGAACGGCCAGCTGATCGAGGCAACCAGGACCGCGGCGGACTACAAGCTCTACGCATTGAAGACCACGCCGCCAAAGCCGGGCATGCTGCGCGTCGAGGCCGGCAAGGGCGCGTCGATCGAGCTGGAAATCTGGTCGCTGTCGTCGTCCGCCTTCGGCAAGTTCGTCAACGCGATTCCCGCGCCGATGGCGATCGGCACGGTGCGGCTGGCTGATGGCCGCAGCGTGAAGGGATTTCTCGTCGAGCCCGAGGTGCTGGGCGAGGCTCGCGACATCACCGCGTATGGCGGCTGGCGGAAGTATATGGCGGAAGCTACGACAGCGTAGGTCTCGTAGGTGGGCAAAGCGAAACGTGCCCGCCATCACCGTCAGCTTGGGGAGATGGTGGGCACGGCGCTTTGCGCCTTTGCCCACCCTACGCAACCGTGCGCGCGCCCCTAAACCGACACCGCGTAGATCTCGTACTCCCCGCGCACCAGCTCGATATGCGCGCGCATCGCGGCGGCGGCGCCCTGCTTGTCGCCGCGCATGATGGCGACGACAACGCGGTCGTGCTCGGCTTGCGACTTGGCGAGACGGCCGAGATTGCGGAACTGGGCGCGGCGAAACGGCTGTACGCGCACGCGCGTCGCCAGCGTGATCTCGGCGATGTAGCCGTTCTGCGATCCCGCATAGATCGCGTTGTGGAAGCGCTCGTTGACCTCGTGGAAGCGCTCGGGATTGCCGGCGTAGCTCAACACCCGCAGTTCTTCGTGGATGGCTTCCAGGCCGTGACGCTCAGTGGCGGACATGCGCTCGGCGGCAAGACCCGCACACAGCGCCTCAAGCTCCGCCATGGCCTCGAACATGCCCGTCAGCCGTTCGAACGAGGGCTGCGCCACCACCGCGCCTCGATGAGCGCGCGCTTCGACGAGGCCGCTTGCCACGAGCTGACGCAGGGCTTCCCGCACCGGCGTGCGCGAAACGCTGAAGCGGCGCGCGATGTCGGTCTCGTCAAGCGGCGCACCGGGTGGCAGAGCTCCGCGCACGATCTCGTCGGCGAGCTGCAGGCGCAGCTCCTCGGCGCGCGTGACCTTGTGCGCTGACGGCGACCCCCGGTCGACACGCGGCACCGCCGGTTCGGCCGGCAGCGCTCCGGGCGGAAGATCGTCAAGCGTCATACGGTCAGGTCTCTTTCGACTCGTCGATGATGCTGACATGGGCGGCGACGACGCGCCAGCCCTCCGGGAATTTTACCCAGGTCTGCATCTGCCGTCCGACCTTGCCCGGCATCGTGTCGCGATAGAACAGGGTGGAGGCGACGGCGGTGTCGCGCCCATAGCTGGTGATCACGGTTTTCGCGGTGCGGCGATTGAGGCCGACCGGCGAGCGCCCGGCGCGAAAGCCGGAGATTGCTTCATAGCCGTAGAGGTTCTCGCCGATGCCATAGCGCAGCGTGCGGGGATCGTTGCGGAAGAGCTCGCCAAGCACTGCGACGTCGTTGGTGATCAGAGCCTGCTCATAGCGCTCGAACGCAGCTTTGACGTCTGCGATCACCTCGGGGAGATCGATCTCCATCTCAAAATCCTCTTGGGCTGGGCGCGGCGGCGACGCCCATCTTCTCCAACGCGTACGCGACGCGCAGCGCGATGTCCTCGCGCCATGGCGCGGCGATGATCTGCACGCCGATCGGCAACGGTTCGAGCGGCACCGGCACGGCGACGACGGGGAGGCCGATGAATGAGATCGGCTGGGTGTGGATGCCGATATTGGCGCGCACCGGCATCTCGACGCCGCCAAGATTGAAATTGACCTGGCCGAGCTTCGGCGCGGCGCATGGCGTCGCCGGTGCGATCAGCACGTCGACGGATTTGAAAATCTCGGCGAGTTGCGCGCGATACCAGCGGCGGAATTTTTGCGCGCGGTCGACCAGCGGCGCCGGCACCATGGCGCCCGCAATCAGCCGGTCGCGCACGGCGGGATCGAAATCGTTCGGCCGCTTGCGCAGCCGATCGAGATGCAGCGAGGCGCCCTCGGTGGTGGTGATGACATAGGCCGCCGCGCGGGCGCGCGCGGCTTCGGGCACGTCCACCACGCGCGTTGCACCCAGCGCCTTGGCGACGCGGCTGACGGCTTCGACGGCTTCCGGAAACAGATTTTTCTGGAAGTAGCCGCCGGCGATCGCGATGCGCAGGTCGGACACCGGATTGGCAAGCAGCGGTGTCGTCGGCTCCAGACCACGTGTGGTGGTGCAGGCGGCATCGTCGGCATCCGGTCCCTGCATGGCGTCATAGGCCAGCGCGAGATCGGTGGCGGAGCGCGCGAACGGGCCGAGATGATCGAGGCTCGCGACGAACGGGAAAGAGCGCGCACGCGAGAGCCGGCCATAGGTCGGCTTCAGGCCGAAGATGCCGCAGAACGAGGACGGCACGCGGATCGAACCGTTGGTGTCGGAACCGAGCGCGATCGGCACCAGCGCGCCACCAACGGCGCTGCCGGATCCGCCGGAGGAGCCGCCGCTCATCCGCGTCGTATCGTGCGGATTGCGCGAGGGACCGTCATGGACGTTCTCGCCGGTGAAGTCGTAGGCGTATTCGCCCATGTTGAGCGCGCCGACCAGCACGGCGCCGGCCGCTTCCATCCGCTCGATCAGCGTGGCGTCGCGGCTGGCGGGCACGCGGTCTCGGTTGATCTTCGAACCCGCGCGGGTGGCGAGGCCCGCGATGTCGAACAGATTCTTCACCGCAAAGGGCACGCCGGCGAGCGGGCCGACGGTCTTGCCGGCGGCGATATCGGCATCGACCGCGCGCGCTTTGGCGCGGGCGCGATCGGCAGTGATGTCGGTAAACGCATTGAGGATGGTGTCGTGCTGCTTGATGCGCGCAAGCGCTGCTTCGGTCGCATCGAGCGCCGACATCTTGCGGCTGGCAACCGCGCTCGCGATCTCGGAGGCCGTCATCTCTGGCTTGGTCGTCATGGCGGCGTCAGACCGTGAACACGGGCGCCGGCTCCGTCTCGTCCGGCAGCGCGAATTCGTCGACGAGGCGGCCGAGCCGCAGCGAGACCTCGAGATTGGCGCGGATGGACGCCCTCCATGCTTCCTCGACGGGCAACGCCAACGCTTTGGTGACAGCGTCGATATAATCGTCCAACGGTTCGGCCATCACGCTCCCAAACAAGCTCTCAGTGTGCGCCCAGTGTCTGCAGCGGCGGATGCGGGATCGCCGTCAGCAGCTCCTTAGTGTAGTCGTCCTGCGGATCGCTCAAGACCCTCTCGGAAGATCCTTCCTCGACGATTCGACCCGACCGCATGACAATGACACGATCGCACAACAAGCGCACTACGTTCAAATCATGCGAGACGAACAGATAACTCATACCTAACCGCGCCTTCAGGTCCTGGAGCAGATTGAGGACCACGGCCTGGACCGAGACGTCGAGCGCGGCGGTCGGCTCGTCCAGGATGACGAGTTTCGGGTGCAGGGCGATGGCGCGGGCGATGCCGACGCGGGCTTTCTGGCCGCCCGACAATTGGTGCGGGAAGCGATCCAGCAGATTGTGCGGCAGGCCCACCATGGTGGCGAGCTCCTCGCAGCGGGCGCGGAGCGCGCCGCGCCCCCTGATGTCGCCGAGCTGCATGATGGGATCGGCGATGGCACGCACGGCGGTGAAGCGCGGGTTGAGGCTGTCGGTCGGGTCCTGGAACACCATCTGGATGCGGCTGCGCTGCGGCAGCCGGGCAAAGCCGGCCGGCGCGATGGCACCGATGTCCTCGCCGTCGAACTGGATCAGGCCCGAGGTCTGGTCCAGCAGCCGCATCACCATCATCGACGTGGTCGATTTGCCGCAGCCGGACTCGCCGACCAGGCCGACGCTCTCGCCGTGACCGACCGTGAAGCTGATGCCGTCGACCGCGCGGAACACGTCGGGCTCTACAGGCGGCTTGCGGCCGAACAATTTCCCGAGCGTGGCAGTGGCGCCCTTACGGGGATATTCCTTGACCAGCTTGTCGATGAGGAGAAGGGGCGTCTTGCCCGCCGCGGCGGTCGGAGCCAATTCCGCGGATGCTGCGCTCGTGGCGGCGAGTGCTGCGCCCTCCTCCTCCGGCAACAGATCCCGCAAGCTCACGCCAAGCCGGGGCGTCGCGCGCATCAGCTTCTTGGTGTAGGGGTGCTGCGGGTTGGCGAAGATGTCGGCGGCCTTGGCGGTCTCGACCACCCTGCCCTTTTCCATCACGACGACGCGGTCGCAATAAGCAGCGGCGAGGCCGAGATCGTGCGTGATCAGGATGGTGGACATTGCCTTGCGCTTGGTCAATTCCACGATCAGATCCATCACCGCCTTCTGCGTGGTGACGTCCAATCCGGTCGTCGGCTCGTCCGCGATCAGTAGCTGCGGATTGCAGGCGAGCGCGAGCGCTATGACAACGCGCTGGCACATGCCGCCGGACAGCTCGAACGGATAGGCGTGATAGCGCTCGCGCGGGCGGGCGATCTTGACCTGCTCCAGCGCCTCGATCGCCTTCTCGCCGCGGTCCGAAACCATGGCCTGCTGGACATGGGTGCGCAGCACGTCCTCGATCTGGTCGCCGACCTTCCGGATGGGGTTGAGCGCGGCGCGCGGATTCTGGAAGATCATCGAGACTTCGCGACCGCGCAAATCGCGCATCTGGTCTTCGGTCGCAGCCTTGACGTCGATGCCCGAGAACATCACCGAGCCTTCGGCGATCCGCCCCGCGCGGTCGAGAATGCGCATCACCGCGTAGGAAGTCACCGATTTGCCGGAGCCGGACTCGCCGACGATCGCGAGCGTCTCGCCCTTGGCGACGGAAATGTTGACGTGCTGCACCGCCTTGACGATGCCGCGGCGGGTGGTGAATTCGACGGTAAGGTCCTGGACGTCGAGCAGCGGCGGGGCGGTCATGGGCACCTCCAACTAAAAATGGCGAAAACAACCCCATGCACAGTAGAATGAGGTTGATTTCATTGGGCAATTTCGAACAAAAAAGTACGCCTAACCCAGCCATCACGTCCTCCGCTGGGGGTCGACGATGTCGCGCAGGCCGTCGCCGAGGAGGTTGAAGCAGAACACGGCGATCATCAGAGCGAGGCCCGGGAATAGCGCGATCCACCATTCGCCTGACACCATGAAGCCGGCGCCTTCGGCGACCATGATGCCCCATTCCGCCGTCGGCGGACGCACGCCGAGGCCGATGAACGAGAGACCGGCGGCATTGAGGATGGCGTAGCCCATGGTCAGCGACATCTGCACGATCATGATCGGCATGATGTTCGGCAGGATATGCACGAGGAGAATGCGGAATTCGCCGTTGCCGGACAGCCGCGCGGCCTGCACGAAGCCGGCATTGCGGCGGACATTGGCTTCGGCGCGCGCGACGCGGGCATAGAGCGGAAAGTTCACGATGGCCGTGGCCAGGATGATGTTCTGCACCGTATTGCCGAGCGCGGCGACGATGCCCATGGCGAGCACGAACAGCGGGAATGCCATGATGGTGTCGGCGATGCGGCCGACGATGCGATCGGTCCAGCCGCCGAAATAGCCGGCCGCGATGCCGGCGAGCCCGCCCATCAGGAACACCAGCGCGACGGAGGCGACCGCGATGAACGTATCGAGCCGCGTCGCCACCACGACCCGGCTGAAGATGTCGCGGCCCAATTGGTCGGTACCGAACCAGTGCGCGGCCGACGGCGGCTTCAGCGACACCACGGTGTCGGACGCCAGCGGGTCATACGGCACCACATAGGGGCCGAAGATCGCGGCAAGGAGGATCACGATCAGCAGCGCGAATGCAAAGCCGGTGACCTTGTTCTCGCCGAGCACGTAGCGGGTCTGGTCGAGGAGCGCGACGAGACCCGACGTGCGCGCGGGGCCGACGGGTTCAACAGCAGGCGCAACGGTGCTCATGACTCTATCCTTTTGAGCATGATCTGATCGGAAAACCGGTGCCCACTTTTCCGGATCATGCTCTACCCCTCCAGCCGCACGCGCGGATCGATCACGCCATAGAGAATGTCGATCACGAGATTGAGCAGCACGTACATCACCGCCATGGTCAGCACGAACCCCTGCACCGGCGCGAAGTCCGACGAGATCAGCGCTTCCACGGCGTAAGAGCCGATGCCTGGCCAGGCGAACACTTTCTCCACCAGCACGTTGGCGCCGAGCAGGAACGAGAACACCATGCTCAGCGTGGTGATGACGGGGAGCATCGCGTTGCGGAAGGCGTAGGTGACGATGACGGTCGCCGGCGACAGGCCGCTGGCACGCGCGGTGCGCACGAATTCGGAGGACAGCACCGCCAGCATCGAGGCGCGCGTCATGCGCGCGATCGGCGCCAGCGAGAAGATCGCAAGCGTCGTCGCCGGCAGGATGAGCTGGCTGCATGCCGAACGGAACACCTCGAAGTCGCGCGCGATCAGGGTGTCGATCAGATAGAAGCCGGTCACTGTCGGCGGCGCGCTGTAGAACACATCGAGCCGGCCGAGCGGCGCGGGCGACCAGCCGAGCCGGAAATAGAACACATAGACCAGCACCAGACCTGTGAAGAACACCGGCAGCGAGACGCCGGCCGTCGTCGTCACACGGCAGAGATGGTCGACCCATGAGCCCGGCCGCGTCGCCGCCAGCACGCCGAGCGGAATCGCGATCACGACCGAGACGATGAGGCCGAGCAGCGTCAGCTCGGCGGAGGCCGGCAGGCGGTTGCGGATCTCGGCTGCGACCGGCTGGCCGGTCGTGAGCGAGTTGCCGAAATCGCCATGGGCGAGATCGTTGGTGTAGCGAAAGAACTGCTCGATCAGCGGCTTGTCGAGGCCGAGTTTTTTCCGGATCTGCTCGACGGCTTCTTTCGTTGCGGCGGGGCCGGCGAAATACGCCGCGGGATCACCGGGCAATGCGCGGGTCAGCAAGAAGGTGACGATGACGACCCCGATCAGCGAAGGAATCGCGAACATCAGGCGCTTGCCGATCATGGTCAGCATGGCGACTTCCTCTTGCGCGTTGAATGAACCCGACACGCGGCCACTCGCTCCGCTGCGTTCCCTCCCCCCTTGTGGGGGAGGGCTAGGGAGGGGGGTGGCTCCGGGAGAGATCGGAGTTTGTGGCTACCCCTCTCCCCACCCCTCCCCCACAAGGGGGGAGGGAGCCTGAAAAGCGTGCTCACCTCACTGCGAAGGACAGCGCCCGCCACCCCTTACCCCTTCGCCATCGCGCGATAATCCAGCCTCCGGTGGAACCAGTATTGGTAGCCGCTGATGTTCTTCTGCATCGCGACGTTGACGAACGGCTGGTACAGCGGGATGCGCGGGATGTCGCTGTAGGCGAGGTCGACGAAGCCCTTCACGTCGGTGTCGTAGGTCGCGGTGTCGCCGGTCGCGGCGGCCGCGCGTGCGCCGTCGATCAGCTTGTCCATCTCCGCCGACTTGTAGCTCATGGTGTTGAAGACGGAATTATTGCCGTGATAGCACCAGTAGAAGAAGTATTCGGGGTAATCGAGCCAGCCCGAGAATACGTTGGTGAAGAGCGGCATTTCCTTCTTGTTCAATTCGGTGCGCCAGTTGGCGCCGGGCACCTTGTTGATGGTGGTCTTGATGCCGATCTGGGCCAGGCTCTCCTGCACCAGCACGCAGAGCGGCTCGTTGACGCCGGCGAAGTTGAGGTCGAACGAGATCGTGGTCTCGAAGCCGTTCGGGTAGCCGGCCTCGGCCAGCAGCGCCTTCGCCTTGTCCATGTCGGTGTTGTATTTGTGCGGCTGCGGCCAGGCGACTTCGGTTGGCTTGTCCTTGGGCGCGCCGAACATCGGGTTAGCCAGCCCGAACATCACCGCGTCCATGATCTTCTGATAGGGAATCGCGCAGGCGACCGCCTGACGTACCTTGGGATTGTCGAACGGCGGCTTGGTCACGTTCATGCCGATATACTGGATGCCGTTGGAGAACGGCAGCGACACCACGTTGAGCTTGCCGCTCGCCTTCATCTCCTGGAAATCCTTGAACGGCAGCTCATAGGAGATGTCGGCGTCGCCGCGCTCCAGCAGCGCGCGGCGATTGCCGGCCTGCGGCACCATGCGCCAGATCACGCGCTTGATCTTCGGCAGCGGGCCGCCGACCCAATCGTCGTTGCGCTCCATCACCACTTCGGTGCCGGCGGTCCACTTCGTCACCTTGTAGGCGCCGGAGCCCGCGGTCTGCTGCTTGGTGAATTCGAGTCCCCAGGGATCCTTCTCGCTGGCGTTCTTCTTCACCAGCTCGGAATTGATGATGCAGGGCACGATCACCGCGAGATCGGGGATCGTCAGCTTGTCCTTCTTCAGGAAGTCGACACGTACCGTGTAGTCGTCGATCACGACGAACTGCTCGGGTTTCGTGAGCGAGCCCGCGCTCATCTGGAAGGTGGGGAATCCGCCGACGCTGACGGCTCGGTCGAGCGACCACTTCACGTCCTTGGCGGTCACAGGCGCGCCGTCGTGGAATTTGGCGTTCTTCTTCAGCTTGAAGGTGACCGACATGTCGTCGATCTTGAAGTCCTCGGCGAGTTCGCCCTTGAACTTGTCGCGGTCGTAATAGGGCACGCCGCCGGGGCCGGTCTTCATCTCGTGGCTGAGCAGGCGGTCGTAGCAATTCCAGGACACCTCATAGCCGGGCACGTTGGTGCCGACGCCGTGGATATCGAGATTGTTGGGGCCGCCTTCCGAGACGATCAGCAGCGTCTCCGAGCGCGCATCGGCCTTGGCCGACGAGATCACGGACGGCATGGTCGGAAGCGCCGCGCCTGCGGCCAATCCGGAAACGGACTTGAGGAAATCGCGGCGCTTCATGGAATGGCTCCAACACAAAAGGTTCTGGTTGGAACTGGATTCGCAAGGTTCGTGCCAAGGCTTAAGCAAGGATTAAACCAGCATAAGCCTATGAAATGTTTATAGGAAAAGGCTGCTATCCGGGCCGTCGATCAGAAGCCAAGCCGTCGGACATTGCATACAAACAGGTATATTTGCCTAAAAAATAGACTTTCGACAATACCAGCCTATTGCGTGAGCGCGTCTCGCCCCTAGGTGGCGCGGCTATCGATCGCGGCCCGTCACCCCGGCCAGATCAGCTCCTGAAGTTCGACCAGATCATCCGCCTGCTCCTGCCAGCCCTCGATGCAGATGTGGCTGTTGAGGTCGCTGGCGCGATGCAGCAGCATCAGGGCCATCAGCCGTCGCTTGAGCGCGAAGTCGAGCTTCGCATAGCCAAAGCCTTCGAGCAGGTTGCGCACCCTGCCCGGCCGGCCCGCTGCCATGAAGGCGCTAGGGCCGAGCAGATCGTAGTCCCGCCATCCCGCCAGCACGTCGCCGAAGTCGAACAGGCCGGCGAGCGACCATTGATCGTCGTGGCGGGCGAGCAGGAAGTTCTCCGGAATGTATTCGCCGATCAGGATCACCGGCGACGCATCCATCGGAATGAGCGCGGCCGCATCACGCAGGAGATCGTCGAGGCCGGCGAGGAATTTCGGCGCCAGGCCGAGACGCGTGTGCCGCGCCTTGCAGCCCTGCATCTGGGCCCGCATGAAGTCGTCCCAGCGCGGCTGGATCTGCGCGAGTGAGCCGAGCGGCGCGCGCTGCACGGCGGCGATGGTCTCGCCGATCTGTCGCAGCACGCGCTCCTTCTGCGCTTCCGGCAACGACGGCCAGACCTCCGAGCCGAGCGTGCCGGCAAGGCGTGTGATGATCAGATAAGGCCAGCCGTCGCGATCGCCTTCCGCGACGATCTCGGGAATTGGCAAATCAATGCGACCGGCAAGTTGGGCCAGCGAGCCGTGCTCGGAGACGAACTGCGCGCGGAGCAGCGGCGGGAAGATTTTCAGGATCAGGCGATCGCCGAGCCCGACCACGAGATTGGTGCCGGTCGCAAAGACGTGCGGCGCGCTGGCATCGAGATCGTGGCTGCGGGCGATATCGAGCGCGATCGGCAGCCATCGCGGAGGGTCGGCGCGAAAGGCGCGAAAGCTTGCCGCGTCGGCGCAATGAGGGAGTTTCATCGACATCGTAACCTAACGGCTGTTGAGCTCGTCATGCCCGGGCTTGTCCCGGGCATCCACGTTCTTCGTGCTGCGGCCAAGGCGTGGATGGCCGGGACAAGCCCGGCCATGACGCTGTGGAATGGCCTTGCGCCTTAACGCCGAGCTACCATCCCTCCCCCTACCTATCCGGGCTGGCGCGCTCGAACTGGCGCAGGATCTTGTTGCCGCGTTCGACCGCAGCATCGAGCGCGGCTTGCGCGCTCTTGCGGCCGGCAAAGGCCTGCTCCAGCTCGTCCTCGATCGCGCCGCGGATCAGCACGAAGGAGCCGAGCCGGATGCCCTTTGAATTCTCCGTCGGCGGATGCAGCGTGATCTCTTCGAACGACATCGCCGAGCCCGGATTGCGCTCGTAAAAACCTTGCGCGCGCGTCAGCTCGAAGGCGGCGCGGGTGACAGGCAGATAGCCGGTGTTCTGGTGCCAGGCGGCCTGCACGCCAGGCTGCGACAGATAGGCGAAGAATCGTGCCACGCCTTTGTATTCCTCGCGCGGACGGTCGCGCAGCACCCACAGCGTGGCGCCACCGATGATCGAATTCTGCGGCGCACCCTTCACGTCGGGCCAATACGGCATCATGCCGTAGCCAATCTCGAACTTCGAATTCGCCTTGATGTCGGCGCGCGTCGCCGAGGAGCCGATGAAGATGCCGCATTCGCCGTTCTGGAAGCGCGGCTCGGCCGACTGGCCGCGGCCGCTATAGTCGAACACTTTCGTTTTCTGCCACTCGCTGAGCTCGGAGACGTGACGCACGAGAGACGGATTGTTGATGGTCAGCTCGGCATCCAACGCGGCAAAGCCGTTCGCCCGCGTTGCCAGCGGCAGATTGTGGAAGGCTGAAAAATTCTCGACATGGATCCAGGACGGCCAGGAGGTGGTGAAGCCGCACACCGCGCCGCGATCGCGCAGGCGTTTTGCAGCAGCGCCAAGCTCCGGCCAGGTCTTCGGCGGCGCCTCCGGATCGAGCCCTGCGTCGCGGAACATGGTCTTGTTGTAATAAAGAATCGGCGTCGACGAATTGAAAGGGAAGGACAAGAGATTGCCGGCCGCATCGGTGTAGTAGCCGGAGACCGCGGGAAGGTAGTCATTGAGCGAGAACGGCTCCTTCATGTCCCGCATCAGGCTGAACACGGGATAGATCGCGCCCTTGGCCGCGGTCATGGTGGCGGTGGCGACCTCGTTGACCTGGACGATCGCGGGCTGGCTGCGCGAGCGGAAGGCGAAGATCGCGGCCGTCACCGTCTCGGTGTAACTGCCCTTGTAAGTTGGCACCACGCGATAATCCGGCTGCGAGGCGTTGAAGTCGGAGGCGAGCTTTTCCAGTTGGCGGCCGAGTTCGCCGGACATGGCGTGCCACCACGCGATGTCGGTCGCGGCCCGCACCGGCGCGGCCAATGAGAGGGCCGCAAAAACGGCGACGACCTGCGAAAGGCGCGATGCTGAAGTCACGATGGCTCTTTCCATGCCGCACCGACGAAAGCGGCTGCCCCTGCTTAAGGCGCGGCATTTGCGGTTTCAACCGGGAATGAGCCCCGGCCGCGCCGCACAATCACGTCGAGGCGCCCGGCGGGATGGCCTTCCCACGACCATCTGCTAGATTGCATTGAACCTTTTCCTCCCGCCATAGACTCCACCACTGAGGGGTTGAGTGTGCCAGTGTTGAACCGTGCCGAACGCACGCGGACCGGGGTGGTTTTCGTCGCGCTTTTGATCGCCCTCTGCGCGACGGGAGCTGCTGCGCGTGAGTTCCGCGCCGCCGACACCCAGACCGAGGATTATCCGACCGTGCAGGCGCTGCGCTACATGGGCGCCCTGATCGCCGAGCGCAGCGGCGGTCGGCACGAGGTCAAGGTCTTCCACTCCCGCCAACTCGGCGAGGAGAAGGAGACCATCGAGCAGACCCGGGTCGGTGCGATCGATCTCAACCGGACCAATGTGGCGCTGATCGGCAATTTCGTTCCGGCGATGAACGTGCTGGCGATGCCGTTCCTGTTCCGGTCCATCGAGCACATGCAGAAGGTGCTGGACGGGCCGATCGGCAGCGAGATCCTCGGCAGCTTCGAGCCCTACGGCTTCGTTGGCCTCGCCTTCTACGATTCCGGCGCGCGATCGATCTACAACGGCGCCCGCCCGGTCAGAAACGTCGCGGACCTCAAGGGATTGCGGATCCGGGTGCAGCAGTCGGAGTTGATGAGCCAGATGATCCGCGCGCTCGGCGCGGAGCCGGTCGAGATGCCCTATGGGCAGGTGCTTGCCGGGCTTGCCAACCACCTGATCGACGGCGCCGAGAACAACTGGCCATCCTACGTGACGACGGACCATTACAAACATGCCGGCTATCTCGCCCTCACCGAGCACACCATGAGCCCCGAAGTGCTGGTGATCTCGCTGAAGGCCTGGAAAAGCCTGTCGGCCGACGAGCAAACCATCTTCAGGGAAGCCGCACAGCGCTCCAGCCGCTTCATGCGCGAGAAATGGCGCGACCTGGAGGAGCAGTCACAGCGCAAGGCGGAAGCAGCGGGCGTCACCATCGTCAGGGATATCGACCGCAAGCCGTTCGAAGACGCGATGGTCGCGATCTACGCCAAGGCCGGGCAGGATCCGGCCGCGGCCGCGCTGATCGAACGCATTCGCAAGGTGGAGTGAGGCCTCTTGCCCGGGCTTGGACACAGCGAGCATGCAGACAGGTCGCCCGGCCCGATGGGGCGGCTGCGCGCGCGGCTGGTCGGCGTGCTCCGGGCGGTGCCGATCCGTTGGCGCATCCTGTCGATCGCGGCGCTGAACTCCGCCGTGGTCATCGTGCTGGTCGGGCTGATCTGGAACGGCTCGCAGGTGCTCGGCTCAGCCTGGGACGACGTGCGCCAGGTGCGCGAATCCGACCGGATTCTGGCGCTGCTCGAAAGCGAGACCGGGCGGCTGCACAATCTGATCCACCGCTACATCAACCAGCCGAGCCCCGACCTGTTCGCCGAGATCCTGCTGCTGCGCGAGGCGGTGCTGGGGACGCTGACCAATCGCGCCGCCAAGGACCCGATGCTGTCGGGCTCGGTCGAGGAGCTGGAGCGCACCACCGACCGCTTCCTCAACGGCTTCGGCGAGCTGCGCGGCGTGCAGGCCACCATCGCGAAGACCTACGAGGATCAGGTGCAGGCACCGGCCAGGGACATGGCCGGCCTTTACTCCATCATCGAAGGCGCCACCGGCCATCGCGACGCGCTGATCTGGCCTTCGCTGGGCAAGTCGCGCGAGGCCTTCACCGCGATGCTGGTCGCGGCCAATTCCTACTATCTGTCGCTGTCATCGGGTGCGGCCGACGACGCCCGCCGCAACACCGAGACCATCGAGAAGACCATCCCCGTGATGATCGATCTCGCCGACAACGACCTCCAGCGCATGGCGCTGCGACGACTCGCCGCCCGGACCGCCGCGCTGCGCGAGGGTTTTGCAAAGCTCTCCGAGCAGCTCACGAACCGTACCGAGCTGCTGCGCAACACCATCGACGCCAACCAGGCCGAGGCGATCGGCGCCATCGACGATCTCTCCACCAAGATGCGCCAGCGCGAGCAAAAGGCGCAGGAGACGTTCGACCGCACGCTGGCGGACATTTCCCGTCGCGTTCTTTCCATCGCCGTGATCTTCCTCGGCATCATCCTCACCGCCGGCGTGCTGATCGCGCTGTCGATCCGGCTGCCGCTGCAGCAGATCATGGCGGCGATGCGCGCGATCACGCTCGGCGACCTCGGCCGCGAGGTGCAGGGCACGCGCGCGCGCGACGAGGTCGGGGCCATGGCGCGCGCGGTGGAAGTGTTCCGCGAGAACGCCATCGCGAAGCGCCAGACCGAGGACGAGCTGCGCGCGTCCAAGGAGAAGGCCGAAAGCGCGCTGCTCGAGCTCAACGCCGCGCAGCAGAATCTGATCGATGCCGAGAGGCTCGCAGCCCTCGGCGGCCTCGTCGCCGGCGTCGCGCACGAGGTCAACAACCCGATCGGCATCAGCCTCACCGTTGCGTCGAGCTTTGCCCGGCGCACCGAAATCTTCGAGGCCCAGCTCAAGGGCGACGGCGGCCTGCGCCGCTCGCAGCTGGAAGAATTCGTGCAGTCCTCGCGCGACGCCTCGCAGCAGCTCGTCGCCAATCTCCAGCGCGCCGGCGAGCTGATCCAGTCGTTCAAGCAGGTTGCGGTCGACCGCTCCCATGCCGAGCGCCGGCAGTTCTCCCTGAGCGAAGCCACCGAGCAGATCATCGCGAGCCTGCGGCCGGTGCTGAAGCGGTCGCCGATCACGCTCCATGTCGACATGCCCGAGGGACTGCTGCTCGACGGCTATCCCGGCTCCTACGGCCAGATCCTGACCAACCTGTTCCTCAATGCCGCCAACCACGCCTTTGCCGACGGCCGCGCCGGCACGATCACGATCTCGGCGCGGCCGCGCGGGGCCGACGACGTCGAGATCATCTTCACCGATGACGGGGCCGGCATGACCTCCGACGTGCAGCGCCAGGCCTTTGACCCATTCTTTACCACCAGGCGCAATGAAGGTGGCACGGGACTCGGCCTCCATATCGTCTATAACCTCGTCACCCAGCAGCTCGGCGGTCGCATGATGCTGGAATCCAAGCTGGGACAAGGCACTACTTTTCGCATTATCATGCCCCGGGTCGCCAAGGGCGGCGGGCAAAGCACAGAGACTGACGGGACTTCTCAATGGCCGAACAGGACGATGTCCTCCACCTGATCGACGACACCGGTACCGCATCGGAGGATGTTGACGCCCGGAAATGGAAGATCGCCGTCATCGACGACGATCCGGCCGTGCATGACGGTACGCGTTTTGCGCTCTCGGACTATTCCCTCAACGGCCAGGGCCTGGAGATCCTCTCCGCCCATTCCGCGGCCGAAGGTCGCAAGCTGATGGCCGCGCACAACGACATCGCCGCCGTGCTGCTCGACGTCATCATGGAGACGGACGTCGCCGGCCTCGAGCTGGTCGAGTACATCCGCAACGAGCTCAAGAACGAGACCGTGCGCATCATCCTGCGCACCGGACAGCCCGGTCAAGCGCCCGAACGGCGCGTGATCGTGCAGTACGACATCAACGACTACAAGGCCAAGACCGAGCTCACCGCCGACAAGCTGTTCACCTCGCTGACCGCGGCACTGCGCTCCTACCAGCAGCTCGAGCGCATGCTGCAGACAAGGCGCGGGCTCGAGATCATCATCGACGCGGCTTCGACGCTGTACGACTTCAAGTCGATGCAGCGGCTCGCCGAGGGCGTGCTAACCCAGCTCGCCTCGCTGCTCAACGTCGATTGCGCCGGCATCCTGGTCCTGCGCGACAATGGCGGCATCGACCCCGAGCTCTCGGTGCTCGCCGGCAGCGGCTGCTACAGCCGCTTCATCGGCACCACCTCGTCGAAGGCGCTCGACCCCGATCTGCGCGCGATGGTGGAAGCCGCGTTCCAGGGCCGCAAGAACGAATTCGCCGACCACCGCAGCGTGATCTATTTGCGCACCGGAAGCGGCCGCGAGGTCGTGGTGCTGCTGCAGGCCGAGCGCGAGCTGTCCGAGACCGACCGCTCGCTGGTCGAGATCTTCTCCAGCCGGCTCTCGATCGCCTTCGACAACGTCATCCTCTACCAGCAGCTCCAGGCCGCCAACACCCAGTTGGAAGACCGCGTCGCCCAGCGCACCCGCGCGCTGATGCAGGCCAACCGCCGCCTCTCGGCGCAATGGCTGCGGCTGCAACGCGCCAACGGCTTCAAGAACGAAATCCTCGGTACCGTTGCCCACGATCTGAAGAATCCGCTCGGCGTCATCCTCGGCCGCACCGAGATGCTGAAGGAGTTGATCTCGACCGGCGCGTCGTCAGGCGGCGTCGTGGCCCAGGTCGATCACATCCGCGATGCGACCAAGCGCCTGACCACGATGGTCGATCATCTGATCTCGGATGCGATGGCCGATGCCTTCGACATCACCATCCGCCGCGAGCCCGTCGACGTCGCGGCCCTGGTCAAGGAGGTCGCCGAGGCCAACCAGCCGCTCGCCGTCAACAAGCAGCAGGCGATCAGCGTCACCGCGCCCGTCAACGTCGTCACCATGTGCGACACCGACCGCATTCGCGAGGCGATCGACAATCTGATCAGCAACGCCATCAAATACTCACCGATCGGCGGCAAGATCGGCGTCGTCGTCAGCCATGAGGGCGGCGACACCATCGTCCGCGTCAGCGACGAGGGCGCCGGCCTGTCGCCGGAGGATCTCGGCCGCCTGTTCGGCCGGTTCCAGCGGCTGTCGGCAAAACCGACCGCCGGCGAGAGCTCGACCGGGCTTGGGTTGTCCATCGTCAAGCGTATTATCGACATGCACGGCGGCGAGGTGACCGCCGAGAGCGAGGGCCCCGGCAAGGGCTCGATCTTCACCATCACCCTCCCCGCGACCGAAATTTCGTGATCTCAGGACCATGACCCAAAGCCAGCACATCATGATCGTCGACGACGAGGCCCCGGCCCGGGAGATGGTCGGCGATTACCTCAAGATGCACGGCTTCACCGTGACGCTGTGCGACGGCGGCAAGTCGTTGCGCACGGCGATCGACGGCAGCATGCCCGACCTCGTCGTGCTTGACCTCAACATGCCGGAGGAAGACGGGCTCTCGATCATCCGCGACCTCAAGAGCCGCATCAACGTGCCGGTGATCATGCTGACGGCGACGGCAAGCCCGATCGACCGCGTCGTCGGCCTCGAGCTCGGCGCCGACGATTACGTGGCCAAGCCGTGCGAGCTGCGTGAGCTGATGGCACGCATCCGCTCGGTGCTGCGCCGGAGCGCGCCGGCGAAAGCCGTGGCGAACACGGCGGCTACGAAATCGGACAAGGAGCAATTGGTACGGTTCGGGACGAAGTGGCTCGATCTCGAAGCGCAGGCCTTGCGCGACGACGAGGGCAACGAGCATCCGCTGACCGCATCCGAGTTCGGGCTCTTGAAAGTGTTCGCGGCCAATCCGAAGCGCGTGCTGTCGCGCGAGCGCCTGCTGGAATTGGCCAATGCCCGCGACGCCGAAGCCTTCGACCGCGCCGTCGACCTGCGCATCATGCGCATCCGCCGCAAGATCGAGCCCGATCCGGCAAAACCCGCCGTGATCCGCACCATCCGCGGCGGCGGCTATCTGTTCTCGCCGGCGGGCGAGAAGGCGTAGCGCCTCCCATCGTCGTCCTGGCGAAGGCCAGGACCCATTACCCCAGGCAGAGATTGTGGCGCGAGGCTGGCAACCACGCGTTTCCGCAAAACGTCTCCCTGGGGTCATGGGTCATGGATCGGCGCTCACTTTGCTCGCTTGTCCAGGACGACACGGGAGTGCGAACGCAAAGGCCCGAAATACGTTCCCGGCGCATCCGCTCGCCCTAATCCCACCCCCGTATTTTCCGTACATTGAAATTACACGCTTTTTTGCCCCGAATGTTTCGTCGCGGCTAATTCGACGAAACAATTTGGTGGCGCACGAAACCATTTTCCGCTTTTCGTGCAGACGTCCCGAAACGTTGGCTCATTAACACTTTGGTCCAAGGAAACGCCGCTCGGTTGCGGCGCTACGGGGAGCCAAGTCAATGCCGAACGTCATCGCCATCAACGCCCAAGCCAGCCAGAGCATCATTGCCGCTCAGGCGACCTCGGACGACATGCTTCTCGAAAGCATTGCCGACGGCAACCGGACGTCGATGCACATCCTTTATTGCCGGCACAATGTGCGCGTCTACCGCTTCATCCTGCGGATCGTGCGCGACGCGACCACGGCGGAAGACCTGGTCAGCCAGGTGTTTCTGGACGTGTGGCGGACCGCCGGCCAATTCCAGGGCCGCTCGCAGGTTTCGACCTGGCTGCTCTCGATCGCTCGCTTCAAGGCGCTGACTGCGATGCGCCAGCGCCGCTTCGAAGATATCGACCAGGAAGACGTGCGCCAGATCGCCGATGGTTGCGACACGCCGGAGACCTCGCTTGACCGCAGCGACACCAGCGCCATCCTGCGCGCCTGCGTTCAGAAGCTGTCGCCCGCGCATCGTGAGATCATCACGCTGGTCTACTACCATGAGAAGTCGGTGGAGGAGGTCGGACAGATCATCGGCATCCCGCAGAGCACGGTGAAGACCCGGATGTTCTACGCCCGCAAGCAACTGGCCGAATTGCTTAAGGGCTGTGGCGTCGAGCGCTTCGCCGCCTGAAGTTCAGCTATTTCAATGGGATAGGACACAAGTTTAGACCCTACCCCGGACGGAAGTGTTACCGCCGACGAAACAATTGAAACAAAGCACAACATCAGGCGGAAAAACTTCCCTCCTATAAAGCTCACATACGGTTTCGTTAAACCTCCCAAGACCTCCAACGACCCGGACGGGATGCCCCCCTCCGGGTCGTTTTGTGCTTGGGGCACCGCTGCGGCAGCAGCACTCCCGTCACGAAGGCGTGACGCGGCGTAACGACTGCCTCTCTCATCCCGAACTGCCCTCGTGACCCTCTCCACGAGTGCCCCAATGCTCGAACTTGTCTTTGCTGTCCTCGCCGGCATCCTCACCATCGCCGCGCCGTGCACGCTGCCGATGCTGCCGATCCTGCTCGGCGCCTCGATCGGCCGCAGCTCGCATCTGCGCCCGGCGATGATCGCGCTCGGCTTCGTCATCTCGTTCTCCGCGACCGCGCTGTTGCTCGGCGCTATCACGCGGCTGTTCGATTTCGATCCGAACGTGCTGCGCGACGCGGCATCGATCCTGCTGCTCGGCTTCGGCCTGTTGATGCTGTGGCCGGCGCCGTTCGAATGGCTGTCGATCCGGCTCAACGGCTGGCTCGATCTCGGCAACTCCAGCGCCACGCAGCGCGAAGGCGCACTCGGCGGGCTCGTGCTCGGCACCACGCTCGGCCTGGTCTGGACGCCCTGCGCCGGCCCGGTGCTCGGCTCGATCCTGACGCTGGTCGCGACCACTGAGAACGCGACCTGGGCCGGCACGCTGCTGATCGCCTACGCCATCGGCGCGGCGATTCCCATGCTGGCGATCGCCTATGGCGGGCAAGCCGCCACCACGCGGGTGCGCAGTCTCGCGCGCATCTCGCCGCGGCTGCAGCAGGGCTTTGGCGTCGTCGTGATCGGCTTCGCGCTCGCCGCCTATTTCCAATACGACACGCTGATCGTGGCGTGGCTCACCGGCTTCTATCCCACCGGCCAGATCGGCCTGTGATCATCACTCATTTTCACCGGAGGATCTTTCCATGACTTTCAAACTGCTCGCCGTCTCCGCCGCACTGATCGGCATCGCCGTAACAGGCGCCGTCATCCCCGGCATCTGCGACGAGGCCGCGCACGCTGTCCCTGTCGTCACCGCCGCCGCCAGCCAGGACACCGCGCCCGACTTCGCCGGCATCAACAACTGGTTCAACTCGAAGCCGCTTAATATCGCCGATCTCCGCGGCAAGGTCGTGCTGGTGGACTTCTGGACCTATGGCTGCGTCAACTGCGTCAACACATTGCCGCACGTCACCGATCTCTATGCCAAGTACAAGGACAAGGGCCTCGTCGTGGTCGGCGTGCACACGCCGGAATTCCCGTTCGAGCGCTCGGCGTCCAATGTGCAGGCCGCCCTGAAGCGCCACGGCATCACCTATCCGGTGGCGCAGGACAATGATTCCAGGACCTGGAACGCTTACCGCAACCGATATTGGCCGGCGCAGTACATCATCGACCAGGACGGCAAGATCGTGTTCCAGCACGAGGGCGAAGGCCGCTATGACGAGATCGATCGCACCGTGGCAAAGCTGCTGAACGCCAATAGCTGACGCCCGGCACGGGTCGCGCCCTTGTTGCTTGACTCCACGGACCCGTCCGTGGAGTTTCGCGGGCCACGTAATCAGCCGCCCGCGATGGACGACGCCACTAACAGCACCGACATTCGCCTTCGTGAAGGCGCCTCGATTGCGCAGCGGCTGGTCATGTCCGGCTTTGCGGCCGCCGTTGCGCTGTGCTTCACGCCGGGCCTGTTCACCCATGACATCCTGGAAGTGACCATCTCCGTGGTCGCCCTGCTGGTGGGAGCCGCGTTCGTCGGAATCATCATGCTGGCGCCGGCGGTGGTGTGGATCATCACGCCGGACGAGATCTTGATCGGCGAGCAGCGCCCGTTCGGAAGACTGCGGACGCGGATCGTCGCCAAGGACGACATCAGGGGATTGCAGGTTCCCGGCAGCAAGAGGGCGAAAGCCCGCTTCCAGCTCGCCTTCACCTTGGCCTCCGGTGAGCGCCTGACATCGCCGCCGATCTCCGACGTCACCCATGTGCACGACACGGTGGCGCGGATCGCCGCGCAATTCGACGTCCCCGACGTCGAGTCTCCGGTCAATCCGCTCGATGCCAGCAATCCCGAGATGCGTCTCGGCGACCCCCTCGAGCCGTTCTCGAAGAGAGACATCAGGATCATCGCACTGATCGTCGTCGCATTGTGCGCCGTTCCCTACGCCTACAGGCTCTGGCGTGGCCTGTCGCCCGGGTCGGTCGACATCGTGCTGCTGCCCGTCGGCGCGCTCGCCGCTTTTGGCGTTTCCCGTTATGCCAACCTTGTGACCGGCGCGTTCTGGATCATCCGCCAGGGCGATATCCGGATCGAACGCCTGTGGGGCGACGGCACGTTGCGCGCCGACCACATCGAAGCGCGCGACGTCAAGACGATCACGGTCGAGCGCCGCGGCCGCTCCGAGGACGAGCACTGCATCGTCGTGATCCGATTGCAGTCAGGACAACGGTTTCGCAGCCCTCGCATCGGTTCGAGGCCTGAGGCCCGGGCCGTGGGGACGGAGATCGTCCGGCGGCTCGGGATCGCGGCTGAGAATAACCAGATCTGACAGGCCGCGCGCGGTGAGGATGCTGCGACCACTGCTTTTCGCGCCATCCCCCGTTTGTGGCATTGCGCGCGGTCCGTCAAAAAACCAAAGCATTCTCGTGACATATGGTCTAAGGGTGCCTTGAACTTGCCATGAAGATGGCCCTGAGATTTGATGGTTCCAGATGATTTGGCTTTGGCCGCGGGGAGAGCTTGAAATGACGGATTTTCGTCGCCTGACCGGGATGTTTGTGGCTGCGATCGGCCTGATCCTGTCCGCGCCCCACGCCTACGCCCAGCAGCCCGACCGCGGCGACGAGCCGGGCCTGGTCGCCGACGATGCCTATGAACTCGATCCGGAATGGCAGAAGCAGGTCGTCTACTTCCGCACCACCGAAGCGCCCGGCACCCTCATCATCTCGACCGCCGAACGGCATCTCTATCTGGTGCAGCCTGGCGGTCGTGCGATCCGCTACGGCATCGGCGTCGGCCGCGACGGTTTTCAGTGGCAGGGTCTGGTGAACATCACCAACAAGAAGGAGTGGCCGGACTGGACGCCGCCGCCGGAGATGATCCAGCGCCAGCCTTATCTGCCGCGCTTCATGGCCGGCGGCCCCGGTAATCCGCTCGGTGCGCGCGCCATGTATCTGGGCACCACGGTCTACCGCATCCACGGCACCAACCGGCCCGACACGATCGGCACCAAGGTCTCCTCCGGCTGCTTCCGGCTCGTCAACCGCGACGTCGCCGATCTCTACGATCGCGTCCCTGTCGGCACCAAGGTCGTCATCCGGCAGAAGCCCGAACTCTGATCTCCTCGCATTAGCGAATATTCCTTTTCCCGATTTTTCGAGAGAGCAACATGATGCGCACTTTTCGTGGCGGCCTGCTGATCGGGCTCGCAGTCGCCGTGCTGGTCGCCGTCCTGGCCATCATCTATGAATTCTACGACACCCGCACGTTGAAGCGCACCGTCCGCCGCGGCGAAGTGCTGTGCGGCGTCAACAAGGGCCTGCCGGGCTTCTCGATCCCCGACGACAAGGGCAACTGGACCGGCTTCGACGTCGATTTCTGCCGCGCGGTGGCTTCCGCGATCTTCAACGACCCGAGCAAGGCGAAATTCGTCGCGCTCGATGCCAACGAGCGCTTCAAGGAATTGCAGAGCCGGAAAGTGGACATCCTCTCGCGCAACTCGACCTGGAGCATGGCGCGCGAGCTCGACTACGATCTCTATTTCCCCGCGGTCGCCTATTACGACGGCGCAGGCTTCATGCTGCCGCGCGCGCGCAACAAGGAAACCGCGCTGGACCTGACCGGGAGCAAGGTCTGCGTCCAGACCGGGACCACCACGGCGCTCAACGTCGCGGATTACTTCCGTGCCAACAACATGAAGTATGAAGAGGTGAAGTTCGACAAGCTGGACGACGTCGTGAAAGCCTACGACACCGGCAAATGCGACACGCTCTCCGCCGACGTCTCCCAGCTCTACGCGCTGCGGCTGAACCTGTCGAAGCCCGGCGACAGCATGATCCTGCCGGACATGATCTCCAAGGAGCCGCTCGCCCCCGTCGTGCGCCAGCGCGACGACGACTGGATGATGATCGTGAAGTGGACGCTGTACGCGATGATCAACGCCGAGGAGCTCGGCGTCTCCTCGGAGAACATCGACGAGGCCCTGAAGTCGAAGAAGCCGGAAGTGATGCGGCTGGTCGGCACCGAGGGCAATTACGGCGAGCAGCTCGGCCTGACCAAGGATTGGGTGGTCCGCATCATCCGCCACGTCGGCAATTACGGCGAGATGTACGAGCGCAACATCGGCGAGAAGTCGAAGCTGAAGATCCCGCGCGGCATGAACCAGCTGTGGAATGCGGGCGGCGTGCAGTACGCGCCGCCGGTGCGGTAAGAGGTCTTTGTCGTCCCGGCCTAGTGCGCAATTGCGCACGGGGGGCCGGGACCCATAACCACCATCGGAAATTGTAGCGGCAGCTAGCAACTCCGAGTCTTTCTCAAACTGCTCCCTGGGGTTATGGGTCCCGCGCCTTCGCCGGGACGACACCTCTATTCGAGGCGCAGCTGTGCCCATTGGTACCCTCGCCTCAATACCCCCGCGCCCTTGCCAGCTGCTCGGTGTGGTAATTGGCGTCGCCGAACAATTCCTCGCACACGCGCGCGCGCTTCATAAAGAAGCCGATGTCGAACTGGTCGGTCATGCCCATGCCGCCATGCATCTGCACGCCTTCCTGCACCGCGCGCGTGGCGGTGGTGCCGGCGCGGGCTTTCGCCACTGCGACGGCTGACGCCGCCTTGGCGACGTCCGTATCGAGCGCTTGCAGCGCCTTCATCACGGCGGCGCGGGTGATCTCGATATCGACATAGAGTTCGGCGGCGCGGTGCTGCAGCGCCTGGAATTCGCCGATCAGCTTGCCGAACTGCTTGCGGCTCTTCAGGTACTCGACGGTGCGGTTGAACACCTCTTCGCTCAGACCCACCATTTCGGAGGCCACTGCGCCCCGTCCGATATCGAGCACGCCCTCGAGCAGCCCGCCTCCCTGGTCGACTTCGCCGAGCACGCTGTCGGCGTTGACCTCGACATTGGCAAGCTCGATCCGCGCCGCATTGTGCGCGTCGACCATGATGGTGCGCTCGATCGCAACGCCCTTGGCCTTGGGGTTGACCAGGAACAGCGTCAGCCCCTCGCGCTCGCCGGCTGAGCCGGCCGTACGCGCAGCGACGATGAGGAGATCGGCAACGTGACCGTCGACCACCAGCGCCTTGGCGCCGGAGAGTTTGAAGCCGTTGCCGGCGCGCACGGCCTGGAGGCTGGTCTGAAGCGGGCGGTGTTTTGCGCCCTCGTCGATCGCGAGCGTCGCGAGCAGGGAGCCGTTGGAAATCTTCGGCAGATACTCCGACTTCTGCGCGGCATTGCCGCCACGGTTCAGTGCCGAGGCCGCGACCACGCTGGTTGCGAGGAAGGGCGAGGGCATCAGCGTGCGGCCGATCTCCTCCATCACCACCCCGGCCTCGACATAGCCGAGGCCGCTGCCGCCGAACTCTTCCGGCACCAGCAAGCCGGCAAAACCCATCTCGGCGAAGGAATGCCAAAACTCCCTGGAGAAGCCGATGGGGTCTTTGCTATCGCGCAGATGCCGCAAATGCGACACCGGCGCCTTGTCGCTGATCAGCCCGCGCGCGCTGTCGCGGAGCATCGATTGTTCTTCGGTGAGGACGAGGGCCATGTGCAATGTCTCTAACGTCTGGCGGAATGCATGTCTGTTGTTGTCATTCCGGGGCACGCGAAGCGTGAACCCGGAATTTCGAGGTTCTCAGGTGCGCAACCGCGCACCTGAGTTCGGTCCTGCGGACCGCCCCGGAACGACGCTGGGGTTACGCCCCCGGCAAATCGAGGATGCGCTTGGCGACGATGCCGAGCATGACCTCGGTGGTGCCGCCCTCGATCGAGTTGGCCTTGGTCCGCAGCCAGGCGCGCGGACGCGCTCCTTGTTTCGAACGCTCGCTCTCCCATTCAAGCGCATCGACGCCGCCGGCCGACATCAGGATCTCGTAACGGCGCTTGTTGAGCTCGGTCCCGTAATATTTCATCGCCGACGAGAACGCCGGATGGGCCTGACCGGCCTTGGCGAGATCGACCGCGCGCTCGGCGCAGGCGGCAAGGGCCGCTTCGTCGACGTCGAAGCTGGCGATCCGGCCACGCAGCATGGAATCGTCGAGCCGTCCCTGCGCATCGGTGCCGACGGAATCGGCCGCGATCTGGCCGAGCGGACGGCCGACGCCGCGCTCGCCCATGCCTGATATCATCGCGCGCTCATGCTGGAGCAGATATTTTGCGACGTCCCAGCCGCGATTGACGGTGCCGACCACATGCGATTTCGGCACGCGGACATTGTCGAAGAAAGTCTCGCAGAACGGCGAGTAGCCGGAGATCAGGAGGATCGGTTTGGTCGTCACGCCCTTCGAGGTCATGTCGAACAGGATGAAGCTGATGCCGTCGTGCTTCTTCGCGGCGGAATCGGTGCGGACGAGGCAGAAGATCCAGTCGGCATAGTTGGCATAGGAGGTCCAGATCTTCTGGCCGGTAATGACGAAATCATCGCCGTCGCTCTCGGCGCGGGTCTGCAGCGAGGCGAGATCGGAGCCGGCGTTCGGTTCGGAATAGCCCTGACACCAGCGGATCAGGCCCGCGGCGATCTTTGGCAGATGCTCCTTCTTCTGGGCATCGTTGCCGTATTTCAGCAGCGCCGGCCCGAGCATCCAGATCCCGAAGCTCGACAGCGGGGGCCGCGTGCCGATCCTGGCCATCTCCGCGCGCAGCACCTTGTGCTCGGCGGCGCTCAGACCACCGCCGCCGTACTCCTTCGGCCAATCGGGTACGGTCCAGCCCTTGTCGCGCATGCGCTCGAACCAGATGCGCTGCGGCTCCGACGAGAATTTTGCGTTACGTCCGCCCCAGAACACGTCGGCGTCGGACGTCGCGGGCTTGCGCATTTCCGGCGGGCAATTGGCTTCCAACCAGGCGCGCGTTTCGCTGCGGAATGTTTCGAGATCGGCGGTCTCAGTCTCGCTGGCCCTGGAGTCAGTCATTGGTCGTTTCCATCATTCAAAATCGGCTTGTTGGGCGCGACTCTGGGCCAAGCTCCCGCGGAATTCAACCACTTCCGTGTCACGCATCCGCTATAGTTGCCGCCACGGCGAGCTTGAAAACAAAGAGGAAACAACAATGCGCCTGAAGCTTCTTTCGCCTGGCGAAATGAACGAGAGCCAGCGGCAGACCTATGACGAGTCGATTGCCGGCAAGCGCGGCAGGCCGCCGGCACCGATGATGGCCTGGCTCAACAGCCCCGACATGGCCCGTCACGCCACGCGGCTCGGCGAGGTCCTGCGTTACGATACGATATTTCCCGCGAAACTTTCGGAGATCGCGATCCTGGTGACGGCGCGGCACTGGACCGCCCATTACGAATGGTACGCGCACAAGCGGCTGGCGCTTGCCGGCGGCATGGACCCTGACATCATCGACGCGATCCGCGACCGCCGCACACCCGTCTTCGACGATCCCAGGGCTAAGATGATCTACGACGTCGCAAAATCGCTGCATGAGCGCCACGGCGTCGAGAAGGGCCTCTATGACGATGCGGTGAAGCTGCTCGGCGAGCGCGGCGTGGTCGAGGTGATTGGTCTCTGCGGCTATTACACGCTGGTGTCGATGACGCTGAACACGTTTGAGTTCGAGCTGCCGGAGGGCGAGGTGCGGGAGCTGTCGTAAGTTGCCTATCCGGAAACGCTGGGTTTCGAGATCGGCCGGTAGCACTGTCCCGAGGCCGGACCTAATTGGAGTTCATTAACGGAGCAGCCGCATGTCGCAAAACCAAGCCGTCGCCGCCGGCACCAGGATCGGCCACGTTCATCTCAAAGTCGCCGATCTCGATCGCGCGCTGGGCTTCTATTGCGGCGTGCTCGGTTTCGAGCTGATGCAGCGCATGGGCTCGGGCGCGGCCTTCATCTCGGCCGGCGGCTATCACCACCACATCGGGCTCAACACCTGGGAGAGCAAGGGCGGCTCGCCGCCGCCGCCTGATGCGACCGGGCTCTATCACACCGCGATCCTCTATCCGACGCGGCCGGCGCTGGCGGATGCGTTGCACCGCGTGCTCTCGGCCGGCATTGCGCTCGACGGCGCCAGCGACCACGGCGTCAGCGAGGCGCTGTATTTGCGCGATCCGGACCAGAACGGTGTGGAGCTGTATTGGGACAAGCCGCGGGAGCAATGGCCATTCGGGCCGGACGGCAAGCTTTCGATGTTCACGAAGCGGCTGGATGTGGAGGAGCTGCTGAAGCAGCGGGAGGCCTAGTCCGCACCTCGCCACTGCACGAGCCTCAGGACCCATCCGGCCGCATAGAGCCCGACGCCGAACACGGCATGCGTGAGTAGCGTGTTGAGACGCGCCACGTTGGGACGTGGCGCGCGATGGGCAGCAATGCCGAGGCCCATGCCCGGCTGCATGATCAGGAAAGGTGCCGCCGCGCTGCCGATTCCGACGATCAATGCGGGGCCGACACGCGGGGAATGCAGCCAATCGAGCCCCCAGATCGCCAGCAAGACGGCCGCGAACGCAATGCCGATCAGGTAGTGCGCGGCCCACCCAATCAGGCGCTCGCGTGGAGCCGGATCGGGTGCCGCGATCTTAAGATGCCGATACTGTCCGCGCGCGAGCAGGATGAGCCAGCGACCTAGGAGTCCATAGTCTAGCGATGGGATTCCAAGAACATGCGCGCGGAGAACTGCCCAACCATCGATCACGGCCGTTGCACCGGATCCGATCAAGGCGGCGCCGACCAGAAATTCAATCATTTCACCCATTCGAGACCTCGCCTGCCGCGTCGGCTGAAGCCCGCGCCTGGATCATCCAGCATGCGGCGGTAAAACGGATCGCATCTGCCTCCACGTAGGGGGCGAAGGCGGGCCGCACCGCATCCACGACCCTTTCGCGCAATCCCCTGTCGGCGTCCTGCAGGATCGTTCCGACGGGTCCCAGCCAACCGACATAGCGAGCGAGTTCGCTGGCAGGAAAGCGGCATGGAATATCCACCGGCCGGATGTCGATCTCGGTCCAGCCGCTCTCCAGCAGGATGATCCTGACCCGATCTTTGTCAGCGAAGGCGAACTGCCCCGGACCGCCGGATGGACGGGCAGGCATATTCGGCAGAAGGGGCGCGGCGGCTCGTTCGGCCGCCGTCATGAACGGATTCTCCGCTGCGCCCCGCCATGCAACGACGGCGAGCCCGGCGCCTTCGGCGGCAGCGCGCCTCAGATTTGCGAAGGCCGCAACGAAGTCTTCGAAGAACATCACGCCGAGACGTGAAATGATCGTATCGAAGCTCGCCGGGTCGAATTTATGGTGCTGCGCATCGGCGCAGATAAAGCTGGCCGAGGTGCCTTCGCGCTCGGCGCGGGCCAGCGCCGCCCCGATCATCGGCGCGGAGATGTCGATGCCGACCACACGGCCGCCTTGCCCGAGCTTTCGCGCGACCGCAACGGTCAGACCACCGGTGCCGCAGCCGACGTCCAGGACGCGACGATTGGAGCCGGCAGGAACGGCCTCGCACAGCGGCCTCTCGAATTGCTTGAACATCTCATCCAGGATGTCCTGGGTCTCGACCCAGGCGCGTCCGGCGGGACCATTCCAAAGCCTCATCTGCTCAATCGCCTTCTGCATAGCGTCCATGATGGTTTCCCCTTTCGTCTTGCCTTGGCGGCGTTGGACGCGGCATACTGCCAGTTCAAGTGAACTTGAGGTCAAGAGGCGTGATGACGATCGATATCGCCGAAGTCGCACGGCGCTCCGGTGTTCCGGCGTCGACGCTGCGATTCTATGAGGAAAAGCGGTTGATTGCCCCGATCGGCAGGCGCGGCCTGCGCCGGCTGTTCGATCTGGAGATCCTGGATCGCCTGGCGCTGATCGCGCTGGGGCGCGCGGCGGGCTTCTCGCTCGATGAAGTTGCCCGGATGTTCGCACCCGACGGACGGCCGCGTATCGACCGGCGGAAGCTTGCCGCCAAGGCCGACGAGTTGGACCGAACGATCCGCAAGCTTATCGCGATGCGCGACGGCCTGCGCCATGCCGCGGCCTGTCCGGCGCCAAGTCACATGGAATGCCTGCATTTTCGCCGCCTCATGCGGGTCGCGGCATTGGGAAAGGCGAGGTCGCCCAAGCGGGCCCCGCGCGCGCCGCGATCAGACTGAAGCGGTCGATCGCCTTGTGTGCCCCCGCACCATGATCAACGCCGCGGCCACCAGCTCCAGCGCAATACACAGATAGAACGGCAGCTCATAGCCACCGGAGAAATCGCGCAGAAAACCGACCACGCCGGGGCCGAACGCATAGGTCACCTGGTTGATCGCGGTGTTGAGGCTGATCAGCACGCCGAACGAGGCGGAATCGAATTCCTGCTGCACGATCAGCGACGGCAGCGTGATGAGATTGCCGACCGAGAAGCCGAATAACGCGCAGGCGGCGATCAGCACGTAATCATTGTGCAAATTGATGACGACACACAGCGCCACGGCCTGACTCAGGAACGACAGCGCCGAGGCGAGCCGCTGGTTGAGTCGGTCGATCACCAGCGAGAACAGCACCCGGCCGATCACCGCCATCGCGGTCAGCACCGCAACCGCGACGGCCGCGCGCTCGCGCCCGATCACGGGATCGAGGAACGAGATCAGGTGGACGATGAAGCCGACCTGCGCGAACAGCACCAAAGCAAAGGCAATGGTCACGGTAAGAAAGCCGACATCGCGCAACGCCTGGCTACGAATCTGCGCCGACGATTGCGGCTTCGTTTTCGTCGCGGCGCGCCGGCCATGGAGATCGGGCGGGCGGCCGACGACAATCAGGATCACCGGCACGAGCAGTACCAGCATGGCGCCGGCGACGATAAACATCGCGCTGGCGAAGCCGACATGGCCGATCAAGGTCACCAGCAGCGGCACGCCGACGATGCCGCCGAAGCTTGCGCCGTTCAGCGCGAGGCTGATCGCCATGCCGCGCTTCTGGTCGAACCACAGGCTGATCGTGTTGGTGATCATGGCCAGGCTCGTGCCGGCCCAGCCGAAGGCGAGCACGGCGTTCGCGAGATAAAGCTGCCACGGTTCGCGCACCGCGCCGATCGCGACCGCCGCGGCCGACATCGCCAGCGTCCCTGCGATCAGGCCGAGGCGCGGGCCGTACTTGTTGACGGCTTCGCCGACGAAGACGACGAGCAGCGCGCCGAACAGATAGAAGAACGTCGTGGCCGACGAGATCAGCGAGGCCGACCAGCCGTGCGCACGCTGGAGCTCGGCGACATAGACGCTCTGGCCGTAGAAGCCGAGCCCCCAGCCGAAGGTCGCGAGCAGGAAGCAGACCGCAACGATGCGCCAGCCTTCGTAGCGGAGAGAGGATTCGTCGACGGATCCGTCGTGTCGAGGGTTATCGAGCATGCCGCTTACTCCGTCATGCCCGGACTTGTTCCGGGCATCCACGTTCTTCGATCCGCGCGCCCAAGACGTGGATGGCCGGGACAAGCCCGGCCATGACGACATCTAGTAACCTTCACCAGAAAATCACTTCGACCTGGATCGAACTATCAACGCTGCTGACAGCCTCCCGCCATGTCAGATCGCATCCGGGAACTCGCCCATGGCCGCGTCGAGCCGCGCTTTGCGGCGACGGGTCCAGGACGCCAACGAGAGCACGGCGAGACCGAGCAGCACCGGCGGAAACACCACCATGTTCACCGCGGACCAGCCGTAACTGGCGAGCAACTGGCCGGACGAGAACGAGCCGATCGCCATCATGCCGAACACCAGGAAATCGTTGAAGGCCTGCACCTTGTTGCGCTCCTGCGGCCGGTGCGTCTCCAGCACCAGCGCCGAGGCGCCGATGAAGGAGAAGTTCCAGCCGACACCGAGCACGATCAGCGTGACCCAGAAATGCATCGCGGTGATGCCGGACAGGCCGATGCAGGCCGCGCCGGCCTCCAGCAGCAGGCCGGCGGCAACGACCTTGCGCGCGCCGAAGCGGGCGATCAGCGCGCCCGTGAAGAAGCTCGGCCCGTACATGGCGACGATGTGCCATTGAATGCCGAAATTGGAATCTGAAACGCTCAAGCCGCACAGCTTCATGGCAAGCGGCGCCGAGGTCATCACCAGGTTCATCATGGGGTAGGAGATGACGCCGCACAGCGCCGCGGCGATGAAGCGTGGCTGGGTCACGATCTCGAGCAGCGGCCGCCCGCCATGAAGATCGGCCGGCGCCGGTTTCGGCATGTCGACCCCGGCGACGATGCCCATCGCGATGAGCGCGACAGCCGCCTGGACCAAGAAGCTGAAGGCGAAGAGATAAGGCTGCCAGACATCCATGGTCCATTGCACGAGCTGCGGACCGAGCACGCCGGCGAACACGCCGCCCGCCATTACCCAGGACACCGCCTTGGGTCGGTACGCCGCGCTGGCGCCGTCGGCGGCAGCGAAGCGATAGGACTGCGCCACCGCGCCGTAGAGGCCGCCAAGAAAAGTCGCCAGACAGAACAACGGAAACGAAGCGTGCAAGATCGCGAAGCAGCCGAGCAGGCCGGTGAGCGTACCCAGGCCCGTGCCGATGATGAAGGCCCAGCGGCGGCCGAAGCGACTCGATATCGCGCCGGTCGGCAGCGTGCCGGCCGCAAGCCCCAGCACGTACATCGACAGCGGTACCGTCGCGAGCGACATGTCGGGTGCAAGCGTCGCACCGACGATGGAGCCGGTGGCGAAGATCACCGCCGAATTGGCGCCGGTCAGCGCCTGCGCGGCAGCAAGGCGCACCACATTGGCGCGCACGCGGGCGTCGGCGGCGACCTCATTGGCTGCAGTCACATCCAGCATCGGCATTTCCGCCCCAACGGGCTTTTAAGTGCTTTCAAGGGCTCGCTTGATTCCCGGCACTATGGCGGGACGCGGGAGGGCGGGCAACCGGCGCAAACGGGCGCAGGCCATGTCTCTGACGCAATCGGGCCGATGATAATGGGCCGCGCACTTGACGGCTTGCGCTCGATCAAATCCTATCCGCCGCGACCTTCCGGAGTTTCGTTCATGTCCGTCGACGACAGGCCTACGCTCAGCGCTCCTGACGACGATCCCTGGCTCTGGCTGGAGGAGATCGAAGGCAAGCAGGCGCTCGATTTCGTCACACGGCAGAACAGCCTGACACTCGACGCGTTCGGCGGAGCGGCCTTCGCGCGCGATCGCGACATCCTCGCGGCGATCTACGATCGTCCCGACAACATTCCCTATGTCAGCCGCCGCGGCACCGAACTGCACAATCTCTGGAAGGACGCCACCAACCCGCGCGGCCTGTGGCGGAAGACTTCCCTTGCGGAGTTTCGCAAACCGCATCCGACGTGGGAAATCATGCTGGATGTCGACCAGCTCGCGGCACGCGAAGGCGAGGACTGGCTGCTGAGCGGCATCACCACGCAGCCGGGAAGCGCGCGCGCCATTTTGGGGCTGTCGCGCGGTGGCAGCGATGCCGTCACCTTGCGGGAATTCGACCTCGACACCAAGAGTTTCGTTGCGGACGGATTTGCGCTGTCGGAAGCCAAGGGCGGCGCCGATTGGCTCGATGCCGACACGCTGCTGCTGTCGAGCGCCCATGGCGAAGGCATGGCGACGAGCTCGGGATATTCCCGGACGGTTCGCCTGTGGCGACGCGGCCAGCCTGTCGATCAGGCGCAGGTGATCATCGAGACCACGGCCGATCATATGGCGATCTCCGGCATCGTCGACGACACCGCTGCGGCCCCGCGCAGCTGGATCGTCGACCAGATCGACTTCTTCAATCATGCGCTCTGGCTGCGCGATGCAGACGGTGCGACGACGAAGCTCGATCTGCCGACCGGCATCTGGTTGCAGGCGCATGGCGACTGGTTCGCGATGAAGCTGCGCGAAGCCTGGTCGATCGAGGGCAAGACCTATGCCGCCGACACCGTGCTCGGCATGTCGCTCTCGGCGTTCCTCGCCGGCAGCCGCGATTTCGCGGTGCTGTTCGAGCCGGAACCTCGCCGCGCCCTGCAAGGCCTGTTCTGGACCGGAGGCAAGCTGGTGCTGTCGATCCTCGACGAGCTCCAGCCGCAATTCGAGATCTGCACGCCGTCGGCCATAGGCTGGAGCCGCGCGTCGCTCGGCGGCCTGCCGCAGATCGGCGTCGTCGACATCTGGCCGCTGGATCGCCATCCCTCCGAGAGCAATGGCGACCTGCTTGCCAATGTGCAGGATCCGCTGACGCCGCCGTCGTTGCTGCTGATCGAGCGCGGCGTCGCGAGCCCGACGGTCTTAAAGCAGGCGCCGAAAACATTCAACGCCGACGGCCTCGTGGTGACCCAGCACGAAGCGATCTCGACCGACGGCGAACGCATCCCCTATGTACAGACCGGCCCCGCCGGCGAGACCGGCGATGCACCGGTCTATATGAGCGCCTATGGCGGCTTCGCCCATTCGGTGAAGCCGTATTACAACCCGTCACTCGGCAAGCTGTGGCTGGAGCGTGGCGGCACCACGGTGCAGGCGAATTTGCGCGGCGGCGGCGAATTCGGCACGCGCTGGCACGATGCCGGCCGGCTCGCCGGCAAGAAACTGTCGCACGACGATTTCGCGGCCGTTGCCGCCGATCTCGTCCGCCGCGGCATGACAACGGCAAAGCGCATTGCCGCACAGGGAGGATCGAACGGCGGCATCCTCATCACCAACATGCTGGTGCGATACCCCGAACGTTTCGGCGCGCTGTTCTGCACCATCCCGCTGATCGATATGCGCCGCTACACGAAGCTGCTCGCCGGCGCGAGCTGGATCGCGGAATATGGCGATCCCGACAAGCCCGAGGAGTGGGACTGGCTCAAGTCCTACTCCGCCTATCACAACGTCAAGGCCGGCCAGCCGTATCCGCCGATCCTGATCGCCACCACGCGACGCGACGACCGTGTCCATCCCGGGCATGCGCGCAAGATGGCGGCAAAGCTCCAGGCCATGGGCTACGAGGCCTGGTTCTACGAGCCTGAAGCCGGTGGCCACGGCTACGGCAAGGACAACAAGGAGCGCGCCGGGTTCGAGGTGATTGGCTTTCGGTTCTTAAAGGACAAGATCGGGTGGAAGGACGAGGGCTAGCGTTTGCGGCGCTGACATCTCCGCACCGTCATGGCCGGGCTTGACCGGGCCATCCACGCCTTAGCTGGTGCACGAAGAACGTGGATGCCCGGGACAAGCCCGGGCATGACGACCTCCTATCGCGCGAATACCAAGGTCAGATTGTTCGCGGGCATGTCCATCGTATCGACAAGGCGAAGACCAACGCCGCGGGCAAGCGCCTCGACATCGGCGATGTCACGCACGCCCCAGTCGGGATTGCCTTCACGCAGGGAGGTGTCGAACACCGCATTGCTGAGCGCGATGTGCTTGCCGCCGCGCTTGAACGGGCCGTAGAGGAACAGCTTGCCGTCGGCCCGCAAATAGCGGCCGGCGCCGGCGAACAGACCCTCGGCGACGCTCCATGGCGCGATGTGGATGACATTGGCGCAGAACAATGCGGCAAGACTCGACGGCCCCTGCCCGCTTTTCATCTCCGGGCACCAGTCCGGATCGGTGAGATCGATCCGCAGCGGCGAGCGGATGTTTTTGAGGCCTGAATGAACGCGCCAGGCCTCGATGCTCTTGAGGTGGCGCTGGTTGAGATCGCTGGGCCACCAGATCAGGCCGGGCGTGTGACGGGCGAAGTAGACCACGTGCTGGCCGGTTCCGCTGCCGAGCTCGACCACGTTGCCGGTGCAGCCGGCGAGATGCCGTTCCAGTGCCGCCCAGAGCGGCTCGTGATTGCGATGAAATGCCGGCGCATCGAGCCGCCCATCCGACTCGACCCGACCGCCATCCCTGCCGAATTCGACGACATATTCAGCCAAGTGAGGTCCCCTTGAAAAAACGAGAACGCGATGAAAACAGGTTGAGCGCCCAAACGCTCAGGAAACAGCCGGCCCGCGCCACGGTCCCTAACTCTCGGACCAAGCCGGCTGAACAAATAATCTCTTTAGTTGCAATCGGGAAGATATTAACTCCATTTTGTCGCGTGGATAGTCTTGATTGTCAGGCGGCGCCCTTTGTGCTTTGGAACGCTTCTATTTCGTAATCGAGACCATCGCATAACGCCTCGGAATAACGCCTTGACCGCCTTTTCCCGGACGCCCGTTCTGTTCATCTTGCTGGCCATTGCAGCCGGCCTCGCCACCCCGGCGTGGGCGCAGTCCGCTGTGGCCGACGGCCAGAAACTCGCTTTCGACCGCGGCAAGGGCAATTGCCTGACCTGCCATGTCATCAGGGGTGGCGACCTGCCGGGAACGATCGGGCCGGAACTGAAGGACCTCAAGGCCAAGTACCCCGATCGCAACGAACTGACCGCGATCATCTTCGACGAGACCAAGCGCAATCCGCAGACCATGATGCCGCCGTTCGGCCGGAACCGGATTGTGACCGAACAGGAGATCAGCGCGATCGTTGATTTCCTGCAGACCCTGTGACTTCAGGCATGCCACGAGATTTGGTTGGGAGACCAGAGATGACCACACTCACCGGCCCAAGCGCGACGCGGCGCCTGATCCTTCAGGGCGCAGCCTCGGTCGCGTTGCTCGGCCTCGGCAATCTGCCGTTCGGCGCCGCGCCCGCGCGCGCCGCGGCCAACGACAAATATCCGGAAGAGGCGTTCAAGCAAAAGAGCGAGGCGGACGCCATCAAGGCGCTCTACGGCAAAACCGCCGAGCCGTCCGACAAGGTCAAGCTGGACGCCCCCGAGATCGCCGAGAACGGCGGTGTGGTGCCGATCTCGGTGACGACGACACTCGACAAGGTCACCTCGATTTCATTCTTCGTGGCCGAGAATCCCAGCGCGCTGGCCGCCAGCTACAGGATTCCCGAAGGCACGATCCCTGCTGTCGCCAACCGGCTGAAGATGGCCAAGACCACCAACGTGGTCGCGATCGTGGAGGCCGACGGCAAGCTCTACAGCGCGACCAAAGAGGTCAAGGTCACCGTCGGCGGCTGCGGCGGCTAAGCGAGGAAGATCGAGATGGCATCCAGCATTCGCGTCCGCGCCACCACCAACGGCGACATCACCGAGGTGCAGGCGCTGATCCAGCACCCGATGGATACCGGCTTCGTCAAGGACGCCAAAGGCGAACTGATCCCGGCGCATTACATCCAGCAGCTGAAATTCGAATGTAACGGCAAGGACGTCTTCGTTGCCGATTGGGGCACCGCGGTCTCGAAGGACCCCTACGTCAAGTTCAGCTTCAAGGGAGCCAAGAAGGGCGACGATCTCAAGGTCTTCTGGACGGATAACAAGGGTGCGTCGGACACGACCACTGCGAAGATCTCGTGATGAAGGCCCGCACCACCATCCTGCTTGGTTCGTTGAGCGCCGCGCTCGTCGCGTTGGCCCTCACCTCTCCACGCGTGGTGGCGGCCGACAAGGTCGATCCCATCGCCGATGCCAAGGCGTTCCAGAACTTCTTCTTCCAGAAATTCCCTGATGTGAAGCACGAGGATTTCGTCAACGGTCCTTATTCCATGAACGAGGACATGAAGCGGCAGTGGCGGGAGAAGGAGGAATTCCCGCCCTACGAGTTTGCGCTCGACGCCGGCAAGGAGATGTTCGCCACCCCGTTCAAGAACGGCAAGACCTATGCGGACTGCTTCCCGAACGGCGGCATCGGCATCCGCCAGAACTATCCTTATTTCGACGAGAAGGAAGGCAAGGTCGTCACGCTGGAGCTGGCGCTCAACCGCTGCCGCGAGGCCAATGGCGAGGCGCCCTATTCCTACGTCAAGGACGAGATGGCCTCGCTCACGGCGTACATGGCCTTCACCTCGCGCGGCAAGCCGATGGACATCAAGATCCCCGACGATCCTCGCGCGCTCGCGGCATTCGAGAACGGCAAGCGCTATTTCTACACCCGCCGCGGCCAATTGAATTTCTCCTGCGCGAGCTGCCATGTGCAGAGCCCGGGTGAGCGCATCCGCGCCGAGACCCTGGCGCCGGCGCTTGGCATTCTGAACGCGATGCCGATCTACCGCTCCGAATGGAGCGGCATGGGCACCACCAGCCGCCGCTTCGTCACCTGCAACAGCCAGACCCGCGCGGTTCCGCTGGAGCCGCAGGCGGATGAATATCGCGACGTCGAATATTTCCTGTCCTACGTCGCCAACGGCCTGCCGATATCGGGACCGGGAGCGCGGCCATGAAGCTGTCACTCCCTTTCGCCCGGCTGCTTGCCTTGCTGCTTACCCTCGGGCTCGCGCCGGCGGCGCGCGCGGCAGATGAGGCAGACTACAAGGCGGCCTTTGCCGCCGCCGAGGCCGCCTCCAAGGAGGCCGCCGGCATGCGCAACCAATGGACCGTGACCGTCTCGACGCTGGCCGCCGCAAAGAAGGCGGCCGATGGCGGCGATTTCGACCGCGCCGTGGCCGCAGCCAGGGAGGCCGAGGCGCTGGCGAAGGCGTCGATCTTCCAGGCGATTTCCGAAAAAGAAGCCTGGAAGGCGATGGAAATCCGTTAGACTGTTCGCTTGTGCAACAGCCTTGCGACCGTGAGAGGGCGCGGAGAATTTCTGGATGGCGATCCGCCGCCGCGATTTCCTGAAGAATGCAGGCCTTGCTGCCGCATCGCTGAGCCTGCCGCGGCTTGCGCTCGGTGCTGAGGCTGCGAGCATTTACGACCTCGAACGGTTCGGCAATGCGCGCATCCTTCACCTCACCGACACGCATGCGCAACTCAATCCAGTCTATTTTCGCGAGCCCAGCGTCAATATCGGGATCGGCGAGATGGCGGGACGGCCGCCGCATCTGGTCGGCCGCGCCTTTCTCGACCGTTTCGGCATCAGGCCCGACAGCGCGGATGCCTATGCCTTCAGCTGCTTCGAGTTCGAGAAGTCCGCAGGCCGCTTCGGCAAGCTCGGCGGCTTCGCCCATCTGAAGACGCTGATCGACCGCTTGCGTGGCGATGTCGGCGAAAAACGGTCCGTGCTCGTTGACGGCGGCGACCTCTGGCAAGGCTCGGGACTTGCCAACATCATGCAGGGCCGCGACATGGTCGAGGCCGCAAACCTGCTCGGTGTCGAGGCGATGACCGGGCATTGGGAATTCACCTATGGCGAGCAGGCGCTGCGCGACAATCTCGCGCGCTTCAGGGGCGAGTTTCTGGCGCAGAACGTTTTTCTCACCGAGGAAGCCGCATTCAATGATGCCCCGGCCTTCGACAAGGCGACGGGACGCGTGTTCAAGCCCTCCGTGATCAAGGAGCTCGGCGGCCATCGCGTCGCGATCGTCGGCCAAGCCTTCCCTTACGTGCCGATCGCGCATCCCAAACGGTTCACGCCGGACTGGTCCTTCGGCATCCGCGAGGAAGAGCTCCAGAAGCATGTCGACGGCCTGCGCGGCACCGACAAGGTCGATGCGGTCATCCTGCTGTCGCATAACGGCATGGACGTCGATCTCAAGCTCGCAAGCCGCGTCACCGGTATCGACGTCATCCTCGGCGGCCATACCCATGATGCGATCCCGCAGCCCATCGCCGTGAAGAATGCGAGCGGCACGACGCTCGTCACCAATGCCGGCTCCAACGGAAAATTTCTGGCCGTGCTCGATCTCGCGCTCGACAAGGGCAAGGTCGGCGACGTCAAATATCATCTGCTGCCGGTCTATTCCGAGCTGTTGAAACCCGATCCCGGGATGGCCGAACTGATCGGCCGGTTGCGGGCACCCTTCGTCACCGACTGGTTGGAGAAGATCGCGACGCCCGATCGCCTGCTGTATCGACGCGACAATTTCGCCGGCCCGGTCGACGAGCTTATCTGCAGCGCGCTGCGCACCGAGTTCGACGCCGAGATCGCGCTGTCGCCGGGCTTCCGCTGGGGCGTCACCGGACTGTCCGGCCAGGCACTGACGATGGAGGATTTGCTCGCGGAAACCGCGATCAGCTATCCCGAGACCTATGTGCAGGAGATGACCGGCGCGGAGATCAAGGACGTGCTGGAAGACGTCTGCGACAACCTCTTCAATACCGATCCCTATTACCAGCAGGGCGGCGACATGGTGCGCGCCGGTGGGCTCAGCTACACCTGCACGCCGACGGCGACGATCGGCAGCCGGATCTCGGAGCTGAAGCTCAATGGCGGCAAGGCGCTCAGTGCCAGCCACCGCTACAAGGTCGCGGGCTGGGCCTCGGTCAACGGCCAGCAAGGCGCGCCGGTGTGGGATGTGGTGGCAAAATATCTGCGCTCGGGCCGGATGTTTCAGGAGCGGCTCGGCTCCGGCGTCACGCTAAAGGGCGTCGAGGGTAATCCGGGCATCGCAGGACAGGGATGATGCGGTCGCAAACCCTATCCGCGATGCTGCTGGCGCTGTTCGCCTGGGCGGCGATGCCACCGGCTTTCGCGCAGCAGGTGCCGCTCCAGGACAAGCCGTTCGCCGAGCACAAGATCGTGCTGCAGCTCTCCGATGGCGATGCCAGGAAGCAAGCTCTGGTGCTCAGCGTCGCCAACAATTTGCTGAAGGCCTACGACCCCGACAAGGTCGCAATCGAGGTGGTGGCGTTCGGTCCCGGCATCGACCTCCTGTTCACCGGCAGCGAGCGCCGCAAGCAGGTCGAGAGCCTGATCGCGCAAGGCGTACGCTTCGACATCTGCCTCAACACTGTCGACACGATCGAGCGGGAGACCGGCAAGCGGCCGGAGTTCATCCCTGCCGCTACGCCGGTGCAGGTCGGGGTCGGGCAGATCCTGTTCCTCAGCGAGAACGGATACACGGTGGTGAGGCCCTGAGCCTTTTGCCGGGGCGAAGCGTCGCGGCATACTCGGTGTCATCGCCGGCGAAGGCGGGCGATCCAGTACTCCGAGAGCGCGAGGGGTACGGGAGGGCGCGGCGTACTGGATTCCCCGCCTTCGCGGGGAATGGCAGCGGTGGCTAGGTGACGCCCACCCGCCCGTCACAGGAATAAAAATCTTCCAAATTTTCTTGCTTACGCAGTGAATTGCTTCTCTTGTAAGCTCGAAATGTAGTAGAATCTCGGGGTAGTTCACGCCGGGTCTTGCCATGATCTTCCGCCAGCTCTTCGACAGTGTTTCGGGCACCTACAGCTATCTCCTGGCGAGCCGCGCCGGCGGCGAGGCGCTGATCCTCGATCCCGTGCTGGAGAAGGTCGACCGCTACTGCCAGCTCCTGCGCGAGCTCGATCTCAAGCTGGTCAAGGCCGTGGACACCCATCTGCACGCCGACCACGTCACCGGCCTCGGCGAGCTGCGCGACCGCACCCATTGCATGACCGTGATGGGCGACCAGACCAAGGCCGACGTGGTGGCGATGCGGGTTGCCGACGGCGACAAGGTGACGATCGAGGGCCTGTCGCTCGACGTGATGTACACGCCCGGCCACACCGACGACTCCTACTCCTACTTGATGGGCGACCGCGTCTTCACCGGCGACACGCTGCTGATCCGCGGCACCGGCCGCACCGATTTCCAGAACGGTTCGTCGCGCGCGCAGTACGATTCGATCTTCAACCGCCTGCTCAAGCTGCCCGACGAGACCATGGTGTTCCCGGCGCATGACTACAAGGGCGACACCGTCTCCACCATCGGCGAGGAGAAACGCTACAATCCGCGGCTCCAGGTGCGCTCGGTCGACGACTATATCGAGCTGATGGCCAATCTGAAGCTGCCCAATCCGAAGATGATGGACGTCGCGGTGCCCGCCAACATGCATGTCGGCCTGCACCAGGAGGAGCTGGAGAAAGAGGGCCGCGTGCTCCGCGCCGTCGAGGCGATCCGCAGCCTCGGCCGTCCCGATATCCTGCTGGTCGATTTGCGCGAGACCAATGAGCGGATGAAGCACGGCATGCTCGAAGGCGCGCTGCATACACCCTATCCGTCCGTTGAGGACAGCCTCAAGCCCGGCGGCATGCTGCGCGAGGTCGCGGCCGCCACCGGTCGCCGCGTCGTGTTCTTCTGCGCCTTCGGCGAACGCTCTGCGATGGCTGTCGCCGCCGCCAAGGAGGCCGGGCTCACCAACACCGCCCACATCGCCGGCGGCATCGATGCCTGGAAGAAGGCCGGCGGGCCGGTGGTGCACTGACCGCCTTGAGATAAGTCAGGAACTGCACATATCTTCCGGATAGGTTTGGGCGCAGCATCACTGTCCGGGACCAGCCATGGCCAAGATCGGCAAGCCGAGCGCGCCGCCCAAAATTGCGGACGACGCGCCAGCAAAAGACAAGGCGAAGAAGCCTCAGCCTCCGCGCGACACCGAAGACGATGATTACGAAGACGGCGACATCGCGACACCAAAGCGCGACCGCTACGGGCCGGACGACGAGCCGTTTTGAGGGGCTCGTCTCTTGCCACGCTCTCAACTGTCGTCCTGCCCCGCGCTACTGCCATGCGCCTGCGTTCATGGACAAATAACCGCTCTGCCCGATAGTTTGCGCGTCTCCAAAGGACGTGAAACGGAACTGCAATGGTCGACGTTCTCGCCGCACCGCAGCAAGGCAAGGCGGACAGCGCGCTACGCACGCTGACGGGGATTTCGATCGCGCATTGGGTCAGCCATTTTCATCTGCTGGTCCTGCCGATGCTGTTTCCCTTCCTCAAAAATCAACTCGGCGTCGGCTACGTCGAGCTCGGCTTCGCGCTGACCGTGTCGGCCGTGGTGTCGGGGCTGACGCAGGCGCCGACCGGCTATCTCGTCGACCATTTTGGCGCGCGAAAGATTTTGCTGGGCGGCCTCACCCTCGGCGGCCTCGCGCTGATCCTGCTTGGCCTGCATCTCAGCTACACCTCGCTGATCGCCTGCGCCGTGCTGCTCGGGCTCGCCAACAGCGTCTACCATCCCGCCGATTACGCCATCCTCGCCGAGCACATGGACGAAGCGCGGATGGGCCGCGCCTTCTCGATCCATACCTTTGCCGGCTATTTCGGCGGCGCGGTGGCGCCGGCGATCGTCGCCGCGATGGTCATCGTGTCAGGCGGTGTCGGTGCGCTGATCGCATCGGGCGTGATCGGCGTTCTGGTCGCGGTGTTGCTGGTGACCATGAACATTCCCGATGCCGGCGCGCACAAGACCAAGCCAGGCACCGAGAACGCACCCAAACAGGCCGTGATCACGCCGGCGCTGATCACGCTGACGGCACTGTTCATGCTGCTCAGCCTGTCGGTCGCCGGCATCAACAATTTCGGCGTGGTGGCGCTGATGAGTGGCTATGGCGTCACCTATTCCGCGGCCAATGTCGCGCTCACCGCCTTCCTCGGTGCAAGCGCCGCCGGCGTGCTCGCGGGCGGCTTTCTTGCCGACCACACCGAGCGCCACGGCTATGTCGCCGCCGCCTGCTTCGCCGCGAACGCGGCGATCGTGCTGCTGATCGCGCTGGTCACGCTGCCGGGCTGGGCACTGACCGCCACGATGGCGGCCGCGGGATTCCTCTCCGGCGTGATCGCGCCTTCGCGCGACATGCTGGTGCGCAATGCAGCACCTCCCGGCGCGGCGGGGCGCGCCTTCGGCATCGTCTCCACCGGCTTCAATCTCGGCGGCATCGTCAGCCCGCTGTTGTTCGGCTGGATTATGGACCAGAGCGCGCCGCATTGGGTGTTCGGCGCATCCGTGATCTTCATGGTCGCGACGGTGGTGCTGTCGCCGTTCACGGAGCGGAAGCGGCAAATCGCGGCTTGAGCAACAAACTCAATTGTCGTCCCGGCCTAGTGCGCAATTGCGCATAGGGGCCGGGGGCCCATAACCACGAATCGGAGTTGTGGCGCAAAGCTGCCAACTCCAAGTCTTCGCCAAACTAAAAATCGTGGTTATGGATCCCGGCCTTCGCCGGGATGACAGTTGTGATTGGGTTGGCTGAAGTGGCCCCTTACGTCGGCGACACCGCGCTCTTCAGCGGCGCTGCCTGCGGAGCAGCTCCACCGGTCAGCCTGGCCTTTTCCGTGTTGGGCCAGAGCAGGAGCAGCCCGAGCGCACCGGAGCCGACCATGATCGCGGCGTTGATGGTGAAGCCGGTCATGTAGCCGTCGAGCATGCTGCCGGCGCGCTGGATTACGCTGCCCATCACGAGCGGCGCGATGATGCCGGAAAGCGTATAGAGCGCACCGTAGATCGCGAGAACCGCGCCGCGCTGCGACGTCGGCGTGAACTCGCCGAGCATGGGCGGGCAGACGACGTAGATCGCGCCGCACAGGCCGGAGCCGACCACGAGCAGGGCGATCTGGAGGCCGGCACCTTGGACGTGCGGCATCATCGCGAGGATCAGGCCGCCGACGATCAGCGGCACAGAGCCGAGCACGCCGCGGGAGATCCGCGACGTGTAGCCGCGTGCCAGCATCACCTGCGAGATCCAGCCCGTGAGAATGACGATGGTCGCCCCGAACACCCAGGGCAGGATCGAGACGAAGCCCGCCTGAGACTGCGAGAAGCCGAGGCCCTTGACGATGAAGGGCGTGAACCAGGTGAGCCCGAGCGACAGCGCCCAATAGGCGCCGAAGGTCGCGGTCACACAGCCGATGAAAGTGCGCGATGTCAGAAGCTGGAGATAGGGTATTTTCGGTTCGATCACGGCCGATGCGTGGGTGTCCAGCGGGCCTTCCTTGCCGAGTGCGAGCCAGGCGGCGACCCAGATCAGGCCGACGATTCCGAGGGCACCGAACGCATAGTGCCAGGAATGGTTGACGATGATCCAGTTCAGCGCCGGGACCGCCAGGATCACGCCGAAGGCCGAACCCTGCGACAGGATTGCGGTCGGCATCGTGCGCTTCTCGTCGGGGAACCACTTGTAGATCGCGTGCATCGCCACCGAGGCCGCCGGGCCTTCGCCGGCGCCTAGCACGATGCGGCAAATCAGGAGTGTGGTGAAAGAGACGGTGCCGACCATCGGAAACTGCGTCAGCGCCCAGATCACCGCGAGCGTCAACAGCACCCAGCGGGTCGGTACCTTGTTGACGATGAAGCCGACCACGATCGCCGAGATCGAGAACAGGAAGAAGAACGACGAGCCGAGCAGACCGAACTGCTCGGGCTCGAGCTTCAGCTCGGTCATGATCGGAACGCCCGCGAGACCGACGACGATCTTGTCGGCGAAGTTCACCAGCATGAAAAGAAACAGGAGAAATGTAACGGTCCAGGCGCCCTTTGGCGTTTGCTTTTGCGTTTCCTTCGACGTTTCCTTGGACATCCCCGTCATCTTGCCCGCCGCGGGCTGCGTTGCCTGAGCGCTCATCGTTCTCCCCGTCGTCCCTTTTTGGCACTTTTTTGATGTGGTCCTCTTAGGAGCTAACAACGGCTTCAATACCAACGCAACCCGGCATTTCCGCAGCAAGTGTGCTACGCAGCAATTCCGCTAATTCCGTCCGGCGCCATTCATCGTGCTGAGCATCCGAAACCTCTCCAAGACGTTCTCTTCGGCCGGTGAGCCGGTCCATGTCCTGCGCGGCGTCGATCTCGATCTCAAGGCCGGCGAACGCGTCGCACTGACCGGCGAGTCCGGCAGCGGCAAGAGCACACTGCTGCACCTGATCGCAGGGCTCGATGCCGCCGATGGCGGCACGATCCGACTGGAAGACACGGAGGTCACCAAATTGTCCGATGCGGGACGCGCGGGCCTGCGGCGCGACCGGATCGGCCTGGTGTTTCAACAATACAATCTGATCCCGAGTCTGTCGGTCGGGGATAATCTGGTGTTTCAGGCACGGATCGCCGGCCGGTACGACGAGGCTTGGTACAAGGAGCTGATCGAGCGTCTCGGGCTTGGCGGCCTGCTCAAGCGTTATCCAGAACAATTGTCGGGCGGACAGCAGCAACGGGTCGCGATTGGCCGGGCCCTAGCGACGAAGCCGTCGTTGCTGCTAGCGGACGAGCCGACCGGCAATCTCGACGAGGCCACCGCCGAGGACGTGCTGGCCTTGACGCGCGACCTCGTCACGCGCACCGGCTGCGGCTTTCTGATGGTGACGCACAGCCTGCATCTGGCCGCCGCACTCGATCGCCACGTCAACCTGCATGCCGGGCGGATCGCATGAGGCGCGCGCTCTGGGTCCTCGCCGTGCTGCTCAGCCATTGGCGGCGCCACAAGATGCAGTTCGCGACGCTCCTGATCGGGCTGATCGCGGCGACTGCGCTGTGGAGCGGCGTGCAGGCGATCAACCAGCAGGCCCGCAGCGCCTATGACCGCGCCGCGGCAACCTTCGGCGGCGCGCGCACGCCGATGCTGGTCGCGCCTGATGCCGCGACTTTTCCGCAGGAGCTGTTCGTCAAGCTGCGCCGCGCCGGCTGGCCGGTCTCGCCGATGCTGGAGGGACGGGTCCAGGTCAACGGGCGCTCGGTCCGGCTGCTCGGCATCGAGCCGGTGACGCTACCGGTCGATGTCGGCAACGCACCGCGCCTCGGCGCCGCCGATCTGAGCAGCTTCGTCGCGCCGCCGGGCCAGACGCTGGTGGCAAAGGAAACGTTGACCGACTTGCAGGAGCGGGAAGGCGCAGCGCCGCCGATCAGCAACGGCGCAATACTGCCGCCGCTGCGCGTGCTGCCGCAGCTCGTGCCCGACGTGCTCGTGGTCGATATCGGCGTTGCGCAGCGGCTGCTGAACAAGCCGGACCAGATCTCGCGGCTTCTGATCGGCAAGCCCAAGGGCAAGCCCGCGCCCTTAGCGAGCGTCGTCGGCGACCGCTTACAGCGGGTTGAGCCGGATGCGGAGACCGAGCTGGAGCGTCTCACCGACAGCTTTCACCTCAACCTCACCGCGTTCGGCCTACTGTCGTTCTTCGTCGGTCTTTTCATCGTCAATTCAGCCGTCGGCCTCGCCTTCGAGCAGCGGCTGCCGATGCTGCGCACGCTGCGGGCCTGCGGTGCCTCGGCACGACTGGTCAACACCGTGCTGGTGGTCGAGCTCGTGGCGCTGTCGCTGGTCGCAGGCCTGATCGGGCTCGCCTGCGGCTATTTCATTGCAGCCGCGCTCTTGCCCGACGTCGCAGCATCCCTGCGAGGGCTCTACGGCGCGCAAATCCCGGGGCAGCTCAGCTTGCGTCCCGAATGGTGGCTCGCCGGGATCGGCATCAGCATTGTGGGCGCGCTTGTTGCCGCGGCGACCAGCCTGATCAAGGCTGTCAGGATGCCGGTGCTGGCGACCGCGCAGCCGCGCGCCTGGCAACAGAGGCAGAGCCGTTGGCTGATCCTGCAGAGCGGGGCTGCCTGCGCCGTGTTCGCCGTCGCGCTGTTGCTGCTCCAGTACGGGCAATCGCTGATCGCGGGCCTTGGCGTGCTGGCAGCGCTGATGCTCGGCGCGGCGTTGATCTTGCCGGCCTTCCTCGACATCATCCTGCGGACCGGGCAGCGTTTGGCGCGGAGGCCGCTCGCGCTGTGGTTCTGGGCGGACAGTCGGCAGCAGCTCTCGGGTTTGTCGCTGGCGCTGATGGCGCTGCTGCTCGCGCTCGCCGTCAATGTCGGGGTGTCCACCATGGTGGGAACGTTCAGCCGCACCTTCATCGGCTGGCTCAACGGGCGGCTCGCCGCCGACGTCTACATCAGCGCCTCCGACAACGCCAAAGGTGTCGCGATCCGCAGCTGGCTGAAGGAGCGCAGCGATGTCCAGGCGATCTTGTCGGGCGGACGCGCCGAGGCGCAGGTGCAGGGCCAGCCGGTGGAATTGCTTGGCCTGCCCGATCACGCGCTCTATCGCGAGCGCTGGCCGCTGCTCGAAGCCGCACCCCGTGCCTGGACACAACTCATACCCGGCAATGCCGCTTTCATCAGCGAGCAGCTGAGCCGCCGCCTCAACGTCCGCGTCGGCGACGTCGTAGACGTCCCGGCGCCGGGCGGGACCTGGGAGCTCGACATCGTCGGCATCTATGCCGACTACGGCAACCCCAAGGGACAGCTGGCGGTGAATGTCGCGGCGCTGATCCGGCATTTTCCGCAGACGCCGCAGACGCGCATCGGTCTCATCGTCGCGAAGGAGAATATCCCCAGCCTGATCACGGCGCTGCAGAAGCAGTTTGCGCTGGACGACCGCAGCGTCGCCGACCAGGCGACGGTGAAGGCGGAGTCGATCCGGATCTTCAACCGCACCTTTGCGGTGACTTCGGCGCTGAACGCGTTCACGCTCGGCGTCGCCGGGATCGCGCTTCTGGCCAGCTTGCTGACATTGGCGAACTCCCGCCTGCCGCAGCTCGCGCCGCTCTGGGCGATCGGCATCACGCGGCCGCGCCTTGCCGCGATCGAATTGACCAAGACGCTGTCGGTCGCGCTGTTCACCTCGCTCCTGGCCGTGCCGCTCGGGCTGCTGGTGGCGTGGTGCCTGATCGCGATCGTGAACGTGAAGGCGTTCGGCTGGCGGCTGCCGTTCCATGTGTTTCCGCTGCAACTGGTCGAACTGGTCGCGATCGCGCTGTTCGCCTCGTTGCTTGCCGCGCTGCCGCCGATGATCCGACTGGCCCGGATGCAGCCGGCGGGCCTCGTCAAGGTGTTTGCCAATGAGCGCTGACAGGATCTCCCGGCGCACCTTCGCGGGCGGGATCGCCGCGCTCGCGGCTGTCAGCCGCGCGGGCGCGCAAGGTTATGCCGGGCTCGGCGAAACGGCCGACGGCTTTGCGAAGGTCACACCGGGGAAGACGTTCGCCTTTCCCGGCGATCACGGGCCGCATCCGGAGTTTCGCATCGAGTGGTGGTATCTCACGGCGAATCTCGTCGATGGCAGCGGCGCGGCTTGCGGCCTGCAATGGACGCTGTTCCGGCAGGCGACGCAGCCGGGGCCGCAGGGCGAGGGCTGGGCCAATCAACAGGTGTGGATGGCGCATGCCGCGGTAACGCGCGCCGACACCCACCGCTTCAACGAGCTGTTTTCCCGCGGTGGTGTGGGACAGGCCGGCGTCACGGCGAAACCGTTCTCGGCCTGGATCGACGATTGGGAGATGAACGGATCCGAGCGCACCGAAGATCGCGCTTTAGCGCCGCTGACGCTGAAGGCCTCGGGCGCCGACTTCAGTTACGTGCTGACGCTCGAGGCCGATCGTCCGGTGGTGTTGCAGGGCGCCGGCGGCTACAGCCGTAAATCGGAGCGCGGTCAGGCCTCCTATTATTACAGCCAGCCGTTCTATCGCGCCCGCGGCACGCTCACCATCGACGATAGGACGGTCGATGTTTCCGGCCAGGCCTGGATGGACCGCGAATGGAGCAGCCAGCCACTCGATGCCGACCAGACCGGCTGGGACTGGCTGTCGCTGCACCTGTCATCCGGTGACAAGCTGATGCTGTACCGGCTCCGGCAGAAGGACGGCAAAGATTATCCGTTCGGCAACTGGATCAGCGCGGCGGGCGAGACGCAGATGATCGCGGGCGACGATATCCAGATGATGCCGAAAGCGACGGCTGAGGTCGCGGGACACAAGCTCCCGGTGGAATGGCAGATCGCGATCCCCTCGCGGTCGTTCTCGATCCAGTGCAAGCCGCTCAATCCACAGGCGTGGATGGGGACCGGTTTTTCCTATTGGGAAGGGCCGATCAGCTTTGCCGGTACGCATGACGGCGTTGGCTATCTCGAGCTGACCGGGTATTGAACCGGGACCTCTTCGAAGGGACTAGCGATGCATCACCTCACCGCCCTCGTCACGCTGCTGGCGATCCTGTTCTACTTCTTCACCTCCATCAACGTGTCGCGCTCGCGCGCCAAAACGGGCGTCAAGGTGCCGGCAATGTCGGGCCATCCGGATTTCGAGCGCGCGTTCCGGATCCAGATGAACACGCTGGAATGGATGCCGATCTTCCTGCCGTCGCTCTGGCTTTTCGCGATTTACATCAGCGATTCTGGCGCAGCGGCGATCGGCGCGGTCTGGATCGTCGGCCGCATCGTTTACTTCATCGGCTATTCGAAGGCCGCCGCAAAACGCGGCCCGGGATTTTTTATTCAGGGTATCGCGGCCATTGCGCTGTGGGCGGGGGCGCTGGGAGCGGCGGTGCTGCGGCTGGTGTGAGGCAGCCGACATACGGCCACTTGCCCCGCCGTCGTCCTGGCGGAGGCCTGGACCCATAACCACAGGACACGGTTATGGGCACGATGGCGGCGACAGCTTGTTTCAACAAGCGGCTGTCGGGGTAATGGGTCCCCTGAGTTCACAAACGAAGTGCAACACTTCCATCTGGAGGTGTTGCCATGGGGCGGACTTACAAACAGCTCTCCCTTGACGATCGATGCGAGATTGCCCGCCTTTCGGCCAATGGCGGCTCGGTCGGGCAAATCGCGGCAGCTTTGGATCGGCCGCCATCAACGATCTCTCGGGAGCTGAGGCGGAACCGTGGCAGGCAAGTCGGCTACAAGCCAAGCTATGCTCAGCAGCAGACCCGGGCGCGGCGCTGGAAGGGCTC